>NZ_FCOE02000087.1 GCF_001544915.2 Caballeronia pedi | reverse complement strand
CGTATGCCGGAGCACTACGGGGCGCTGTCGCCGATTCTGCACGTCGTGCCGCTGCAGTTGCTGGCGTATCACACGGCGTGTGCGCGCGGGACGGATGTGGATAAGCCGCGGAATCTGGCGAAGTCGGTGACGGTGGAGTAAGCGTCGGCGGGTCTTTTGCGCGGCGGTGTGTTTGCAGAAAAAGCGTCTTTTCGAAGGCGCTTTTTTCTTTCCGGTTGAAGCATTTTTGCGGCGAGAAACTCGGCATGTAACCGGCATGATTTTGCCGGTTAAGCACCACTATGTTGTTTAACCGGCGCGAAAATGACGGTTATCGATCTCGAAAAATGACGTTGCCATGCGTTGCTCGCCTGTGGACAACCTTGTTGGCACTACACCGCGTTAACTGTTGGCGGTTTCTGAACAACTCTCCGTCCGACGCCAGAACGCAAAAGTTGTCCTGCGCTCAAGCCAGAACCAGACGCGCCATACCGGACTTGTTTAATCCGTAAACATCTGACGTAAAACGCGCTTCGGCAGTTATCCACCGATTTGCCGCCAGCTTGTTAACTACTACCACGTATACATACGAACTCTTTTGTTTACTTAAGCAACGTGACCGCACTGCTCAAAACCGCAGCGCACCTTCAGGCAGAAGCGGCACCATGCACTTGCCTCAGGCGCTCACGGCTATTGCTCAGATGCATTCGCATCGCAGCGCGTGCGTCGTCAGGGTCTTGTCGCACGATCGCCTGATAAATCGCCTTATGCTCGCCGAGCACACTGCGCAAGCGCTCGATCTGATCCAGTTCCGCAAGCTCGGCCTTGCCCAGGCGCGTGCGCGGACTCACACCGCGCCCCATCTGGCTCAGCACATCGTAGAAATATCGGTTGCCGCTTGCACGCGCGATCTGCAAATGAAACTCGACGTCATGCTGCAGCACATCCGTGCTCCCACTCGCCAGTTGCTCCTCGAAGCGTTTGAGCGCCGCCGCGATCTGCTTGAGATGCGCGTCCGTGCGCCGTGCCGCAGCGAGCGCGGCCGCCGCGCCTTCCAGATCGATGCGAAACTCGATGACCGCCATGATGTCCAGCAGGCTCGACAGATCCGCGTCTGGCAGACGCATTGCTTCGCGATCCTCGGGCGCCCGGATGAACGTGCCGACGCCATGCCGTGTCTCGACCACATGCGCCGCCTGCAAGCGCGACACCGCCTCGCGCACGACCGATCGGCTCACCGACAGTTGTTTCATCAGCGCGACTTCCGTCGGGATCTTATCGCCGGGACGGAGAACGCCGCGCTCGATGTCCTCGAACAGGGTGGCGACGACTTTTTCGGTGAGACTGGCCATATTGATTCGCTGCGGACGGAGTAGAGTAGTTTTGCCTGTCGTCGGACGTCGTCCCGTTAGCTCGATCCGAAGATGGGCGAAGCCGGATAGGCCAAAGCCCCGTAGATGTCCGACAACGCATCATCGTGCTGGACGATGGTTTCGTCAATTCGGCAAATCCTGTCGTCCAAATCAGAAAAGATATAAGACATCGTATAAGTATAATCAGCGTAACAACGCCGAAACTTACGCAAAATCAAATGATATAGGGTATACGCCCCTGTCCCCGAGGCGTGAATCAGCGGTACTCTGTGTTAAGACGTCTGATGACATGAGTTCTCGGACGCGTCGCTTTCCATTCAGATCGCCGTCGTCACAGGAGGCATCATGCCGTCTTCGTCACCGTACCAACCGCTGCCCAATACATTCCGAACGTCGCTGCGCGAACGCAAGAAGCTGATCGGCTGCTGGCTGTCGCTGGCAAGTCCGATCGCCACCGAGCTGATCGGCGTGGTCGGCTTCGACTGGATGCTGCTCGACGCCGAGCACGCGCCGAACGACGCCCTCACGCTCATCCCGCAATTGATGTCGCTGAAGGACAGCCCGAGCGCGCCCGTCGTGCGCCCGCAGGCGAACGATCCCGTCGCGATCAAGAAGCTGCTCGACTCGGGATTCGTCAATTTCCTGATTCCGTTCGTCGACAATGCCGCTCAAGCCGAGCGCGCAGTCGCCGCGACGCGTTATCCTCCTCAGGGCATCCGCGGCGTATCGGTGGGGCATCGCGGGAATCGTTACGGCACCGTAGCGAACTATTTCCAGGTCGCGAACGACAACATCAGCGTGGCGGTGCAGATCGAGAGCCGCGCGGCGGTCGAAGCGATCGACGAGATCATCGCGGTCGAAGGCGTCGACGCGCTGTTCGTCGGCCCGTCCGATCTCGCCGCCGCGTATGGCCATCTCGGCAACGCGAACCATCCGGACGTGCAGGCGGCCATCGCCCACGTGTTTGAGCGCGCGCACGCGGCCGGCAAACCGAGCGGCATCCTCGCGCCCGTGCAGGAAGATGCCGAGCGCTATATCGCGATGGGCTGCACGCTCGTCGCCGTGTGCGCGGATCTGGGCTTGCTCAGGAACGCCGCGCAGGCCGTGAAGAAACATTTCATCCCGGAGTGAGCGCGACGCGTCACGCTCACTCCGGCCGACACCGAATATCGACATCAAGGAGCGATACATGCAAAAGGCAGGCTTCATCGGACTGGGCATCATGGGCAATCCCATGGCGGCCAACCTTCTCAAGAACGGCGTCCAGCTCGCGGCATTCACGCGCAGCGGCGTGAGCGCGGATCTCACGGGCGCGGGCGCCACGGCATGCGATACGCCCGCCGCCGTCGCCGAGAAGGCTGATGTGATCTTCATCATGGTGCCGGACACGCCGGACGTCGAGAAAGTGCTGTTCGGCGAGAACGGCGTCGCGAGCAAGCTGAAAAGCGGACAGATCGTCGTCGACATGAGCTCCATCTCGCCGATCGCCACGCGCGAATTCGCGGCGAAGGTGCGCGAGAAGGGCGCCGATTATCTCGACGCGCCCGTGTCCGGCGGCGAAGTCGGCGCGAAGGCCGCATCGCTCACGATCATGGTCGGCGGCGCGCAGGCGACCTTCGACAAGGTCAAGCCGCTCTTCGACATGATGGGCAAGAACATCTCGCTGATCGGCGAAGTCGGCGCGGGGCAGGTGTGCAAGGTCGCGAATCAGGTGATCGTCGCGGCGACCATCGAGGCGGTCGGCGAGGCGTTGCTGCTCGCGTCGAAGGCAGGCGTCGATGCTGAAAAGGTTCGCACCGCGCTGATGGGCGGCTTCGCGTCGTCGCGCATTCTCGAAGTGCACGGCGAGCGCATGACCAAGCGCACCTTCAATCCGGGCTTCCGCATCGAGCTGCATCAGAAGGATTTGAATCTGGCGCTCGCGACCGCGCAGGCGCTCGGCGTCGCGCTGCCGAATACGTCCACGTGCATGCAGTTGTTCAACGCGTGCGCAGCGAACGGCGGCAAGGCGTGGGATCACTCGGGCATGGTGCGCGCGCTCGAAATCATGGCGAATCACGAAATCGGCCAGGAAGCGAAGTAATTCTCGAAGACTCAACCCGTCCGCCGCGCGCCGGCGGGTTTGCCTCAAAGCTTCTTCAGTGCGCGCTCCCCGATTCGCGCGAAATGCGCGACCGCGAAGCGCCGCACGTTCTCCACAGCCGGATTCGTCTGCTCCTCGCTCCACGCGAGATCGATATCCGCGTACGCGTCCTGCGCCCATAGCGGCCTGAATACGACTCCCTCGAAACACAACTCGCGCGCCGACGCCGGCACGATCGCGACGCCCACGCCCGCGCGCACCAGCGCGACGATCGTATGCGTCTGGTCGATGTACTGCACGTAATCCGCCTGCACGCCGCTCGCCGCGAGCAGTCCCGCGATGCGATCGTGGAAGTACTTCCCGCCATCGTGCGAATACATGACGAAGGGCTGGCCATCGAGATCCCGCGCGGCGATGGCACGGCGCTTCGCGAGCGGATGCCCGATAGGAATCGCGAGCTGCAAAGGCTCGCGCGCGATCCGCTGGAACTCGATGCCGTGCATGAAGAACTGCGCCCGCATGACGCCGAGATCGATCTCGCGCGATTCCAGCGCCTTTACCTGCTGCAACGACACCATCTCCTTGAGCACGAGCCTGATGCCCGGCAACTCGTCGCGCACCGCCGCGATAAGGCCCGGCACCAGGTGATAGCCCGACACGGCGGTGAAGCCCATCGTCACCTGGCCGACGTCGCCGCGCGCCACGCGCCGCGCCGAATCCACCGCCTGCGTCGACAGCCGCAGGATGCGAACCGCGTCCTCGTAGTACGCACGGCCCGCCGCCGTCAGCTTCACGCTGCGGCTGTTGCGCTCGAACAGAACGAGATCTAGCGCCTGTTCGAGCAACTGGATCTGCCGAGACAGCGGCGGCTGCGTCATAAAGAGCCGCGTGGCGGCGCGCCCGAAGTGCAACTCCTCCGCGACGGCCACGAAACAGCGCAGATGATTCAGCTCGATGATCATGTCAATTTGGGTATTGATCGATGCGGAATATAGCTTAGACATCAATCGATCGCGTGAATATAGTGATTTCCGAGATAAGCCGACCTTCAAGGAACTCGAATGTTCGACGTGCTACTGATCAATCCCGTGCTTGCGTCGCTCGACCGCGAACTAAGCGCGCGCTACACCGTGCATCGCTACTACGAGCACGCCGATAAGGCCGGATTCCTGCGCGAAGTCGCACACGGCATCGGCGGCGTCGTGACGGGGGGCGCGACCGGCATCAGCAACGCATTGATGGATGCGCTGCCGGCGCTGCGCATCGTCGCGATCAACGGCATCGGCACCGATGCGGTCGACCTGACGTACGCCCGCGCGCGCGGCATCCACGTTTCGACGACGCCCGGCGTGCTCACTGACGATGTCGCCGACCTCGCCATCGGCCTGTTGATTTCCGCGTGCCGTGGCTTGTGCGTCGGCGATGCGTACGTGCGTGACGGCGAATGGGGCAAAAGCGGCCTGCCGCTCGCGCGCAAGTTCAGCGGCATGAAGGTGGGCATCGTCGGGCTGGGGCGGGTCGGGCGCGCGATCGCGCAGCGCGCGGCGGCGTTCGGCTGCCCGATCGCGTACACCGATCTGCGCGAAATCGCCGATGTGCGTTATCGCTTCGTCGCCGATCTGCATGATCTCGCGCGCGAAAGCGATGCGCTGATTCTCGCGGCATCGGCGGACGACGCGGAAGGCATCGTCGACGCCGCCGTGCTCGATGCGCTCGGCCCGGACGGTTATCTGATCAACGTCGCGCGCGGCAAGCTCGTCAACGAAGCGGATCTCGTGCAGGCGCTCGAAGAGAAGCGCATCGCGGGCGCGGGGCTCGACGTGTTCGTCGATGAACCGAACGTGCCCGCCGCGCTGTACGCGCTGAAGAACGTCGTGCTCCAGCCGCATCGCGCGAGCGCGACCGTAGAGACGCGTACCGCGATGGGCGACATCGTCCTGGCGAGCCTCGCGTCCAGCTTCGCGGGCGAGCGCCCCGAGACGAGCGTCACCCCCTGACACGCGGCATCGCCGAACCATAACCATCCCGACGACATCTGGGAGGAGACACGTGAAGAACCTCGATATCGCTTCGTCCGCAGCGGCCGCCAGCGCGGCCAAGGTCGGCCATTTCCGCTACACCATCCTCGCGCTGATTTTCTTCGTCACGGTACTGAACTACGCGGACCGCGCGACGCTGTCCATCGCGGGAACCTTCGTTTCGAAGGATCTGGGTCTGTCGGCGTCGGCGCTCGGCATCGTGTTCTCCGCGTTCGGCTGGGCCTACGCGATCGGCCAGATTCCCGGCGGATGGCTGCTCGACCGATTCGGCGCGAAACGCGTCTACGGCGCGAGCATCGCCTTATGGTCGATCTTCACGCTGAGTCAGGGCACGGTGTCGATCTTCGGCACGGCGGCCTCCGCGACAGCCGCGCTCTTCGTGATGCGCTTCATGCTCGGCCTCGTCGAATCGCCCGCGTTTCCGGCGAACGCGCGCGTCGTCGCGACATGGTTCCCGACCAACGAGCGCGGCACCGCGAGCGCGTTGTTCAACTCGGCGCAGTATCTGGCGGTCGTGCTCTTCACGCCGCTGATGGCGTGGTTCACGCATGCGTTCGGCTGGCATCACGTGTTCTTCTTCATGGGCGGGCTCGGGCTGATCGTCGCGGTCGTGTGGTTCGCCGTCATGGACGATCCGAAATCGCACAAGCGCATGAGCCGCGCCGAATTCGACCACATCGCGAGCAACGGCGCGCTCGTGAGCCTCGATACGACCATCGCGACAACGCGTCGCCGCTTCACGCGTCGCGAGCTCTCGACACTCTTCACGAGCCGCATGATGTGGGCGATCTACATCGGCCAATACTGCATCACGGCGCTGACGTACTTCTTCATCACCTGGTTCCCGATCTATCTGATCAAGGAACGCGGCATGAATGTGATGACAGTGGGTCTCGTCGCCGCGCTGCCCGCGATCTGCGGATTCTCCGGCGGCATTCTCGGCGGGTTGCTGTCCGATTTCCTGATCCGGCGCGGCGTGTCGGTGTCGCTCGCGCGCAAGACGCCGTTCATGATCGGCATGCTGCTCGCGACCGCGATCATGACCGCGCCGCTTGCATCGACCAATACGGCTATCGTCGTCATCATGTCGCTCGCGTTCTTCGGCAAGGGGCTCGCCGCGATCGGCTGGGCCGTGCTTTCGGACGTCGCGCCACGCGAGATGACGGGACTGTCGGGCGGCGTGTTCAACGGCATCGGCAATACGGCGGGCATCGTGACGCCGATCGTCATCGGCTATGTGGTCGCGAGCACCGGCTCGTTCGATCGCGCGCTGTGGTTCGTCGGCGCGCACGGCATCGCGGCGATGGTCGCGTACGGGCTGCTCGCCGGGCCGTTCAGGCGAATTCAGTTGAAGACCTGACTTTCGAAGTCAGACCGACGAAGCCGGCGTGAGCCGGCTTCGTCGGTTTCAGCACGCACATCATTTTTCGGTTGTCTGACGTCTTAGTTCGATTTGCCTCGGATTGGCTGAAGCTGCGGTCCATCGCCGTAGGCGTTATGAATAATGACAAAGGGTAAACACGCTTGGCGTCTAAAGTAGGTCACTCTACAATGTCGTCAGACAACGTATCACTAGATCGCTAGCCCAACTCACCGGATCACGCTCATGTCCTCGAACGCAGTCAACCCGAACGCCACTCCGAAAGTCACCGAATTGCGCGTCGTGCCGGTCGCCGGCCGCGACAGCATGTTGATGAACCTCTCAGGCGCGCACGGGCCCTTCTTCACGCGCAACATCGTGATCCTGACGGACAGTGCGGGCAACACGGGCGTCGGGGAAGTGCCGGGCGGCGAGAATATTCGCAAGACCATCGACGATGCGCGTTCGCTCGTCGTCGGCCAGTCGATCGGCAACATGCATGCGGTGCTCAACAA
>NZ_FCOE02000057.1 GCF_001544915.2 Caballeronia pedi | reverse complement strand
GGCTGAACTGCTGTGCCGTCGCCGATCCCTGCACGGCGTCCGACGAACTGCCGAAGCTGCGTAAATAGATATCGGTTGCGCGGAGTTCGACATCGATCTCGTAGTGCTCGCGGTAGTGCTCCAGATCGAGCATCAGCGAGCCGCCGAGACCGTACGCGTTGAGCGCGCCGTCTTCCAAGAACTGGAGATTGGTGTTGGCGATATGGTTGAAGACAGTCTGCGCGACGCGCAGATCGCTCGCGACACGGCCGATCATGCCGTTGAGGATCGGTCGCAGGCGCAACTCATCGGTGATCGGGAAATCCCAGCCAATGCCGACGGTCGTGCTCGCGGTGTTCCATTTCGCCGGCACCGCGCGTTGCTGATTGCCGTCGGTCGCGATGAAGGTCGGATCGTAGCGGCTGTATGCGACAGTGCCTTCGAGATAGAGCGGAAACGACCGGCTAAGCGTGAAGCCACCGCCGAGCTGCGTCTGGCCGAAGCCCGGATTGCCGGTCGTGCCGCTGTTGATGGAGAGCGAGCTCGCCGTGACGTCCGGCACCGCGGTGTACGACATGATCGCGAGCACGGCGTTCGCGTAGCTCTTGACGTTGGTGCCGACGACGGCGCGGTCGGGCGCGGTTTGCGCGTGCGCGATCGCAGGCGCGACGGCGAACAGGACGAGCACCGAAAAGATGGGCAACCCGCTCGAAGACAGGATCGGCTTTCGCATGTGCGCAGCGCCCGGACGTTGAACAACTGGTTGGTCGTAGGTTGCAAACGGCCGCTCCGCCGATGCGCCATTGCATGCGCGGAGCCGTTGACCGATCCCACGGTCACACGCAGAAAATGTAGCCTACCGGGAGCCGGGCGCCAAGCCCGATGCATACGAGTGCGTTCACACGGCGAGCCAGGATTTCCTAAACTGGAACTATTCCGCGCAACGCAACGGGGAGACATTGATGAGACTGAACGAGCCGCGCATGTTGGTTGCCTCGATCAGTGTGTTCGTCTGGCTCACCGGCGATTACTTCACGATGCACGGTTTGCTGTATGACGTGAAGCCCGAATTCCGCTACGGCATGTCGGCGCTCGGCTTCGGCATCGTGATCTTCGTCATCGCATTGAATCCGCTCGCGCAACGCAGTTCGGGAAAGCGCGATCGATCGACCTGATCGGCCGTTCGTGTACTAGGCTATAGAAGCACCACAGAACTCAACGGAGAACTTCGCAATGGGTGATCTCTGGCTAGGCATGTAGACGAGTCCACTACCGACGACGAAATCCGGCAGTTTCTCTGCAATTGCGGCTTTCCTCCGTACGATTCGATTCAGCGTGTGCCCGGCATCGGAGAACATCCGGCCGCGGTCGTGAGTTTCGATAAGGCCGAGCCGCACGTGCTGCGCACGTTTCAGCCACGCATCCACAACATGTTCTGGAAAAATCGCGCAGCTCATGCTGCAGGTCGTGCCCGAGCGAAACGAAAGCTGAGGGCGTCGTGACGGGTCCGTGACCCTGTGCCGCGCGCTGCGGTTTCGACGCGGCCGCACGAGTTGCATCGAATCACATGGGAGCAAGCGGTTTAAGAAGAGAAGGCTGTCAGTGAATCGCGGGGCGGGCGCGAAGGCGCGGGCGTGCACGAGCGCCTAAACCGGAAACAGTTCGAGAAGGAGCTTGTGCGTCTGCATGTCGGGCGCGTGAGGCTGCAGGAATGGGCTGTCTATACGGGCGCGAAGATCTATTTCGTGTTCGAAGGGCGCGACGGCGCGGGGAACGGCGGCACGATCAAGGCGATCACGGAGCGCGTGAGCCCGCGCATCGTCCGCGTGATCGCGCTGCCCACGCTGCCCGCGCCCACCGAGCGCGAGAAGTCGCAGATGTACGTGCAGCGTTATCTGCCGCATCTGCCCGCGACGGGCCAAATCACGCTCTTCCACCGGAGTTGGTACAACCGCGCGGGCATCGAACGCGTGATGGGCTTCCGCACCGACGAGCAGGCGGCAACGTTCCTGAAAGGCGTGCCGCTCGTGGAACGCGCGATTATCGAATCGGGCATCATCCTGCTCAAATACTGGCTCGAAGTCGGCCAGCAGGAACAGACCCGGCGACTGGAAGAGCGCATTCACGACGAGCGCAAGATCTGGAAGCTCTCGCCGATGGCTCTGCGCTCGTACAGCCGCTGTTACGACTATTCGCGCGCCCGCGAGGACATGTTCGACGCGACCGACACCGATCTCGCGCCGTGGTACGTCGTGCGTTCCGATGACAAGCGCCGTGCTCGTCTGAACCTGATCAGCGATTTACTGGCGAACATTCCGTACAAGGCGGTGCCGCTGGAAAAGGTGAACCTGCCCACGCGCCAGAAGGCGGAGGGCTATCGCGAGAGCGACCGGCCGCTGCGCTACGTGCCCGAGCGTTCTGAGCGCGATATCGGCGCACGGATATCGATATGCTCATTAAGAGAAACAATGGGCGCGCGCATCCGCGAAACAAGTGGCGCTGGCCGTCGCCGCGCAATGCGACATCGACGCACTTCAACACACCTCAAACAGCGGCCGCCTCATCCGGGCGCGCGGCGTCGAGGTAAGCTTCGACCGCGCTGCCTATGGTTGGATGAAAGCACGCGTCGGGAAAGATCGACATCAACTCGAAGCGCCTGAGCTTGTCGCGGACGGGGTCTTTCATCTCGGCGAAATGCAAGTCGATGCCGCGGTCTCTCAAGGCGCGATGCAACTCGCGCAGCATGTCAGCCGACGTCACGTCCACACTCGTCACCGGCTCGGCGGTGACGACGACGCGCTTAACTTGCGACGGTGCCTGATCCACCGCTTCGATCACACGCTGCTGAAACAACTCCGCGTTCGCGAAGAAGAGCGGCGCATCCCAGCGAAACAGCAGCAGTCCAGGAATCTGCTTGGCGTTTGGGTAGCGCTTCAGGTCGTGATAGCCGCGCAATCCTTCCACCCGGCCCAGCACCGCGAAATGCGGACGCCAGCCGTCCCACAGGAACTCGATGATCGCGAGGACCACGGCGATGCAGATGCCGGGTATCGCACCGAACAGGGCGACGCCGACGAAGCAGCAGACGGACAGCCAGAACTCCCACTGCTGAATGCGATAGATGCGCTTCAGATCGCTGAACTCGAAGAGACCGATCGCCGCTGCGATCACGACCGCCGCGAGCGCGCTGTTGGGCAGATGCCGCAGAAGATTCGGCGCGGCGAGCAGCACGGCCGCGACGGCCAGCGCCCCGACGATACCCGTCACCTGCGTGCGCGCGCCCGCCGCTTCGGCGACCGGCGTGCGCGATGAGCTGCTGCTGATCGGAAAGCCCTGGAAAAGCCCGGTCGCGAGATTGGCGACGCCCAGTCCGATCATTTCCTGATTCGGATCGACGCGCACGTTGGCCCGTGCCGCGAAGGTGCGCGACAGCACGCTCGTGTCCGCGAACGCGATCAGCGCCACGGCGCAACCGCCGAGCACGATCCGGACGATGTCCGCGCCGCTCGCCCACGGCAGCGACAACGCGGGCAATCCCTGGGGAATCGTCCCGAGCACCTTCACACCTTCACGGTCGAGATGAAACACCATGACGCACAGGGTCGCGAGCACGACCGCGATCAGAATGCCCGGCACCTTGTCGAAGCGCTTGAGCAGCAGAAAGAGCGCGAGACTGCCTGCGCCCACGGCAAAGCTGGTCCAGTTGGATTGCCCGGCGGCGATGGCTCGGGCAAGTTCGAGCAGATCGCGCAGCGGCCCCCGGTCCTCGATGGAAATCGCGAAGAGCTTGGGCAACTGGCTGATCAGCACGGTCAGCGCGATGCCGTTCATGTAGCCATAGCGGATCGGCTTGGACAGCAACTCCGTGACGAAGCCGAGCTTGAGCATGCCGAACACGATGCACACGACGCCCGAGACGATCGCCATCATGCCCGCGACGGCGATGGCGCGCGAGGGATCGCCCGCCGCGCTGATCACGACGATTGCGAGGACGGGCGCGGCGAGCGCCGAGTCGGGACCGAGCACGAGAATCCGGCTCGGACCGAAGATCGCATAGGCCAGGAGTGGTACGATCGTCGCGTACAGACCGCATACGCCGGGTACGCCCGACGCCTCCGCGTACGCGATGCCGACTGGCACGAGCATCGTCGTCAGCACGAGGCCAGCGACGATGTCGTTCTTCAGCCACCCCGCGCGATAGTCCCTGAGCATGGCGACGATTGGCAGATAACGCTTCCAGCGCCGCACGGCGTCGGCAGCGACGAGGCGCAATCGGACCGGATCATCGGTTTGCATGTATTGGCGGTCGTGAGCGTTCAATGAAGAAAGCGCGCGAGCACGACGACGTACACCGCCGTGACCGCGAGTTGGCACACCGTGAGCGGCAGGCCATAGCGCAGGAACCGGCCGAAGCTGATCGGCGCGCCTTCCTGCGTGCAGATTCCCGCAGCCACGACATTCGCCGCGGAACCGACGAGCGTCGCGTTACCACCGAGGGTCGCGCCGTACATCATGGCGATGAAGACGGGAATGACCTGTTCGGGCCACTGCGTGAACTGGTCCGACAAGGCTGATTCCGGCACGAACTCCGCGGTGACGAGATAGCCCTTGACCATGACAATGGACGCGGCCGCGACCGGCACATTCGCGAGCAGCGAGGACAGCAGGCCGATCCCGCAGATCATCGCGAGCGCGACGAGCGTGAGGCGCGTGCCGAACACCTCGTACAGCTTGAGCGACATGACCTGCAGCAAGCCCGTTTTCGCCATGCCCTGCACGAGACAGAAGATGCAGGTCAGGAACAGCAGCGTCTTCCAGTCGACATCGCGCAGCACGCGATCGGTCGGCTCGACCCTGAACGCGTACGCGACGAGCAGCGCAAGTGCACTGGCTATCACCGCGACCACGGGCGGCACGATGCGCGTGGGCAACTCCTCGCCGAGCACGAACAGCACCATCATGAGCGCGAGTACCAGGACCGCCAGCGCGGCGTAGACCGGCCGCTTCAGTTTGGCGCGCGAGACGCGGGGCGGCAGAGGCGTGACGCTGCGCCAGATACCCCGCATCAGAACGGGCAAGATCGGAATCACCACGGTGATCGCGAGCAGGCCGCCGAGGCTCGCACGCCGCAGATACTCGCCGAAGCTCATGCCGATCGAACTGCCGACGAGGAAGGTCGCAGGGTCGCCGACGAGCGTCAGCAGGCCGGCGGCATTGCTGAGGAGGGCGGTCAGGATCATGGGCGGCACGATGTCGATGTCGAGCGCGCGGGCGACGCGAATGATGATCGGGGCGAGCAGGATCACCGTCGTTGCATTGGGAAGCAACGCACACAGCGGCGCGACGATCACGATCAGCAGGAGCAGAAAGCGCTTGCCGCTGCCCGCCGTGGCCCTGAGATAATAATCGCCGACGAGATCGAAGAGGCCCGTGGTCGCGAGGATTCGCGCGACGATCATGCCGCCGAACAGCAGGCTGATCGGCCCCGCCGCCGTTCGCGCGGTCGCGAGCAGATCCTGTTCGTCGACGATGCCGAGCGCGATCAGCACACTCGCGCCGACGAGCGCGGCGACAGCCATGTCGATCAGATCGAAGGCGATCACGAGTATGACCACCGAGAACACGCCGACGACGAGGTAGATTTGCCAGTCGCTCATGATGGGCTCGCGCGGGTCTCATTGCATGGGCGGCGCGTACATCAGGCCGCCGCGTCGGTAGAGCTCGTTCAGGCCGCGCTCGAGTTTGATCGGACTGCCGGCGCCCAGATTGCGATCGAACATTTCTCCGTAGTTGCCAGCGCTCTTCAGCGCGCGAAGCGTCCAGCCGGGCGCGATGCCCAGCGTCGCGCTCACGCTCGCGTCCGGGACGAGCGCGCGCGCAACGAGCGGATCGCGAACGCGCTCAGCCTCATTCTGACGAGTCACGCCGAACTCTTCCGCGGTGATCAGCGTAAAGAGCACCCAGCGCACGATGACGAGCCACGCGTCATCGCCGCCGCGCACGGCTGGCGCGTGCGGTTGCTTCGAAATTCGCTCCGACAGGATCGCCAACGCCGACGCACCGCCGGGCGTGCGGCTGCGCAGCGTGGCGAGCAGGGATAGGTCGGCCGTCAAGGCGCGGCATCGCCCGGCGGTGAAGGCCTGCTCCAGCTCCGTCGCCGAGCCGAGTACCACGGGTTTCAGATCCAGCGCGTTCGCATTCGAGTAGGCGACGAGATTGCCTTCGCTGCTCGTCTCGCGTTGAACGCAGACGCTCGCCCCCTTGAGCGATTCGAGCGTGCGAACGCCGCTCGCCGTCGAAACCATGAAACCCTGAGCGTCATAAAACAGCACGCCCGCGAATTGAATCCCGAGCGTGCCTTCACGCAAGAGGGTCCAAGTCGTGTTGCGCGCGAGCAAATCGACACGGCTTGTTCTGAGCGCTGGAAAGCGGGCGGGCGTCCTGAGCGGGACGAAGGCGACCTTGTTCGCATCGCCGAGCGTCGCGGCGGCCACCGCGCGGCAGAAATCCACGTCGATGCCGGACCAGTGTCCAGACGCATCCTGTTGAGAAAAGCCGGCGATGCCGTCGCTGACGCCGCATCGCAGGACACCTCGCGCCTCGACCTGCGCGAGCGTGGCCGATCCCGCCGCGACGGCGGGGACCGACGATGTCGGCAGCGCGAGCAGTGCGGCGCCTACGATCGCGATGAATTTCACCGCAGCATTGCGCATCGTCTTCTCGATATGAAGACTCCCGTTCACGGCGTCTTGTCACGTAGTTCGTGCTCGTACCGGCAGGGCGTCCGATGTTCCTTTCCGCTGCCTTGTCCGACGGGACACGTGCCACATTAGTTGTAGACGAAAACTGGTCCAGTTCAAGCGGTCGTTTGCCCGAAGTCGCGCGTAGCGAAAGCCGAGTGCGACAGCGCGTGGACGGAAAGCCTCGTTTGCCCGATACTGTGACCTCTCCGAAAGGCCGGGAGATTCCGATGCGCGCAAACGTCTCGCTGCCTGTTCTAGCTCTACCGATTCTCCTCGCCGCCTGCAACACGCCACCCATCCCGCCGGGGAAATCGGTGGATATACCGACGGCGCTCCAGAATGTCCTGGACGGCGTGTGCAACTTCAAGAAGGCACAGGCCGAGCACAAACAGGATTACGGTGTCGCGATCGAATCAATCACCGTGGAACTCGACCTGACCGTCGACGGCGCGCAGAGTCCGCCCGTCGCCGTCGCGCCCGATATCAAGTTCATCCCGACCGTCAGTTACGGGCACATCATCACGGCGAATACGGGAAGCAGGCTGCTCGTTTCGCTGAAGAACGTCGACGCCACCAGAGGGGCCGACATGAAGTGTCCACCGTCCGCGCCAGCGAAGCAGGACAACATCCCGGTCCAGTGAAGCACGCGGCCGCCGGCTGCACGACATCGGCGCACGCTCGGCGCGGGATCTGTCTTGGCGCGTCAAGCCTTGAACCCTTGACGTATCTCACTATTCTGTAAGAAGGCCGAAGCCCGATCCGCGAAACGCCTCTGAATCGGAATGCGAAAGGTGGATCGACTTCGTCAAGGCGCACGCACCCAATTTCGTTCGAGAACTGGTCGTGACCGGTCTCAGGGTTCCTGCGTTGTCCGTGCTCGACGACCTTAGCCGCAAAACAATGCATGTGCGCCGTTACGGCAGTTCCTAAGAGAGCCTCACCGATTCGAGCAACCGCTTCCCGTGCTTCCTTAGATCCACAATGACGCAGAGGGTGCCGAACTCAAACAAGTTTCGTATCGACTTCTGCAGGAGGGACGCGCAACGGGCAGGAGCAGTCCAGAAGCCGAGCCGCTGAACGCGCGATGCCGATGCGGTACCGTCCGCATGAGTTGATGCAAGTGTTCGTGTCTTCGATGGTCGCTAGCCGGTTCAGGAGAACAACGCATGACAAAGCTGCTGATCGACGTGGTCATCTTTCTTGCTTCGGCGCTGATCACGGTGCCGCTGGCTGTTCGCTTCGGCTTTGGCGCGGTGCTCGGCTATCTGCTTGCGGGCGTTTTAATCGGCCCCTGGGTACTGAGGCTCGTGACCGACGTCGACGCAATCCTCCATTTTTCCGAGTTGGGCATCGTGCTGATGATGTTCGTGATCGGACTCGAAATGAAGATCGATGCGTTGTGGGCCATGCGCCGCACCATCTTCGGCTACGGGACCATGCAGATGACCGTTTGCGCCGCCGCGTTGCTGGGCATTTTCATGATGCTGGGGCTGCCCTGGCGCATTGCGCTGACGGGCGGCTTGGCGCTATCGCTGTCGTCGACGGCGATGGTCATGTCCGAGTTGCAGGAGCGCAAGCTCATGGACATGCCGACGGGCCGCGCGGGATTCGGCATTCTGCTGTTCCAGGACATGGCGGCCATTCCGCTGATCGCGCTCCTGCCGCTGCTCGGGCCGACGGTGCCCGTGCCTGCCGCTGAACCGGGCTGGCTCGTCGCGCTGAAGGCGCTCGCGATGCTGGGCGCCATCGCGCTCGTCGGGCGCTACCTGCTGAACGCCGTGCTGCGGCTCATCACCAGCACGGGCGTCCCGGAGATCTTCACCGCATTCGCACTGCTCTGGATCGTCGGTATCGCGCTGCTCATGGAGAGCGTGCATCTGTCGATGTCGCTGGGCGCGTTCGTGGCGGGTGTGCTGCTCGCCGATTCCGACTTTCGCCATGAAATCGAAGTCGACATGGCGCCGTTCAATGGCTTGTTGCTCGGTTTGTTTTTCATCGCGGTAGGCATGTCGATGGATTTCAGCGTGCTCACGCGTGAGCCGGTGCGGGTAGCGGTACTCGTCGTGGCGGTGGTGAGTGTGAAGGCGGTGGCGCAGTGGTTTCTTGCCCGTCGCTTCGAAATGCCGGCATCGCACCGGGCCTACTTCGCCATTCTGCTGTCGCAAGGCGGTGAGTTCGCATTCGTCGTGATGGCCGCATCGCTGGCCGCAGGTGTGATCGATCAGGGTCAGGCATCGCTCGTGACGCTGGTCGTCGCGCTCTCAATGGTCTCCACGCCCCTGTTGTTGCTCGGGCACGGCCGGCTGTCCGAAGCAACCGCGCGGGCACGGACAGGGTAAGCGTGTTTCCTCGATCACGGCAGTTAGACGTGATCGAGAAGGTTCATGCGCGGATTTGTTCTGGAAGTCATGTTGCCCGCCCCGTACTGAACGGGTGAGCGCGAGGAGGCACCAAAATGCTATCGTCGATTTCTGAGCGCACGCTCTCCAGAGAGCTGCTCGACGTCCTGATTCGCGCCGGTCTCGTCGCTGTTCTGGCCGTCTTCTGTTTTCGGGTATTCGTCCCGTTCCTCGACCTGATGGTCTGGGCGCTAATCCTCGCGGTCACGCTGTACCCGCTTCAGGTCAGACTCCGCGGCCCGTTTGGAGGCAGGGACGGTCTGATCGCCACGTTGATCATCTTTGTCGCGTTTGCCGTCATCCTTGTGCCGACTTATTTGCTCGGCGTGGCGGTTGCCACGTCCATCGAGCGCGCGATGGCCATCGTCAGGAGCGGCAGCTTCCAGATTCCGCCGCCGGCGGAATCGGTGGCCGCGTGGCCGTTGGTCGGTCAGCGGGTGTACGACTTCTGGGCGCAGGCGTCAACGGATGTCTCTGGTCTGGCGCACAAGTTCGCGCCACAGCTCAAGGAAGCCGGTCTAGCCGTGCTGGGCACGATCACCGGACTGGGCGCCGGGCTGATCGTGTTCTTTCTCGCCTTGATCGTCGCGGGTATCTTCATGGCTCATGGCGAGAAGGGCTATCGCAGCGCCGTGCAGATCGCCTCGCGCATCTCCGGGCCCGAGAATGGCCAGCAGATCGCGGATCTTTGCACGGCCACGATTCGGGCGGTGGCGCAAGGCGTGGTCGGGATCGCGTTCATCCAGATGCTGCTGATCGGCATCGGCTTTGTCATCATGGGCGTTCCCGGCGCGGGTCTGCTCGCGCTCGCCGTGCTGCTGATCGGCATCATGCAGTTGCCGGCGACGTTGATCACGATCCCCGTCATCATCTTCGTGATCGTGACGAATGGCGTGAGCGCGGCGACGATCATCTTCTCGGTCTATACATTCATCGCCGGTCTCGCCGATAACGTGCTCAAGCCGATGCTGCTGGGCCGCGGCGTCGCGGTGCCCATGCCCGTGGTGCTGATCGGCGCGCTCGGCGGCATGGTGACGGGCGGCGTGATCGGACTGTTCATCGGTCCCGTGATGCTTGCGGTCGCCTACAAGCTGTTCTGGCGATGGGTGAAACAACAACCGTCCCTGGAACCCCCGCAACAACAGGAGCGGCTCTGAACGCGCCGTGGAGACGGCGTCCATGTCGCCTTCGATGCATGCCTTCCCGATCAGACGGCTGCCGTGGACAGTCTGCGTCATCGTGGGCCTCGCGTCGATGCTGAGCGGCTGCATGCGCGTGGGGCCGGACTTTCATCCGCAACACGAGCGCTGGAGCGAACACTGGAACAGCACGTCGCTCGAACAGGTCACGCAGCAGGCGCCGCAGCCCGATGTCCGACAATGGTGGCGAGTCTTCGGTGACGAAAATCTCGAACGCCTGATGGAACAAGCCGATGTCGGTAACGGCGACCTGCAGATCGCCGGCTTGCGCGTAATCGAGGCGCGCGCACAGCTGGGCATCGCGATCGCGGGACGCTATCCGCAAGTGCAGCAGGCCAGCGCCGAGGTGCTCGCGACGGCCCAAAAGCGTTCGGACGGTTTCGATCCACGCTCGGGCGTGTATCTGGCGTATGGCGCGGGCTTCGTCGTCGGCTGGGAGCTCGACTTCTGGGGGCGTTTCGCACGCGCGATCGAGTCGGCCGACGCCGGGTTCTTCGCCGCGCAGGCGAACCGCGACGCCGCGCTGGTTCTTCTGCACGCTCAGGTCGCCGACACCTATTTCACGCTGCGCACCGGCGAGGCGCGCCTGCGCATTGCCCGCGAGAACGCCCAGTTGCAGAAGCGCAGCTACGACATCGCGCAAAAACTCTTCAAGGCCGGCGAGACGGATGAACTGGATTTCCAGCAGGCGAATACGCAGTATCTGGGCACGCTGAGCAGCATCCCTGAACTCGAGAGCCAGATCGTGCTCGCGAAACACGCGCTCTCTCTGTTGATGGGGCGGCCGCCCGGCCCGTTGCCGGAAATCGGTGTGTCGTCCGGCAAGGAAGGCGTGATTCCGCTGGTGGACCGCGCCGTCCTGCAGGACGTACCCGCCGATCTGCTGCTGCGCCGCCCCGACGTGCGCGCCGCTGAATATCAGATGGCCGCGCAGTCGGCGCTCATCGGCGTGGCGCAAGCGGATCTCTATCCGTCGGTGTCCCTGCTCGGCACGCTCGGCTTCAGCGCAAGCTCGCTGAAGGGCTCACCGAGCACGCTTGCCGTGGCGATCGGCCCCAGCGTGATCTGGAACGTCTTCGATCACGGCAGAATCACGAACAATGTGCGCGTCCAGGACGCGCGGCTGCAGCAGTTGACGGTCGCTTATCAGAACACCGTGCGCGAAGCGGCGCGCGAGGCCGATGACGCCGCTACCTCGCTGATCGCCGCGTCGCGCCGCGACGCCATCCTGAACGAGGCGCAAGGGGCCGCGCGGCGTTCGCTGACGCTCGCCAGCACGATCTATCGGGAGGGGTACTCGGACTTCCAGCGCGTGCTCGATGCGCAGCGCGCGCTGTTCGCCCAGCAGGACGCCTATGTCGTCAATCGTCGCCACGCGATCGGCAGTCTGATCGCGCTCTACAAGGCGCTGGGCGGCGGCTGGACCACGCGCCAGCCGCTCGTCGATGCCGCGACACGCCAGCAGATGCAGCAACGCACCGACTGGGGCAATCTGCTGAACGAGGTGAGCGCGGCGCCCGCCGCGAACGCGCCATCCGAGGGAGCGGCCCGATGAGCGAAACGTCCGAGTCGTCAGAAGCCGCATCGGCGCGCAGGCCGCCTGCTCCGGCTGGTGATCCATCGGGCAAGGCGCTGAAGTGGATCATCACGCTGATCGTCGTGAGCCTGATCTGGTATCTGCTGGCCGACCGCATCACGCCCTATACGCAGCAGGCGCGCGTGCAGGCCTATGTGGTGCCCGTTGCCGCGGAAGTATCGGGCCGGGTGACGCGCGTGCTGGTGCGCGACAATCAAGAGGTCAACGCAGGCGACGTGCTTTTCGAAATCGACGGCGAGCAGTACCGAATCACTGCCGATCGCGCGCGGGCCGATCTCGAAACCATGCGCCGGCAGATCGGCGCAAGCACGGCCGGCATCGATTCGGCGCGTGCGTCTCTGCGCGCGGCCATCGCGAACGAGGTCAAGGCGCGGCAGGACAGCGAGCGGCTCGAAAGGCTGTATCGCGAGGACGAAGGCACGATCTCGTTGCGGCGTCTCGAAGTGGCGCGAGCGACGTACGAGCAAGCTCAGAGTCAGGTTGTCGCGGCGCGCGCGGAAGTCGAGCGTGCGCGCGAACAGCAGGGCGGTATCGAGGCGGAAAACGCGCAGCTGCGTAGCGCGGCCGCGGCGCTCCAGAAGGCCGAACTCGATCTTGCCAACACGCGCATCAGGGCGCGAACCGGCGGCGTCATCACTGATCTCGGCACGGAAGTTGGCCAGTTCGCATCGGCAGGCAAGGCGGTGATGACGCTGATCGCGATCCGCGACGTGTGGATCAGCGCGGACATGACTGAAAACAATCTCGGCCGCCTCAGGCCTAGCACGCCCGTGTCTATCGTGCTGGATGCGCTGCCGGGCGAAGTCTTCACAGGGCGGATTCGCAGCATCGGGTTTGGCGTGAGTGTGGGACAGAGCACGCCACCCGGCAGTCTGCCGACCGTACAGACGAGCCGCGACTGGCTGCGGCCGGCCCAGCGCTTTCCGGTGATCGTCGAGTTCGACAAGGATGAGCGCGCGCGTCTCTACAACCTGCGTGTCGGCGGGCAGGCCGAGGTGATGGCGTTTCCGAGTCAAGGCAATCCGCTCAATCCACTCGGTCGCATGTTCCTGCGTGTGATGAGCTGGCTGGCCTACGTCTACTGAGTACGCCCATGGAAAACAGGCTCCAGATTCCCGGCCGTCGTACGCTACGCATGGCGAGCGGGACGGCGCTGTGCCTCGAGATCAGCTTCGCGCTGGAGTTCCCGGTGCCTGTGATCGCGCCGGTGTTCGCGGTCTTTCTGCTCGCGACGCAGAACCGGCCGCTGTCGTTCAGGGCAGCCGCGATGTTGGCGCTGGTCGTGATGCTGACTACCGGTAGCGGTCTGCTGCTCGTTCCGCTGCTTCGACATTACGCGCTCGCCGGCGTAATGCTCGTCGGCCTGTTGCTTTTCGTCGCGTTCCTCTATGGCGTGCGCGGCGATAACAACCTTGTCGCGACCTTCCTGGTGGCGGGACTCACGATGATCTCCGCAGCCGGCACGGCCGACTTCCAGTTGGGCGCGACCGTGGTCGGCGCGCTGGTGAAAGGGCTGCTGCTCGCCTTGCTGGTATCGGCGCTCATGCACGGCCTGTTCCCCGAGACTGCGAACGCGCGGCCCCCGCCTGCCGCGAAAGCTGTGTCCGCCAGTCAGACCGCGCGTATTGCACTTCGCGCCGCGCTCGTGGTCATGCCGGCGTACCTTCTCGCAATGACCGACCCGGCGAGCTATATGCCGATCATCATGAAGTCAGTCAGCCTCGGACGACAGAGTTGCACCACGACCGCGCGCGGCGCGGCGCGGGAGCTCATCGGCTCGACACTGCTCGGCGGACTGCTCGCGATCCTATTCTGGTTTGCGCTGAAACTCTCGGTGCACCTGTGGATGTTCTTCCTGTGGATGTTGCTGTTCGGTTTGCTGGTCGGGCGCAGGTTCTATGGCATCAGGATGACGCGCTACCCGCCCGGTGTCTGGCTGAATGGCTTCATCACGATGATCATCCTGCTGGGTCAGTCCGTGCAGGACAGTATCGCGGGCAAGGACGTCTATACCGCGTTTGCGGTGCGCATGGGGCTTTTCTTTGCGGTCACCCTTTACGCGTGCCTGATGCTGCTGGTTTTCGATCGAGCGCGCAGCAGGTGATGGCGCTCCGGCGAAAACTGGCGCTTCCCGATGCGGAGCCGCCTGCTTCAAAATAAGAACGATTCAGACTGAACCTTTTATCGTCGCCTGAGCTTGCGCCTGGAAACCGATCCGCCATGAAGACGACATCGAGGCCCTCGTGCTCGATGACACACGGTCTGTCGTCAGTGGGCGTTACTTGTGATGTGCGATCTCTTCTGCAGAGGCCGACTTGATCACGTCTCACATAGTCAGTATTTGATGTCTCTTGCGGCTTGACGCCCGTGCTGTTTCGTCTGCCGTTTGTCCTGTCGGCAATGCGCGTTCGATTGCTGGTTGGCGGCGCGGCAATCCTGCTTGGTGTGCCGAGAGTTCTGGCGCGTATCCTGACGGACGTCGCGGCCGGCGCGACGTTGTTGTGCCTGCTCCTTTGGCATAGACACGCCCGGCCAGGAACAGACGAGGATGGCAGTGACGAACGCGGTGAGCCTGAGGTTACTAGCGAGCATGATGTCAGTTCCGGAGGACGAGTCGAGACGTCGCGGATGTGATGTGTACATCAAGATAGCTGCATGCTCGACCGTTGTGAATCGACTTTTGCAACGGCAACGCCTGGCGTTAGACGGCATGAAAATTCGATTGGATAAAAAATCGAAATGCTGCCGGGCAGGCACGGTTACATCGACCGGAGAAAGCGTCAGTGAAACTATGCGAAGCGATCACCGGAGCATGTCTCTCGTTTGTCCTGGGCAGCGCCTGGGCAGGCCCAGTCGATCTTTCGAACGCACTGTCCAATTTCTTTGGCGCGGAGTTCGGTTCGACGACCGAATACGCCGAACGGCAAGGACTGCATCGTTGGCGTGCTTCCGGGTATGCGATACGTGACGAGGGGTGGCCATCTGTTCGAGTGGTATGGAACCTCTATGCGCAATACAACTTCCGGAGCCTGATGGGGTTTCAGTGGGGGCCGGAGTTGGCGCTTCGTTCAGGACGACGGAATGTCGATGAAGCAGTCGTGTCTCAGGTGCACAACGTCTCAAACACGCTGGAAGGCGGGGGTATGTCGGCTACGAGTACAGTCGCGTCGGTAATGTGCCTTCCGTTTGCGAGGGGAGGTTACCGTGGTCACGAATGCTGGCTCCGTCTACACGGGTGCCCGCACGTCACTGAATACGAGCGCATGGTTTCCGCTGCATGCGCGTGTTCGTCGGCGGCGGACTCGGAGCGACATGGGTGAGCGGCGGCTTCAACGAGACCTACTACGGCGTGACATCCGAGGACTCACAGAAGTGCGAGTTCCCAGTCTTCAACCCCGGTGGCGGCCTTTAATCAGATTACCGGCTGGATCGCCGGTATCTTTCCCTAAGCCCGAAGTGGTATGCGGGCGCGATGGTTTACTACCAGCGCCTGATGGGTGATTCGGCAGCCAGCCCGATCGTGTTCGCGGTCTCTGCGGTCGGCGGTCGTTGGGCTGCGAACCTCTGCAAACTGCCATAAGTGGTCTTCTGAACGTGTCGTCGCGACGTACCAGAAGGTTGTCAACGCCGATCTGGCAGCGCGAACGGGGCGATTTCAGTAAAGCGGGCTAGTGGACGAAACAAAACCGGCGCGCATCATGTGCATTCTTTGAAAGGGAAACCAAGGGGGCGGTCTGCAGCCACGCTCCAAGGCATCAGCGCTGCGCTGCAATGCGACGCGCGTTGCAGTGCGCGAAGGCTGAGGAGGAGCGTAGTGGCTCTGCGGTTTCTCACTTGGGTTTAGACTCCTTGCACTCCGTTTCGAACCAATGGTCGACCCGGCGCTGTGCCGCGTGTAGATCTGCTGGATAGTTTGGGTCGTCGTGCCACGGTGATGGGTTGTAGCCCGCTTTGCTCAGAGCCGAAAGCTCGCTTCGGGCTTGTGACCTCGTCCGAGGCGCGTCGCGTTTGGTCGCGGCGAGGTCATGGCACTCGGTAGGGGTCAGATGTGGCCCGCTGTGTGATACGCCGGCGGCGGCATAGCCAGTCAGAAAGAGCGCCGACGCAGCGAATGTCGAGCAGCCTTTCGTAAGCTTCTTCATAATGCGTCTCCATGCGGCCAATTGGCGCGACGCAAGCGTCGCGATGCCGCCGGTCGCGCATAACTTCTTCACCTATTTTGCCTTAATCCAGCCACCGGAAGAGGGGAAGAAGCGCACTGTACAAACGGAGGAAAGTCAGGCGTCAACGCCTCGAATGACCATCGCATTTCCGAAAGGGAAATACGCTCACCGGATGTCGAGCGCACGAGAAGCATCGCGTGTTTCTGCCGATCGCGTCGGACAGCAGTCGACTAATGAGCCGTCGTTCGTCTGTATCCGCACTCAGACATTCGGGCAACTGCTTCGCTCAGTATGCGACCGTTCGGCAATATTTGGAGCGGGACCTGGCTGGGTACGGCTGACGTAACGTGTCCATGATCGGCCGGGAAAGGAAGTTTTAAACTTGCAATCTCCGCGTCCCGAATGCGGTGCATTTTTTGCCTGCACGGTCCCCCTGAAGACGGAGTCAATCATGCTACACAATGTGCTGGCCGCCGCTCCGGCCATGGTCCTGTGCCTGTTGCTGCAAGGCGTGGTGGTAGCCATCTGCCTGCGCCGTTACGCGCGGTTTCGGCGCAACTTTAAGAGTCAGGACTTGCTATGGGTGGACGTCCTGCTATTGATCGCCGTGATGCTGATGACCTTGCTCTGCAATTTCGCCCAAATGGCAATCTGGGCTGCGCTGTTCATGTTCTTAGGCGAGTTTTCAGATTTTGCCACTGCTCTTTATCACTCCGCGGTCAACTTCATCACTCTGGGCTACGGCGACATTGTCATGTCCAAGCAATGGCGCATGCTTGGCCCAATTGAAGCCGCCAACGGCATCCTGATGTTTGGAGTCTCAACATCGGTGATGACGGCCGCGGTCATGGATGTGATTAAGTACCATCATGCCCGGATGCAGCAGGAGTAGCCGCGAAAGCACGGCACATGAAGCGCTGAAGGAATGAAAATCGGCCGCATCGGGCCAAGGCGGTTGCCCGAATGACCGTTGTACCTTATATGTGCTCGTTGATAGCCCGATGGGGTGAAGGGCCGAAGTGGGTCGATCTCGCCCCTTGGGCGATGTGAGTGAGCAGCACTGTGTTCGGCTGCGATCGTGGAGCGCGTGTTACTGGATGGAGCTCGCAAGTTGTGAGCGGAGCTGGAGAGCGACCTCTTCGAGCGTGTGCGGAATGCTGAGTTGAGCTTCGAGCGGGCCGGCGATGCTGTAGCCACCATTTCCGGCGGCGTCGACGACTATCAGAGCTACGCAGGCGGCGCCCGTTGCCTCTCTGACTTGTGCGGCGAGTTCGCTGAATTGTCCGGGTGAGCCCGGTGCATGCGCCGTCACTTTGAGACCCTGGTTGCTCATGTCTTGAATTCCGAAAGATATAGGCAATTTGGCCAGCCGCGAAGAATCCGGCCTCGCGACGCGATCGATCCGCGACACGACAGAGGATGTCCGCCCAACGTGACGGGCAATGCACACTCACGGAAAATAAAGCCCAGAGCGTCGCTCGGCAAGCTCCCTATTGATTCAAAGAATGTCCGGTAAAGCTACGGCCGCGAGATGGCGGTTAGCGACCGCACATTTTGCAACTAATCGTCTGCCCCAAGAACGACCTCCACAGCTGCGCCAGCAATACATGCCACTAGCGTGATCGAGATAGGACTCTCGCTCTGCCGCGGGAGAAATCGGCCGTCGTCAATTCGAGGCACGTCGAGGGATGCGCGAGTAGCTTGCGATGCGCAACAGCGTGAATACGGTGGACGCCATCGTGGAAGGTCTTCAACATCTTGGCATCATCCGCATCGGTTGGCAGCCAGAAACAGGCCTCCATCGCGGCACGCACGCTCATGCATTCGACCGCGCCGTTCTTTCCCACCAGGACGAAGGTCACGCCGCGTCGGTTTGTCGAAATCTGTGCTTCAAAGTGAAGTGCTTCCATTGCGAGCTCATCGTGTTGCGCGGTCAAGCGATTTTGGCATGACGTCGCCCGGTTTGGGAGACGTGTCGCTCGAACGGGCGCAAGACACCGATGATGACCAATTCAGTCACCAGTCTACCCGGTGCTTTTCTTCGGTCTCTTGATGGCGCCGATCGTCGTCGACGTGCAGGTAGATGCTGGTCGTCGTTAGCGAGGCGTGTCCGAGGTTGTCGCGCACCATGCGCAGGTCAATCTTTTGGTCGGCCATGTGCGAGCCGGCGCTGTGCCTGAGCCAGTGCGCGTAGGCCTTCTCAAGCAGATCGGCGCGCGAGCCTGCCGCATCGTCGCGCTGCCGCAGACGAGTGGCGGCACCTGCGAACACGCCCTTGACGATGGTGTGAAACGCCGCGCGCGTGAGCGGCGCGCACGTCTCGGCGCGTTCGTTCGACGCCGTGGCGCCTATCGGCAGGACGAGCGCGGTGTTTTCGTTGGGCGAGGGCAGGGCGCTCAGTCCGAGGTGCTGCCGATAGCGGGACAGTTCCATCATCATCTCGCGCGTGGCCGGCACGAGCCGTTGCTTGCCGCCTTTGCCGTGCACGGTCAGCCACCAGCGCAGCGCTCCCGTAGATCGAAGGAACAGTGTCACCGGTACCGCGGCGTCATTAATCAGCGCGAGGGGACGGGGCGCGGGCGTGTTGACACATTTCCTGGAGGCCCGGGCGAGAGAATTCTGTCAATTCGCATAAGTCCGAATGAAAATCGTCACCTGACCTCCTAGACTTCGAATCCCGTCCATAAGGTCTTGATCTTATGGGGAATTCTCTGCCAATCCTGCAGCCGGTCGCGCTTGCCCGGCTCCGTGGCGCCCATCGCTTCGAGGCGTTCAGTCCGAAGCTGGCAAGGCGGGTGACGCTGTATCGATTTGTCGCGCTTCAGCAATGGGTGATCCTCGAGGCAAGCCCGTCCGTAGAGGCGTTTTGTGAAAACCCCGGGTTTGTCATCATCGGCGGACAACAAATCCTTGCGGACTTCCGGATCCGTTATGTCGACCGACATGAGTTAGTTATCCTCAGTGAGACAGCGTTTGAGATTGATGCGTTATCAAAAACCGGCGGCACGCTCGATATGCAGGGTTTGTCCATCCGGCGTATCGAGTCGGCGGAGTTGCTCGCCGCACGTGCGTGGATCGACAACTGGCGAAGTATGCTTCCGTGCCTGGTTGCCAACCGTAAACTCCTCGCGCCCTCCCTGTCGGAATCTATCGTGAGGCTCCTCAGTGAGCCGCCGAGCGGCGAGCGCGCCGATTGGCCGTTGCTACCTTGACCTTATGATCGGCGGCATATACAATCTGTATATACATGAAAGAGGTGCGTCTGTGCCGATTCCAATGCCATCAACGCGGCCCAAAGAGGCCAAGCTGTTCCGCAATAATCGCAGCCAAGCGGTGCGTATTCCCGTCGAGTTCGAGTTGCCGGGCGATCGTGTTTTGATTCATCGTGAGGGCGACAAACTCATCATCGAACCGGTGAAAACGCCCGCAAACATTCTTGAATTATTGGCCGCGTGGAGACAGGAGCCACCGCTTGGGCCCGAAGATCAGTTTCCGGAAATCGACGACATGCCTGCTCGCCCAGAGGATATATTTTGAGCGGCTATATGCTGGACACGAACATTATCAGCGACATGATCCGAAATCCTTTCGGGCAGGTTGCAAGTCGTATCGAACAAATTGATCCAAAGACGATAAGCACGAGCATCATCGTTGCGGCGGAATTGCGCTATGGATGCGCTAAAAAAGGCTCCGCGAAGTTGCTTGCCAAGGTAGAGGCTGTCCTCGCAACAATTCCTGTATTGCCGCTAGACGCCCCCGCCGACGCAGAATATGGCGGCATCCGCGCCGAGTTGGAGTCGGCAGGCCAACCTACAGGCGGTAACGATCTCTTGATTGGCGCTCACGCCTATGCGTTGCGGCTCATACTCGTGACCGACAATACCAAAGAGTTCAGCCGTATCCGCGGACTCACGATTGAGAACTGGCTGGAACGATAGCTGACTGCCAGGGTCTCCGTAACCCGCCGCTGGCGCGAGTCAGTGCTTGACATAACGCCGTCTTATCATTCATTGGTATTCCTATTTATTTTGATGTGCCTTAGACAATGTCTGAAACGACATCGTGCGGACGTGGCGCTCGTCCCACGTTCGCCTAAACGCGGCACGCCGATGCGCCTTTCACCGTCGAAGACCGCAATCTATCTTGCCTCCGCCGGAACCAGTTAGATGTGGTCGTCGCATGCTACGGCACGGTCGAAGATCTCATACATTGACCGCTCCAATGCGGCAATAGACAACGAAGGCAGGCCAGCCCATATGCTCAGCCGGCAGCAGATCGTCGATGACCAACACCTCCGCTTGCGCGCTGTGCTAGAGAGCAATGCACGGCGCGGGAAAATTGTTTCGAAAAGGATAGAGCAGTCCATCGAAGACAGGCACCCCCGTCATCGATCAGTTCGGGAGTTCGCTGGGCGAGGAGCTGCGTATGGATGTAGCGTCGGCTGGCCAGTTGGCCGAGATTGAGGCCGAACTGTCCCGTCGTCATACCGGGCGGTCAAGTCAGCTAGGTTAGGTCGCGAGGTCACGCCGACGGCACGAACAATACGGCCACGGATCTCGCTGCATGAAGTTCTCAGCCATGGTGGTGACCCTGCCGCAGCGCACGCTCTGATTTCTTCGGTGCGCGGAGCGCGAGACATCTTTTGTCCCATCCCGCAGCGATAATGTCATCCCTGCGGTCAATCTTCATGCATGACGCACGGCGGCGCGCATTTTCCGCGTATCCCGCGGCGGCAATCAGCTCTCCGCATTCATCGTTAGCGCGTGCGGCTGGAGCGCGTGGCGGCGCGGCATCGAAAAAGAGTCTCAAGTCTTTGACCGGCTATCCGTTAACGCATGGATCGTTCATCAAGGCGATCAACAAGTGGGATTGACGTACGTCCGAGTTTTTTGATGACGTTCGATGTAGCGCTTGAGGCGCAAACGACTAAACGCTTTTTGTCCCGGCAAATGCGGGAGCGTGGGGCTGAGCGGGCAGATGACACCGCTGTGCGCCTCGCGAGAGGATCTACCGTCTGATTGCCGGCATCGATTTGTTGCCGCGACGTCGGACAACGGGCATACGACGTGCAGTTCCGTACGGTCGCCATGTATGATCGCAGCGCGGACCGTATGTTCGATGCGGGCTATCGAAGTGTGAGCAGTTAAGGCCAGTTGATCGGACCGAACTGGCCGGCGGCGGGATAGCACTGGCTGCGTCGTATCGTGCCGGTATAACACAAGAAAGACATGGAAAAATTCACGCTTCACGATGTACACCTCGGGGAAATCTACTATCGATACTTGCGGGAGCTCGCGCGCGAGCACTCCGGCAAGACGATTCGCTATGGCGAACTTGTTGCGCGGGCCAAGGCAGAGTTTCCCGATGATCCCATCGCGCAGAACGCTATTCCAACGTCGATCGGCAATCGCCTGCTGACGATCGAGGTGTTCTGCACGAAGCATGGTCTGCCCAATCTCGCGTGCCTTGCGGTGAACGGCAGCGGCGGGCCGGGAGAAGGCTACAAAAAGAACTGGGAAGAAGAGAAGCGCCGCGTGGCCGAGTACGACTGGAGTGAGGCCGAACACGAGTGGGCGATGCAGGTGAGCGAGTGGCGTGCCGCGGCACTGCCGCCGCCGCCACGCGTCAAGCGGACGGCCGAAGAGGCAGGGAGGGTGTTCACCGACCACTGGAGAGCCGATGCGGCCAGCGGCAATCCTTTGTATCCGAACCGAATGAACAATGCGATGAAGGACAAGGTGCTCAAAGCGCTGGAAAAGGGCGATGCACCCGCTGTCGCCTTCGAACCCGCGCTTCTTGCGCGAACCTGAACCGAATCGAACGCCGTTTCCTCCACGCCTTGCCGGAGAACAAGTGTTTGTATTGACCGAGAAAGACAGTGAGCTTTCTCTGCCCCTGAGCGGCCGTGATCCGCTGGGGACGCAGGCCGTTTGGCAGCACCGGGCGCGCGATATCGTGCCGGACCTCGTGGCGGCAAGCCAGCATGCCGAAGGTTTTCACATACTGCTGATCGCGCATGCTTGGTGGCCGCAGATCGCCGAAGCGATGGATGTTTCGCGGCTCACGTTCCGACAGTTCTTTTTGCTCATCGAGCAGGCTTTTGCCCGGGCCAGCCGGGTCGAAGACCGCGACTGGGTCTTGCCGGGCTCGAGGCGTCTAGGTTCAGGCGACAAGAAACTGTGGTTCGGCCTCGGCAAGAGTTCGCATCTGCTGGACAATCAGTTGACCAACGGGGTCTACGGGTTGTATCGCGGACCTGCGCTGCGGGCCGGACTCATCGACGCCGACGACCGTATCTGCGACGCGCAATTCTGGCGAAAGATCATCGACGAAACGCCGGTGATCAGGAAGCTCTTCAAGCCCATCGAAGCGTTGTTGGCGCAAATCGGCGACGCGCGCCGCAGCGACCCGATCCGCAATCCGGTATCGCGCGAACTGACGGACATCCTGCGGCGTCTGCCGTTCAGGCGCCAACTGCGGGAAGCGTTCGTGACGCCATCGAAGGCGCCAATCACCACGAGTCTCGCGGGCCTGTTGATCCGGCGCGCCGCGCTGGAACGCAACCTCAACGCATTTCTGAGCGAGGCGATCGACGCCATGCCCGCGCACGCCGACGTGCTGCGCAACGTCATCCACTGCGAGCAATACATCGCGCCGCTCGATGCGATCTTCCAGGCAATCTGCAGTGCCGACGAGCGCAACGCCGACCGCGTAGCCGCCACGCTGGACATCGACGTCGCGGAATTGCGCACGGCCCGCACGCGCTTCGAATCGTCGGGAAACTATCGCGAACTCGCGCTGGAACGCGCTCAAGCGCTGCTGGCGCTCGATCTCGACAGCAAGCGCGGCCTGGTCCGTTCGCTAATCGAGCATCACGGAAAGATCAGCAAGTCGCGCTCGAACGCGCCGTGGATCGCGTTCGACGAAGCCGGCAAGCTCGATTGCAGTCTTGTCGGACCGCGGCCTGCGCAGCGTGACCTGTCGCCGGCGACGGCCTGGCTTAACAGCTACTATCTCTACGCATTCGAAAGTCTTACGCGCAAGGTCGCAAGCGAAAGGACCATAAGAGCATGAAGATCCGCGAACGCCTGCGCGAAGTTGCATCGGCATTCGATTCACTCGATGTCGCCTTGTTCACGAGCTTCAACTTCAACGCCGATTTCTTCAATCAAAACGTGCTGCCCGCGTTGTTTCAGGCGGATGCGGATGCGTCGCGCGCATCGCGGGAACAGACCGTTCATCGCGAACTGCCCAAGACCCGCGTCGCCGTGTTTTGCGATCCTTCGAAGCAGCGGCCAAGCCGCAAGGCGTATCGATACGCCGTGCATTCGGTTTTCATCGAGCACAACTTCTTTCATCCGAAGAACATCATTCTGATAGGCAGAAAAGACGGCGTGCTGTGGATGTACGTCGCCGTGATGTCTGCGAATCTGAGTCTGAAAGCGTGGGGCGAATCCTGTGAAGGTTTCGCGGATACCTGGGTGCATGCGCGCTCGGAACACGCGGCCAAGGCGGTCGGCCGTTTCCTCGAATGGCTGAAAGGACGCATCGCCGCAGTCGGCGACGACGACGCACTGGCGCACGCACAAGCCCTGCTCGGTGAACTTCCGCTGCGGCGAGCGCAGACGGATCCGGATGGCATCGGTTACGAAGAAAAGCGCGGCGTCCGGCTCTACTTCTCGCCGCTGCATCAATCGATGTGGGCGTTCGTCGAGGGCCAGTACCGGGCGATTTCTGGCGTGCGTGCGGCGTCGCCGTATTGGGGCGGTGTGTCCCGCACGGCGGCCGCGCTTCACGGCGTGCCCGTCGAACTGATCACGGCGCGATGTCCGCCGTCGTTCAAGGACGTGCTTCTCGGCCGCGACGTCACGCAGACGCTCGCGGCGGCGGATTGCGCGCCGCAGGTCAGAACCTGGAAGGAGGATGGCGGGCGCTTCCATCATGTGAAGCTATACGAGATCGAGACGGTCGCGGGGCCGGTGACGGGCATCGGATCATGCAACTTCACCGAACGCGGCCTGTTCTGGAACAAGGACGGCGGCGCAGCGCTCGGCAACGTCGAGTCAATGTTGTTCGACGTCACGTCAATCAAATGGCCGGGGACGCGGGCGCAGAACGTTGGCGACTTGCCCGAGATGAGCCAGGATGAAGAACCGGCGCCCTTGCCTTTTTACGTGCACGTCTCCTATGACTGGAAAAGCGAGAAGTTCTCCTGGAAGCTAGAAGGCAACCTGGAAGCGGACGCGAAGGTATTGCTGTCGATCGAGGCCTTGCCTGAAGTGTGGCTCAGCAACGGTCAGCGAACCGGCGACATGGCGGGCAAGCTCGCGTCTCGCGCCTTTCGCATGCAATGCGGCGAACAGGCGGGCGTCGGCATCGTCGCCGAGCTGAATCTGGCGGACTCGACTGCCAGGTATGGAAAGCCGTTGACGTCGGAATCGATCATCGAGTCGTGGTGCAATGGTGCCACCACCGAGCCGCTGCCGGCCGACGATGGCGATGCGTCCGCCGACGCGTTCGATCATGGCGAAATTCTTTCCATCGAGACGGCCAAGCGCGCGCAAGCATTCGATCTCTTCACCTTTTTCCAGGCGCTAAAGGGCATGCGGCGCAAGCTGGCGGAGGAAGACGGCGCGCCCAAACGCCGCCTCGAACTGCTCGTGAGCCGCAGCGACAGTGTCGTCGCGCTGGTCGATTCCATCTGCGAGAGCAGCAAGGCCCCCGCGGCGCAACTGATCGTCTGCATGGAATGCGAGGCGCTGCTGAGCGAAGAGCCGAGGTTGCGGGAAGCCGCGCCGGCGCGCAAGAGGCTTGCCGGCAATATCGCGGCATTGCGCGGACAGGTGATGAGCGAGATCGCCGAAGACCTGAAGCGCCGTGGCTCTTCGAGTTCGGCAGTCGATGTTCTGTCGTGGTATCTGAGCCAGTTAAAGAAATCGATTCGCGCAGCCAACGTTATGCCCACCCTGAGAAGCGGAACATGAAGATGCGCGCAACGACGAGGGAAATCGGCCGACTGTTTCGCTTCGACTGCGGCGGACGTTTCGGCGCGAGCGAGTCGATGGTGAGTTTGCAGGAAGAGGGCGTGGCCGCGCTGTGCCGCATTCTCGACGAACACCCGGTCGCCTTTCTCGCCGATGAAGTCGGCCTCGGCAAGACCATGCAGGCGCTCGGAGTGATCGGCTGGCGCCGCCATGTCGATGCAAACGCGCGCATCCTCGTCATCACGCCGCGTGAAAACGTTCAGGATGGCTGGATGAAAGACGCCAGTCGCTTTGGCGATTTTATCGACACGCAACGTGTGGTCGGCAGGCTGCATCGTCATGAACGTCTCGGTGAATGGCTGCGTGAGGTCAGGCAGGAGGGCGTCGTGCACCTGCTGCGGCATCCGAGCTTCATGCGTCCGTTCAATGTGGACGACAAGCTCGGCTGGCAAGCTTCGTTCGATCGGCTCAATCTCCCCGAGATCGACGATTTCCCGCCCTTGCCGCCCGCCTGTTCGCCGGACACACGCAGCCGCGTCTACAACCTGGCGTTCGCAAAAGCCGTGAATGCATGGTTCAGACGCAATGAGATCCACTTCGACCTGGTGGTCGTCGACGAGGCGCAGTGTCTGCGCAACCCTACTAATCAGACCAACGCCGTGTTGCGCACGCTGCTCAAGGGCGTGGCGAAGCGCTGGCTGTTCGTAAGCGCGACGCCGGCCCATTCGGGCGTGTCCAATATCGCCACGCTTTTCAACACCTATCCCGGCGATACGCATGCCGATGCGCCACGCGGCACCCTGATCGCGCAGCGCTCGCCGAAGTCTGCTCACGACTTGCTGGAACTGAAGCGCGAACTGTCCAGGTACATGATCCGGCGTCCCCGAACGTTTGTGGTGAACAACAAGCCGCTCGGCAAAGGCGCCTACCGGCGCGACGACACAGTGTCGCTCGCTTCGAAGTGCGAGTCGTCGCTCGATACCCTATCCATCGCGCTGGTGCAGAAGCATCTGGTCGACGTCCTCGACAATCAGGGCAACCGTTTCAAGACGGGCTACCTCGCTTCGTTCGAGAGCCTCGAGGACTCGCTGAGGAACAAGATCGGAGCGCGTGCCGCAAGGAACAATCGTGGGTGCGAACCGCGGGAGAGCGACGCCGACAGCGGCGATGAAGAAGACGTCCGCGACGATTTCCTGACCGATCCGAACGCCGGCGCACCCGACTCGACCGCACCCGATGCCCAGTATGTGAGCACGCTCAGCCGAGGCTTCGAAGAGAAGTTCGGTTTCAGTCTGCCGCATCCCAAGCTCGATGCCGTCGGCGCCGAGCTGGCCCGGCGCGCGCTCGGCAGGCGGGATACGGAGGAACCGGGCGGATCGAAGACACTCGTGTTCTGCCGCCGCATCAGCAGCGTCAGGTCGTTGCAGAAGCGTTTGATGCGCAGCTACTTCGAGTCGATCGAGAAGCGATGCAGCGGCTATTGGCAGCACCGGCTCGACTGGAAGACGGGCGTGTTTCCGGAAGGCGGACGTCCGGCCGATGCATTCCGCGCCGACGAAGCCATCGACGACGATAACGACGTGCACGAAGCGCAAGCCGACGCCGGCGACGACAGCGATGAGACCAATCCGCTGCGCATGGCGTTGCGCAGCGGCGGCTGGCTGTATCGTTTCCGCCGTCAGTTCGAAGACGGCTATCGCCATGCGCTTGTCTTCGAGCACAACTGGTTCCTTCGGTTGTGCGCGGAGGGCGGCGTCTCGCCCGAGCGCGCATGCGACGCCGTACCCGACGACGTATGGATGGAATCGTATGCCTTCGCAATGGACAACGGCAGGCAGCGCCGTTTGCGGCAGACGCGTTATCTCGTGTGGAACTGCCTCGCGCGTCATGCTCGGCTTGTATTCGGCATGGATGAGACGCAAGCGGCGTTCTGGCGCTCTGTGCTCGAAGCGGTCTATCCCGCATCGGTGCGATGCGCCGCGCCGGCCGGCGATACCCTGCGCGACGACCGGCGCGACAAGAAGCTGTTCTTGTATCGCTCGCTGTGGACGCGGATCGAAGACAGCGCCTGGGCCGGAACGCTGGCGCTGCCGGGACGCGAACGCGGACTGCCGGACGATGTGACGAAACGCCGCGCGTTCAGGGAAAACGTGCTCTGGCGTCAGGTGCTCGTGCGCGTGCTGTCGCAGTACATGCGGCTGACGGATACGTTGCTCGATTTGCTGTGCGCCGACCGTCGGGCCGCGCAGACGGACGATGAGGACATGCTCGATAATTTCGTGCGCTGGCTTGGCAGCGAGGATATCGATGCGGTGCGCCTGCGCGGCGTGTGGCAGCAGTGGGCGCAGCAATACGTGCTGATCTTCTCGTCGGCGATCGGCGAGGCGCAAGGCGAAACGCTGGACGCACGCGCAGGACAGACCGACTTCGACTTCCTCAACGTGCTTGATCCGGTGGTGGGCGTGGTAGGCGGTAGCGGCGGCCAGAAGCGCGCCATCCAGCAGTTCAACACGCCCGGCATGCCCTGGGTGATGGTCGGCACCGACGCCATCCGCGAGGGAGTGAACCTGCACCTGTTCTGCGATCGGGTCATGCATTACGGGCTGGCATGGACGCCGGGCGACCTCGAACAGCGCGTGGGCCGCGTGGACCGCTACTTCAGTCTCATCGAACGGCGGCTGAAGACGGCGGAGGCATTGATGCCCACGCTCGACATGCTGTATCCGCATCTGGTCGATACTGTCGAGCGGCGTCAGATCGATATTGTGATGCAGAAGAAAAAGCTCAGCGACGCGGTCACCGACGACGGCTTTTCAAACGTCGATGGACGCGGTGACAACACGATTTCGCTGTCCGCGCCGCTTCCCGTTGACCACCGGGCGCAGTCGAAGCCGGAACGCTTCTTCGGCGTCGAACGGCATCTCCGGCTGTAGCGCGCGCGGCGGACGCTTTCGCCATGTCGGTCCGAATCTAAGAGGAACAGGATCTGTATAACACCGAAGGCGCGAGAGCGACGGCCTGCGGATAGAACCTGACATAAGTGGCATAAGCCAAAACTTCACATAAAGGAATTCAACGATTTATTATAAGGAATGCTAATAGATCGAGTGTCTCGCCAATCGAAGGCTACCCACGTCGATATGGTTTGCTCGTGCCACCGCGTGGTCGTGCTTCCGTTCGTCATCGCCGCGCTCGCCTTCCATAGTTCTGTCGCGCGCCGACGATGCGCACGACTTCGATGATGCCGGTTCGCTTCAAGATCCGGTACACCAGGACGTAATTGGCCGCCAACACCATTTCGCGCGTGCCGCGACGGCGGCCGATGCGGTAAAGCTCGGGATGCTCGGGCAGGGCGTCCGTCTTCTGCTCGATCTCGTCGTCCAGTTCGAGCGCGGCCCTGGGGTTGTCCTCAGCGATGTAGTCGAAGATGTTATTACGGTCCTCGCGCGCTTTTGCTCGCCACTCGACGATCAAGATTCAGCCTCGTCGCCGCCCGCGAGCCGCTTGCGCAACGCGGCTTTCTTGTCGGCCATCTCCCTTTGCACCCGTGCATGCGGCACGTTGGGCCGCGGATCGTTCAACGATTCCTCGACCTGTTCACGGAACCACTTTTCGTAGGCGGCCGCATTCGAGTGCGTCTGCTTCATCGCCTCCGCGCGATCCGGTCGGCTCTGCCGATCGGCCTGGGCTTCATCGGGTCGCCATGCTTCGAGCGAAAATCGCCCATTCTGCAAGCCGAGCGCGCGGATCACTTCGAGTGCCTTGATCGGGTTGCGGAAAGCGCGCGGCCGGCGGTTGTTGGAGGTGACCAGCACGGCGGTGCCGGCCGTCCGTGTCTCCAACTCGATAAAGAACTGGCCGCCGTCGGCCCGCAGGATGGCGTTCAGTACGCCACCGGCTTGGGCGGCGGCGGTAGCCTGCGACACGTCGAGAGTTTTCATCGCGCACTCATTTAATGAGCTTTCCACGATTGATAGTAACACGTGGCGCGCGCGACTGTCGTCGGTGGCCTTATTTTGTCATAAGAGCCCGTGGCGCAGGTCGCATCACTATGCGCTTTGACGGTTCCCGTCAAGAACTTAGCGGCTGCGTCGTGGCGTTATCTACACAGTTATCCGCGTACGCTGTGGATAAGTTATGTAAGCGCCCTGCGGCCCCCGTGCAAAGCGGAAGCGGCGCCGGATCGCTGTGATAGCGACCTCGTGGAATCTCCGGAGTCGGCCATGAGGTGTCTATCGCCGGTGCGGGCAATCGGACATTCGGGCGACCGCGGCGCAACTAGCCACGGACATTCCCCACATGCGCCCTCCGCTCGCAGGCCTTCGGGCCACCTGCGTGTGCGACCAGATCGGCAATGCTTCACCGCAGTCTTGGTTTGGAAGATGAGCCGATGCCGTCGGCCCGCGAGGATCCACTTTCCTCTATTGCTCCGGTCGCGGTTGGCACGCGTTCATATCAGCGCTTACCTTAGGCCTCACAATCGAGCTACGGATTCGGAATGGCAGGATCGAACTTTAGGCTTGCCTCGCCTCGTGCATCTTCGACGAAGATACCTGAGTTCGGAACAGTCCCAAGCAGAGCCAGTGGCGACTGGGAAGCTGAGCCCCAACTGTCATAACGTAGCTGATACTCCCAGAAACGTTTGATCGGCTTCGGTTTCATATTGCTTTCTTGCGCGCCGAAAACTAAGAGAAGCGTAGGTAAGATCAGTAGGTTCTGTGATGTGCGGATTGCTCATATGTGGGGTAACGCACCAAACGGTAGGGCGTCGCTCAGCAGGCCCGGGCTCCATCGACTCGCGTCGGACTGTTCGACAGACAGCGAATGTCGGCTATTTGGCTGTTGCGCCTGAGACGCGCCATCTAGGTACTTGAGCGTCGACCCTCGCCTTGGGGTCGGCTAGAGCCGACTGCACTGGGTAGATTTCCGCGGCGTCGGTTCTCACGTTAGCCTTAGCCCCTTGTCGCGTGTAACCACGCGGTTTGCGTTGCGTGCCGACGCGTGAGCCTAGGAGTGCATTTCTGACGCCGCTTGCCATGAGTTCTTCGGGGGAACCATTGGGCAACGACGGAAAGCCAGCGAGTGTGCGCATCTTGAATGCGCTCGGAAAGTTCGTCGACGAGTTAGATGCCATCCCAGGATGGCGCGACAGTCGAATCATGTTGCCGCCCGAAGTTGAGCGGCAGCATGCCGTCGTCTTCGATGCCGCCCTCCTTCAGCGCGCCAGCTTCGTATAGAACTCTCTACTGACGATGAAGCGCATTAACGAGAAGACGGTGATACTCGTCCGACAACTCCGCCCAATGCTTGCGGAGATCAACTTGATCTCTTTCGGCGTCGCAAGCAACGCCTGCAAGGAAAGTTTGGCAGTTTCCGCCGTGACACGTTTTCATCTTCTCGGCCACTACACCGAAACGCGAGTCACTGCCTTCTGCGCCCGGCAGTAACTCGAAGATGTTGAGAATGTTGCGACCAAATGAGCTGATCTCCACTTCGGGGCTTTCGCTAAGCCGCTTCGCGAGGCCGGCTACCTTGCGTCGCTCGATCAGTTTGGTTTGTCGCATGGTGACCACATCCGCCCGAAGCTTTCGCAGCAATTCAGCATCAATGACCTCGCTCTGTGACAGGTCTTCAATGCGGATTCTGAGGTGGGTCCAAAGCTGATCGTAGTCCGCGATCGCCGTCTCTAAGTCACGAAAAGCAGGTTGAAGTACCTGCTGAACAAATTGAACACGCTGACTGCTTCTGAACCTCAGTACGTCAATAGCTTTCTCCGCCGCTTTCAAGAGGAGATCGGGCGTGACCATGGTCATTTCCCTTGCTTACAATGGTAGCAATGTTGACTGTTTTGAAAGATAGCAGATCGCTTACTGACCTGCTGGCGGAAATCTTGAGTTTTAGCGCGAATCGAATGCACCGTTGCCCCGGGACTTCGTGCTGCATGAAATGTTGATCGGAGTTGACCTTACCATCTGGCGGTCCGGCGCGGTTCAATTACTCTTGGGCCATACGAATCTCGACTATCTCCCGCGCGGAACTATGTCCCGCACTCACTGAGAACCCCGTCCGGTGTGGCTTTCCCGCATCGACGCTAGACATTGGCATTCTCCCTTTGCAGGCACTTTCGCCTGATAGGAGAAGACCATGGGTGATTCTTATGAGAGCGCTGCCGCGCTGGTCTGCACCATCAGAGGCGCAACTGGGGAGCACCTTAATGCGCTCGTCGGTTGGCTGATCGGGCAGCAATACTCGGTCAGTTATGTATGCCAGTTGGCACAACACGCGCTTGCGTTTGCTTGACGCCGTCTACCGATGACCGATTGCTGGCGTTCTTGAAGGGCCTGTAGACCATGCCTATGTCCCGCTACGCACGGCCGGCTGACGTCGTCCCGTCAGTCTCGTTCGCTACGGGACATAGTTCCGCGCGGGAGATAGTCAAGCCTATTGACTACAGTCAATAGGCTTGAGAGCACAATTCGATACCTTGGTATCGAGGTAGGCAACGCTCTCGTGTTGGCCGAACGGACCGAAGTCTGAAGGTATTGGCCGGTCGCTTCCCGGCCAGTTAGTGCCGCGCGCCTGTTTCATAGTTCGGCCACTCGAGGGGCCGGTTCCGTATGAAACCCGACCGCGCCCCTGCGGATCTCCCTCGATGGCATGAAGCCGCGGAACGGCCGCTCCCGATTCTTACTGACGATGCAGCCGGACTGGGGAGGCGCCGGAGCCGTCCTGCTCTTCCGACACTTTTACCAGGCCGCTTATGGCCCCGTCGCCTATGCCGGTCCACGAGGATTGGAAGAATCTTTTAAACAAAAAGATTGACGACAGACGATCCTGGAAGGGTTTCGAGCGTCAGAATTTACTGGCGGACGGCCACCGCTTTGGCGAAAGACACCGGCATGCCTGTCTCGGAGATCGCAAAAGAACGGGAACGATCGCCAGACATAACGCGCTAAAAAAGTCAAACTCACATGGACAGTTGTTCTACGCAGTAAAGCCGCGCGCCACTGGAAATACGCGGGAGCACGTTTTTCTTTTTAATTTTGCGCTTTAACTAGCAATCTTGTGAGAGCGAGCTCTACACAGTTAAGAAGACTCAAACTGTGGTGAACCCTTCGATCATGGGTATGAATGTGGAGTTGAGACCCAGTTCTCCACCATTATCTCCGCCAACGTCATCAGCAACAAAAAAGAAGTCTCGCCACGAAACGGGCGACATGCTTTGCGGCAAGTACATGTCTCCCATGAATTTCGGGAGACGTCAGGAATCTTTTGCAGAACGAACGCTTCGCAAACCGCGCGAACCTTAGCGGCTGTCCCGACCACAGCAAAACTGCGGCCAAGGTTTCCTACTTGTGCAAGGTCTGCCGAGCGTTTGCGTCGGGCGAATCGATCTTGTATACGTCGTGCAGAAAAATAATCAGGAAAAATCCAGAGATAACCAGCACCACGATTCCGATCACGCTGGTTTGAAGGCGAATTTTCTCCTTTGACACTTCAAGTTCGATGGTGGTCGCTTCAGTTCGAGCGATCCGGTATGCGGCCCAAAGCTGAAGACCCGCAAATGAGACGCCGGCGATGGACACGACGGCCACCAAAGCGAGGACGCAGTTTGCGGCGAAAATCTGCCAGGCAAAGATGTCCGCACGCGTCACGCGCATCCGCGCCTCTTGTTCGTAGTACGTTGACAGATAGCGGCTATAAGCGGCTGTGGCAGTCGACATAGCGCTCTCTGGTAGCCGAACTGATCCACTTTCACAAGCTTGGATTTTTTTGAGCAATGCTGGGACCTCAAGCCGATAGATTTCAAGCTCAAGCTTTTCTGCTTCGCGCGCATCGCCAGCGGCTGCGCCTGCAACTAGCGCGCGCCCTATCAAGAGCATAGCGAATAGGATTTTTGCCACCTTAGCGGCATATACTGAGGTCATGTCCGGTCTTCGCTCGGTACTCGGCGCACTTCGTCTTCTTCTGCTCGTTGTCCATAACAGCCGTGTCGGGTTCAGTGGATCCCGGCGGCGGTAATGGTTTCGAGGTCTGCACAGGATCAATTACTATTCCTGCGTCGGACGGATTCGGCGGCCAGTCGCTCGCCGAAGCTGATTGAGGGAAACCGGCAGACCCAGCAGTCATGGGAAACAGTAACCCAGAAGCAAGCACAAGCACTTCGATTCTGCACATACCTTCCCCTTACTTGTTTAGATCCACCACGGTGATTTCGAATATTATTCTGTAATAGGGTTGAGCGCTTTCCGGACGGGCGAGGTGCTTGCGGATAGATATATCATTACCGTCCGGCGATAATTTGAGATTGACGTTCCGTTCTGTCCTTCGACTGATTTTCACGCGATTAGACCCGAGGCACTCCAACGTGGCGGAAGTTAGCGTGCGCAGTGTAGAGTCTGCTTCTGCGTCGTTGTCACTGCCAATCGATGTGCTACATCGATAATGCATGACATGGGAATTCCCCTCCGTAAAGCATGTCCTCAGTTGCCCCAATTGCACCGTGGCGCGATACTTATCCACCTCAAAATCAAAATCGCCACGAAGTCCCTTGAACAGCGTAGATGTTTCACCGAGCACGCGCTTTAAGCCGTCGCAGAATGGTTCTGCAAGGCAAGCAGTTGGCGAAGCACCCAGCACCGAGAAAAGGGTGATTTTTGAAAATATACTACTTATTTTCAAATATGTCATAGTCCAGTTGAATCATCCACCGGTTGCTAAAGTATTTATAACCGACAGTTACGCTTCGCAGGTGCGCCTTTGGCATATTCGGATATGGGTCGTCTATTGATGCCCGTTCCCCCGGTCGGCCTGTTGTTTTTCGCCGTGAGATCGACTCAGGCTTGGAGACACACGGAAGGATGTCGGCTATTAGTTCCTCGTAGGCGTTTCGGGCCTGCAGTTCTGCGTTGATGTCCTTGGTTAAATACCAGGTACATTGATACGATCCTGAGAACAGGTCGCTAGAGTGAGTCTCCTCTATCTGACAGTCTCGGGATCCGGGTAATCGAAATTTACTAGTCCAAACGTCCTCTAGGTCTTCGTCCTTTTCTCCATGAATGCCGCGAAAGAAATTCAGTGATTCCAACTGAATGCGTTCAAACGGTGCACAATTTGCACTTGCTCTGTTAGATAGCGATGAAGTAAGGCATATCGCAGCGTACACGAAGATTATTAATTTCGGTCGGCTCATCTTGCGCCCCTAGCTATCTCAGCCACAAAATGATAGCCCTTATTCGCAGCCGTATCGACGTCGATAAAATCGCGTGATCTGGCCGTACGCTCTCCGTTTTCTAATCCGTTCAACATCGCATTGACCCTTTGTTCCGGGGAGCCATAGGCATCTGGATCGAAGAACCCTGTATTTTTCTGTCCCTTTTCAAAAAGTGTCTCAGAAAACGCTTCAGAATTTATCACTTGACCTTTCAACCCGAGATACCAGCCGGATAAGAAGTCTGCATGAAGTTCTTGTATGAACTTTAGTTCTTGCAGTCCACTCCGGAACTGGTAGGCATGCGCCCATTCGTGAGCCAGGATGCCAATAAGGCTGGACTCCCAGAATTTAGGGTTGAGCGTGATCTCATGGCGCACTAGATGCACTCCGAAAAGAATTCGTGATGCTCTCTTTTGAAGTCGCTCCGTCTTTGCCGTTGGTGCGAAAATATCATTGAAGAAGCGAAATTCAGGAGAAACACGGAACACCCTGTTCAGAAGAGTTTGCTCGATTTGAACTCCTTCATCGAAGACCGGCACGCCGCACGACAAAACATAGTCTCGCGAATCGATTGCGTGGTCGCTTTCGGAAAAACCGCAGCCCTTGACCCTTTCCCCTGGAATTTGCGGCGACGGCTCAGAAACCGGAAAAGCGAATGCGAGCGAATCCGTCAGCCCAAGCAACGTTAAGCCACAGCAGCAACTCGAACACAGTCGACGGCGATGCCAATTAGGTCTAATGTTTGGTGAGACTCGCATATCATCCGAGCCAGAATGGGCAAGTGATCTTCTTTTTAGTTCTAGGACATGCCACAGAATTTTCAATATTAAGCGTGCCCTTAGTTTGCGCTAAGGCAATGTGAGCACCATTGCTACTCGAAGGACCATTCTGAGACCGACTCATTGAAACACGGCTGGAAAGATGAATCGACTGGCGAAGCGATCGCCTCCCTCAGCTTTCGCATCGTCAACGATAACCGCATCGTAAAATTTCATCTCTGGCATCGGGCGCCACGGCTCGGCCGTCGGTTCCAAAGTTAGCGCGTCTGTAGCCGCCAGCGGCTCACGCACTTTTTTGAAAACGTCCTTAGATCGCTCCAAGGTATAACTGGCCCCTGGGACTCTGATGCAAACGGCTGCTACCGGTCAGTCGGTTCGGTTCGGCTGGCGAAAGACCATTAGCTAGCGGAACGGCCATTCACTTTGCGGTACCTTGAGCGACCGTAAGGGGTCGAGTACGGCCGATGAGGTCGGGCGAGAATAGGTTCGAACGTTCGAACAATGAGTGCCCGGACGCGGCCAAAGAACGGTCATTTCGAATAGACGTGATCGATGCGGGTAACTGGGACCTTGGGACATTACCTCGGCCTTTTGCATGCTTTCGTGAACACGCGCGCAAGGCGCCTGGGCCGTTTGAAGCGACACTTCTGTGCTGAAGGTGCTTCCGTTACATTCGCCTGAGAGCGCCAAATGCTCCCGCCGTGATTGCTTTTAGGTAGTCGAACCCGAGAGGTTCCGGCCCGCCGGTGTGGGCGTCCACGTGGCTTTGTACAATAGACGCATCAGAGACATCGATCGGGGGCGGGCGGATGGTTGAGCATGGCGACACGCCCAATGGATTTCGGACGCTCCTCGCGATCATCGCACATCTGCGTCAACGACTACTAGTGGATTGGTTGCGTTAATAGCATACTTAGCCGTATAGCGGGGATGACTTCCCATATTAAAGTCAGCTATGTGCGAGCTAACCAATGTGTACTTCTGAACTAGAGCAAAGATTTATAGACTATCGGCAGTACTTGGAATACGAAGCAACGCGAGTGATCAGTTACGCTACGTTATATCGAAAACTGTATGAACGGCGGGCTGACCGACTCGAAGAGATGAATATTGCGCCAGCCTTCTTCTCCGTGACTGCCGATGCATTGTTTTCGGCGGTCGTGCTTTGGATCGACAAGCTATTTGACGAACAGGCGGAGCGCGGGATCTTCAATTTTCTTATGTTCGTCGAACACAACAGAAAACTATTCGCGATCGATCAGCTCAAGCGCCGCAACAATTATCCGGATGGCCATTGGATGCTTAACCGTGAACCAATCACTCTAGAGGCAATCAACGAACATCGTAAAAAGATAAGAAATCTTTCTTGCCTGAAGAGCTTCAAGATTCGACGTGATAAGTTTCACGCGCATTTCGATAAGGTTCACTTTTTTGACCGCAAACGCCTATCGAATGAAGCTCCTCTCAATTGGGATGATCTTGACTCTGTAACCGAACTCTTAAAGAACACTATCAATCACTACTCGGCCGCTTATGATGGCCAGCTTTTCGAACTGCAACCGTTGAACGTCAACGATGTCGACTACCTCCTTGATCGCTTGCACAAACAAAAGAAATAGGGCCGCAAAGAATAGTCCGGTTGATTGGGCGCTTGAGAAGAAGGAGTGCTCCGCGTTGGGCTCTTTCGTCCGTCCGCCGATTACCTTCACGCTAAACGATGATCCGCTTCTTGCGGTTCCAACCGACTTCTCAGGGTCCTGAAGTGGTTTCCGCCATGACGTGCATATCAGCCTTCCAAACAACCTGTTGCGCGGTGCGCAATGGCCCGTCCCATTTCGATATTGGCCTGATGCAGGTCAACCGTAACCTTTGAAGCTGTTACATGACGATCTGTGCCTCAGGCACGGCTCGCAGCGCAGTGGGTTTCGCATGGCGAGTGGGTATTTCAATAAGATCGATTATCAGAATAGACCTGTTAGCGATGCGGAGTGGGCAAGGGTAGCGACCGTGCCATAGTCTCGTGAACAGCTGCTCGCGTCGGGAGGCCAACGTGAAGCATTCGTCTCGAATCGATGACGATTGCGCGGCCAATTGGACATCATTGGCGGCAACGAGTCCTACTTCTGAACTTACCGCTACGAGAAGACCTTTGTCTATCTTGAGTATGTGAAGGAAGCCGGACGGCGTCGAAGTAGCGGGTGATCTCGATGCACAGCATTTCATCGCGTATCTGCTGAAGGATGAACGCGCGTGCGCGGTCGCCACGTGCGAGCACGCCGCCGCTGTGTGCCGTCTTGCCGAGGCGATGCGTCATTCATCGACTCTCGACGCGCGCCGCATCACGAAAGCCTAAACGAACGGACATGACCACGAGAAAGCCTAAACCCGGCGTCGAACCAGAGCAGGCGCCCGCATTGCTCGACGAATGCCGGCGTTGCGCGCTCTGGGAACACGCAACGCAGCCGGTGCCGGGCAACGGTCCGCGGCATGCGCTCGTCATGATCGTTGGCGAGCAGCCAGGCGATCACGAAGACCTTCAAGGCAAGCCCTTCGTCGGACCTGCGGGCGCGATGCTCGATCGCGCACTCGAAGAGACAGGCGTCGCGCGTGAGGACGTGTACGTGACGAATGCGGTGAAGCATTTCAAGTGGGAGCCGCGCGGCAAGCGGCGTCTGCACAAGACACCCGCGCAGCGCGAGATCGATGCCTGTCATTACTGGCTCGATCGCGAAACGAGCGATGTCGTGCCGAAGGTGATAGTCGTGCTCGGCTCGACCGCGCTCAAATCGGTGCTGCGCGACGCGAAAGCCACGTTGCAGGCGTCGATGGGACACGCGATCGAGCACGAGGGCCATGTCGTTGTCGCGACCTATCATCCGTCGTTTGCGTTGCGCGCGACGGAAAAGGAAACGCGCGAGCGCGCCTATCAGGCAATCGTCGAAGCGTTACGAGACGCTCATCGGATTGTCGCGCGGCATCGGAAAGAGCGTTGAGGAAAAGGCTGTGACAACGGGGGCAAAGACAGTGGCAGAAAAGTTGAGCAGCGGCAAGCGGCCCAGCACGCGCCAACTGCATTCGCTTGCGAGCGCTCGCAAGAAGTAACGCACAGGAAATCGCGGATTCGCTCAAGCGCGCATCGACGCGCAACATACGCCGCACGAGCCCGCCATCTCTATCGGCGAGATCGATGGCCAAGTTCCTTATCGATCGCGTGAGAGGTAATCTGGCGACATCGGGCAAGAGCGCTCTGGAGCGCGCGAAGAAACGCTTGTGCGAAGCGTTCGGACGCGAGCCGTGAAACGCGTGAGAAATCTGCCCGACGATGCAACATCGCGAGGAATGTAGCTTGCTTAGGGTGAAGGGGATGCAGCCCCCGCACAAATCCTGGAGACAGCAATGGCGCAAGAACCTCCTCTCAGTCCCGGCGATGAGGCCGAACCTGGCCTCCCCGGTTCGGGCGAAGATATCTGTCCCGACTGCAATGGCTCGGGCAAGCTCGAGGGCGCCGACTGCAAGACCTGCGGCGGTACCGGCAAAGTGATTCAGGGCATCGGTGGCGGCTGAGACGTCCTCTCGTCAAAGAATGAAGCATTGAGAATGCGCTCTAACCGTTGTGCGATCGGATGCGCTCGCGCTGCTTCTCGCGAGCAGTGCTGCCCCTACGGCTATGCGGACGGCTCCGAACCGCCTTGCCAAGGCCGCCGACAAGCCGCTCGAAATAAGGAGCGATAGCGTGAAGGCGCGGGATGCGGCTTCACGCGCAGTCGTCGTTTCAAACCGAACGCTTGGTTAATCGACGCGTGGTTCTTGCGTTTTCGCCGTTTGCATGCGTTCCCGCTGATTACCGGAGCTGCGCACTTGGGGACTCCGGCATCCGCACGCTCGGCGCTCCGGACGTTTGATCGGACCCACGAATCTTCTCTTTCGTAGCAAATAGATGGTAACTATTGGAAATGCAAATCCAATCACCCCCCATGGTATCTGAATAACGTTTCAGGGGAAAAATGGGCACTTTCCGATTTGCCAAAGAGGACAGGGCCGGTGCCACAGGACGACGAGGACCTTGACGACGATGACGACGCCTTCGAGTCGATGCCCGACCCGGTGGTTGCGCGCCTCTTGCTCGAGCGCGACCGCAGCAGCACGCGGCGCGGTCGCGCGGGCACGTTGTATCACCTGGTCGAAGGGCGGAGATCCAGGTCGCGAGTTCGATGCGCCGCAAGCGCAGGGGCCGCTGATCGCGCCACAGTGGATCCGGCCACGCCCTCCGCGCTTGAGCATCATGACCCGATGCGGACGAAACGCCCTATACCGTCGATGCACTGAGGCGCCTCGTTCGAACGGCCGTGTAGCGCCTCAGCGGGCAGATCGCTGCGCTGACCGACTGTAGCACGGACGAACTTATGCACCTGGCCAATACGTCGGCGCATGCTTTTCGGCGTAACGTTTGGTGCGGGGCGGTCGCACGAGACATGCCGACGGATGTGGTGCGAGCGATTCTTGGTCACGCCTCGCTGCAGACCACTTCGATCTCGTACACTGAACGGCGACGGATGCTCAATGCGGCCGCGCGATACTATGCCGATGACGGAATGTAATTAGCCGCAGCGCGTCAGAGATGAGCCATCTTCGGCTTTCTGAACGTCCATTCTTATAACGGCGTTAAAAGGAGCGGGCGTGCCTGTTACGATCACGGATGTACTGTCTTCGCCCGACTGCGAGATTCAGTTTCACTTTACAGTCAGCGATGGAGAACATCGGGATGCATTGATCGCCACCCTGACACTGAGCGAAGCGGTTGCCATCGCGAATGGCAAAGATAGCGGCGATATTTCCTCGATGTGTCGCGTCATCGTCAAGACGAGTGAGCATCAGTCGCTCGTCGGCCGAACTTTCGGCGATACGGACTAATCTGCGGTGTATGGAGGTCGATAGCCTTTCCGTTGATAGTGATCGCTTCGCGTTGCACGAGGCGTTGATCATCGAATCGGCTTCGATGATCGAATGATCGTGAGGCGTATTGGTCTACAAAGAAAGCTGGATGCGACTAGGCAGAATCCTGCATGGGTCAGCATGCCGGTCCGTAGCGCCGTGAAAAATGCTGCCGCCCCAGGCGCTTACAGCGCCTCGCGGTGCTCGATGCAGTTGTCCACAGATTTTGTGCGCAAGGCTGTGGATATCGCGAGGCATATGTATCGGCGCTTCCGGCTGAAACGTCTACCCCCGGTTCGCGTTTACGCACTGATTGGATGTCCTTAATAGCGACGCGCAGTCTGCCGAGGAGAGCATTACATGTTTCATACATGGATGCCAAAATGCAGCGGCGGATTCAACCGGTCGATGCAACGATTTGGTTAAATCGCTCAGCTGGCGTATCGAAGTTGAGCGTTTTTCGGGGA
>NZ_FCOE02000094.1 GCF_001544915.2 Caballeronia pedi | reverse complement strand
GCTGCGGTGACCACTGCAACTGGAGCTTGCCTGCCACGATCTGCGCTAGCGCCCGGGACTCAACCAGCTTGCAGGCTCTGGGACGCTTTGCCCGATCCCAGGCAAGCGCATCGGCATGGCTTGCCCGGTAACCTTCCTTTCCACTGTTGCGTTTGATTCCGTGGACGTCGTCTGCCGCATTAGCGTGACTCGAGCAGGCGTAACCGGGCTGGGCGCTCAACAGTCCAGCGGCGCCCCCTTTGAGCCTTTCCGATACCTCGCGTAAGGTGGCACCAAATCCCCATGGTGCGCGCGATACGATTCGCGCGCTGGTGTCGACCCGCACTTTGTTAGTCCAAGCAATCGAGAAGCCGTTTTCCGTGAGCGCTTGGACGAGCGCCACGTCCTCGTTGAAAGTGAGCGGCTGAAATCCACCGGCGGCTTCATAGGCAGCTGCGGACAGTCCGAGATTCGCGCCATGCACACGACGATGTCCCCCCATATCACAGTACGTCGCGAGAAAGTCGGCTCGTGCTTCGGCGTGGTGCCCCGCCCAGTCGGAGAACGTGATCACCCCACACACCGCGTCCGTCGCGCACTCGCGTTGCATCACCAGCTGCGCCGATCATCGAGCGTGTGCAAACATGGAAAGGACCAGAAATTTTGCACATTCTCTAGCCTTGCGAGGAATTTGATGGGCCGCAGGCCGGGCGGATCTATCGCATTCGGCTTGCCGATCAAGTCCCATCCTCAGCTACCCTCCCGCCGCATTCTTCGACTTGCGTATAAGACTCACTTGCCCGTTTCGCTCAAGAATGGCCGCGTTCACGTCTTCAAGTCCCATTGTATGGAGTTCTTGTCTCGCTGTCTCGAACACATCGGTCTTCGTGATGAGCGCAGCCGACATTTGCTTGTCGTCGAACTTGCCATCTTTGAAGACCTCTCTCTGCACCGACGATCAGCCTCTCCAGCTTCGGCGAATAAACGCAGCCCCAAGCGAGGATACGGTGAACCAAAACAATCACCAGCGACGCCGCGACCGTGGGTATAGCGGGTGAAGCGCCAACGATGACACGGCTCAAGGTCGCACCCAGTAATATCGCGACGACATAGTCGAACGGCGAACGCTGTCCAAACGAGCGTCGTCCGGCAATGCGAATGAAAACAAGGCCGCTGAAGAAGACTGCAACGGCACGCGCGGACATCTGAAGGGAGTCGAGGTCTCGTCCTTCGCCAAATATGATCAGCAGCAGGCTCATCTTTTTTCCCCTTCGACAGACGCCGGCCATGGCGCGTTCGAATCCTGAACTATGGTCAGCCCTTGATGCAACCGGTCAGTCACTCGGCCCCATATAGTCTGGAAGTCCTAAGGCGGCTCTGTTCTTCGCCAGTCCTACTGCCTTTTTGATAAGCGAATCGAACTCCGCATCGCTGCGCGGTGGCGGCAGGCGATGTCGAAAAAAATCGGCCCATCGAAATTCCTCCAGAGGAACCGAGGTTTTCTCGTAGCCTCCAGCGTCACGCACCGATGCAGATAGGCTACGAAATTCATCGTCTTCAAGGTCCCAGACGTGTTGTGGCATATCCACGAATGCCACCCGCTGACCCAGAGCGTTGTATGGATACGTGAAGCGATTGTTTTCCAACGTGAGCCAGAACTCCGTCATCGAGAGTTTCGAGAGGTCTTTGAAGAGAACGACCGGCACACGCTTTACTTTCGCCTGCCAGAGAGCGGCGGCAACGTGGTGATGGTCGATCACGTAGGGCGCTTCGTCTGGACCGTATACTATGGGAACGGGCTTCTCCGCGATGGCCATCTCCAAGGCATGCCCTTTGAGCTTTTCGTAGACTTTGATCTTTTGGCGGACTTCGCGCAGGCCATGCGTCATCTGAGTCGGTCGAAGCTGATCGATTCTTAGCGTCTTCATTCTCTTCTCCAGTCTGTGCCCGCGGGCGAGTGATACGCGATGCTGTTCCACGCATGTTGGTCGCCGCGAAGCCGCAAAGTAACCCGTTCGCCCGAAGCGAGTCGTTGTCGATGGCCGGACAGCTTAGTACGCAACGCTGCGGTTGGGATGCATCTGCGTCGCTGGCAATACAAATGTGGCTCATCGCGAGCGCTGGCCTCGCCTCCGTAGCAATCGAGATTTATCTCATTCGCATCGCGAACGTGCTTACGCGCCTCGCTCTGAATTCGCGCAGACGGCCTAACTCGGCGACTCAGGTGGCCTTGACGCACTGATCCCTTCGGACCGCATCAATCTTCGATATCGTCCTCTTTTTCTGATCGCCCAACGAATTCGATATTGTTCTCGATAATCTCAACCTGAAGTTCGTCTGGTTCGTCTTCGATTTCCAGATAGTTCGGGGGTGTTGCGACGAGCCTGAAGTCGTAACCGAGCACGCTCACATCTGCAATGAATTCGCCGTCTTCGTCCTCGCGCATCACGTCGTCGTCCAGCATGGAGCGCTTTTCCTGATGGAAGTCTTTGACGGTCAGGTTGAGGTGCTCTTCCTTTTGGGTTTCTATATCGACAACCACCAGCTCAGCGTTACCGGAAAGTTCAAGCATGGTGCCCTCCGCAGGTCGTTGTCACCTCCGACCCGTACGATAGATCGGAGTTTCCGCGCTTTTTGAGGCGTTATCGCAAGAGGCGGGGCGCCGCTGAAGAGGCGAATCGTCTCGACGGCGAACGTTCGCGAGGACGTCGGTCGCTCGCGCTATACAACCGTTCAATGCAAGCCGCCGTATCCGTAAGAGGAATTCTCGATGAACAGCGTAGATGATTCTCAGACCGAAGCCGCTTGCCGCGGCAGGCCTCACTCCGAGCGATTCCTGCCGTCGTCGGGACGAAGCTCGTCGCGCAACGTCTCTTCGGACTCTGCAGCGGGGAGGATGCGCACTTCGGCGTGAGGACGCAGGAAATGCCCGAGCGCAAGCGCCTCCTGCTCGCTATCCACGGTCGTGACGTGCACGCCTTCCGCGGTAGGAACTTCAACTTGCCAGCCTCCACGCGCACATGGGCGAACGATGACTTCGGCGTCGTCGGCGCCTTCGGGCGTCAGCACTTGATTTTTGCTCCTTTGCGACGCGTAACGGGTCGCCCCGACCAAAAGCTTAGTCGGCGAATTACCGCAAGCCAACGAAAAGTGCATCTCAACGCGGTGACTGCAGTGGGCTGTCATGACCCGGGAACGCAACGCGGCCGCGTCAGACACCCAGTTGGAGACGGTCGTGCCACTCTGCTGCTGTCCATTCCGGGGCGGGAAGCGGTTGGTGATCGATATGTGCCATTCCGTACTGGAAGGCAAAGCGCAGCGCTTCGACTGGACAGGGAAAATCGCCAAGGAGGTCGGTCGTATGTAGCATGCCTTCGGGCAAGCGAATAAGGACCTTGATGGCATACTTTCCGTCGTCTTCGGCGATGTCCGGCGCAAGGACCCGCTCCTTGTATCGCATTTCGGGCCATTGCATGATGCGCCTCCTGACCGAACTGGCACTGCGGCTGCCATGCTTAATATTAGGTCGCAAGTGGAGCATTCGGTTGGATTGTAACTAGATCGTCGGTCCGGTGGATGAACGATACGGGCGAGCCTGCCCTGTCGTTGCGCGATCCTGCGAAGCTTTCGCGATCGGAGAGGAGGCGCTCGCCGACGCTCGAAACTACAGGCGATCGACGATCGGCGTTGCCTTCTTCGATACGCGCAGGAAACCGGCATGACCGTTGCGCAGACAGAAATGCGATTGTCTGCCAGATACTGCCATGCCTCATAACGCGAATTCGATGCCGGGCCTATGGGCCACGCGTGACTTCGACGCCGTCATGCCCCCTGTCGCGGTGCTCGTCGTTGACGACGACGCCGTCATGGCGGACGCGCTCGCGGCCGCATTCTTGGCCTATGGCTGTCGTGCTCTTGTCGCAGCCGGCGGTTCTGCAGCCTTTGCCATCCCGGAAACATGGGTGCCGCACGTAGTCATTCTCGACATCGAAATGCCGGATTGCGACGGCTTCAGCGTGGCGAAAGCGATGCGCCGTTCAATCCGATTTGCAACCGTGCCGATCATTGCGCATAGCTCGCTTGCGGAGGCGGAAGTTGTCGAACGCGGCATAGAGGTCGAAATCGACGCCTTCTACCGAAAAGGCTTACCGCTGCACGGCTTGCTCCAGATGATCGAGTATCTGGCGCCCGTGCGGTACTTGTAGGTGCTACGTGGCTCGTCGACCGCGGTGCTGCGAAGGACGACGTCGACCGTACGCCTCCTTGTCTCGGCTGTTCAACGAGACACCGTTTGTGCTCCATATGCCGGATTTTGATGTAATTCGCCGCAGCGAATATCGTTGCTGCGCAAACGCAGTGGCATACCCCGGGCGTGCCGCGAAGCGTCCGGCTCGTATGGTCAGAAAAAATCGCCGAGATGTCCCCCGTTGCTTGATGAGCAGCCCCTTGATCGACGCAGGCACGCTCAAGGACTACATCTCGAGGAGCGAGCAGATGCTCTTTCGCCAGGTAGCGAACGAATTTGCGCGGACGTGGAGCCGCAGGACAGCAGGACAGCGGATAAGGAGCAGACCTTTTACGGCAGGCGCTCGCTCAGGACCTCGTGTAATTTGCACATCGCTATTTTGAGGTCTCGATGCTCCAGCAATGTTCAGCCGGTCAGAAGGAGGTCGCGCTCGAATGGATCGAGATTCACAAGTTGCTCCGCCTCGCGGATAAGGTGGAGCATCTCAAGACAGAGCAGGTCTGGATACCTCCCCAGTCGGTACCGATTTATCTCGTTTATCAGCACCGTCCAGCGGTCGGCCATCTGAATGACAGTTTCCTGCCGCGGATTCAACCGGTCGATGCAACGCCTAGAATCTGCGTGAGAGCGGAGGTGTTGCAAATGAAGCAGCGGCCGAG
>NZ_FCOE02000081.1 GCF_001544915.2 Caballeronia pedi | reverse complement strand
CGCCGCCGACGATAGCGCCCATTTCTGCACGGCCGAGTTCTTTGCTGACTGCGAGGTTGTCGATCTTCAACATGATGATTCTCCTGAGACTTGAATGAATGAGTGAGGTATCAGAGCGCCACGCCGCCGAGCAGGCTGCCGACCGAAGCGAGCGACTTGGTGATGTTCTTCACGTCGACGTCGGTGTGTTGCGAGGCATCGACTTGCGTCACGGGAGCGACGTTGGTTTGCGGGCTGGCGAAGGAGAAGCCGCCGTTGTAGTTGGAGTTGATGCCGTTGTTCTGGAAGATGCTCGCACCGCCGACGATGGCGCCCATTTCTGCGCGGCCGAGTTCTTTGCTGACTGCGAGGTTGTCGATCTTCAACATGATGTAGCTCCTGGGATATCTGGTTTGGTGGTTGGTTGAGCACCAATCGTTGCGCTCGCAGCTACATATGCGAGGGGCGTGCCAGGCAAGGGTGGAAGGTCTGTTCGGTTAATCTAGTTCGTTGATTTTCAAGCGAAATATACTTTCGACATGCAATTTATGGAGCCTTTTCAGCCTTCCGTTTCCGTACCGGTAGTTGGCCGGAGAAAGACAGAAAACCGGGAGTTGTCGGTTAGCGGCGAACATGCGCGATCAGAACGCGCGCGAGTACGCTCGACTGAACTGAATGATTCGGCATCCGAAATGGTGAGGGAATGACGCGGGCGCCGCCAAACCGCGGCGGAGGTAGAACAGCAGAAGGAAAGGGGATGTGCAGCAGAGGGGAAAAAAGAAAAGGGGAGAAGGAACCAGCGCGGCTCCTTCTCCCCTTCGAGGACGATGCTTTACAGCTTCGCGCCTTCGATCAGGCTGCCGACCGAAGCGAGCGTCTTGGTGACGTTCGTCAGATCGACGTTCGTGTGGGTCGAGGCATCGACTTGCGTCACCGGCGCGACGTTGGTCTGCGGGCTGGCGAACGAGAAGCCGCTCACGGCGTTGGAGTTGATGCCGTTGTTCTGGAAGATGCTCGCGCCGCCGACGATGGCGCCCATCTCTGCACGGCCGAGTTCTTTGCTAACTGCGAGGTTGTCGATCTTCAGCATGATGTGTCTCCTGGTACCTGGTTGGTTGATGAGCACCAATCGTTGCGCTCGCATCTCTATATGCGAGGGCCGTGCCAACCGTATCTGGAGGAACGCTTCGGTTAATCCAACTCGTTGAAGATCAAGCCAATTAAAAGATGGTGGAACAAAAACCGGGCGAATCGTGCGGGGTTGGCCGATTCGATTCGTCGTGCATCGGAAGACAAATGGCGAAGACGTGTCGGTGCAACGCAGACAGGCTACAGAATCGTCATCGACTCCGTCATGTTCTGCCGCATGTAATCGAGAAAGCGCTTCTGAAACAGCATCGTGTGTTCGTGCGCGAGCTTCTCCGCGGCATCCGCATCCCGGCGCGCGATCGCATCGATGATCTCGGCGTGGTCGCGGCCCAGCTTCGTCGCCGACGGCGATGTCACGGTGTAATCGAAATGCAGATGCAGTAGACGCTGCCCTTCGCCGAGCAGCCGCTCGTAGTAGCCGAGGAAATACGGGTTGTTCGCCGCATGCGCGATCGCCATGTGCAGAGCCTTGTTGGTCTCGGACATCGCGTTGAAATCGCCGCTGTCGATGGCCTGCATGTAGGTGTCGTCGGCTTTGCGAATACGCGCGAGATCGGCCTCGCTCCGATGCAGCGCCGCGAGACGCGTGACCGCGCGCTGGATGAGATCCAGCGCCGATACGTATTTCGGGAACTCCTCGATCTCGAACGGCGTGACGAGCGTCGTGCGGTTGGGGAGGATGGTGACGAGACCTTCGCTGATGAGGCGCGCGAGCGCATCGCGCACGGGCGAACGTGACAGCCCGAATTGCGCCGCGAGCGAGACTTCGTCGAGCGGCGCGCCCGGTTTGAGTTGCAAGGTCAGGATCTGCTTGCGCAACTCTTCGTAGATGTATCGTCCGCCATGCCGGCGGGGACCGTTCTCGGTCTCCGTGGTCCCTTTGCTCATGTGTTCACCGCCGTCGTCGTGGGCCCGGAAAGACGGGCGCGCGTTCAAGTTTATCATCGTGCGCACTCCGTCTCAGGCGGCCGGGAAGCCCGCGCCCCATGTATCGCTCAGCATGAAACCGGCGGCGAGCGGATCGTCGGGATCGACGCCGATCTGCTGGAATCCGTACACCCACGCGCGCCCGCGAATGCGCGGCAACACAGCCGGCTTGCCACCGACTTCGGTCTTGCCGAGCAGTTCGACTTCGAATTCGCCGCCGATGGTCGAACGCGATGTCAACCGGCTGCCGACATCGACCAGTCCGCGCGCCGACAAGGTCGCGAGATTCGCCGAGCTGCCGGTGCCGCATGGCGATCGATCGACGCGCCCCGGCGGCAGCGTCGTGCAGGTCTGATACAGCGCGCCGCCGAGGCGGTTGCGGAACATGACATAGGCAACCTCGTCGATTTGCGGAAAGAGCGGGTGCCGAACGCGAATCTGCCCGTTGATGATGTCCTTCAGCGCGACGCCCAGCTCCGCGAGTTCGCGCGCGTGCTCGGGCGCGATCGCGAGCCCGACCTGATCGACATCGATCAGCGCGTAATACACGCCACCGAACGCGATGTCCGCCTTGATCGTCCCGAACCGCGCCGTCTCGACATTCAAGTCCAGTTGCTCGACGAACGCCGGCACCATGTCAAGCGATACGCCGGTGCAGCGTCCGTCCTTGCATGACGCGCGCGCGGTGACGAGTCCGGCGGGCGTATCGAGCACGACGGTCGTCTCCGGCTCGCGCATCTCGACCATGCCGAGTTCGAGCAAGGCGGTGACGACGCAGATCGCGTTGCTGCCGGACATCGGATGCGCCTTGTCCGATTGCCGCACGATGAAGCCCGCGTGCGCTTCCGGTCTCGTCGGCGCAAGCAGCAGATTCACCGACATCTGCAAACAGCCGCGCGGCTCCAGCGTGACGAGCCGGCGCAGGCTGTCGTCCACTTCGTTGATGTAGTTCATCTTGTCGAGCATGGTGTCGCCCGGAATGCCGATGACGCCTCCGGTGATCACCTTGCCGATTTCGCCTTCGCAATGCACGTCGACGAGTTGAAGTGTCTTTTTCCAGCGCATGGTCGTCGGCCTTATTTGATGTACCAGCCCCACGGCGTGTCGCTGTCGTAGCGCGTGATCTGCTTGGTCTCGAGATAGTTGTTCAAGCCCCACTCGCCGAGCTCGCGACCGATGCCGCTTTGCTTGTAGCCGCCCCACGGCGCTTCGGTGAAGGTCGGCTGGCTGCAGTTGATCCACACGATGCCCGCGCGCAACGCCCGCGCGACACGCTCGCAGCGTGCGAGATCGCGCGACATCACAGCCGCCGCGAGGCCGAAGCGCGAATCGTTGGCAGACCGAACGGCTTCGGCTTCCTCATCGAAGGCGCGGATGCACACGACCGGCCCGAAAATCTCTTCGTTCCAGATCCAGCTATCGGCGGGCACGTCCGCGAACACGACGGGTTCCATGAAGTAGCCCTTGTCGAGATGCGCGGGCCGTCCGCCACCGGTGACGAGGCGCGCGCCTTCGCTCACGCCGCGCTCGACGGCTTCACGCACCTTGTCGTATTGCCCCTTGCTGACGAGGGGCCCGAGCAGCACGCCGTTCTTCAGTCCATTGCCGATGGTGATCCTGCGCGCTTCCTCTTTCAGCCGATCCAGCAATCGGTCATGAATGCCCCGCTGCACGAGCACGCGCGACGTGGCCGAACACACTTCGCCCTGATTCCAGAAGATGCCGAACATGATCCATTCGACGGCCGCGTCGATATCGCTGTCATCGAAGACGATGAACGGCGACTTGCCGCCCAGTTCGAGACTCACGTTCTTGATGTCGCGCGCGGCGGCCTGCATGATGCGGCTGCCGGTCGGCACGCTGCCGGTGAACGCGAGCTTGTCGATGCCCGGATGTTCGCTCAAGGGCGCGCCCGCGTCATGGCCGAACCCCGTCACGACATTGAGCACGCCCGGCGGCAGATCCGCGTTTGCGGCGATGCCGGCGAGTTCGAGCGCCGTGAGCGGCGTGAGTTCCGACGGCTTCAGGACCATCGTGCAGCCTGCGGCCAGCGCGGGCGCGACTTTCCACGCGGCCATCAGCATCGGGAAATTCCACGGAATGATCGCGCCCGCGACGCCGACCGGCTCCTTGCGCGCGACCGAGCTGAAGCGGTCGTCGGAGAGTGCGATGGGCGTTTCCGCGTGCTCGTCGAGCTTCTCCGCGAGACCCGCGTAATACTCGAAGCAGCCGGCGGCATCGCCCAGATCCCAGAGCGCTTCGGCAAGCGGCTTGCCGTTATCGCGCACTTCGATTTCCGCGAGTTCCTGAAGACGCTCGCGAATGCCCTTGCCGATACGGCGCAGCACGGCTGCGCGCTCAGCGCCGCGCATGCGCGGCCATGGGCCTTCGTCGAAGGCTTTGCGCGCGGCGTTCACTGCGATATCGATATCCTCGGCGGTCGCCGCCGACACGCTCGCAATGACCTCTTCGTTACTCGGATCGATGGTGTCGAAGCGGCCATGCCGGACGGGCGCGACCCAGTGCCCATCAATGAAAAGGTGTCCATATGATTTCATGAATTCGTCTCGTCAGGAAAAGCGATAGGCGCTGAACGGCGCGAGGTTCTGTTGCGTCGCGCGGCCCGCGACCATCTCCGCGATCAGCCGTCCGGTGGTCGCGCCGAGCGTAAGCCCGAGCTGCCCATGACCGAACGCCATGTAGACATTGCCGAGCCTGCGCGAGCGGTCGATCACAGGCTTCGTGTCGGGCATGAACGGCCGGTAGCCGACGCCGTATTCGACCTGCGACGTGCGCATCTCGGGCAACACGCGTTTCGCCTTTTCGAGGATGATGTCCGCGCGCCCGAAGTTGGGTTTCGCGCCGTGTCCCGCGAATTCGATCGTGCCGCCGATCTGCAACCCGCGCGTCATCGGCGTGAAGCAGAAGCCGCCGTCCGCATAGATGACCGAATGGCGAATCTCGACGCCCGGGTCCGACACGACCGCCTGATAGCCCGCGATGCCCGCGAGCGGCACGTTCACGCCGAGTGAATCGAAGAAGCGCCGCGCGCCGGTGCCCGCGGCCACGACGACATGCCGCGCGGCCAGCCGTTCGCCGTTCGCGAGCGTGACGCCGGTCGCCTGTCCGTTCGACTCGTCGATGCCGCGCGCTTCGCTCTGCACGCGACGGCCGCCTTGCGCGATGAAGCTGTCGGTCAACGCGGTGAGAAAGCCCATCGTGTCCTTCACCGCGCGCCAGTCGTCGAACATCAGGCCGTGTGCGAACTTGCCCGCGAGCGCGGGTTCGAGATCGCCGATGTCCTTCGCATTCAGACGCTGCGACTTGAAGCCGAGCGATTCGCGTAGTTGCAGATGCGGCGCTTCGTGCGTCAGCGCGCTGGCATCGTCGAAGACTTCGAGAATGGGGCGCTCGCCGATCAGCGTCTTGTCGGCGCAGGCGTCGAGCAAGGGCGCGTAATCAGCGTAGACGTCATGCGTGAGCGTGGCCATGGACTGCGCGATCTCGACGATCTTCGCGTGCCGCGCGCACATCAGAAAGCGCACGAACCACGGGATCATGCCCGGCAGCGCGTTCGGGCGCAGCGCGAGCGGACCCTTCTGATCCATCAGCCAGCCGGGTATCTTCATCAGAATGCCGGGCTTCGACAGCGGAATGATCTCGCTCACCGCCATCTGGCCGCAGCTCCATTTGGCCGTGCTGTTGCCCGGCGCTTCCGGGTCGATCAGCGTGACGGCGTAGCCGCCGCGTTGCAGATAGAGCGCGCAGCATAAGCCAACGATCCCGCCGCCGATCACCACAGCGGTTTTCGGGCTGGACGGGAGCGGATCGTGCGCGGAGACTTCGCGAGGAACGGCGTTCACTTCACATACTCCTGCAAGCTGAAGCCATGAGCGTAGGGTTGCGCGTCGTCGACGTAATATTCCGCGCGACCGGTCAGGTACGCGCGGCCTTCGACGCACGGCAGAATGGCGGCGAGACCGTTCGCGAGTTTCGTCGTCGATTCGACCCGTCCGATGAAGCAGCTTCCGATCAGGCTCTGATGACGAAACGCCTGACCGATATCGAGCAACCCGCGCGCGTGCCGTTGCGCAACGCGGGCCGATGTACCCGTCCCGCATGGCGAACGATCGATAAGACTATCACCTGCGATGACGACCGCGCGCGCGTCGGCGTCATTCGATAGCGGCGCGCCGGTCCACATCGTGTGATTCACACCGCGTATGCCGGGATGATCCGGATGAATCACGTCGATGGCCGCGTTCACCGCCGTTTGCATCTGCCGGCCCCATGCCAGCAATTGGTCCGGCGTGAAGTGCTCGCAGCCTGGGAAATTCGGCTGCGCCTCGACGATCGGATAGAAGTTTCCGCCATATGCGATATCGACGGCGAGCGCGCCGAAATACGGATGCACGATCTCGACATCGCGATGAAGCAGGAAGCTCGGCACATTCGTGAAGCGCACCGATGACACGCGCGCGCCGTCCGTCTCATACTTCGCGATGAGCTTGCCGGCAGGCACGTCGACGATGACCGTGCCCGGCGACTTCGGCCGCACAAGCCCCGTTTCGATGGCGAAGGATACCGAACCGATCGACGCATGGCCGCACATCGGCAGGCAGCCGGATGTCTCGATGAACAGCAGGCTCATGTCCGCATCGGCGGAAATGGGCGGGTAGAGCAGCGTGCCCGACATGTGCACGTGCCCGCGCGGCTCCAGCATCAGCGCGCGGCGCATCCAGTCGTGATGCTCGACGAACGTTTTGCGGCGCGCTTCCATCGTCGCGCCCGCGAGCGGCGGCGCGCCGTCGATCACCATGCGCACCGGCATGCCCTCGGTATGTCCTTCGATGCTCTTGAAATGATGTTTGCTCATCCGGATGCCCCGCTCGATTTCGTCAGCCTTGCGCCGCTTCGAACACCTTGCGGAAGGCGGCTTTCTCTTCGTCCGTGAGCGGCTGCAGCGGCATGCGCGCGGCCCCGACCTTGAAGCCCGCGAGTTCGCAGCCGTACTTCACCTTCTGCACGAACTTGCCGGATTCCATCGTCGCCATGACGGGGAAGAGCGAGCGCATCACGTTCTGCGCGCCGCGAATGTCGCCCGATTCGAACTTGTTATAGAAGTCTACGACGTGCTTCACGAAGCAGTTTGCCGGACCGCAAATCCAGCTCGACGCGCCCCACAGGAAGAAGTCGAGCGCCTGGTCGTCGGAGCCGCAGGAAAGCTGATAGTGATCTTTGTACTTCTCGCCGATTTCAATCGCGCGAAGCAGATTGCCGCTGCTTTCCTTGATGCCGACGACACGCGGATGGTCCTTGAATGCTTCGAGCACTTCGAAGCCGACTTCCACGTTCGTACGCACAGGGTAGTTGTACAGCACGAGATCGACGTCCGGCACCGCCTTGAGAATCGCGTCATAGTGGCCGATCAATTCCTGTTGCGACGGCAGCGCGTAGTACGGCGGCGCGATGAGCACGGTCTTGTAGCCCGCGTCGCGAACCAGTTGCGTCTGCTCGATGACTTCGCGCGTGCACGATCCGTTCGCACCGCCGATCAGCATGCCGCGCTCGCCGACGACTTCGCGCACGGTCTTGAGAATCGCGCGGCGCTCGTCGTGCGTGAGCGCGTAGTATTCGCCCGTCGAGCCGAGCGGCACGAAGCCCTTGACGCCGGCCTTCAACTGGAATTCGACCAAGTTCGCGAGCGTGTCGTGATCGACCGCGCCGGACGTGCTGAACGGCGTGACGAGTGCGGGAAGAATGCCTTTCATCTGCATGAGTTGCTCCACTGAACGATGAGTCGTTGATTGAGGTTAGTAGGCGTAACGCCTGAGCAATCGCGTTTCGACCACGCCGACGAGACGCGTGAGCGGAAACGCGACGACGAAGTAAATGATCGCGACGGTCGTCAGAAATTCGACCGGTTTGGCCGTGCTGTTCGAGATGTTCTGGCCGACGAACATCAGATCCGCGACGCCCACCGAGGAGATCAGCGCGCTCTCCTTGAACAGGCTGACCACGTTCGAGAGCAGCGGCGGAATCGCGCGCAGCAACGCTTGCGGGAAGATCACGTAGAGAATCTTGGCCTGCGGCGAGAGACTCAGCGCGATGCAGGCATCGTGCTGTTCCGCGGAGATTGATTTGAGCGCGCCGCGAAACGTTTCGCTCGTGATCGCCGCCATGTAGAGCGTCAACGAGATCACGACCGACAAATAAGGCGGAAGCGGAATGTGAAAAACCACCGGGAAACAGAAGAACACCCAGAAGAGCTGAATCAGCAGCGGTGTGCCGCGAAAGAACTCCACATAGAGCGTGGTCGACGCCTTCATCCAGCGCGAGGGCGACATGCGCAGGAGACTCAGCACGAAGCCCGCGAGACTGCCGATCACCGCACAACTGCCGGTGAACGCGATGGTCAGCGCGAGCCCCTTGAGCAGCACGAGCCAGTAGGGGAAGACGGCGGAAAAGTCGAGTTGCATGGTTTTCTCCTCAACGCTTGACCGCAAGGTCTTGCCGGCGCTCGATCACATGAACGAACTTCGCGATCGGCAGGGACAGCGCGAAATAGATCAGCGCGACGACGGTATAGGTTTCGAGCGGCCGATACGCTTCGGTCGCGAGACTCTTGCCGACGTACATCAGGTCCGCAACCGCGACGATGGCGACGAGCGCGCTTTGCTGCAGACTGCCGATGCCGTTGGTCATCAGCACGGGCATCGCGGTGCGCAGCGCCTGCGGCAGCACCACATACACGGTGCGCTGCCAGGGCTTGAGGCCCAGCGCGACGCAGGCATCGAGATGCTCCTTCGGCACGGCCTGCACACCCGCTCGATACGCCTCGGCATTGAACGCGGTGAGATTCAGCCCGAGCGCGAGCACGCCCATCAGGATCGGGTCGATGAATACATCGACCATCATCGGCACGCAGTAGAAGAACCAGACGATCTGCAAGAGCGCCGGCGTGCAGCGGAAAAACTCGATGAACAACTGCGCGGGCCACCGCACGATGGTCCAGCGGCTCATCGCCAGAAGACAGAGCGCGAAGCCGAGCACGAGGCCCATGAGGTTCGACGCGACGGCGAGTTCGATCGTGACGCGGAGACCATCGAGCAGGGCACCGAAGCTGCCTTCGAGAAAGCGGAAGTCGAATTGATAGTTCATGTCGAGCCTCAGTCGAGATGCAGCACTTTCTCGAGGAACTCGCGCGTGCGAGCCTGCTTCGGGCACTTGAACATGTCGGCGGGCGCGCCCTGTTCGACGATCTTCCCGCTCGCGCAGAACACCACGCGCGTCGCGATATCGCGGGCGAAGTGCATGTCGTGCGTGACGATGATCATCGCCATCTTCTGTTCGGCGAGCTGGAGCATCACGTTCTGTACTTCGATGACCATCTCCGGATCGAGCGCGGAGGTGACTTCGTCGAACAGCATCAGCTTCGGTTCGAGCATCAGTGCGCGCGCAATCGCGACGCGCTGCTTCTGGCCGCCCGAAAGCTGGCTCGGATATGCGTGCAGCTTGCTCTCGAGACCGAGCCGCGCGAGATACAGGCGCGCGCGTTCGGTCGCCTCGGCCTTCGACAGACCGCCCACCTTGACCGGCGCGAGAATCAGATTGCCCAGCACGGACAGGTGCGGAAAGAGCGTGTAGTGCTGAAACACCATGCCGATCTGCTTTTGCAGCCTGGCGTCGATACGTTTCGCGCGTCCCGCGTCGGCGCCGAAGATATACGGCTTGCCCTGAAACCCGATCTGTCCGCCCTGAATGCCTTCGAGTCCCATCATCACGCGCAGAAGCGAACTCTTGCCGCTGCCGCTCGGACCGATGATGACGAGACGGTCGTCCTCGCGCATGTCGAGGTTCATGTGATCCATGACGACCAGATTCTCGCCGTAGGACTTGTAGACATCCCTGAACTGCACGAACTCGCCGGATGCTGAAGGCGAAAAGTCGATCACAGCCGGCGGGACATCGTGTTGAGCAATCATGGTTTGCGATGACAGCATGAAATCTCTCCAGCAAGCGCGCTCGGAAGCGCACGATGCTTAGGTATCCTGTTCGATGAGAATCGAACACGGCACGAATTGGCGCGTCGCATCATTTGTTTGCGACCAGCATCGCCTGGACCGATGTCTTGATGAGCTTGTCGACCGCGCCCGTTCTGACTTGCGAGTTCACGAAATCGTTGAGCACGGCGAGATCGGCGGCTGAGGTTTCCTTGCGCACGCCGAACGCTACTTCCTGTTGCGCGAGCGGCGGGTTCGGCTGGACCGTCGCGGCCCAGTCGGGATGCGCTTCGGTCAGAAGCATGTTGGTGATGTTGGCGTCGGCGAGAAGATCGGCGCGCTTCGACATCAGCGCGAGGCGCGTTTCGTCGTTGCCGGGCAGCCGCATGATGCGCGCCTGCTTCAAGGCCACCGAGATCGCCTTGTCCTGCGCCGCGCCCGACATCACGGCGACCGTCACGCCGGGCTTGTCGATATCGGCGATGCTGCGCGCGCCCTTCGGGATCTTCGGGTTGTTCCGGTTATAGACGAACGAAACGTTGTAGTCCGTCGCGGGCGCCGAGAACGAGACCGCCTTTTCGCGTTCCGGTGTCTGATTCAGCGCCATCGACAGGTCCCACTTGTCCGATTGCAGTCCGGCGACGATGTTGTCCCACGTCGTATCGACGAATTCGACTTTCACCTTCAGCACGTTTTGCCCGAAGTTGCGGCACAACTCCGAAAAGAAGCCGCTGTACTCGCCCGTCTTCGGATCGCGCATCACGTACGGCGGCGCGACCGCGGCGCCGCAACGAAGCACGCCCGCCTTCTTCACGCTTTGCCAGGCGCTGATGTCTTCGGCCCGAAGGGACGTGTGCGCGGCCGCCAGCCCGACGAACGCCAGGCACGCGACGGCACGAAGGGTGAAACGGGACAACTGAACCATGATCGACTCCCGATTAAGAGTAAACCCGCATATGAGTTTGCAAATTGCACCACACAAACCTGCGTATTGAGATGTGTGCAGCGATGTATGCAGTGTAGGGAATCAAAAATGGCGCTGTCAACTAGGCGATTGCCCGTAGACGTCATTTTTCGAAAATGAAGGAAGCTGTGGCCGCGCTGATCCGCGCATTGCGCGCGAGGGCCGAGGAAATTCAGCGGTAGGAAATTCGACGAAGGGGAGAAGGAAACACCGTTGTTCCTTCTCCCTTCGCGGGGTAACGCTTACAGCTTCACACCACCGAGCAGGCTGCCGACAGCGTCGATCGACTTCGTGACGTTCGTCAGATCGACGTTCGTGTGCGTCGAGGCATCGACTTGCGTCACCGGAGCGACGTTGGTCTGCGGGCTGGCGAAGGAGAAGCCGCCGTTGTAGTTGGAGTTGATGCCGTTGTTCTGGAAGAT
>NZ_FCOE02000033.1 GCF_001544915.2 Caballeronia pedi | reverse complement strand
TGAGTCCCGTGCAATACAGAACTCAGGCCTCGGCTACCCGCTAGAATTTAACCGTCCAACTTCGTGGGGTCAGTTCATCTCCGTGGCTTTTTCGTTCAGCGCCGCTCAGCCGAGCATCTGTTTGACGGCTGCCCGCGCCGCCTGATACTCAGGATGCGCCTGCAACTTGCTCCACCGCAGCGCCTTGCCACGCGGACGCATCTGCCGGATACGCTGCATGGAAGCCTTCGACGGCGTGTAGCGCAACTGCTCGAGCACCTTGCCCGCCTCGTCCGGCTGATTGCAGATCAGCACCATGTCACAACCTGCCTTGAGCGCCGCTGTCGTCGCCTCGGTCAGCGTGCCGCCCGCACGCGCCGCTTCCATCGAGAGATCGTCGCTGAAGATCGCGCCATTGAAGCCGAGCTTGCCGCGCAGGATGTCCTGCAGCCAGATGCGCGAGAAGCCAGCGGGTTTATCGTCGACCTTCGTGTAGATGACGTGCGCCGGAATCACCGACGCCAGCGACATGCCGAGCCAGTCGTACGGACGCACGTCGGCGGCGAGAATTTCGTCGAGCGGACGATCGTCGGTCGGCAGCGCGACGTGCGAATCGGCTTCGGCGAAACCGTGTCCAGGAAAGTGCTTGCCGCAGTTCGCCATGCCGGCGAGCGCGAGGCCGTGATTCAGGCTCTTGGCGAGCATCGTCACGACGCGCGGGTCGCTGTGCAGCGCGCGATCGCCGATCACCTTCGACTGTCCGTAGTTCAGATCGAGCACCGGCGTGAAGCTCATGTCGATGCCGCACGCGCGCAACTCCGCCGCGAGCACGTAGCCGAACGCGGTCGCGGCCTTGGTCGCGGCGAGCACGTCGCGGTCCCACAGTTCGCCCAGCTTGCCCGGCGCGGGCAGCACGGTGAAACCGTCGGTGCGAAAGCGCTGCACGCGCCCGCCCTCGTGATCGACGGCGATCAGGATGTCGTCACGCACCGCGCGGATCGCGTCGGTCAGCGCGACGAGTTGGGCGCGGTCCTCGAAATGCCGCGCGAAGAGAATGATGCCGCCGGTCATCGGATGCACGATGCGCTCGATATCCGCATCGGTCAGCTTCGTGCCGGCGACGTCGAACATGACGGGCCCGGGAGTGCGTTTCATCGGATTCAATTGGCTTTCTTGTGCGTTGATTGATTGAATTCAGGTGCGATCGGGCGTTTCAGCGATCACGAACGACACCGCGTAGTCGCGCTCGTCGCTCACCGTGACCTTCGCCGTGATGCCGCGTTGCGCGAGCCAGTCTGCCAGTTCGCCGGAGGCGGCGATCATCGGCTTGCCGCTCGGCTCGTTGAGGGTTTGCAGCGCGCGCCAGGTCATCGGCCAGCGCATGCCGAGGCCGATCGCCTTCGAGAACGCTTCCTTGGCCGAAAAGCGCGTCGCGAGAAACGCAAGCCCGCGCACTTCCGAGCGCGCGTTGCGCGCGTGATAGATGCGCAATTCGTCGGGTCCGAGCACCTTTTCGGCGAACCGCCCCTTCGTGCGTCTCATCACCGCCGCAACGCGGCTCACCTGCACGACGTCCGTGCCGATTCCGTAGATCGCCATGACGTGCGCTCAGCGTGCGTGGATCGACGCGAGGCGCGACGCGACCATGATCGCCTTCATCTCGCGCACGGCGTTGTCCCAGCCCGCGAAGATCGAATGCGCGACGATCGCGTGCCCGATATTCAGCTCGACGATGCCCGGCAGCGCGGCGATCGCCTGCACGTTCGTGTAGTGCAGGCCGTGGCCGGCGTTGACCTTCAGCCCGAGCGCGTTGCCGAAATCGACGCTCGCCGCGACGCGCTCGAACTCGCGCTGCTGTTCGGCTTGCTCGTGCGCTTCGGCATACCGGCCGGTATGCAGTTCGATGACAGGCGCGCCCGCTTCGTGCGCGGCGCGAATCTGCGTCTCGTCCGGATCGATGAAAAGCGAAACCCGCGCGCCCGCATCGGCGAGTTGCCTGCACGCGGCCTTCACTTCTTCGAACTGGCCCGCGACGTCGAGGCCGCCTTCGGTCGTCACTTCCTGGCGCTTTTCCGGCACGAGGCAGACATCGTGCGGCCTGATCTCGCAGGCGATGTCGAGCATCTCGCGCGTCACCGCGCATTCGAGATTCATGCGCGTCTTGAGGAGCGGCCGCAGCGTGCGCACGTCGGCATCGACGATATGACGGCGATCCTCGCGCAGATGCAGCGTGATGGCGTCGGCGCCCGCATCCTCGGCGGCGAGCGCCGCGCGGATCGGATCGGGATAGGACGTGCCGCGCGCATTGCGCAAGGTGGCGACGTGATCGATGTTCACGCCCAGATCGATCACGCTCGCAGGCGACGAGAGAAAGAAGCTCATAGTTTTTGCAGGTCGATCAGTATCTGACGGGTGGCGAGCGGCGCGCCGCCCAGGTAGTGGTTGAGCAGGAAGCGCATCAGCATCTTGCTCTGCGCGGCCGTCTGCGGGCTGGTGGTGTCGTCGCGTTCCATGTCGATGAGCGTCTGTCCGGAGATCACCGGCCACGGAGCGGGCAAATCGTCGGACGCTTCGCGCACGCCGCGATCGGGATCGAAGACATAGCGGCCTTCGGCCACGACCGGCTGGCGCGTGACGGTGCGCGTGAGGTTCATCGCATAGCCGGTTTCGCGCAGCAGCACGCGTTCGAACGAACGCAGCACGTGCACGGCGGGCTCGTCGTGCGCGAGACGCGAGAGCGTCAGCACGTAGTGATTGAAAAGCGCCGGATGCGCGTCCTCGCGCGCGCAGAACTTCACAAGCAGTTCGTTCACATAGAAGCCGCAGAGCAACGCGTCGCCGGTCAGCGGCAACATGCCGCCAACCCATTCGGCAGTGGTCAGCGTGCGGACTTCGCCCTTGCCGGTCCACGAGAGCCCGAGCGGCTGAAACGTCTGCAACACCCCGCGCAACGCGGAATGCGGACGCTTCGCGCCCTTCGCAACGAGCGCGACACGGCCGAAGTCACGCGAAAACACATCGATGATGAGACTCGTCTCGCGATACGGATAGCTGTGCAGCACGAAGCCCGGCTGCTCGGCGATGCGAAAGTCGGAGCGCGGCGCGGCGCGCGGCCGCTTTTCACCGGCCTCACTGACGGATGTCGATGGCGACGTCCGCCTGCGCTTCGGCACGGCGCGCGCGGACGGACGCTCGTGCGCGTCGAAATCGTCGTCGGGACGATCATCGGCGGGCGGCGGAACCATCCGGGCGTCGTTCGAGCCGTCGTCCATGCATCACTCGTAGCCGTATGCGCGCAGGCCCGCTTCGTTGTCGGCCCAGCCGCTCTTCACCTTGATGAAGGTTTCGAGATACACGGGGCCATCGAAAAGCTTCTCCATGTCGAGCCGCGCCTCGGTGCTGATCTGCTTCAGCTTCGCGCCCTTCTGGCCGATGATCATCGCCTTGTGGGTGTCGCGATCGACGAGAATCGTCGCGAAGACGCGTCGCAGGCGCCCTTCGGTCTCGAACTTGTCGATGAGCACCGTGCTCGTGTACGGCAATTCATCGCCGGTCCAGCGGAACACCTTCTCGCGCAGGATCTCCGCCGCGAGAAAGCGCTCGCTGCGGTCAGTCAGGTCATCCTCGCCGTAGATCGGCTCGCCTTCCGGCAAATAGGGCTTCACGACCGACAGCAGGCGCTTGATGTCTTCGGGATGCTTCGCCGACAGCGGCACGATCTCGCGGAAGTCGCGCAGCGCCGACATCTGCTGCATGAAGGGAAAGAGCGTTTCCTTGTCGCCGACCCGATCGAGCTTGTTGGCGATCAGGAGCGTGGGCGTGCCGGACGGGATCAGGTCGAGCACTTTCTGGTCATCGGGGCCGAAGCGGCCGGCTTCGATCACGAAGAGGATCGCATCGACGGACGTCAGCGTCGAGGTCACCGCGCGGTTCAGCGAGCGGTTGAGCGCGCCGCTGTGGCGCGTCTGGAAACCGGGCGTATCGACGAAGACGTACTGCGCGTCCTCGAAGGTGTTGATGCCGGTGATGCGGTGGCGCGTCGTCTGCGCCTTGCGCGACGTGATGCTCACCTTCTGGCCGACGAGCGCGTTCATCAGCGTCGACTTGCCGACGTTCGGCCTGCCGACGATCGCGACCATGCCGCAGCGGAAACCGGGAGAAACAGGAGCGTTCATCATAAATGTATGCGGCAGGAGGTCGTTGGGGGCGCGATATGCGCGGCACGGATCGATGGCCGGCGTCAGTGGCCGGCGTCGGCGGCGCGCACGACGCGGCCCGCGGGTGCGTCGGCGGTTGCGCTGTTGCGCGTGTCGGTATCGGCTGCGGGCGAGTCGTCGTGATGATCGGGATCGGCGGGCGCGGGCTTGTCCTGTGTCGCTTCGCTCTTCACCGCTTTCTCCGGCTTGTGGATCACGGCGCGTTCCGATTTGTCGGCGGCGGCGTAGGCGCTCGCGGACGGCTCGACATGCGTCGCGCGAATCACGGCGAGCGGCGCAGCGGACGCCGGGCGTTCGTGCGCCCCGGACTGTGCGCCATGCGATGCCGGATGGCGCTCGCGCCGGTCCGGCGAACGCAGATCCAGCGCCGTCTGAATGCCCGTCACGCCGGGCACCACTTCGAGTTCCGCCTGCTTGGCGGCGCGCGCGCCCTTGCGCTTGGGCTTCACGCCGAGCGACGGCACGGCGGCGACCACCTCGTCGAGCGCCTTCTTCGCGGCGGCCTGCTCGGCCGCGCGGCGGCTCGCGCCCGATCCCGACACCTTCACGTCGAGCTTCGGCACCGTGCACTCGACCTCGAACTGCTGGTTGTGCGCGGCGCCGTGCGTGGCGACGACCGTGTAGGTGGGCAGCGCGATCTTGTGTCCCTGGAGATACTCTTGCAGCAGCGTCTTCGCGTCCTTGCCGATGGTGCGCGGATCGATATGATCCAGCACCGGCGTGTAGAGCCGCTTGATGACGACCGACGCGGCGTCGAAACCGCCGTCGAGGAAGATCGCGCCGAAGATGGCTTCGAGCGTGTCGGCGAGAATCGACGGACGGCGAAAACCGCCGCTGCGCAATTCGCCTTCGCCGAGGCGCAGTCCTTCGGACACGTTGAGAGCCTGCGCGATTTCATAAAGCGACTGCTGTTTGACCAGATTCGCCCGGACACGTGACAGGTCGCCTTCATCGAGTTTGCCGAATCGTTGGAACAAAAGCGCAGCCACCACGCAATTTAGAACGGAATCGCCGAGAAATTCGAGCCGTTCATTGTGCGTAGCGCTGTGACTGCGGTGGGTCATCGCCTGGCGCAGTAATTCCGCATTGCGAAATTCATACCGCAGCCGGCTTTCCAACGGAGAAGATGGCATGGAGAGAGTATAACGCGGGCGCGCGGACGGGCGATTGCGCCGTCCGACGCCGGAAAACGCGTGGCGAGACGGTGTTAGCCGCGCTTCTTCACGCCGTTTCGAAGCTTGTTTTAGTGATCAGAAACGCCGGCGGTCGTCGAGCGACACGCCGGCGTGTCGGCGCGTCACTGGAACGAGCCGATGCGCTTCAGATTGCTGAAGTTCATCCAGATGAAGAACGCGCGGCCCACGATGTTCTTGTCCGGCACGAAGCCCCAGTAGCGGCTGTCCGCGCTGTTGTCGCGGTTGTCGCCCATCATGAAGTAGTTGCCCGGCGGCACCTTGCACGTGACGCCTTGCGCGTTGTAGTTGCAGTTGTCGCGGAACGGGAAGTCGTCCGCGCCGACGACGAACGGCGGCACCTGCGGATTGTTCAGGATCGCGTTCTTGCGGCCGTCGAGATCTTCCTCGAACTGCTTGGCGTAACCGATGCGCTCGTCGTCGAAATAGTCCGGCAGCGGCGTCTCGGGCACGGGCTTGCCGTTGATCGTGAGCTTCTTGTCTTCGTACGCGACGGTGTCGCCCGGCAGGCCGATCACGCGCTTGATGTAGTCGACCGATTCGTCCTTCGGATAGCGGAACACCACGACGTCGCCGCGCTTGAGCGGGCTGCCGTTCGTCAGCTTGGTGTTGGCGATCGGCAGGCGCAGACCGTACTCGTACTTGTTCACGAGGATGAAGTCGCCGACGAGCAGCGTCGGGACCATCGAGCCAGACGGAATCTTGAACGGCTCGATGATGAACGAGCGCACGACGAACACCGCGAGGATCACCGGAAAGAAGCTCGCCGTGTATTCGAGCCACCACGGCTGGCGCAGCTTCTCGTCGCGCAGCCGGGCGCGCGTCTGCGCGGCGTTTTCATCGGCGAAACGCTCGCCCACGCGTTCCTGCTGGCGGTCGAAATCGGCCACCGCGGCCTCGGCGGCGCGGCGCCGTTGAGGTTGAAACACCAGCTTGTCGAGCACCCAGGCAATACCCGTCAAGACGACGAGAATCAAAAGAATCAGTGCGAAATTCATCAATCGCTTCCGGTTGTTATCGTTGTTTGCTTCGCGGCGCCGAGCGTCATTCGTCGACGCGCAGGATCGCCAGGAAAGCCTCTTGCGGGATTTCGACCGTACCGACCTGCTTCATGCGCTTCTTGCCGGCCTTCTGCTTTTCGAGCAGCTTCTTCTTGCGCGAGATGTCGCCGCCGTAGCACTTGGCCAGCACGTTCTTGCGCAGCGCCTTGATGTTCTCGCGCGCGATGATGTTCGAACCGATGGTCGCCTGAATCGCCACGTCGTACATCTGACGCGGAATCAGCTCGCGCATCTTCGCCGCCACTTCGCGGCCGCGATGCTGGCTCTGCGAACGGTGCACGATGACCGACAGCGCGTCGACCTTGTCGCCGTTGATGAGCATGTCCACCTTGACCACGTCGGCCGCGCGATATTCCTTGAACTCGTAGTCCATCGACGCGTAGCCGCGCGACGTCGACTTCAGGCGGTCGAAGAAGTCGAGCACGATTTCCGCCATCGGGATTTCGTACGTCAACTGGACCTGACGGCCGTGATACTGCATGTTGATCTGCGAGCCGCGCTTGGCCGTGCACAACGTGATGACCGAGCCGACATACTCCTGCGGCATGTACAGGTTCACGGTGACGATCGGCTCGCGCACTTCCTCGATCTTCGGCGGCTCCGGCATCTTCGCCGGATTCTCGACGGAGATGGTCGTGCCGTCGCGTTGCACGACTTCGTAGATCACCGTCGGCGCGGTGGTGATGAGGTCCATGTCGAACTCGCGCTCGAGCCGCTCCTGCACGATTTCCATGTGCAAGAGGCCGAGGAAGCCGCAGCGGAAACCGAAGCCGAGCGCTTGCGACACTTCCGGCTCGTATTGCAGCGAGGCGTCGTTGAGCTTGAGTTTTTCGAGCGATTCGCGCAGCGCGTCGTACTGGTTCGCTTCGACCGGATAGAGGCCCGCGAACACCTGTGGCTTCACTTCCTTGAAGCCCGGCAGCGGCGCTTCGGCAGGACGGGTCGCGAGCGTGACGGTATCGCCTACTTTGGCGGCCGTCAGTTCCTTGATGCCCGCGATCACGAAGCCCACCTGCCCCGCCGACAGTTGCGCGAGGTTCGTCGACTTCGGCGCGAACACGCCGACGTGCTCGACCGGATATTGCGCGCCGGTCGCCATCATCTTGATCTTGTCTTTTGGTTTGACGGTGCCGTTGACGATACGCACCAGCATCACGACGCCGACGTAGTTGTCGAACCATGAATCGATGATGAGCGCCTGCAGCGGCGCATCCGTATTGCCCTTCGGCGGCGGCACTTTCGTGATCAGCGATTCGAGCACGTCCTCGACGCCCAGACCGGTCTTCGCGCTGCAATGCACGGCGTCGGTCGCATCGATGCCGATGACATCCTCGATCTCGGAGATCGCGTTCTCGGGGTTCGCCGCGGGCAGGTCGATCTTGTTGAGCACCGGCACGACCTCGACGCCGAGTTCGATCGCCGTGTAGCAGTTCGCGACCGTCTGCGCCTCGACGCCTTGCGATGCGTCGACGACGAGCAGCGCGCCCTCGCACGCGGACAGCGAACGGCTGACTTCGTAGGAGAAGTCGACGTGCCCCGGGGTATCGATCAGATTGAGGTTGTAGACCTGGCCGTCGCGCGCCTTGTAGGTCAGCGCCGCGGTCTGCGCCTTGATCGTGATGCCGCGCTCGCGCTCTAGGTCCATCGAATCGAGCACCTGAGCTTCCATCTCGCGGTCGGACAGGCCGCCGCACAACTGGATGATGCGGTCGGCGAGCGTCGACTTGCCGTGGTCGATGTGCGCGATGATCGAGAAGTTACGAATATGATCCATTCAGTGCCGATCAAGCCAAAAAAAGCGAAAAAGGCGCGCCCTCACCAACGCGGGAGCACGCCTTGAAAATTTTGGGAAAACTTCAGCATTTTAGCCGAAAACGGGGGTGGCCCGTCGGATTTCGCCTTTATCGGCCTTACGGCGCGCGCGCGCCGAGCGCAGCGTCCACGGCGCTCACGTCGAGCCGGTACTGGCACAACTCGACGCCATCGAGCGTGAGCACCGGCACGCGCTCGTTGTAACGCGCCTCCAGCGACGGATCTTCGTCGATGTCGATCCACTCGATCGCCACACCGTGTCGCGCCGCGATCGGCTCCAGCTCGGCCCGCATGTCCTCGCACAGATGACACCAGGCGCGCCCGTACAGGACGAAAGGCGCGCCGGAAACCCGCGTCATGCGCTTACTTCTGCGCCGGCACGCGCGGGCGCAGCGGCACGAACTGCGTGTTGTCGCCGCGACGCACGAGCACCGCGACCATCTTGCTGGCATCGAGATTCTGCGCGACGGCCTCGAACTGCTTCGCGCTCGTGATATCCGTATCGCCGATGCGCAGGATGATGTCGCCCTTCTGGAAGCCCGCGCGCGCGGCCGGCCCTTCGACCGCGTCGACCTGCACGCCGCTGTTCAGCTTCAGCGCCTTTCTCTGATCCGCGGGAATGTCGCTCACCGCGAGCCCGAGCGAATTGCTCGCGCGCTCCTTCGGCTGCGGCGACTTCTTCTGCTCGGTCTTCGCGACCTTGTCCGGCTGCATCTCGGCGACGGTGACAGGCAGATCGCGCGTCTGGCCCTTGCGCCAGATCGTGAGCGTGGTCTTCGTGCCCGGCTTCGTCTCGCCGACCATGCGCGGCAGATCGGTCGCGGTCTCGACGTTCTGGCCGTTGAACTTGAGGATGATGTCGCCCGGCTGCACGCCCGCCTTGTCCGCCGGACCGCCCGATTCGACGCTCGAGACGAGCGCGCCCTGCGACTTCGGCAGCCCGAGCGAATCAGCGACGTCCTTCGTCACTTCGCCGATCGCCACCGCGATGCGGCCGCGCACGACCTTGCCCGAGGTCTTCAGCTGATCGGCCACGCGCATCGCTTCATCGATTGGAATCGCGAACGAAATGCCCATGAAGCCGCCCGTGCGGCTGTAGATCTGCGAGTTGATGCCGATGACTTCGCCCGCCATGTTGATGAGCGGACCGCCCGAGTTGCCCGGATTCACGGCGACATCGGTCTGGATGAACGGCAGGTAATCGCCGGTGTCGCGCCCCTTCGCGCTGACGATGCCCGCGGTCACGGTGTTGTCGAGGCCGAACGGCGAGCCGATCGCGAGCACCCATTCGCCGACGCGCACCTTGTTCGAATCGCCGATGGTGATGGCGGGCAGGTTCGTCGCGCTGATCTTCACGACGGCCACGTCCGTGCGCTCGTCGACACCGACGAGACGCGCCTTGAATTCGCGCTTGTCCGTGAGCGTGACGTAGATGGTGTCCGCGTCGTCCACGACGTGCGCGTTGGTCATCACGTAGCCGTCCGTCGAGAGGATGAAGCCCGAGCCGACGCCGCTGCTTTGTTCCGAGTTGTCCTGGTTGTCGTCGGGCGCGCTCCGGCTGCCGCCCTTGCCCTGATCGCCGCCGCTGCCGCCGCCGTTATTGCCGCCACCACCGCCTCCGCCGCCGCCGCGCGGGGGTTGGCCGGGCATCGGAATGCCGAAGAAGCGGCGGAAGAATTCGGACATGTCGCCGTCGTCGAGACCGGGCGGCAGGCCGCGCAGATCGCTGCTGGTACCGACGCGCGAAGTCGTGCGAATGTTCACGACCGAAGGCCCGACCCTGTCGACGAGCGTCGTGAAGTCTGGCAGGTTCACCGTGGGCGCCGCCGCCGACGCAGATTGCGATACGAACGGCAGGCACACGGCGAGCGCCGCGGCCGCGATGAACTTGCGCAGCGAGAAGTTGCTCATAGGTTGGAGGCCGGGATCTGGATTACTTGGAAGGCTTGTATTCTATGGTAGAAGCAAATTGCTGCAACGTGGCTTGCGGCACTTCCCCCAGCAAGGTGATCCAGAAATCCCCGCGGCGCTTCACCAGTACGTGCGTGGCGCCGCTGTTGCCCGCGCCTTCCTTGCGCGTGCTTTTCTCCACCGGCTCGACGAAAACCGAGATCGTGGCGAGGCCATCGGAGAACACGGCCTGGTCGACCGGAATCGGCGGCTGGCCCTGCTGGCTCGACGCCATCGGACGGCGCAATTCGCGAATCTTGCGAAAGCCCGCGATATTCGGCGCGAGTTGCCAGCCCTGCGCTTCCATGTCGACCGGCTGCACCGGCGGCCGCACGATGGTCCAGCCCGACGTGCTGCGAATGCCGTTCGCGATCGGCGCCTTGTCGATCGGCCCGCCGATGCGCACTTGCGAGAACGAAAGCTGTTCGAGCACCTGGCCGTCCGGATCGAGCGTCTGCGCGCGCAGCAGCAAGCCGGTTTTGGTGTCGGCCCACAACTTGTAAGCGAAACGGTAGGAATCTTTCGGATCGAGTTCCAGCACCTGGCTGTCCACGCCCGCGACGCGGTCGTTGCCGAGCAGCTTCGGCTCGTAGACGGACAGCACCTGATCGCCGCTGGTTGCCAGCAGCGCGGGGAACGAATCCCGGTTCTGCCGATGTTCGACCACGAGCAAATGCCGCTCGGGCACGAACGTGAACATGTCGTCGTCGTGACGCAGCATCTTGCGCGGCGCGCCGTCGAGACTTTCGAGCGATTCGTATTCGCCGTCGCCGCGCGTGGCGACATGCGTGATGCGCGACGATTGAACCGTCGCGCCACGCTGATAGACGAACGTGCCTTCGTAATTCTGCTGTTGCGCCGCTTCGTGAATGCGGTTGAGCAGCGTGGCGGCCGATTTGCGGGTCGCTGCGGGATCGTCTCCCTGCGCAAAACTGGCCGATGCCGCTGTCAACAACGCGGCTGCGCAGAGCATCAACGCCGGCAGCCGTCCCCAATAGTTCGTTTTAGTCAACCGCACACTCGGCATCAAATTATTGACTCTGCGATGTAGCCGCCGCGCGAATCAAGGGCATGGAACCTGGCATCACAGGCTGTTGAGAGAACTGCTGATGCGCTTCGAGATACTGGTCGAGACTGGCGTCGCGGATGATGTTCGCTTCCACGATCGGCGTGCGCGTGGTCGCCGCCGGCACCGACGCGAGCGCCACGCGCTGCATCGAATCCGCCGGTGCGACGCTCGCCACCTGCGCGCCGGAGTGGCTGTCCACGCCTTGCAGCTGCGGCACCACGATCCACGTCAGCGTGGCGGCGGCCGCGGCCACCGCGAAAGCCGGCATCACGCGACGGCGCAGCATGCCGCCACGCGCTTTCGCCGCTGCGGCTGGCAGCGCCGCCGGCGCCAGCACGTGCGCTTCCGCCTCGAAACGTTCGGAGAATGCGGCCATGAACACGCTGCTGCGCGCCGGGCTGACCGCGAGATCGTCGGAGCGCAGCGCGTCGCCGATCAGGTGATAGGCCGACCATGCCGCGCGATCGTCGTTTTTCAGTTCCGCGAGAAACTGGCTGACACTGCCAATCTCGTCGAGCGATTCACCGTCGACGAACGCCGACATGCGCTCGCCGCGCGGACCTGCCTGTGTTTGATTCTGCATCGAGACCGACCCCATGATGCTCCCCATCTTTGACCACACCCCGTTGTGACACCACCAACCCAGATATCGCGCCCTTGCCCCGAGGATTTGCGCCGCTTACCAGCGCTTGCCTTCGGGAGTGTCCAACAACGGACGCAATTTTGCCGCAATGGCTTCGCGAGCACGAAAAATTCTCGATCTGACGGTGCCGATCGGGCAATCCATCATTTCGGCGATTTCCTCGTAACTCAGTCCTTCAATCTCCCGGAGCGTGATGGCGGTGCGCAGTTCCTCCGGCAGCAACGCCATCGCGGCGTTGACCGTCTGAGCGATCTGCTTGCTCATCAACATCGACTCGGGCGTGTTGATATCCCTTAGTTGGTCCGCGTCGGAGAAAGTTTCCGCTTCTTCAGCATCGGCTTCGGTAGATGTGGGAGCACGGCGGCCCTGCGTCGCAAGATAGTTCTTTGCGGTGTTGACCGCAATCCGGTAGAGCCATGTATAGAAGGCCGATTCGCCCCGAAACTGCGGCAGCGCGCGGTAGGCCTTGATGAAGGCGTCCTGGGCGACGTCCTCGACCTCGGCGGGGTCGCGCACGAGGCGCGAGATCAGCCGAATGATCTTGCGGTGGTATTTGGCGACCAGCAGTTCGAACGCAGCCTTGTCGCCCTTCTGGACACGCTCGACCAGCAATTGGTCGATTTCTTTTTCGCTCACCTGGGAAATCCGTTTAACTTGGGGTGTTGCGCGGAGGGCTATTGTAGCGTTACCGCCTGTAAGGCAACCGGAACGCTCATGGGCCGTTACAGTCGTTACAGGTGAGACGCGGCGGCGCGGCGCGCCTGGACGGAAAGCTGGCGAAAGGTGTCGGCATCGACGGAATCGGCCGCGACGACAAGCGTTTCGCGCCGCCCGCGCGCATCGACCAGCGTCAGCGCGAGGAGCCGCCCGGCCCACTGAGCGCATCCCGTGATACGCGTGTGCCGCGTTTCGCCGCTTCGGCTCACGATCGTGAGACCGTCCGAGCGCAGGCTGATCGCCCTTGGCTGAGCGCGCGTCCATCGATATGACGCGAGGCCGAGCGCCGCCACCGTTGCCGCACAAGCCACAGCAGCATGCCCGACGTGTTCGGCGTGCGCGAAAACGCACTGGAAAACCGCTGCGCCCGCGACCGCCATGAATGCAATCGACGCCACCCGCAGAAAACGCGACGGCCGCATCGCGACGCCCGGCGTCGAGCCGGTGTCACGATGCGGCCGTTCCACGCACGCGCCCGTCATAGGGATCCCCGTGATGACGAGCGCGCCGTGCTCAGTGGCGCTTGAAGACGAGCGAGCCGTTCGTTCCGCCGAAGCCGAACGAGTTCTTCACCGCCACGTCGATCTTCATTTCCCGCGCGGTGTTCGCGCAGTAGTCCAGGTCGCATTTCGGATCCTGGTTGAAGATGTTGATGGTCGGCGGCGACACCTGATTGTGAATCGCCAGCACGGTGAAGACCGACTCCAGGCCGCCCGCGCCGCCCAGCAGGTGGCCGGTCATCGACTTGGTGGAGTTCACCACGGCCTTCTTCGCTTGATCGCCGAGCGCGCGCGTGATGCCGATGGTCTCAGCGATATCGCCGAGCGGCGTCGACGTGCCGTGCGCGTTGACGTAGTTCACTTCATCGGCGTTCACACGCGCGTTCTTCATCGCATTGACCATCGCGCGGCGGCCGCCGTCGCCGTCTTCCGGCGGCGCGGTCATGTGATACGCGTCGCCGCTCATGCCGTAGCCGAGCACTTCGGCGTAGATCTTCGCGCCGCGCTTCTTCGCATGCTCGTACTCTTCGAGCACCATCACGCCCGCGCCTTCGCCGAGCACGAAGCCGTCGCGGTCGGTGTCCCACGGACGGCTGGCCGTCGCGGGATCGTCGTTGCGCTGCGACAGCGCGCGCGCCGCCGCGAAACCGCCGATGCCGAGCGGCGACACCGTGGCTTCCGCGCCGCCGGCGATCATGACATCCGCGTCGCCGTATTCGATCAGGCGCGATGCCTCGCCGATGCAATGCAGACCGGTGGTGCAGGCCGTGACCATCGACAGGTTCGGGCCCTTCAGGCCGAAACGGATCGACAGATGGCCGGAGATCATGTTGATGATCGACGCCGGCACGAAGAACGGCGAAATGCGGCGCGGGCCGCGGTTGAGCAGTTCGGTCTGCGTGACTTCGATCATCGGCAGACCGCCGATGCCCGAGCCGACCACGACGCCCACGCGCTCGGCGTTTTCATCGGTGATTTCGAGGCCGCTGTCCTGCATGGCCTGAACGCCCGCCGCAAAGCCAAAATGGATGAAGGTATCCATATGGCGCGCTTCCTTGGCGGGCATGTAGTCTTCGATGTTGAAGCCCTTCACCTCGCCGGCGAAACGCGTGGAGAAGTTCGTTGCGTCGAACTTCGTGATATTGGCGATGCCCGACTTGCCCGCGACCAGATTGGCCCAGCCGTCGGCAACAGTATTGCCGACAGGCGACACGAGCCCCAGGCCTGTAACAACAACTCGACGACGGCTCACGGTAACCCCTTATCCATAGAATGACGAAAAACAAAAGCCACAGCGGCCACAGGAAACCGCCCTGTGTGCCCTGTGGCTGTCAAATCGGTTTGCAGCGACGATGCATCGGCTGGTCGAGCGATGAGTCGCTGGCGCGTCCGGCCTCAGGCCTTGACGTTCGCGCGAGCGTAATCGATCGCCTGCTGAACCGTGGTGATCTTTTCGGCCTCTTCATCGGGAATTTCCATGCCGAATTCGTCTTCCAGCGCCATCACGAGTTCGACCGTATCGAGCGAGTCAGCGCCCAGATCGTTCACGAACGACGCTTCGTTCTTGATTTCGGCTTCCGCCACGCCCAGTTGTTCGGCGACGATCTTCTTCACGCGCTGTTCGATGTTGTCCATGCAGCCCTCCGAGGGGAAAAAAGTTCAAAAATACGAGTGCGCGCATTTTATCAGGTTTGGACCCGCAAAATACGGCGCGTCAGTTGCCATGCTCCGCCGTCCGCCGCCCTGCATCAAGAGGGCTGTGGCTGGCTTCGCATCGATTCTTCACTGCCGCGCTGGAACGGTGCACAGATGCTCCTCAGAGCATTTCACGCGCCCGTCCCGGCGCGGATATTAAGCGAATTTCAGCGAAATGCCTATTAAGGCCTTACATGTACATGCCGCCGTTCACGTGCAGCGTCGTGCCGGTGATATAGCCGGCAAACGGTGATGCAAGAAACGCCACGGCATGCGCGATATCTTCTGGCGCGCCCAGCCGGCCGAGCGGAATCTGCGCGGTGAGCGCGGTGCGCTGCTCTTCCGGCAGAACCTTGGTCATATCGGTGTCGATGAAGCCCGGCGCGATGCAGTTCACGGTGATGCCGCGGCTGCCGATTTCCCGCGCGAGCGCGCGCGTCATGCCCGCGACGCCGGCCTTCGCGGCGGCATAGTTGGCCTGACCTGGATTGCCCGACGAACCGACCACCGACGTGATGTTGATGATACGGCCGCCGCGCGCCTTCATCATCGGGCGCAGCACGGCGCGCGACAGGCGGAAGACCGCGCGCAAATTCGTATCGATGACGGCGTCGAACTCGTCGTCCTTCATGCGCATCGCGAGTTGATCTTTGGTGATGCCCGCGTTGTTGACGAGCACATTCAGCGCGCCGAATTCCTTCACGATGCCGTCGATGAAGGCATCCGCCGCGGCCGCGTCGTTCACGTTCAGCACCGCGCCGCGGCCTTTGCCGCCTGCCTGCTGCAACGCTTCACTGATGCCGGCCGCGCCGCTTTCGCTCGTCGCCGTGCCGATGACCGTCGCGCCCTGCTTCGCGAGTTCGAGCGCGATCGCGCGTCCGATGCCGCGCGATGCGCCCGTGACGATTGCTACTTGATTCTGGAGACTCATGACGTTGTTCCTCAGCCGGCGATCAGTTTGCGCGTTTCCTCGAGCGAGGCCGGATCGAAGATAGAGCCGCCGACGAGATTGCCGTCGATGCGCTTCGTCAGACCCGCGAGTACCTTGCCCGGTCCGCATTCGATGACGTGCGTGACGCCTTCCTTCGCGAGCGCCTGCACGCATTCGACCCAGCGCACCGGACCGGCCGCCTGACGCACGAGCGCGTCCTTGATCGCGGCGTGATCCGAAACGATGGCGACATCGATGTTATTGATCAGCGGAATCTGCGGCGCCTTGATCTCGACGTTCGCGAGATAGTCGCGCAACTGATCCGATGCGGGCTTCAGCAGCGACGAATGGAACGGCGCGGACACCGGCAGCGGCAGCGCACGCTTCGCGCCCTTCGCCTTGGCGACTTCGCACGCCTTTTCGACGGCCGCCTTCGAACCCGCGATCACCACTTGCGCGGGCGCGTTGAAGTTCACCGCCTCGACGACGCCCGCCGACGAAGCCTCCGCGCACACGGCGCGCACGGTGTCGTCATCGAGTCCGAGAATCGCGGCCATGCCGCCCTCGCCTACCGGCACGGCGCTTTGCATCGCCTGCGCGCGAAAGCGCACGAGCGGCACAGCGTCCGCGAAGGCGAGCGCGCCGGCCGCGACGAGCGCGGTGTATTCGCCGAGGCTGTGGCCCGCGACGAGCGCCGGCTTCAGGCCCGTTTCCTTTTCCCACACGCGGTAGATCGCGTACGCGGCCGTCAGCATGACGGGCTGCGTGTTCGTCGTCAGGTTCAACTCTTCTGCCGGACCTTCGGCGATCAGCTTGCCGAGATCCTGGCCGAGCGCGTCGGATGCCTGCTGCACGGTTTCGCGCACGATGGCGTGATCGGCGAATGCATTGAGCATGCCGATCGACTGCGAGCCCTGTCCGGGGAAAACGAACGCAAATTTCATATCGTCCTCGTTGATTGGAATGATCCGCGATGTCGTCGGTGCCTGCGCGCAAACCGCGCGCTCATGCGGCGCGCGGCGGCTGTCGTGACGAAGGGATCAGTTGCGAATGAATAGAGGGAAATCGATAAACGATCAGTAGCGGATGACCGACGCACCCCACGTGAAGCCACCGCCCACGCCTTCGATCAGCACGTTGTCGCCGCGCTTGACGCGGCCGTCGCGCACCGCGACGTCGAGCGCGAGCGGAATCGACGCCGCCGACGTGTTGCCGTGCTCGCCGACCGTCACGACCATGCGCTCCGGCGGCAGATGCAGCTTGCGCGCCGTGCTTTGCATGATGCGGATATTGGCCTGATGCGGAATCAGCCAGTCGATGTCGTCCGGCGTGAGCTTCGCCTTGTCGAGCGCTTCGAGCGCGACCTTTTCGAGCACGTTGACCGCGAGCTTGAACACGGCCTGACCATCCATGTGCAGGAACGCGCTGCCCTCGACGACGCCGCCGTTCACGTTGCCCGGCGTGCAGAGAATGTCGGAATAGCTGCCGTCCGCGTGCAGCGCGCTCGACAGCACGCCTGGCTCTTCGGACGCCTGCAGCACGATCGCGCCCGCGCCATCGCCGAACAGCACGCAAGTGGTGCGGTCGTTGAAATCGAGAATGCGCGAGAACGTCTCCGCGCCGATGACCAGCGCCGTGCGATTCAGGCCGCTGCGAATGAAACTATCTGCCGTCGCGACGCCGTACGCGAAACCGGAGCAGACCGCCTGCACATCGAAGGCGGCGCCGTTGTTCTTGATGCCGAGCTTGTTCTGCAGCAGGCACGCGGTGCTCGGAAACACGAAGTCCGGCGTCGAGGTTGCGACGATGATCAGGTCGATCGACTGAGGATCGATGCCTGCCGCTTCGATCGCTCGCTGCGATGCGATGAGCGCGAGGTCGCTGGTGGTTTGATTCGGAGCCGCAAAGTGGCGCGCGTGAATGCCGGTGCGCGCGACGATCCATTCGTCACTCGTCTCGACGCCCTGCTTCGCGAGACGGTCCGCCAAGTCCTGATTCGTGACGCGCTCGGACGGCAGGTAGCTGCCGGTGCCCAGCACGCGAGAGTAAAGATTGGATTGAGCCATTATGCCTTCGAATGTAGCGCAGTACCGGACGCGTCCGGCGGGTTCGGCTGCGAGTTGGGCTGTGAATCGGCCTGTGATGCGGGCGGCTGGATCGATTGATCCGCCGCAGCCGACGCAGAAGCGTTCGTGTCGGCCTCGCGCGCCGCGGGTGCGTTCTCTTCCATCGCGCGCACCAGGCGTTCGAGCACGCCATTTTTGACGGCATCATACCCGCGTTTGATGGCCCACTCAAACCCGAAGGCCTCGGCCGAACCGTGACTCTTGATGACCAGCCCGCGCAGGCCGAGCAACGCCGCGCCGTTATATTGCGCGGGATCGACACGCTTTTTGAAACGCTTGAGCACGGGCAGCGCGACGAGCGCCATCAGCTTGGAGCTGAACGAGCGGCTGAACTCTTCCTTGATCATGTCGGCGAGCATTTTCGCGAGACCTTCGGAGGTCTTCAGCGCGACATTGCCGACGAAACCGTCGCACACGACGACATCCGTGGTGCCTTTATAGATGTCGTTGCCTTCCACGTTGCCGTAGAAGTTGAGCGTGCTCGCGCGCAGGAGCTCGCCCGCGCGCTTGATCGTTTCGTTGCCCTTGATGACTTCTTCGCCGATGTTGAGCAGGCCGATGGTGGGCCGCTCGCGCCCTTCGATCGCCGAGACGAGCGCGTGGCCCATTTCGGCGAATTGAAGCAGGTGCTCCGGCTCGCAGTCGACGTTGGCGCCGAGGTCGAGCACGGTGGTGTAGCCCTTCTGGCTCGGCATCGCGAATGCGATGGCGGGGCGCTCGATACCGGCGAGCGTCTTCAGCACATAGCGGGAAACCGCCATGAGCGCGCCGGTATTGCCGGCGGAAATGCAGGTCTGCGCCTCGCCTTCCTTCACCAGGTTGAGCGCGACGCGCATCGACGAGTCTTTCTTCTTGCGCAGCGCGACTTCGACGGGGTCGTCCATCGCGACGACTTCGCTCGCGGGAACGACGGTCAGGCGCGGCTCGTCGAGAGCCTTCGACTTCTTCAGCTGGGCGCGGATGGGCTGCTCGAGACCGACGAGCATCAGATGCGCGTCGGGATGCGAGCGCACGAAACTGACGGCAGCGGGAACGGTCACGGCCGGACCGTGGTCGCCTCCCATGCAGTCGATGGTTATCTTTACAGTCATGGAACGCGACGAATTTCGGGCACAAAAAAGCGGCAGTGAAATGCCGCCTTCTCGTCGTACCGGGAAAGTGTCAAGAGCGAGTTGCGCCCGCGTGCCCGCAAAGCGGTTTCGACAGGCGCATCAAGCGTCGATGAACGCTTAGTCGTTCTTCGTCTTGATGACTTTCTTGCCACGGTAGTAGCCGTTCGGGCTCACGTGGTGGCGCAGATGCACTTCACCCGTGCTCGGCTCGACAGCCAGCGGAGCCGTCGTGAGGAAGTCGTGGGAACGGTGCATGCCGCGCTTCGACGGCGACTTCTTGTTTTGCTGAACTGCCATGATTACTCCAGAAAAATTTTGCGAATTCTAACACAGCCCGATCCGCCGACAGCCCTCGGCCGTTCGGCCAGCGGGTGCGCACATCGCGCTACCAAATGTTGCGTGCTACAAAATCAATCAGTGCTTCTCGCCGTCGGGACCGCCCTGCTTGAGCTTCCCCAGTACGGCGAAAGGATTCGGCTTGTCGTCCGCTTCCTGCGCACCGCTTTCGTCCGGTTCGCCGCCCGCATCGCCCGGGAGCAGACTTTCATGCACCTCGGGACACGCGTTGTGCTTGGGCACGAGCGGCAAGGACAACAACAGCTCCTCTTCGATCAAGTCGACGAGATCGAACTGGCGCGAGCCCACGATCACTTCGACTTCATCGTCGTCGAGCGGAAATTCGTCCGCTTCTTCCTCCGTCGCCACGATCCGATACGTCGCATCGACGTCGAGATGCTGCGAATACGGCTGAAGGCAGCGCTGACACATGAGCCACAGCGAGCCGTGCACCGCGAGACGCAGATACGGCTGCGGCGCGTCGGTGCCGTCGTTCTGCAGTTCCGGCTGGGTCGAGCCCTCGCCCTGCCAGGTGAACACGGTGTCGCGATCTGGCGCATCCGCCGCCACTTCGGCTAACATGCGCGGCATCTGCGATACACGCAGGGCGCCGGCTGCTTGTCTGCCACTCTTGGCGAAGTCGTAAATGTCGAGCGCGCGCAGATCGGCGGGGCTCACAGGTTTGCCAGGATTCTGAGTCATGTGCGCTCCTGCTTGGGCCTTGCTGGGTTAGTGCTTCGGTGAGCGTTCAGTATGCACCGCGATGCCGCATCGAGGCAGGCGTGGCTTGCCCGAATTTGCATTCGGTCATCATTCGTGCTTCGTTACGCGCTTTGACCCTTCGGCTCCACCGGATTCATCGGCGTCGGGCGCACGGAGTTGCTGACGCACGTACCGATGAAAAGCCCAAAATCATATCGGCTTTGTTCTTTCGAGTCAAATACTTAAGAACGGAGCCGAAGCCTGTCGTTTTCACCCCTATTTTTGCCGAACCCGCTTTATGCCCGATGCTTCAAACACGCCGCCCCGCCTGATCCTGGCGTCCAGTTCACCTTACCGGCGCGAGCTGCTCGGCCGGCTGCGCGTTCCGTTCGACGTCATCGTGCCCGATATCGATGAAACGCCGCTCGCCGGCGAAACGCCCGAGGCGACCGCCGTGCGGCTCTCGATCGCCAAGGCGCGCGCCGCGTCCGAACGCAGCGACGATGCGAGCGCGCTCGTGATCGGCTCCGATCAGGTCGCGACCTTCGACGGAAAGCAGATCGGCAAGCCTGGCACGCACGACAAAGCCGTCGCGCAACTTCAGGCGATGCGCGGCCGCAACGTCGAATTCCACAGCGCGCTGTGTCTTTTCGACCGCCGCACGGGCGGCGTGCAATCCGCCGATATCGTCACGCGGGTGCGCTTTCGCCGCGTTTCGGACGCGCAGATCGAGTCCTATCTGCGCGCCGAGACGCCGTACGACTGCGCTGGCAGCGCGAAGGCGGAGGGCCTCGGCATTGCGCTGCTCGAAGCCATCGAATCCGACGATCCCACTGCGCTGATCGGTCTGCCGCTCATCGCATTGACCGGCATGCTCGAAAATGCCGGCTATCCGGTTCTGGGGGCGGCATGAGCGGCATTCTCTATCTGATCCCGAATACCCTCGGCGAAGGCGACGCCGCCGCCCTCGCGCACGTCCTGCCCGAACCGGTGCGCGCGCAGGCGGCTGCGCTCGCATATTACATTGGCGAAAACGCGAAGACGACGCGCGCGTTTCTGAAGAAAGTCGGCACAGAGCGGCCGATTCAGGAAATCGAGGTGCGCGAACTGAACGTCAACACGCCGCCCGCCGATATCGACAGGCTGCTCGCGCCGATCCTCGCCGGCACCGACGCGGGGCTCGTGTCCGAAGCCGGCTGCCCCGCCGTGGCCGACCCCGGCGCGCTGCTCGTGCGGCGCGCGCATCAGCGCGGCGTGAAGGTCGTGCCGTTCGTCGGACCGAGTTCGATCCTGCTCGCGCTGATGGCCTCGGGCATGAACGGCCAGAGTTTCGCGTTCAATGGCTATCTGCCGGTCGACGCCGGCGAGCGCGGCAAGCGCCTGCGCGAGCTGGAGCAACTGTCGCGCAAGGCCAATCAGACGCAGATTTTCATCGAGACGCCGTATCGCAACCGCGCGATGCTCGACACGCTCGTCGCCACCTGCGCGCCGTCGACGCTCATCTGCGTCGCCGTCGATCTGACGTTGCCGGGCGAAACCATCGTCACGCGCACGGCGGCCGACTGGAAGAAGCAGACCGCGCCGGACCTCCATAAGCGTCCGGCGATTTTCCTGCTGCTGGCGTCCTAGATCAGCGCAACTGGGGCTTGCCGCCGAGCGTCAGCGCGCGCATGGCGGCATCTCCGACCGATGCGCCGAAACGCCGCACCACGCGCTCGCTGATGCTTTCCTTCTGCGTGTAATCGACGATATCCGGCTGCTTGATGATCTCGCGCGCCACGTAGCTGGCGTCGCCGAAACCATCGGCGAGACCGAGTTCGACGCTTTTCTCGCCCGTCCAGAACATGCCGGAGAACATTTCTGGATCATCCTTCAGACGTTTGCCGCGCCCGAGTTTGACCGCGTCGATGAACTGCGCGTGAATCTGGTCGAGCATCTGCTGCGCGTGGGCGTTCATCGCGGGTGTTTCGGGCGAAAACGGGTCGAACGCGCCCTTGTTCTCGCCCGACGTGTGCATGCGGCGCTGGATGCCGAGCTTATCCATCAGCCCGGTGAAGCCGAAGCCGTCCATCAGCACGCCGATCGAGCCGACGATGCTCGCGCGATCCACGTAAATCTTGTCCGCCGCCGCCGCGACGTAGTAACCGCCGGACGCGCACATATCGTCGACGACCACGTAGAGCGGCGTCTTCGGATATTTCGCGCGCAGCCGCCGGATCTCGCCGTTGATGATGCCCGCCTGCACCGGACTCCCGCCCGGGCTGTTGATGCGCAGGATCACGCCCGCCGTGTTCTCGTCCTCGAATGCGCTCTGCAGCGCTCCGTCGATGTTGTCAGCGCTCGCGTCGCCGTTCGCCGAGATTTCGCCTTGCAGGTCGATCAGCGCCGTGTGCTTGCCGGCCTTCGCGACGCGGTCGCCGGTGAAATCGAACACGCCCCACGCGATCAGCGCGATCACGGCGAGAAACACGAAGCGGAAGAAGATGCGCCAGCGCCGCGCGGCGCGCTGCTCGCGGATGGCGGCGAGCGCGATGCGTTCGAGCGCCTCGCGCTCCCAGTTGTCGTTGCCGCGCGGCGGAAAGTTGTCGGACATGCGTGATGGGTCTATTTGGGTCTGTTTGAGAGGGGAATCAGGCGGGACGCAGCGCGTCGTCGGGCAGCCAGAAGACCGCGCGGCCTTCCGGCGTGTCGCGCTCCTCGACGGCGACGGCCCGCAGCCGCGCACCGCGACACGGCCCGCCGACGCATTTGCCCGTGTCGGGCTCGTAGATCGCCCCGTGCGTCGCGCACATCAAGTATAGGCCCGAGCTTTCGAAGAACTGTCCCTCGTTCCAGTCCAGCTCCATCGGCACGTGGGCGCAGCGATTCAGATAACCGTGCGGCTTGCCGTCGTAGCGCACGAAGAAGACCACCGCGTCGCCGCTCGCTTCCGTCGCCGCAACGCGCACGCCCGCGCCGCCATCGACGAGTTCATCCGATGCGCATACGCGCACCGCGTCCCTTGCTGGCTCCGTCATGCGTGCTCCCGCAGCCATCCGGCGAGCGATGCGACGCTGTCCGCGCAGAACTGCGGCTTGAGCACGGCGAGCGAATCCGCCGGATGCGCGCCGTAGCCCACGCCGATGCCCGCCGCGCCGGCGTTGATCGCCATCTGCAGATCGTGCGTCGTGTCGCCGATCATCACCGTGCGCGCCAGATCCTGGCCGAGTTCGCGCGTGAGTTCGTGCAGCATCGCGGGATGCGGCTTGGAAAAGGTTTCGTCGGCGCAGCGCGTGCCGTCGAAGAGACTCGTGAGGCGCGACTCGTCGAGCGCGCGATTCAGCCCGACGCGGCTCTTGCCCGTCGCGACGCCGAGAAAATAGCCGAGATCACGAAGTTCCTGCAGCAGCTCGCGCACGCCGTCGAAGAGCTCGGTTTTCTGGCCCATCGTCAGGAAATGGAAGCGGTAGCGCTCGGCGAGACGCGGATAATCCGACGGATCGAGCGTCGGCGCGCAGATTTGCAGCGCGTCCTTCAGGCCGAGGCCGATCACGTAGCTCGCGGATTCATCGGCGGGAACCGGCAGGCCGAGGTCGCGGCACGCGGCCTGAATGCTGCGCGTGATGTGGGCGGTCGAATCCATCAGCGTGCCGTCCCAGTCGAAAACGATCAGATCGAATTGCTGCCGCGCCATTTAGTCTGTCTCTCGATTTTTCAATTGTTCGATGAATCGTTTGCATTCGGCGGGCAGCGGCGCTTCGAATTGCAGCGGCTCGCCTGTCGCGGGATGGGTTATCTTCAGACGAAATGCATGCAAAAACATGCGTTTGAGCGACGGTTTCGCGCTCGGACGGGCCAATTCCTTGTTCAGCGCGAAATCGCCGTATTTCGCATCACCCGCAATCGGCAGGCCGATGCTCGCCATGTGTACGCGAATCTGGTGTGTGCGGCCGGTCTTCAGTTCCGCTTCGAGCCACACGTAATCGCGCCAGCGCTCGATCAGATTGAAGACCGTATGCGACGGCAAGCCGTTTTCCTGGATGCGCACGCGCCGCTCGCCATCCGCCGCGACATACTTGTGCAGCGGCGCCTTCACGATGCGTCTGCGGCCCCAATCGCTCTGCCATTCGCCGTGACCGAGCGCGTAATAGCGCTTGTCGACACGATTCTCGCGAATCTGCTCGTGCAGATCGACCAGCGCCGCGCGCTTCTTGGCCAGCATCAGCACGCCGGACGTCTCCCGGTCCAGCCGATGCACCAGTTCGAGGAATTTCGCGTGCGGCCGCGCGTTGCGCAATTGCTCGATCACGCCGAACGCGACGCCGCTGCCGCCGTGCACCGCGACGCCCGACGGCTTGTCGATCACGACCAGATGGTCGTCCTCGAAGAGAATCGGGAACTCGGCGGCGGGCGCGTTCGACGACACCGGCGCCTCGTCCTGCTGCGCGGTGCGGATCGGCGGCACGCGCACGAGATCGCCCAGTTCCAGCCGGTACGCGGCGTCGATACGGCCCTTGTTCACGCGCACTTCGCCGCTGCGGAGAATGCGGTAAATATGGCTTTTCGGGACGCCCTTGCAGACGCGCAGCAGGAAATTGTCGATGCGCTGACCGGCGGCGGTCTCATCGACTTCGATCATCGAGACGTGTTCGCTTGCGACCTGCTTATGGGATGTTTTGCCTAACTCATTCATTCTGAATATAATTTGCGAACAGCCTGAAAAGGTCGAAGCTTAAGATCAAGCAACGGCCGAGAATGTTCAGACTGTACAGGTGCAAGCGATAAACCATCATTTTACTTGCGCCCAAGGTCGGTTGCTCACCCTGAAAATCGAGAGCAGCGAGTTGCACGCACGGCGATATCACCGGCAAGGACGGCGCCCACAGGCGCGTTCGGTCGAGTCGATCGCCGACGGTAACGGATTTTTGGTCAAAAAGAATTTTATCGGCGAGAAGCGACGGCGCCCGGCACAAAAGCCGGATGCCAGCCCGGATCGGCCCTGCCAGCGAGCGGGAGAAAAAGGCAAATCGACGCTCGCCGGTTTTGCGAACAACTGACGGCGAAAACCGCTGCTGCGCTGATTTCTGCGAAGCGCGACGACGCCGCAACGAGACGAGACACACGGCCGCGAGCCAACGGGAGCAATCCGGGCCCGCACTCGCGCCGGCGCGGCATGGCAGCAAAGAGGTTCGGTCACGAAGCATCGCGCCGGTTCGCGCGAGACCGCGCCTCCCCGCAGCCGCCGTTGGGAGGAATCAGGCTCTTGCAAAGAGCGCGGGTCGGTTCGGCGCGTCTATTTTGAGACGCGGAACCGCTGCGCCGCCCCATCCTCGCCACGAGCCGCGCGGCTTCGTGCGTCTCGCAGTTGCTTCGCATGTGCCCCACGACGTGGCCGCTCCAATCGAGCCCGCGCCTGCTTTCGGCAATTCTCCCGCCAGAAGTCCTGCTCCAGCGTGCTTTGTGACAACACACAAAAAGCGTGGCACGCCCACCTTCCCGCTTCGTGCGCGTGATGTATCGATCACCGGCGCCGACTCGCCCGACGAAGGAAAAGCGTAGCCGCTCTGGAGCCGTTTCATGAAACGCATGCTGTTTAACGCGACGCAGCAAGAAGAATTGCGCGTCGCCATCGTCGATGGGCAGAAGCTCATCGACATCGACATCGAAACCGCCGGGCGCGAACAGCGCAAAGGCAATATCTACAAGGGAGTCGTCACCCGCATCGAGCCGTCGCTCGAAGCCTGCTTCGTCAACTACGGCGAAGACCGCCACGGCTTTCTGCCGTTCAAGGAAGTCGCCCGCCAGTATTTCCGCGATGGCGTCGAGATGCGCTCCGCGCGCATCCAGGATGCGCTGCGCGAAGGCCAGGAACTGATCGTTCAGGTCGAGAAGGAAGAGCGCGGCAACAAGGGCGCGGCGCTGACCACGTTCATTTCGCTGGCCGGCCGTTACCTCGTGCTGATGCCGAACAACCCGCGCGGCGGCGGCGTGTCGCGCCGGATCGAGGGCGACGAACGGCAGGAACTGCGCGAAACCATGGCGCAGCTCGAACTGCCGGAAGGCATGAGCATCATCGCTCGCACGGCCGGGATCGGCCGTTCGGCGGAAGAGCTCCAGTGGGACCTGAACTACCTGATGCAACTCTGGCGCGCGATCGAAGCCGCGTCGCAGAGCGGCGTCGGCGGCCAGCCGATGCTCATTTATCTCGAATCGAGCCTCGTCATCCGCGCGATTCGCGACTACTTCCAGCCGGATATTGGCGAAATCCTCATCGACACGACCGAAATCCATGATCAGGCGCGCGCCTTCATGGATATCGTGATGCCCGACAACCTGCAAAAGGTGAAGCGCTATCACGACGACGTGCCGCTCTTCTCGCGCTTCCAGATCGAACACCAGATCGAAACCGCGTACTCGCGCACGGTGCCGCTGCCGTCGGGCGGCGCGATCGTGATCGATCACACCGAGGCGCTCGTCGCCATCGACGTGAACTCGGCGCGCGCGACCAAGGGCGCGGACATCGAGGAAACCGCCACGCGCACCAACCTCGAAGCCGCCGACGAAGTCGCGCGTCAGCTTCGTTTGCGCGATCTGGGCGGTCTGATCGTGATCGACTTCATCGACATGGAGTCGGCCAAGAGCCAGCGCGAAGTCGAGCAGCGCCTGAAAGACGCGCTCAAGCACGACCGCGCGCGCGTGCAAATGGGCAAGATTTCGCGTTTCGGTCTGATGGAGCTGTCGCGTCAGCGTCTGCGTCCGGCGCTGTCGGAAGGCAGCCACGTGACGTGCCCGCGCTGCAACGGCACCGGCCATATCCGCGATACCGAATCGTCCGCGCTGCAAGTGCTGCGGATCATTCAGGAAGAAGCGATGAAGGAAAACACCGCGGCGATCCATTGCCAGGTGCCGGTCGAGGTGACCGCCTTCCTGCTGAACGAGAAGCGCTCGGAAATCAACAAGATCGAGTCGCGCTTCAAGGTCAACGTCGTTCTGATCCCGAACAAGCATCTCGAAACGCCGCACTACAAGCTCGAACGCCTGCGTCACGACGATGCGCGTCTGGACGAGCCGCGCGCGTCGTGGAAGATGGCAGTCGAAGCGGCGAGCGAGCTCGAGTCCGAAACCGGCTACAGCAAACGCACCGAGGAAGTGAAGCCGAAGCAGGAAGCGGCGGTCAAGGGCATCACGCCCGAGAAGCCGGCGCCGAGCGCGCCGGTCAAGCCCGCGCCCGTCGAGGCTGCGCCCGCTCCGGCACCCGTGCCGGCGAGCGGCGGTTTCATCGCGTGGATCAAGAATCTGTTCGGCATTCAACCGCCGCAACCCGCTCCGGCCCCGGTCGAAGCGCAACCGGCGACGCGTGCACCGCGTGAACGCGGCGAGCGCACCGGCGGCGGCGATCGCAACCGTAACCGTCGCAGCGGTGGCGCCGGGCGTGAAGGCGCCGCTGCAGGCGCCACAACTGCTGGCAACGGCGCGAGCCGTCAGGGCGCGCGCCGCGAGGATCGCGAAGCGCGCGGCGGTCGTGAAGGACGCGAACTGCGCGAAGTGCGTGAGCCGCGCGAGGGTCGTGAAGCACGCGAACCTCGTGAAGCGCGCGAGCCGCGTGAACCACGTGACGCACGTGAGCCGCGCGAATCCCGTGACCGCAATGCGGAGCGCGCAGCGCGTCCGGAAGCGGCCGAGCGCCAGGAGCGCCGTGAGCGTCCCGAGCGCGGCGAGCGCGCGGAACGTGGTGAGCGCACCGAGCGCGGTGAACGCGCGGAACGTGGCGAGCGCCGCAAACCTCAGCCGGAGGCCGCCGTCGAGGCGCTGACGCAAGGCGAAACGGTGGCATCGGACATCGTCGAAACGGCGCAAGCCAACGCCGATGCGCAACTGGCCGGCTTCGATTCCGCCGCCGATCAGGCAGCAGCAGATGCGCGCGAAGGCGAAGAGCGTCGCCGCCGTCGCCGTGGCCGTCGTGGCGGCCGCCGCGAGCGCGACGAAGACGGCATGACGGTGAATCACGCAGCCGACGTCGCGGAAGCGGAAGGCGCGGCAGAAAGCGTCTCCGCGCAAGCCGGCGTGTTCGATGTCGAGGCCGCGCAGGAAGCGTCCGCACGTCGCGAAACCCGTCCTGTCCCGCCGCAGCCGGTCGAGCAGCCTGTTGTCGAGCCGGTCGGTCAGCAGATCGCGCAGCCGGCCGAAGCCGCGCCGCAGGAGCAGACGCCCGTCGCCGCCGAAGCAGCGCCGGTTGCCAAAACCGCCGAAGCCGAGCCGTTCGAACTGAAGGCGCAAACGCCCGAGCCGACGACGTTCGATCTCTTCGCCAAGCCCGCTGCGGCGCCAGCGGTCGAGAATCCGTTTGGTTCCGAACCGAAGGTTGCCGAAACGGCATCGGCTGACCCGTTCGCGCCTGTCGCAACGGAAGCGCCGAAGCCCGCCGTCGTCGAAGCGCCGGTTCAGCCCGCAGAACCGGCTCCGGTCGTCGCGATCGAACCCGTCGAGATCGCCGAACCGGTGAAGGCCGCCGCAGTCGCGCCTACGCCCGAGGCAACCATCGTCGAACCGGTGAAGCCGATCGAGCGCACCGAAGCTCAAGCGCCTGTCGTCGTGCAGGAGCCGGTCGCCGTCGTCGCGGAGCCGGTGAAGACCGCCGCGCCGGCCGCGCCCGCGACGTCGACGCCGATCGCCGTCGAAACCCTTCAGCCGATGCTGGAGCGCGCGGGCCTCGTCTGGGTCAACACCGACGAAGGCAAGCTGCGCGAGGCCAACGCCGCCGCGGCACGCGAACCGGCGACGGTGCGTGCGCCGCGCGAGCGCAAAGCGCTCCCGCCGGCCGACGCTACGCCGATGCAGCAAGTGGAAACGAGCAAGCACGCCCACTAAGCACACCCGGTAGAAGTGACGAACGCCATCGACTCCGGTCGGTGGCGTTTTTTTTTCGCCCGTATCGAACGAATACCTCGGGAAAACCGCGACTCCGTGTCAGTGCGTCTCCCAGCCCCGGTTCCGCTAAAATAGGACGTTAAATCCATCATTCGAACAAGGCCACCGAGGCCAAACCGCCCCCCGAGTCATCATGTCCCGACGCATCATTCCCCTCGCCGACGTCAGCGCGATTCCGGATTTCTCCGGCGCCGCGGCATCGCCGTCCGGACAGCTCACGGACACGCTCGCGCGACCGCTGCGCGACCTGCGCATCTCGGTGACGGACCGCTGCAACTTCCGCTGCGTCTACTGCATGCCGCGCGAAGTGTTCGACAAGCACTACCAGTTTCTCCCGCACGCCGCCCTGCTCTCGTTCGAGGAAATCGAACGGCTCGCGCGCGTGTTCGTCGCGCATGGCGTCGAGAAAATCCGCCTGACGGGCGGTGAGCCGCTCTTGCGCAAGAACATCGAATTCCTGATCGAGCGGCTTGCGACACTGCAGACGCCCGAAGGCCGCCCGCTCGATCTGACGCTCACGACGAACGGTTCGCTCCTCGCACGCAAGGCGCAGTCGTTGCGCGACGCGGGTCTGTCGCGCGTGACGGTCAGCCTGGACGCGCTAGACGATTCCCTCTTTCGCCGCATGAACGACGCCGATTTCGCGGTCGCCGACGTGCTGGACGGCATCGAAACCGCGCAAGCCGTCGGGCTCGATCCCATCAAGGTGAACATGGTCGTGAAGCGCGGCACGAACGATCAGGAGATCGTGCCGATGGCGCGTCACTTCAAAGGCAGCGGCGCGGTGCTGCGCTTCATCGAGTACATGGACGTCGGTGCGTCGAACGGCTGGAACATGAGCGAAGTGCTGCCGTCGGCGCAGGTGGTCGAGCGCATCGACGCTCATTTTCCGCTCGCGCCGCTGGAAGCGCACACGGCCGCCGAAACGGCGCAGCGCTGGGGCTATCGCGACGGCGGCGGTGAAATCGGCGTGATCTCCAGCGTCACGCGCGCGTTCTGCGGCTCCTGCACGCGCGCGCGGCTCTCGACGGAAGGCAAGCTCTATCTGTGCCTCTTCGCGGCATCCGGCCATGACCTGCGCGGCCTGATCCGCAACGGCGCGAGCGACGAGGACGTCGCCACCGCCATCGCCCGCATCTGGGAAGCGCGCGGCGACCGCTATTCGCAACTGCGCGGCAGCGCGTCGGCGCCGTCGCGCGAGAATGCGCCGCGCGTCGAGATGTCGTACATCGGCGGCTGAGCGCGGTGAGCCGCCCGTGCTGAACACTCATTCATCGTCGGATGTCACCGCGCTCGTGCTCGCGGGCGGGCGCGGCTCGCGCATGGGCGGCATCGACAAGGGCATGCAGCCGTTTCGCGGCGAACCGCTCGCGCAGCATGTGATGCGCCGCCTCGCGCCTCAGGCGGGCACGCTGCTGATCAGCGCGAATCGTTCCATCGAAGACTACGAACGCATCGGCGCGCCGTTCGGGGCGCGCGTCGTCGCGGACACGCGCGCGGATTATCCCGGGCCGCTCGCGGGCATCGCCGCCGCGCTGCGCGCCGCGGACACGGAGTGGGTCCTGACCGCGCCCTGCGACGCCCCTTTCGTCGATGAACATCTCGGCGCCGCATTGATGCACGCGCTCGACACGAACCGCGCCGACATTGCCTACGCCGCAACGGTCGATGCGTCGGGCGAAGTCATGGCGCATCCGGTTTTCGCGCTCCTGCGCCCGTCGCTCGCCGACGATCTCGACGCCTGGCTGGACGCCGGCGAACGCAAGGTCCGCGCGTGGTACGCGCGCCACAAGGCGGTGGAAGTCCAATTTCACGACGAACGCGCGTTTTACAATATCAATGATCTACAGCAGCTGGCCGAGCTGGAACGGCGCTGACTGTTCGCTCACGTCCGCCGTTGCGGCAATCGACGTTCGGGCGCTCAACCAACGCGCGGCCTCGTGGCTGCTTCTTCGCCGGACTCCGGCCACGATCCACGTCGATTCATGACCACGCCCAAGGAATTCTTCGCTTGCGTCGCCCACTACGATCCGAACGCGCTGCCCGTTGAAGCGGCGCAGGAAATCGTGCGTCAATGGGCGATGCCGCGCGGCCGTGACGATCAGGCCGAGCGCGTGGGCCTGCATGATGCGCTCGGCCGCGTGCTCGCCGAAGACGTGATCTCCCCCATCGACGTGCCCGCCTTCGACAACTCCGCGATGGACGGCTACGCGTTCGCAGGCGTTGCGCTCGCGGGCGGCGGCGCCACGCTCGATCTGTCTGTCGCGGGCACGGCGCTCGCCGGGCGTCCTTTTGCTTCGGCGCCGGGCGCGGACCAGTGCGTGCGCATCATGACGGGCGCGCTCATACCGCCGGGCTGCGACACGGTCGTGCCGCAGGAGCTGGTGACGCGCGAAGGCGACGCAATCCGTTTTTCCACCGCGAATCTCCGCGCGGGTCAGAATCGCCGTCTGTCTGGCGAAGATCTCGCGAAAGGCAAACCCGCGCTGCTTGCTGGCCGCATCGTGCGCGCATCCGATCTCGGCTTGCTCGCGTCGCTCGGCATCGGCGAAGTTGCGGTGCGAAAGCGCCTCACCGTCGCGTTCTTTTCAACGGGCGACGAATTGCGCTCGCTCGGCGAACCGCTCAGCCCCGGCAGCCTGTACGACAGCAACCGCTACACGCTCTTCGCGATGCTCGCGCGCCTTAACGTCGAAACGATCGACCTCGGCATCGTGCGCGACGACCGCGCGTCGCTCGAAAATGCGTTGCGCGATGCGACCGGGCGCGCGGATGTCGTCATCAGCTCGGGCGGCGTATCGGTCGGCGATGCGGATTTCACGCGCGAGCTGATGAATTCGCTCGGCGACGTCGCCTTCTGGAAGATCGCGATGCGCCCCGGCCGGCCGCTCGCGTTCGGACGCCTGTGGTCGGGCGAACGCGCGGGCGCGGGCAAGTCGGCGCTGTTCTTCGGCTTGCCGGGCAACCCGGTCGCCGTGATGGCGACGTTCTACTTCATCGTGCGCGAGGCGCTGCTGGCGATGTCCGGCGCGACGCGTCAGCCGCTCACCGCCATTCGCGCGAGCGCCGCCGAGCCGATCAAGAAACGCGCGGGCCGCACCGAGTTCCAGCGCGGCATCGCCACGCGTGACGGCGATGGCCGTTTTCGCGTCGTCACCACCGGCCCGCAAGGCTCCGGCGTGCTCAGCTCGATGAGTGAAGCCAATTGCTTCATCGTGCTCGAACACGAGCGCGGCGACATCGACGCCGGCGACGAAGTCGAAATCGTGCCGTTCGACGGCCTGATCTGACTGGCGCCGTAACGCGCGTCGCCACGACCAACATTCCTACATCGATAGACGGGGCTTTCCTTCCATGAAAAAGCAGATCTCATTCATTGCACCAGGACAGACCGCGAAGGCGCTGATCCTCGTGTACCTGACCTTCAGCGTGCCGATCGTGCTGCTCGGCGTCGTGGTCGCGTTCGTGCGCTACGGCTCCGTGGAAGTGAGCACCGTGACGAGCGCGCTGCTGCTGAACGCGATTCTCGGCTTCATTCTGCTGTGGATCGCGTGTCACGCGTACAACTGGGTGGCGTCGCGCTTCGGCGGTATCGAGATCGTGTTGTCCGATGCCCCGGAGGAAGCGTGAGCGCCGCCACGATTCGCGCGGCCACGCCCGCCGATGTCGCCGCGATCTTCGGCCTGATGTATGAGCTGGCCGAATTCGAGAAGCTCACGCATCTTTTCATCGCGACCGAAGAAGGTGTGCACGAGGCACTCTTCGGCACGCGTCCTGCCGCGGAAGCCCTCGTCGCGGAGCAGGATGGCGAAGTCGTGAGTTACGCGCTTTTCTTCCAGAACTTTTCGACCTTCCTCGGCAAGCGCGGCCTGTATCTCGAAGACCTGTACGTGCGTCCCTCGATGCGCGGCAGCGGCCTCGGCACGCTGATGCTGAAGCAGCTCGCCGCGCTCGCGATCGAGCGCCAGTGCGGGCGCTTCGAATGGTCGGTGCTCGACTGGAATCAGAACGCCATCGACTTCTACGAGAAGATGGGCGCGACGGTGCTGCCCGACTGGCGCATCGTGCGCGTAACCGGCGAACCGCTCGAACGCCTCGCCGGCTGAATCAGATGTCGTCGTCGCCTGCGGGCGATGACGCGTCCCCCAGCAGTCCTGCCGCCTGTTCTCCCGGCAGCGCCTCGACATCGCGCAGGCGCCGGTCCATCTGCCGCGTGCGCGTCTGCGCCGCTTCGATCGAGCGCGTGACGGTTTCGAGCTGCGATTTGGTCCGCGCCAGCACTTCGCCGAACTTGCCGAATTCGGTCTTCACCGCGCCCAGCACCTGCCACACCTCGCTCGAACGCTTCTCGATGGCCAGCGTGCGGAAGCCCATCTGCAGACTGTTGAGCAGCGCGGTCAACGTGGTCGGTCCGGCAATGGTCACGCGATATTCGCGCTGCAGCGCGTCGCTCAGGCCCGGGCGGCGCAGCACTTCCGCGTAGAGTCCTTCGGTCGGCAGGAACAGCAGCGCGAAATCGGTCGTGTGCGGCGGCGCGACGTACTTCTGCGCGATCGACTTCGCCTCCGCGCGCAAGCGGCCTTCGAGCGCGCGAGACGCGTTCTCGACCGCGACCAGATCCGCGCGCTCCTGCGCATCGATCAGGCGCTCGTAGTCCTCGCGCGGAAACTTCGCGTCGATGGGCAGCCACACGGGCGTGGCCGGATCGCCCGGCGCGCCCGGCGCATCGTGACGGCCGGGCAGGCGGATTGCGAACTCCACACGCTCGTTGCTTTTCGGTATCGTCGCGACGTTCTTCGCGTACTGGTCCGGCGTAAGCAACTGTTCCAGCAGCGATTCCAGTTGCACCTCGCCCCAGATGCCGCGCGTCTTGACGTTGGTCAGCACCTTTTTCAGATCGCCGACACCGGCAGCGAGCGTCTGCATTTCGCCGAGCCCGCGATGCACCTGCTCCAGCCGGTCCGACACGAGCTTGAACGATTCGCCCAGGCGCTGTTCGAGCGTCGCGTGCAACTTCTCGTCGACGGTCCGGCGCATCTCGTCGAGCTTCGTCGCGTTGTTCGCCTCGATGTCCTTCAGGCGCGCTTCAAGCGTCGCGCGCACTTCGCCGAGCCGCCGCTCGTTCGCCTCCGACATTTGCGACAGATGCAGCGACATCGAATCCGCGAAGCGCTTCAACGCGTTGCCCTGATCCTCGCGCGCCTGCTGGCTCTGTTGCGCGAGTTGCTGCGCGAGCGCGTCGAACTGCGCGTTCTGCACGCTCGACGTGCTCGCCAGTTGCGTCGCGAGCGTCTGATGGAATTGCGTGAATCCGCTCTGCGATTCCATGCGCGACACGCGCGCGCTCTCCGCGATATCGCCGCGCAAGCCCCGTTCGAGCCGCTCCTGCGCGCGCGTGTGCGCTTCGCCCATATCGTTGACGCGATCGGTGAGCGCTTCGAATTCGTCGATGATGAGCGCGTTCGAATGCCGCCGCATCATCATGACGAGCGCGACGAGCACGACCACCAGCGCAATCGCCAACAGCGCGACCGCGCCAACCAGCATTTCCGTCATGTCTTGAGTACGTCCGGATTGATCGGGTTCGGCGGATTGCCGGCGCGCGGGCCTTCGCCCAGCGCGGCGATGAGATTGTCCGCCGCGAGATTCGCCATTGCGCGGCGCGTGGCCTCGGTCGCGCTCGCGATGTGCGGCGTCAGTACGACATTGTCGAGCAGCATGAAATCCGGATTGAAGTTCGGCTCGCCCTCGAAGACGTCGATGCCCGCCGCCGCGATGCGCTTCTCGCGCAACGCGACGATCAGCGCCGCGTCATCGACGATACCGCCGCGCGCGATGTTGGTGAGCGTCGCCGTCGGTTTCATCAGCGCGAGTTCGGCCGCGCCGATCGTGTGATGGTTCTCCTTCGTGTACGGCAGCACGAGCACGACATGATCCGCGCGCCTGAGCAGATCGTCCTTCGATGCATATTCGGCGTTCAGTTCGGCTTCGATCTCCGGCGCGACCCGCGAGCGGTTGTGATAAATCACGCGCATATTGAAGCCACCCGCCCGCCGCGCGAGCGCCTGACCGATGCGCCCCATGCCGATCACGCCGAGCGTCGAGCCGTAGACATCGGCGCCGAGGAACGAATCGAAGGACCATTTCTGCCACTTGCCGGCGCGCAGATAGTGCTCCGATTCGGTGACGCGGCGCGCCGCCGCCATCATCAGCGCCCAGCCGAAGTCGGCGGTGGTTTCGTTCAGCACGTTCGGCGTATTGGTGCCGAGCACCTTGTGCGCGTCGAACGCCTTCATGTCGAAGTTGTTGTAACCCACCGCCATGTTCGCGACCACTTTCAGGTTCGGCGCGCCCGTCAGTTCCTGCTCGCCCACCCATTCGCCGGCGGTGAACGCGCCGTCCTTGTCGGCGAGACGCAGCGCGAATTCTTCCTGCGGGAGCACGTCGCCGAGGTTCGCGTCGACATCGAAATACTGTTTCAGGCGCTCGATCACATCGGGAAAGGTGGGACGCGCGACAAGTACCTTCTTCATCGATTGCTCCTAGAAAAATAGCCAGCCCAGAACGGCGAACAGCGGCACCAGCACCGCGCCCGACCACGCCATATAGCCGAAGAAACTCGGCATGCGCACGCCGCGTGATTCGGCGATCGCCTTCACCATGAAATTCGGCGCATTGCCGATATACGTATTCGCGCCCATGAAGACCGCGCCCGCGGAGATGGCGGCGAGCGTGGTGGCATCGGTGGTCATGAGCGTACGGGCGTCGCCGCCCGCGAGATTGAAGAAAACGAGATAGGTCGGCGCGTTGTCGAGAAACGAGGACAGCAGGCCGGTCGCCCAGAAATAGGCCATGTCGACAGGCTTGCCGTTCGCATCCGATACCGCGCGCGCGATGCCCGCGAACGCGCCCGCCTCGCCCGCGCGCAGGATCGTGATGACCGGCGCGATGGTGATGAAGATCGCGGCGAAAAGCTTCGCCACTTCCACGATGGGCGCCCAGTCGAACGCGTTGCCCGCACGCGCGCTTTTCGGCGTGAGCGCGAGCGAGGCCAGCAGCACGGCGGCGAGCAGCACGTCGCGCACGAGATTCTGCAACTGGACGTGCGTGCCGAACACATCGAACGCGATACCCGGCTTCCAGATGCCGCTCATCAGTACGAGCGCGACGATCGCCGCGAGCAGCGCGAAGTTGATCTTGCCGTCGATGCCGAGCGGCGGCGTGTCGGGCGTCGGATCGAGAAACGCGGATCGCGCGTCGTGCCTGCGCCAGTAGTGGCTGTCGAGTACGTAGAACACGGCGAGCAGCGCGGCGCAGACGAACAGCATCGGCAGCGCGAGATGCAGCGTCGTCCAGAAAAAGCCGACGCCGTTCAGAAAGCCGAGGAAGAGCGGCGGATCGCCGAGCGGCGTGAGTGAGCCGCCCGCATTCGCGACGAGAAAGATGAAGAATACGACGACATGCACGACATGCTTGCGGTTGTCGTTCGCGCGCAGAAGCGGACGAATCAGCAGCATGGCCGCGCCCGTCGTGCCCATGATGCTCGCGAGCGCGGTGCCGAGCGCGAGCAGTCCGGTATTGAGACGCGGCGAGCCGTGCAGATTGCCGCGCACGCAGATACCGCCCGCCACGGTATATAGCGCGGCTAGCAGGATGATGAAGGGCACGTACTCTTCGAGCATCGCGTGGACCAGCACGCTGCCCGCCGTGCCGGGGCCGAATACGAGCGCGAACGGCGCGAGAAACGCGAGCGTCCAGACTGCCGCGATCTTGCCGAAATGGTGATGCCAGAGCTTCGGCGCGACGAGCGGGAACACGGCGATGGAAAGCAGGACGCCGATGAACGGAATGCCCCACGTTGCCGGTAGCGTCGCGCCATCGGGCGTCGCCGCGACGGCGGGCGCGGCGATCAGCGCGAGCACGGCAGAAACGAAACGCCGCATCGGACTCAGGCTCCGCGCACGACGATCACATGCACGCGATACGGCCCATGCGCCCCGAGCACGATGGTCTGTTCGATATCGCCGGTACGCGACGGCCCTGACACGAAGTTCACGGCGCGCGGCAACTCGCCACGTTCGGCGCGCATCAACGCGAACGCGTCCTCATGCGCGGCGACGATGCGCGATGCCGGCACGATCGCGATATGCGTCTGCGGCAGCAGCGCGCCGGACGCGGGTGTCTCGACGCCGGACAGCAGCACGAGCGAACCGGTTTCAGCCGTCGCGCAAAAGCAGCCGGTGATGCCGACGAGATCGGCGTCGGCAGGTTTGCGCAGCGCCGCCTGAAGGCCCGCTTGGCGCCAGGGCAGATCACCAAGCGCGGGCCACGCGACGACATCGGTGGAAAGGTTCAGCGACTGTAGATAGCGCGCGGCTTCGGCGGGCGCGTCCGCAAGGGATTCGACTTCGGCGACGGTCGTGGAGAGACGCTCCGCTTCGAGCGTGAAGCGCGCGATGAGTTCGTCGCGCGTCTGAGGCAACGGCGGACGCGGACCCGCCGGATGCCGTTCGACATACTCCTGCGCCGCCGCGCGCTCGGCTTCCGTGGGCGTGCCGCGGCGGCCCTGCGCGCTGCGAATGCGCGCGAGAATATTGCGGCGCGCGGCCGATGTGTCCATGGTGCCGTCCTCGTGATTGCGTGCTTGAGATTCGTGCGCGCCGGATTGATCCACGACGCGTCCGAATTATAGCCAGCGCCCTTCGCGCATGAACCTCAGCCGAGTGGCATAGGCCGAATGCACGAACGCGCGCGCAGACAATGGATCAGTCGTCGCCTACCGGCTGCTCGATGCCGAACACCTGACGCAGATACGCGAGGTACGCCTTGTCGTCGCACATGTTCTTGCCGGGCGAATCCGACAGCTTCGCGACCGGCTGTCCGTTGCAGCGGACCATCTTGACGACGATCTGCAGCGGCTGATAGCCGAGGTCGTTGGTGAGATTCGTGCCGACGCCGAACGCCAGCTGACAGCGCCCGCGGAAGCGCTCGTACAACTGCAGCACCCGGGGGATGTCGAGCGCATCGGAAAAGACCAGCACCTTCGTGCGCGGATCGCAGCGATTATCCTCGTAATGCCGGATGAGGCGTTCGCCCCAGTCGAAGGGATCGCCGGAATCGTGGCGCGCGCCGTCGAACAGCTTGCAGAAGTACATATCGAAGTCGCGCAGGAACGCCTTCATGCCGTAGACATCCGACAGCGCGATCCCGAGGTCGCCGCGATATTCTTTCGCCCACATCTCGAAGCCGAAGATCTGCGAGTCGCGCAGGCGCGGACCTAACGCCTGACACGCCTGCAAGTATTCGTGCGCCATCGTGCCGAGCGGCCGCAGGCCGTGCTTCATCGCGTAGAAGACGTTGCTGGTGCCGGCGAACTGCGCGCCGAGCCTCTCCTTCAACGTCAGCACGACTTCCTCGTGCCACTGCCCCGAAAAGCGGCGGCGCGTGCCGTAATCGGCGATCTTGCAGTCCGAGTATTCGGGCGGCGTGGCGAGCAGCTTGATCTTCTCGCGCAGGCGCTCGCGGCCGGTTTCGTACTCCGGTTTGCGCTGCGTGTTGCGAAAATAGACCTCGTTGACGATCGCGAGCACCGGGATCTCGAAGAGAATCGTGTGCAGCCACGGCCCTTCGATCTCGATATCGATTTCGCCGTTTTTCTTCGGCGACGGCGCGATGCGGATGGACTTCTCGTTCAGATGAAAGAGCGCGAGGAAATCGATGAAGTCGCTCTTCATGAACCGCATGCGCCGCAGATAATCCAGTTCCTCTTCCCTGAAGCGCAAATTGCAGAGCTGACGAATCTCGTCGCGAATCTCGTCGATGTACGGCACGAGATCGACGTTCGGCGTGCGGCAACGGAAGCGATATTCGACGTGCGCCGCGGGAAAGTGATGCAGGACGACCTGCATCATGGTGAACTTGTAGAGGTCGGTGTCGAGCAGCGAATTGATGATCATGGTTCTGACTGGAACATCCACGCGAATTGACCGCGCGCTTTGCCTCGTGCCTTTGGCTCGCGCGCGCCTTCATGCCTTTGGGGCCATGTTACCCGAATGCGCGCGACGGCATGACCCATGCCTCACCCTTTTACGAAGCCGCGCATACATACATCACGAATCGATATAAAGGGGGCGTCGCGCGGCTCGCGCCCGCTTTTATCGTTACGCTACAATATGCGTTTCGGCACGCGCACCTCCCGGCCCATGTAGCCGCCCAGGGCGCCGCCCCCACGAATTCCGCATGCAGGAGCCTGAATGACTCACGTTGTGACCGAAAGCTGCATCAAGTGCAAGTACACCGATTGCGTGGACGTGTGCCCGGTGGATTGCTTCCGCGAAGGTCCCAACTTTCTCGCGATCGATCCGGACGAGTGCATCGACTGCGCCGTCTGCGTGGCCGAGTGCCCGGTCAATGCAATTTACGCCGAAGAAGACGTGCCCGGCGACCAGCAGCATTTCACCGAGCTGAACGCCGACCTCGCGCGTAACTGGCCGAGCATCACGAAGACGAAGGGCTCGCTGCCCGAAGCGGACGAATTCAAGGACGTGAAGGACAAGCTGAATCTGCTCGAGCGTTGATTCGGGCTGTCGCATTGCGCGTTGTTACGGTTTGCAAAAAATGCTTATCCAATGAAGATTGAGCGTTGACACGGTAATCGTGGCCCCCTATAATTTCGCTTCTCTGCTGTAGATGTTCCCCGATAGCTCAGTCGGTAGAGCGCCGGACTGTTAATCCGTAGGTCCCTGGTTCGAGCCCAGGTCGGGGAGCCAAAAACTCCAGCAAGTCGGTTTCAAAAGAACCCAGTTAATCGGCTGGGTTTTTTATTTCAGTTGCAGATGTGTAGTTGTTCCCCGATAGCTCAGTCGGTAGAGCGCCGGACTGTTAATCCGTAGGTCCCTGGTTCGAGCCCAGGTCGGGGAGCCAAAAACTCCAGCAAGTCGGTTTCAAAAGAACCCAGTTAATCGGCTGGGTTTTTTATTTCAGTTGCAGATGTGTAGTTGTTCCCCGATAGCTCAGTCGGTAGAGCGCCGGACTGTTAATCCGTAGGTCCCTGGTTCGAGCCCAGGTCGGGGAGCCAAAAGCTCCTGTCAAAAAGCCCAGTCATGCGACTGGGCTTTTTTGTTTCTGTTTCTGCTTCAACGCATCATTCCGAAGTTTCACGCCAGCCACACGACGGTCAGCGAGCGCACGCCCTGCGCGCCGCGAATCAACACGCCTTCGATATCCGCCGTCGCGGACGGTCCCGTCACGAGCACCGCATAGCGCGCCGATGTGAAATCGGCCCGTCGATACACCTGCTGCAAGCCCTCGACGAGCAGCGCCGGATCGAGCAGCACGACGAGATGCTGCGACAGATAGCCGACCGAGTTCACGATGTACTCTTGCTCGCTGAACCACACCGAGCCGGTTTCAGCGACGCCGAAGCGCCCTCGCACGACGCCCACATCGACATCCTGAAGCGACGCCGGCACGGTGTCGGGCGCGAGCGGCCGCGTGCCGTCGATGCCCGGCACGGCCGAGGCGATCACCTTCGCATCGGGGAAGCGCGCAGCCAGCAACGCGTTCACGTCGTTCAGGCCGGCGGCGTCGACGCACGTGCCGCCCATCGCGATGAGCGCGGCCGTGAAGCGCGCCTTCAGATCGCCTTCGGGCGTCGGAAAGAGCGGCACCTCGGGGCGCGGGCGCGGTGCGGGCTGCGCCGCGCGGATCTTCGACAGAAAAGCTTCGCGAGTCGTCATTTCTCAGCCTTGCGGTTCTTCTTGTACCACTCGTGAAAAGTCTCGGCGGGCGCTTCGGGCAAGTCGCGCTGACGCCCCCAGATATTGAGCGGGTTGTACAGCACGAAGTTGGGCAGACGCTTCAACGCGCCGCCGAGCGATGCGACCGTCGCGCGATACAGCGTCGGACTCGCGAGCAGCCGCCCCGCCATCTTCAGGACTTCCTGCTTCACGAACGGCACTTCGTGCTTGTCCGCGATCACCTCGCGCCACTTGTAGATCTGTTCGTGGATGTTCACCTTCACGGGACACACGTTCGTGCAACTGCCGTTCATCGTCGATGCGAACGGCAGCGCGCTGTAGCGCTTCAGATCATGGGTCGGATTGATGATCGCGCCGATCGGCCCGGAATACGTGCCGCCATAGGACAGCCCGCCGCTGCGCCGATACACCGGACAAGTATTCATGCACGCGCCGCAGCGGATGCATTTGAGCGAATACCAGAAGTCGTCCATCGCGAGCCGCTCGGAGCGGCCGTTGTCGACGAGGATGTAGTGCATCTCCGTGCCCGGACGCGGCGCGCGAAAGTGCGACGTGTATTGCGTGATCGGCGAGCCGAGCGCGCTGCGCGACAGCATGCGTACGAACACGCCGAGATCGGCGATCGTCGGAATGATCTTTTCGATGCCGATCGACGCGATATGCAGCGGCGGCACGTTCGCGGAGAGATCCGCATTGCCTTCGTTCGTGCACACGACGACCGTGCCCGTCTCCGCAACCGCGAAGTTGCAGCCGGTCATGCCCGCCGTCTTCTCGCGCACGAAGTACGGCCGCGTGTTCATGCGCTGGCTTTCGGCGAGATAGTGGATGTCGCTGTTGTTCGGATCGGTGCCGATGGTCTTGCCGAAGAGCTCCGCCACATCCGCGCGCAGCTTGTGCACCGCCGGCACGACCATATGGCTCGGGTCTTGATGATCGAGCTGCTGGATGCGTTCGCCGAGATCGGTTTCCATCACCGTGATGCCGCGCGGTTCGAGATACTCGCGCATGTAGCACTCGTCGGTGAGCATCGACTTGCTTTTCACGAGCGATGTCATGCCGCGCTCGCTCATCAGCGTGTAGACGAGTTCGTTGTGCTCCTGCGCATTCGCCGCAAAATGCACGACGACACCGTTCTTCTCTGCCTGATCGATGAACCGCGCGATGTAATCGGCAAGATTGGACAGCGTATGTTCCTTGATGCCCGATGCCAGCTCGCGCATCGCCTCCCATTCGGGAATGCCGTGCGCCTGCGCATCGCGCTTGCTGCGCAGGTCCCACAGACGCTTGTCGTGGAACGCGACGTGATCCGTCTTCTGCAGAAACGCCCCGGCCGCCTTCGCGTGATCGATCCGAACGGTTTTAGTCACGAGTTTGCTCATCCCTGCGCTCCGTTGAGAACCTGCGCGATGTGGATGAACTTCGCATCGGCTTTCATGCGCTCGGCGCAGCCCTGCTGATGCATGAGACACGACATGTCGCCCGACACGATGTACTCCGCGCCCGCGCCGACATGATCGCGCACCTTGTCCTGCCCCATTCGCACGGAGACGGCCGCCTCGGTGACCGAGAACGTCCCGCCGAAGCCGCAGCACTCGTCGGGACGCGCGGGCGTGACGAACTCTATGCCCTTCACGCCTTCGAGCAACGCGCGCGGCTTCGAAAACGGCGTACCCGCGACTTCCGAGTTCGATGTCTCGCGCAGATGCCGCACCGCGCTGCAACTGTTGTGCAGCCCGATCCTGTGCGGAAACTCGGCCCACGGAAACTCGCGCACCTTCAACACGTCATGGAGAAATTCGACGAGTTCATAGGTATTGCGACGCACCTTCTGCACCGCGCTCGTCTGCTCGATCGCGGTGAAATGCTCGCGCACGTGATGCGTGCAACTCGCTGACGGACCGACCACGTAGTCGTAATCGGCGAAATTGCGTGCGAATACGCGCTCGGTGCCGGCGGCGTCCTTGTGCGCGCCGCTATTGGCCATCGGCTGGCCGCAGCAGGTCTGATCCTGCGGATAGTCGACGTCCACGCCGAGCCGTTCCAGCAACTCCAGCGTGGCGATGCCGACCTGCGGATAGAACGCGTCGATGAAACAGGGAACGAACAGGGCAACTTTCATGACGATCCGAGGGGAGGAATTTGGTAAGCTTGGTCTGACCAAGACTTTAATGAGATGCTCGATTCGTGTCAAACTCGGACAATCCCAGGCCTCCATCCTTGTATTCACATCGAACGATGACTTTTCAGCCCGTCCAGGCGCATTCCTATGCCCGCGTGCGCCTCTCCGATGTGGTGTCGGGGCAGATTCGCGAACTCATCTCGAACGGCACGCTGCTGCCCGGTCAGCGCCTGCCCGCCGAGCGCGATCTGGCCGAGCAACTGAACGTGTCGCGCCCGTCGCTGCGCGAGGCGCTGATCCGGCTCGAATCCGACGGCTTCATCCGCGCGGCCGGACGCGGCGGGTTTGTCGTGTCGGATGTGACGGCGCCGCTGGTGTCGCGTCCGCTCGCGGCCCTGCTCGAACAGCAACCCGACGCGAGCGCCGACGTGCTGGAACTGCGCCACGGCCTGGAAACGCTCTCGACCGCCTACGCCGCCGAGCGCGCCACCGAAGCCGACCTTGCGCGAATCGCTGCCGCGTTCGATGCGTTGCAGAGCGCCGTCGCTGAAAAGAGCACGCGTATCGCCGAAAAGGATGCGGCGTTCCATCTGGCGATCGCCGACGCGACGCACAACGTCGCGCTCACGCACGTGATGCACGGGCTCAACGAACTCGTTCGCGAGTCGATGCTCACCTCTCACCGCCTCGTCGACTACGACGACGAAGTCGAAGCAAACCTGCTCGCGCAACATCGCGCGATCTTCGATGCGATCGTCGCGCGCGATCCGGCGCGGGCGCGCGAGTGCGCGGGTGCGCATCTCGACTACGTTCGCACGCTGTATCGCGACCGCCCGGCGAAGAAAATCCGTCTGATGGCATGACGAATCCGTAAACTCTTTGTAAATTTCGATAGGACAACACCTACACAGAATTCGGACGTGCACGGCTAACGTGCAGCGGACTTCCTCGCGATACTGAAATCGTCGAAAACAACACGCGAAGGAGGACAACATGCCTTATCTGCTCGGATGGCTGCTCGGCGTACCGGTCGTGGTTCTCGTGATTCTGTATCTGATCTTTCATTGACCGGCAGCGCGGCGATGCATCAAAAGAACTAGGGCGTCGATACAATACGACGCCCTTTCTCTTTTCCGAAGGATGACGATGAAACCCTCCGTCCTCGCGCTCGCCGCATCGATTGCCACTCTCTTCGGCGCGGCGCTCGCGCACGCGGAGGAGATCGCCAGCGTCAACACGAATTTCCGTTTCACCGGTTCTGACCGCGTGAGCGTCGACGCGTACGACGATCCGCTCGTGCAGGGCGTCACCTGCTATGTGTCGCGGGCGCGCACGGGCGGCGTGAAAGGCACGCTGGGCATCGCGGAAGATCCGAGCGAGGCGTCGATCGCCTGCCGCCAGGTCGGGCCGATCAAGATCGCGCAGCCGCTCAAGCAGAAGAGCGACGTGTTCGCCGCCAGCATGTCGTTCATCTTCAAGACGCTGCATGTGGTGCGTATCGTCGATGCGAAGCGCAACACGCTCGTTTATATGACCTACAGCGACCGGATCGCGACCGGCAGCCCGAAAAACAGCGTGACGGCCGTGCCGGTGCCCGAAGGCACGACCATACCGGTGAAGTAACGTCCAACTGTCCGGCCCGGTGCGAAACAAAGTTGTAAACTGAGCGATTCCGCCTGTCTCAGAAATCGCAACCGATGAACGCCGCCCGTTTCCGCAATGCCGCACACTACTGGCGCTCGTCGCTCGTGCCGGACGCGGACATGGTGACGGCCGAATACTACGATCACGAGTTCTCGCCGCACTGGCACGACGCCTACACGGTGCCCGTGATCGAAGCGGGCGCGGAGTGTTACGACTATCGCGGCGCGCATCACGTCGCCGAGGCCGGCTCGGTGCCGGTCATCAACCCCGGCGAAGTGCATACGGGCGCGCGCGCCGTCGATGCGGGCTGGCGCTATCGCGTGTTCTATCTGCCGGTGCCGTTCGTCGAAAATCTCGCGCGCGATATGTCGGGCCGTCCGGAGTCGTCGCCGTGGTTTCCGGTCGATATCGTTCGCGATGCCGATCTGGCGCGGCGTCTGGTCGTCGCGCATCGGCTGCTGGAAAGCGGCGCCGATCCGCTCGCCGCGGAACTGGCCCTCGTCGATGCCGTGACGACGCTGCTTGGCCGCCACGCGCTGGCGCGCCCCGGCATCGCGCCCCTCGCCACCGACGCAAATCGTGTCGCGACGATGAAATCCCGCCTCGCCGACGATCTGCTCGAACCGGTCACGCTCGCCGAACTCGCGCAGACGGTCGGCCTTTCGACCTTCCACGCGGCGCGCCTGTTCACGCGCGAAACCGGTCTCGCGCCGCACGCGTGGCGCAACCAGATGCGCATCGTGCGCGCGTTGCCGGCGTTGCGCGCGGGCGCCTCCGTGACGGATGTCGCGGCGGCGAGCGGCTTCACCGATCAGAGCCATTTCACGCGTCATTTCAAACGCACCTTCGGCGTGCCGCCCGGCCGCTGGCGCCGAACGCGCGCGAAGCAAAGGGAAAGCGCAAGAACGTACAAGCATCCGGACCGGCGTCTTGCGTATCCTCGCTTCCATAGGAGGACATCTTGAAAGCAACACCCGCACAACCGTCCGCGCAACGGTCCAACTCGGCCTTGCGCGAATTCGCCGCCGGCGCCCGCGACACCATCCCGATGATGATCGGCGCTGCGCCCTTCGGCGTGATCTTCGGCACGCTCGTCACGGCCAGTCCGCTCACGCTCTGGCACGGCCAGTTGATGTCGCTCGCCGTGTTCGCCGGCTCCGCGCAGTTCATCGCGGTCGGGCTGATCGCATCGCATGCGAGCTTCGCCGTCATCCTGGCGACGACATTCGTCGTCAATCTGCGTCACGTGCTCTATTCGGCGACGCTCGCGCCCTATGTCGCGCATCTGCCGCGCCGCTGGCGCTGGGCGCTCGCTGGCGTTCTCACCGACGAAGTCTTCGCGGTCGCCTATGCGCACTATCAGAAGCGCCCGCCCGGCGAGATCGGCCCGCACTACTTCTTCGGCTCGGGCGTCGCGATGTATCTGAACTGGCAGATGTGGACGCTCGTCGGCCTGCTGTTCGGTGCGGCGTTCCCCGGTCTGAAAGCGCTCGGACTCGATTTCGCGATGGTGGCGACCTTCATCGCGATCATCGTGCCGCAACTGGTGGCCGTGCGCTTCATCGCGGCGGCGCTCGCTTCGGGCGTGCTGTCGTTCGCGTGGCAAGGCTGGCCGTACAAACTCGGCCTGCTCGCGGCAGTGTTCGTGGGCGTGGCGGTCGGCATGGTGCTCACGCTGATGGAAAACCGGCCGCAAGCGAAGCAGCGCCTGAAGAACGCCAAGGAGCGCACGCAATGAACTATGTCGCATTGATCCTCGGCATGGCGGTGATCACATTCGCCATCCGCGCCGCCGTGTTCGTGCTGGGCGAGCGCCTGGCCTTTGCGCCCATCGTGCGTACCGCGCTCTCGTTCGTGCCGGTGACGGTGCTCACCGCGATCATCGTGCCGATGACGGTCTCGCCGCACGGCAACGGCGCCGAGATCACCTGGCGCAATCCGCAGCTCGTCGCGGCGATCGTCGCGGTGATCGTTTGCGTGCTCACGAAACGCCCGCTTTTGACGATTGCGGTGGCGCTCGCGGTGTTTTTCGCGTGGCAGTTCGCCGTGCTGCGCTGAACCTTCTTCGACGCTCACGTATCGATCGGCTTTCAAAAAGCTGCAAAGAAACCTCAAGTTCCCGGAAAGCGCGCCGTTATCAGAAACGAATGGACTCCGCCCTGAGAAGCGGCGCCGCCAGCATTTCCCGCCATCGGGCGACCGACCAGCGGAACCGGGAACCAACATGCGTCAAATCACCCTTTCGCTTCGCGACGAGACCATCGCTTCGCTGCAGCGCGACTTCGAAGCGTTTCTGCGCCTGTCGCTGAAGCTCGATCCACAATTCGTCACGCCGTCGTTCGAGGACTTCCTGCGCGCGAAGCTGCTCGACAACCACACGCCGCTCACCGAGCAGGCGGTGCAGCGCATGCTCACGCACGGCCAGTACGCGTGGGCAAAGCGCGCGCTCGACAAGGAGTTTCCGGATGTCGTCGAAATCCTGATCCGTCAGGCGGCCGAACACGGTTTCGCGTTCGCGATCCGCGCCGACTGGACCGCCGAGGACCTCGTCAAGGCCTCGCGCGAGTGGGCGACGGCAATCGTCACCGAAGCGAACGGCGATGTGTCGCAAGTGGACATGCTGGCGTCGCAGATCAAGTCGGCGGCGGCGGATATCCGCGAAGTCGAGGAAAAGATGCAGACGCCCGCGTGGCGTCTCGCCGATTCGCTGCGCCAGCGCGCGTACGAAACCAAGATTTTGGTGGAAACGAGCGTCGGTTCGACCGCGCGGGAAAAGCTCGGCGAACTGCGCGGCCTGCTGCGGCTCGGCATCGTCTATGGCTCGATTCCGAAGCAGGAAGCGCAACAGGTGCTGGAGTATCTGCGCTCGCTGCGGCCCGAGCTGTTCATCGAAGAGCCTTATGACGGCTTCACGCGTTTCGCCGCGTGGCTGCGCAGCATTTTCTCGCCGACGCCGCGCGCGCCGCGAGCCACGCGCGCGCAGCGCTGACGCGCGCTTCTTCTGCTACCACATTCCCTTCAAACGCGCCGCCGTCGGCTCGGCGGGCGCGCCACCGGCGGCCACGATGAGCACCGCATGCGCCGTCGCCATCAGGAGTCGAGTTGCGTCTGCATCCAATTCCGTCGTAGCTCAGGGTATTGCTCTTATCGTGAGGCAGCACAACAAAGAACTTGTTTTCCGATATTTAGGAAGTTACTTGTTCAGTTATGCAGAATTACAAGCCACACTGAACGCGCTGCACCTGTCGTAGAAAGTACGCCTTTTTCCGCCTCCAGCCGAGCTCATTTTCGGAGAACGTCAGATGGCAATGCGAGTGGTCTCTACTGAAGTGAAGCGCTTGAAGGGAGCATTCAGAAAAACCGGCAGCAAGCGTCCCATCGTTTATCAGGACTATCGTGCTGGACCCGTGACGCCACGCTCTGGTTCCAGCAAACAATTCAACGGTCGCCGCATAGCGATACCTCCATTGATCGCCAGTGTTGTTCAACGGACGAATGGCGCGACCGTGCCCACACAGCGTGTGCGCGACTCCCTCTATTTCTTCGAGAACGATCCAAATGGCGCGCCAGTAAGAGCCTTCGATGAAGCCGGAAACGTGGTTTGGGAGGTTCGATATGGTCCGACCGGGAAAGCGGAAATAATCAAGTCGAACGTAGCCGTACACTTGCGCATGCAAGGGCAATATTTCGATAAGGAATCCACGCTCCACTACAACCGGTTCAGGTACTTCGATCCCCAGACAGCGCAGTTCATTAGTCCAGATCCCATCGGTGTCCAGGGTGGATTGAACGCTTACGAGTACGCGCCGAATGTATTTGGATGGCTCGACCCAATGGGCCTCAACCGCATCAGTGCTTTTTTGAAGCGCGCTGACGGCAGCACCATTGAGCTTCCTGAATTCAAAGCCACGCCGGGGGCAAAGAAAGTCATCGGACGAACGGAAGACGCTGAACAGAAACTGCTACGTCACTTGAAAGATGTAGCGAAACGATCTGATCTCGAAGGTTCGACGCTGAATATCAGGTCCGAGAATTCATTCATCCGTCGCAACGGCGTCACCATCCCGGTTGAAGGAATCAACCCATGGGAAGATTGCGCCCGCGTAATGGCCGAGTTCGCACAAGAACATAAGATGAAGATCAAGTATCACTGCAAGAACTCAATTTTCTCTTACTGAAGTTCCACGATGCATGAATCGATAGACACGCCGTTGGGCCCGATGAGGCGTAATGAGAGCGACGACGGAACGCGCTTCCTCACATGTCATGTGCAGATAGATGGCGAACCGATATTCATGAACATCAAAGTCGAATCCTTTGATGCCCTCGAATGGGATACCTTCGCGTTTGCCAACGAAATCATCGAAACTTTCGACTCACTCAAAAGGCACGCGTCTGATTACCTGACACGATGCTACGAGGACAACCCTGAGCCGTTCGGAGGGAGGGTGACGCCAAAGGTCCCTGTTGTCACCCAGCCAGAATTGACCTTCTGGCGGAACAGGAGGTGGTCGATACGTTTCATCGAAGGAATGTTCAGGATCTGCGAGCCCTACGGCATCTTTGTTCATTTCGAGGATAAAGAGGTAACCGGCTGGGAAGATTTGTCTGACGCCGAGGAACTCTGATCCCGACACGATTGGCGAAGGACTTCGCCCTACTCCCACATTCCCTTCAAACGCGCCGCGATATCGATTTTCGCTTTCGCGGCCGCCGCCAGTCCCGCCGCCGTCGGCGCGGCGGGCGCGATCACCGGCGGCCAGGCGGCCGCTTCGAAGTTCTGCATCAGATGCGGCGGGATGAAGCGCGTGCGTTGAGCCCACACGTGGCGGTCGCCCAGATGCGTCTGGTTGTGCACGTAGAAACGCTGCGGCGTGACGATGTGCAGGTCTTCCTTCGCACGCGTCATCGCGACGTATAAAAGACGCCGCTCTTCGTCGATTTCCTCGTCGCTGCCGGTGCCGAGATCGGACGGGATGCAGCCGTCCACGCCGTTCAGCACGAACACGTTCCGCCATTCCTGGCCCTTCGCCGAATGGATCGTCGAGAGGATCAGATAGTCTTCGTCGAGCAGCGGCACGCCGGATTCGTCGCTGGTGGCGTCAGGTGGATCGAGCGTGAGTTCGGTGAGAAAGCGCTCGCGCGTCGGATACGTGGACGCGATGCTCTCCATCTGCAAAATATCGCCGATGCGGATCGCCGCGTCTTCGTGATTGCGCTCCAGATGCGGCTCGTACCAGCGGCGGATCATTTCGAACTCGGCGGGCCAGCCCGACTCGCGCCCGCAGAGCTTCGCCATCAGGCCGACGAAGCGCGGCCAGTCCTCGCTGGCTCTGGCGGGCGCGGCGAACGCAGCGATCGCGCCCGACGCAACCGCATCCGGCGCGCTCACGCTATCCAGCAGACGCGCAGCGATGGCGGGCCCGATGCCCGGCAGCAATTGCGCGACGCGAAAGCCCGCGACGCGATCGCGCGGATTCTCGGCCCAGCGCAGCACCGAAAGCACGTCCTTCACGTGGACGGAATCGAGAAACTTGAGGCCACCGAACTTCACGAACGGAATATTGCGCCGCGTGAGTTCGATTTCGAGCGTCGCGCTGTGATGCGCGGCGCGAAACAGCACCGCCTGCGACTTGAGCCTCATGCCCGATTCGCGCGCCTCCAGCACTTTCTCGACGACATAGCGCGCCTGATCGGCTTCATCGGCGACGGACACGACGCGCGGCTTTTGCGCCGATGCCTTGTCGGTCCAGAGATTCTTCGTGTAGCGCTCGGACGCGAGTCCGATCACGGCGTTCGACGCCTCCAGGATCGGCTGCGTCGAGCGATAGTTGCGATCGAGCGTGACGGTTTCGGCGGGCGGATCGAAATGGCCCGGAAAATCGAGGATATTGCGCACCGTCGCGCCGCGAAACGAGTAGATGGATTGCGCATCGTCGCCGACGACGGTGAGGCCGCGCCCATCCGGTTTCATCGCGAGCAGGATCGACGCCTGCAGGCGATTGGTGTCCTGATATTCGTCGACGAGTACGTGATCGAACCGGCTCGCGAGATCCGCCGCCACTGACGGCTCCGCCGCGAGGTGCGACCAGTAGAGCAGCAGATCGTCGTAATCGAGCACGCTTTGCGCCTGTTTGGCGGCCACGTAGGCGGCGAACAGGCGCTTGAGATCGGCTTCCCACTCGCGGCACCACGGATACGACTGATCGAGCACGTAGTTGAGCGTCGCGCCCGTATTAACGACGCGCGAGTAGATTGCGAAACACGTCGACTTGGCCGGAAAGCGCTTCTCCTTCGACGACAGGCCGAGTTCGTGCCGCACGAGGTTCATGAGATCGGCGGAATCCTCGCGGTCGTTGATCGTGAACGACGGCGCGAGCCCGACGAGGTCGGCGTAATCGCGCAACAGTCGCGCGCCGACGCTATGAAATGTGCCCGACCAGGTCAGCCCCTGCGCGATGGCGCTTTTCGTGCCGAGCGCGTTCATCGCAATACGCGTGACGCGCCGCGTCATTTCCAGCGCCGCGCGGCGCGAAAACGTGAGCAGCAGAATGCGATGCGGATCGGCGCCCTTCACGAGCAGATGCGCGACGCGATGCGCGAGCGTGTTCGTCTTGCCCGACCCCGCGCCCGCGATGACGAGCAGCGGCCCGCCCGCGCGACCGGGTTCGTCGACGCCGAATTCGACGGCCTGACGCTGCGCCTCGTTGAGCTTCGCGAGATAGTCGGCCACCTGTTTCGCGACGGAGGCGGAAGGGGCGGAGGCGGTATCGGGAAGCGTGAGCACGTGAGGAGATGGCGGCGGGAAAAGAGTGACGCACACTGTATATCCATACAACCCGCGCGCGCAAGTCTTTGGCTCGGCAAGGCTTTTGGCCCCAAATGCAACGAGCCCGGTTCGCAGGGAACCGGGCTCGCATCGCCGCAAAAAGCGCGCGTTACTCCGCCTTCTTCGCGTTCTTCAGCTTCGCGTCGGCGGCGGCTTCGTTGGCTTCGGACTGCGCCTCGGTTTTCTTCTTGTCGGCCTTGGCTTGCGCGACGGCCGCCTTCTTGTCGGCCTTCGTCTGTTCCTTCGCGGCCTTCTGGTCGGCGGCGCTCGGTGCATCCGAGGTCGTCTGCGCGAACGAGGCCACGCTCACGCTCGCGAACGTTCCCGCGATCAGCGCGGCAAGCAGTGCATGGGTTTTTCTGTTCATCATGTCCTCCCTGTTTCTGAGCCGCGAACCCGGACTTCGCCGGTCCCGCGGCGCGTCACGCTCAGTGCTGCAGGCCCGTGTCCTTCGGCGTGCTCGGCTCCGTCGCGTTCAGTTCCGCCTTGGCGGCGTCCTTGTCCGCCTTGCGGTTGATCTTGGCGTTCTTCACCTCTTCCTTGTATTGCGACTTGGCCTGCTGGTTCTGCGCCTTCAGCTCGGCCTTCGACGCCTTCTTCGATGCGCGATATTCGGCGTTCGCCTCCGCGTTCGCGTTGCGGCGCTGGACGAGCGGATCGGTCGGCGCCGGCGCGACGACGTTCTGCTGTGGCGGCGTCGCCGGCTGCATGGTCTGCGGTTCCATCGGCGCCGGTTGCGGCGCGGTTTGCGCGTAGGCGCCCGAAGCGGCGAGCGTGGCGATGGCGGAACCGATCAAAAGGATTCGTGCACGAGTCATGAGTTCGTCCTCTCTTTAGTTGGCGTCGGCGGCGCTCTGACAGCGATGAAAGCGAGCGATCCGCGCGACTTTTGTCGATTGGAAAGATGACCGAAGCTGCATCGATCAAACGGTCGGACCGGACCTCGATCGGGCAAGTTCTCGAAAACCAGTCATTGTTACCGACGGTTTCATCTGGCTACATTTGCCAATCCGTCCGCTTGCGATGAGATAACCGGTCCTCGCGATGGCCACAGCACGACGCATGCCCGGCGCGTCGCCAGCGGTGGTTTATCATGGATGCCTTTCCTCCGTTTTCCGCTGCGCCCGCCCCATGCCGCCACTCCAATTCACCCTCACGGGCGACTTCGTCGAACTCCACAACCTGCTCAAGCTGATGGGCCTGGCGGATAGCGGCGGCTCGGCGAAGGCGCGCGTCGCAATGGGCGACGTCACCGTCGACGGCAAGGTGGAAATGCGCAAAACCTGCAAGATTCGCGCGGGCCAGAAGGTGAAGCTCGACGGCCAGACGATTCACGTGCGCGCGCCCGAATAGCGTCGCCGGAACTTGCGCGCGCACGCCGCGCGATTGAGAAAACCCGGCCATAAGCGAACGCGTCATCGACATGCCGCACGCGACGCAATAAGCTAGTCGTCTTTCGTTCTGGTTTCAGCGCCGGGTTTGCAGCGTCGGTCGTTCCGTCAGCGCGTGTTGCGCATCGCGCTCCGCTCTTTGCCCTTCCGCATTCCAGTCCGGCGGCGTTCAGTGCACTGACTGTCGCGCCGTCCTCGTTTTCAACCGATCAGCCATGCAACCGCACGTCACCCGCGCCACGCGCGCGCATCAAGGACCGCCGAGCCTCTCGCGTCACGCCGTCGACACGGCGCGCCTCGCCGCGCCGCTCGCCATCGCGCAGCTTTCGCAGATGGCGATGGGCGTCACCGACACCATCCTGCTCGGCTCGCTCGGGCCCGACGCGCTCGCCGCCGGCGGCCTCGGCGCGAACCTCTTTTTCGTCGTGGTGACGCTGTTGCAGGGCGTGCTGACGTCGGTGTCGGTGTCGGTCGCGCATGCGCGCGGCGCGAACGCCGACGATCGCGTGCCGGGCATCTACTGGACCGGCCTCGTGCTGTCCGTGCTGCTCGCCGTGCCCGCGTTCGTGCTGCTGAGCTACGCCGAACCGATCCTGCTCGCGTTCCACGAACCGGCGACGCTCGCGAAGAACGTCGGCGAATACTGCGCGGTGCTGCGCTGGGGCACGCCGGCGAGTCTCATCGGCGTGGGCATGATGCGCGCGTTCCTGCCCGCGATCGGCGCGGCGCGCAGGCTGCTGTGGATCTCGATCGGCGGCGTGTTCGTCAACGGCTTTCTCAACTACGGGCTGATTCACGGCGCGTACGGGCTGCCGCGCGAAGGCTTTCTCGGTTCGGCGGCGGCGACCACGATCACCGTCTGGGGTATCGCGATCGCGCTCGTCGCGGTGCTGCATCTGCGGCCGCGCTACAGGCATTTCGTCGCGCGCGCGCGCCCGCGCCTGCCGCTGATGGGCGAGCTGTTCGGCATCGGCTGGCCGGTCGCGATCACCTACGGCGTCGAATCGACGCTCTTTCTCGCCACCGGCATGATGGTCGGCCTGCTCGGCGAAGCGCCGCTCGCCGCGCATCAGATCGCGCTCAACGTCGCGTCGGTCGCGTTCATGGTGCCGCTCGCCATCGGCCAGGCGGCGAACGTGCGCGTCGGCTACTGGGTCGGCGCGGGCGTGCCTATCGCGGCGCGTCACGCGGGCTTCGTCGCGCTGGCGCTGGGCGTCGGCTTCATGATGTGCTCGGGGCTCGTGCTGATCACGGTGCCGCGCGCGATCGTCGGCCTGTATCTGCATCTCGACGATCCCGCCAACGCGCACACCGTCGCGCTCGCGGCGTCGCTGCTCGGCGTGGCGGCCGTGTTCCAGATCGTCGACGGCATGCAGACGGTCGGCTCGGGCTGCCTGCGCGGCCTGAAAGACACGCGCATCCCGATGCTCGCCGCCGCGTTCGGCTACTGGGGCGTCGGCTTTCCGACCGCCTATGTGCTCGCATTCCACTTCGAGCTGGGTCCCAAAGGCCTGTGGTGGGGGCTCGCGGCGGGCCTTGCGAGCGTCGCCGTGCTGATGACCTTGCGGTTTCACCGCATCAGCCGCAGGTTCGTCGAGACGGGCGTCGCACCGAAGCCGGACGACGCCGATGCCGCGAACCCCGCGCCGCACGGCCACGCCTGATAAGCACCCGATCCGCGCGCCGATATGCATAGCACGAATGCTTGGTTGGTCCACGCGGCGCGCATTGTTAGGATGAACCCGTCTCCTCCTTGAGACATCTGTGACAGGGGTTATCAGCCCGCTTCAGCCAGCGGGCTTTTTTTCGTCCCTACGCCTTGTCGCTGCCTTCCTCGCGGGCGTCCTGCCCGGCCTTGTTCCGATTCCCCTTAAAATAATTTCGAGACGCGCCAAGTCGCGACAATCAAAAACGAGGAATCGAAGTGTCGGAAAGCCGGGGAATGGGGGAAGTCGTAGCGCGTGACGTCATCGCGCCAGTAAGAAGATTCGCCATCGTCATGTTGACGACGTTGCTCGCCGCCTGCGCGACACGACCGCCCGCGACGGCGTTCGACCGGCCGGTGAGCCACGCGCTGGCGTCGAACGAAGCGACGCCGCTCGCGAGCGCGCTCGCGCCGCTCGAGCAGCGGCATCCGGATCAATCCGCCGTGCGCCTGCTGCCGACCGGCACCGATGCGTTGCAGGCGCGCATCGCCCTCGCGCGCGCGGCGACGAAGACGCTCGACATGCAGTACTACATCGCCGAGGAAGACAACACCGGCAAGCTGCTGCTGGGCGCGGCGCTCTATGCGGCGGATCGCGGCGTGCGCGTGCGCATGCTCGTCGACGATCTGAACTTCAAGGACATCGACCAGATCATGGCGGCGCTCAACACGCACGACAACATCGAGATCCGCGTATTCAACCCGTACGGCAGCGCGCAGCGCAGCTTCTCCGAGCGCACGCAGAACTTCTTCACGAATCTCGGCCACTTCACGCGCCGCATGCACAACAAGGCGATGATCGCGGACAACCAGATCGCGATCGTCGGCGGGCGCAATCTCGGCGACGAATACTTCAGTGCGAGCCCGACGCTGCAGTTCCGCGATCTCGACGTCTTCGCCGCCGGCCCGGTGACGCCGCAGATTTCCGCGAGCTTCGACGATTACTGGAACAGCTCGCTCTCGTACCCGCTGCGCGTGCTGAACAAGCAGAAATTCGACGCCGCCGAACTCGACAAGACCCGCGACGACCTGCGCGCGCACTGGCGCAAGCAGGCCGAGCCGCTGAACGCGAAGCCGCTCAACGCCACGCCGCTCGCGCAGCAGATTTCACGCGAGGAAATGGGCCTCGTGTGGGCGCCGACGGAATTCTGGGTCGATTCGCCGTCGAAGATCGAGCATCCGAGCGACGACTACAAGAGCCCGCCGATGCAGCGTCTCGTCGATCTGCTCAAGGACGCGCAGAGCGAATTCCTGATCCTCTCGCCCTACTTCGTGCCGCACGATACGGGCGTGAAAACCCTCGGCGCGGCGACCAGGCGCGGCGTGCGCGTCGCGGTGCTGACCAACTCGCTCGCCGCCACCGACGCCGTCGCCGTGCAGGCCGGCTACGCGCCGTATCGCGTTCCGTTGCTGCAAAACGGCGTCGAACTGTACGAATTCAAGCCGATCCAGCTCGAAGGCGAACGCAGCCCGCGCGCCGGCCTGTTCGGCTCGCAGTCGCGCGCGAGCCTGCATGCGAAGGCCTATGTGATCGATCGGAGTATCCTCGTGATCGGCTCGATGAATCTCGATCCGCGCTCGGCGAAGCTGAACACCGAGCTCGCGCTCGTGATCCACAGCAAGCCGATCGCCGAGGAAGCCGCTACGCTTTTCGCCAACGGCACCTCGCCGAAGGTGAGCTGGCAGGTGCGGCTGGCGAGCGCGGCGGTGACCGAGGAATTGCGGCGCACCGGCGCGCCGCAGTCGGGCCTCGTCTGGACCACCGAGGACAACAACAGCCTCGTCACCTGGAATTTCGATCCCGAAGCAGGGTTTTATCGCAATGCGATGACGGGACTCTTTATGCTGTTGCCCGTCGACAAGCAGCTTTGATCCAACCTCGTAGGGGAACTCACGCCATGACACAGAACGCGAAGGGCGACGTCCGGATGGAGAAGGACACGTTCGGCGAAATCGCCGTGCCGAACGACAAACTCTGGGGCGCGCAGACGCAGCGCTCGCTGCAGAACTTCAAGATTTCGACGGAAAAGCAGTCGCCCGAACTGATCACCGCACTCGCGATCATCAAGCACGCCGCCGCCGAAGTGAACGAAGGCCTGAAGGTGCTCGACTCGAAGAAAGCGAAAGCGATCATGCAGGCGGCCGAGGAAATCATCGACGGCAGGCATCCCGATGAATTTCCGCTCGCCGTGTGGCAGACCGGCTCGGGCACGCAGACCAACATGAACCTGAACGAGGTGATCGCCAATCGCGCGAGCGAGATCATGGGCGGACCGCGCGGCGAGGAGCGCCTCGTGCATCCGAACGACGACGTGAACCGCGGACAGTCGTCCAACGACGTGTTCCCGACGGCGATGCACGTCGCGGTCGCGTATGCGATCGTCAAGCATCTGGTGCCGTCGCTGAAGACGCTGCGCGACACGCTCGAGAAGAAATCGAAGGCGTTCGACAAGATCGTGAAGATCGGCCGCACGCATCTTCAGGACGCCACGCCGCTCACGCTCGGCCAGGAGTTTTCGGGTTACGTCGCGCAACTCGATCAGGGCGTGAAGCATGTCGAGGCGACGCTGCCGCATCTGTATCAGCTCGCGCAGGGCGGCACGGCAGTCGGCACGGGACTGAACGCGCATCCGGAATTCGCCGCGAAGGTCGCGGGCGCGATCGGCAAGCTCACCGGCCTGCCCTTCGAGACCGCGCCGAACAAGTTCGAAGTAATGGCCGCTGCCGACGCGCTCGTCGCCGCGCACGGCGCGCTGAAGACGGTTGCGGCGGGCCTGATGAAGATCGCCAACGACATCCGCTGGCTCGCCAGCGGGCCGCGCTGCGGGCTCGGCGAACTGTCGATTCCGGAGAACGAGCCGGGCAGCTCGATCATGCCGGGCAAGGTCAATCCCACGCAATCCGAAGCCGTCACGATGCTCTGCTGCCAGGTGTTCGGCAACGACGTCGCGGTGAATTTCGGCGGCGCGAGCGGCAACTTCGAGCTGAACGTGTTCCGGCCGATGATCGCGCATAACGTGCTGCAATCGATCCGCCTGCTCGCGGACGGCGCGCAGAGCTTCAACGATAACTGCGCGGTGGGCATCGAGCCGAACGAGACGCGCATCGAGAGCCTGCTCAACGAGTCGCTGATGCTCGTGACGGCGCTCAATCCGCATATCGGTTACGACAAGGCCGCGCAGATCGCGAAGAAGGCCCACAAGGAAGGCACGACGCTCAAGGCCGCCGCGCTCGCGCTCGGTCACGTGAGCGCGCAGCAGTTCGATGAGTGGGTCAAGCCAGGGGAGATGGTCGGGAAGTAAGCGCGCGCTGGAGTGTGTAGAGCGGCGGGATCACACCTTCCCCGCCGCCACCTCTTCCGGCTTCAACTCGACGATCGCATCCAGCGCGTCCTTCACGTCCATCGCGTATTTCGCGAGCCGCTTTTCCTCATCCGTCTCCGGCACGAACGACGGCACGGGCGTCGGCTGTCCTTTTTCATCGACGGCGACGAAGACCATCAGGCAATCGGTCGTCTGCTGCAGTTCGCCGACTTTTGGATCGCCCGCGTGCACGGAGATGTGAATGTGCATGCTGGTGCGCCCCGTCGTGACCACGCGCGCGCGCAATTCCACCAGATTGCCGACGAGAATCGGCCGTCGAAAGCGGATATTGCCGACGCTCACCGTCACCGCGTAACGCCCGGACCACATCGCGGCGCAGGCGTAGGCGGTTTCGTCGATCCATTTCATTAGCGCGCCGCCATGCACCTTGCCGCCGAAATTCACCGAAGTCGGCTCGGCGAGAAAGCGAAAGGTGGTTTCGGCGCGGCTTTTCGGAACCACGGGGACCGCGGGAATGGGGGATGAAGTCGGCGTATTCATGGTGGCATCATGTTCGAGTCATATGACGCCGATTATACGAAGCGAAAAAGGCGCTAGTCGTGAACCGTGATGCCCTGATCGATCGTGCCGTACATCGTGATGCTGCCGCCGCCGCCCGCCGATGACGACGGCCCGCCCGCGCAGCCCGCGCAAAGCATCAGCGCGCAGAGCGCGCCGGCGAGAAAGAACCTGGACATGGAAATTCTCCTGCTGGCTCGAATGCCAGCGCTCATTCTAGCGCCGGGCCGCGCGCATCGACATTTCGGCGCACGGTGAAACATCGGATGCGAAGCCGCGCTAGAGTGACTATGTCGATCACTTCGCCCGTCAGGGATATCGCCATGAACTCCGCTTTCGACGACACCGATTCCCGCGCGCGCCACTTCCCCGGGCTGTCGCGCATCGGCGCGCTGATCGCCGATCCGGGCCGCGCCGCGATGCTCTGGTCGCTGATGGACGGCACCGCGCGTCCCGCCGGCGAACTGACGATGATCGCGGGGCTGTCGCCGTCGGCGGCGAGCGGGCATCTCGCGCGGCTCACCGAAGGCGGGCTGCTCGCGCTCGAAATCAGCGGAAGGCATCGCTATTACCGCATCGCGACGCCGGATATCGCCGCGGCCATCGAAGCGCTCGCCAATCTCGCGCGTGCCAGCGCGCCGCAACGCGCGCCCGAGCGGCCGCCTTCGGCCGTGCCCGTCGACATGCGTTTCGCGCGCACTTGCTACGACCATCTCGCGGGCGAACTCGCCGTGCAGATCTTCGACCGGATGATCGCCCGCAACTGGCTCGCCGCCGCCGACGATCACGAACAGGCGCACGGCCCCGCCGCCCTCGACGCGACGCCGGAAGGCGCGCAGGCGTTCGCCGAACTCGGCATCGACCTGAAGACGCAGCGCGCGCGGCGACGCCGCTTCGCATGCACCTGCATCGACTGGAGCGAGCGCAGGCCGCATCTGGGCGGCGCGCTCGGCGCGGCGTTCCTCGAGGCGTGCGAGTCGCATGGCTGGATCGAGCACGCCGCGAAGCGTCGCGTGTTGCGCGTGACGCCGGCGGGGCATCGGCATTTCGAAGGCTTCCTGTCCACGCGATAAAGCTTTGTTACGCCGACCCGCGCGCCGTTACAAACGGCATCGTACGGATACACGCGCGGGCGATACATTGATCCGGTAGGCCTCGCGGACCGTCGCGTCCGACAGGATGCACGCGCGGCCGCCGGAGAACACGATGAAAAACAGGGCCATCGCCGCCGCGACGCTGGGCGCGCTCTTATCGATATCGGCGCTCGGCGCGCTCGCGCAGACGCCGCAAGCCGACCCGCCCGGGCGCATCGCGCGCCTGAACTACATGGCGGGCACCGTGACGACAGAACCGGCGGGCGCTTCCGACTGGTCCTACGCGCAAATCAACCGCCCGCTCACCACGGGCGATCAGCTCTGGAACGACGAAAACGCACGCTCTGAACTGCATATCGGTTCGACGGCGCTGCGGCTCGGTTCATCGACCGCGATGTCGATCCTCGCGCTCGACGACAACGCCGCGCAACTCAAGATCGCGCAGGGCACGCTGTCGACGCGCGTGCGCGAACTGCCGCCCGGCACGCGCTATGAGATCGACACGCCCAACGCCGCGCTCGCGATCACGACGCCCGGCGACGTGCGCGTGGACGTCGCGCCCGATGGCCGCGCGACCACGGTCACGGTGCGAAGCGGCGGCGTCACCGTGTATGGCGACGGCGGGTCGGTGCAGCTCGCGGGCGGCCAGCAGATGACGTTCGAGGGCACGAATCTTCAGCAAACGTCCGCGGATGCCGCGCCCGCTCCGGACGCGTTCGATCAATGGGCCGCGAGCCGCGACGCATCCGAAGACCGCTCGGTCTCGGCGCGTTACGTGTCGCGCGACATTCCCGGTTATCAGGATCTCGACGCCAACGGCACGTGGCGCAACGATCCGTCGTACGGGCCGGTATGGGTGCCGAATGCCGTCTCCGCCGACTGGGCGCCGTATCGGCAAGGACATTGGGCGTGGCAGAACCCGTGGGGCTGGACGTGGATCGACGACGCGCCCTGGGGTTTCGCGCCCTATCACTACGGGCGCTGGGCGTATGTCGGATCGCAATGGGCCTGGGTGCCGGGGCCGATGGCCGTGAGCGCGCCGCCCGCGTATGCACCCGCGCTCGTCGCGTTCGTCGGCGACGGCGCCAGCGGCGTCGACTGGAACGTCGCGCTGACGGTCGGCGGCGTCGCGGCGGCGGGCGTCGCGTGGTTCCCGCTCGGGCCGGGCGAGGCATGGCGTCCGCATCGGGATGGCTGGAGCCCGCGTTATTACGAACGAGTCAACCGTAACGTCTATGTGAACAATACGTACGTCAACTATCGCGCGCCGCGTGGGCTCACCGCCGTGCCCGCGAACGCGTTCATGCATGGTCAGCCGGTCGGACGGCAGCCGTATGCCGTCGATCCGTCGCGCTGGCGCAATCCGCACTTCTTCGCGGGCGCGCCGGGCATCGCGCCGACCCGCGACAGTTTTGCGCCCGGCGCGCGGCGCGCGGATTACCGGCCGCCGCAGGGCGGTGTCGGGCGTCCAGTGGTGGCGACGCGCGCGCCGGTCGGCATGCCGGATTTTCACGACCATCGCGACGCGCGTAACGATCAGGTGCATCTCGTCGCGACGCATGGGCCGGCGCGTTCGGTGATTGCAGGCGGCGCGCCGCATGCGCCCGAGCGTGCGCCATCAGAAGGCGATCCGCGCTTCTCGCATGGCGATGCATCGCATGGGCGCGCCGTGCCCAACGAATCGCGCGTGCGGCCGCAACAGGGCCAGCCGCCGCAGCACGCGGGCGACGCGCCGCACTTCGAGCACCGCGCGCCCAATCCGCCGATGCAGGCGATGCAACCGCCGCCGCAAGCCTATCGTCAGCCGCGCGCCGAACAGCCGCATCGAGAGATGCCGCCGCCCCGCCCGCAGCAGCAGGCACAGCAACAAGCGCAGCGGCCGCAGTATCATCCCGAGCCGGCGCGTCAGCCGATGCATCAGGAAGCGCATCAGGCGCCGCCGCAGATGCCGCATCAGGAAGCCCACCAACGGCCACAGCAGGCGCAGCAACCGCAACAGCCACAGCAGCAGCAACATGGCGGCGGCGGTAACGAGCATCATCGCGGCTAAAGGCCGTAAACGACAAACGCGCGGCCCGAAGCCGCGCGTTCGCATTTTCTACCGCTGAAGCGTTCGCTCAGACCGCCATCGGCGCGGTGAGCGGCTCGTGATGCTTGTACCCTTCCAGCGCGAAATCCTTCGGCTCGATCTTTTCCAGCCATTCCGGCTCGTAGCGCTTCGTGAGCGCGTAATCGGGCACGCGGTCCGAGATGATGAGCTGAGGCGACGGCAACGGTTCGCGCTTCAACTGCTCGTTAAGCATGTCGAGCTGATTCTCGTAGATATGCGCGTCGCCGATGAAGTACGTGAACCAGCGCGGCTTGTACCCCGTCAGGCGGCCGACGAGGTGCAGCAGCGCCGCGCCTTCGGTCAGGTTGAACGGCGTGCCGAGCCCGACATCGTTGCTGCGGATATACAGACACAGCGAGATTTCGCGCGTCACCGCGTTCGGGATGAACTGATACAGCAAATGGCACGCGGGCAGCGCGATCTCGTCGAGCTTCGCCGGATTCCACGCATGAAACAGAATCCGCCGGTCGGTCGGGCGCTCGATGATCGTGTCGAGACATTCGCGCAACTGATCGATCGCCTTGTACAGCAGCACCTGCTCGCGCCCGTTCTCGACGAAGCTCGTCACGACCTCGAAGCCGCGATTGGTGGCGTCAGCGATCTGATCGCCCGCGCCCGCGTCGACCAGTTTGTACGCGGGCCATTTGCGCCACTGCACGCCGTAGACGTCGCCGAGATCGTCCGGACCTTGCCGGTACGGGTTTTCGAGCCACTGCGGGTTTTCGTTCGCGTTGGCGTCCCAGACCTTGCAGCCGAGCGCGCGGAAATCCGCCGCGCTCTTCGACGCGCGCAGAAAGCCCACCATCTCGCCGATCGCCGACTTGAACGCGAGCTTCTTGGTCGTCACGGCCGGGAAGCCCTGCTGCAAGTCGAAACGCAGCATCGCGCCGGGAATGCCGATCGTGCGGATGCCCGTGCGGTTCTCCTGCCAAGTGCCGGTATCGAGAATCGTCTGGACGAGCTCGAGGTACTGTTTCATTCGATGTTCCCTGGGAAATGCGGCGCGCCCTCGCGAACGGAAGGCGTAAACACGAGATTTTACCAAGCAGCGAGAACCGGCGCTCTAGTGCATCGGCACGAAAAAACGGGCGCCCTGCGAGCGCCCGTCCTGAAGGATGTCGGTGAAATGCGTTCAGCCGCGCGTGGCGTGCTCGGACGGCGCATCGACCTCGATATGACGCATTCCGTGCGCGCTCAGAAGGCGATACAGCGTCACGCGTGAGATGCCCAGTTCGTGCGCCGCATCGCCCAGACGCCCGCGATGCCGCAAGAGCGCCAGTTCGATCGCCTGCCGTTCGGCCGCCTCGCGCGCCTGCGCGAGCGACACCGGCGCGACTTCGACGTACTCGCCCAGTTCGAGATCGCGCGCGGTGATCTGCCGCCCCTCGGACATCACGATCGCGCGCCGCACGCGGTTGATCAGTTCGCGCACATTGCCCGGCCAGCCGTAGTTGTGGATCGCGGCGATCGCATCGGGCGAGAAGCCGCGCAGACGCCGGCTCGCATCCTTCTTGAAGCGGTCGAGCATGTGCTTCGCGAGCAGTTCGATGTCCTTGCCGCGCGCGCGCAGCGGCGGTTCGTCGATCTGCAGCACGCACAGACGGTGGTACAAGTCGGCGCGAAAGCGGCCTTCGATCATCGCGGTCTGCATGTCGACGTGGGTCGCCGAGATGATCCGCACGTCGACCGGCGTCGAGCCGTGGCCGCCCAGACGCTCCACTTTGCGTTCCTGCAGGAAGCGCAGCAGGCTCGCCTGGCTTTCTAGCGGCAGATCGCCGATTTCGTCGAGAAACAGCGTGCCGCCATTGGCCGCTTCGACGCGGCCGATCTTGCGCTGGTTCGCACCCGTGAATGCACCACGTTCGTAGCCGAAGAGCTCGGATTGCAGCAGATGCGCGGGAATCGCGCCGCAGTTGATCGCGACGAACGGCTGATCGCGGCGTGCGGAACGCTCGTGAATGGCGACGGCCGTCAGTTCCTTACCCGTGCCGGACTCGCCGGAGATGAACACCGGCGCGTCGGTCATCGCGACTTTGCGGATCGAGCGGAACAGCGCGAGCATCGCGTCGCACGAACCGACCATCTCGCCTTCGGCGCGGCCTTCGCTGCGCGCATCGTTCGATGCGGCGTCGTGCAGCGCGACCATGCCGTACGCATGGCCGACGGAATCGACGATGCGGTCGTTCGACGTCGGCAGCGTCACGTAATCGAAGCAATAGTCGCGAATCAGGCGCCGCACGGCGGCGTCTTCCAGTTGTCCAGCAACGGTGGCCGCGACCCAGCCGACGTTGGTCATCGTCAGCGACGATTCGAACGCCGCCAGTTCGTGAGATTCGAAGCGGCTGGACAGATCCAGCAGTCCGCCGGTCGCCAGATCGCTACGCAAGGCCTTGCGCGTGTCGCGCGCGCTCGCGACGATTTCGATGTGCCACCCGCGCTCCTCGAATCGCGCGCACAGCGTCTCGCTTGGATCGCGAGTCACATAGATGAGTTGCCGCCGAGCGACGTCCATTATTCAGATCCTTTGTTCAACATTCGTTGAAAAGGTCACGTAGTTCAGGCACGCGCTACATCGCAGACTTCGTTGCCCTCGCACGTTTTTCGGAAAACGCAAGGAGAGGGACTTGCCATTTGATACGTCGCCCCCGGAACAGGGCGCGAGACACCTCGCACCCTCCACGAAACCCTTTATGTCTGATTCTGTGCCGTTTTTTGAGAGACTACTATAACCCAGAAACCCCGGAAACAAATATCGCGAGAGCCGCCGGATTAGCCACAAAACCTTGATGGGACGGGCCTGGCAAGAATTTCTCACACGATTATTAAAAACTTTCCGCACAATTTAATAAGACAAAATCTTATACCGATTTCGCGGGAACTTCATGTTTTTCTGCCTTCATGTTTCAGCGGTGAAACGTTTTGGGCCCAATCTTCGCGTGACGCCCCGGATCGATATTCATGAATCGTTGTGCAGCAACGCTTACCGGCCGATGGCACACATTTCGCTAAATCTGCAGCGTGCGCACGGCAAGAAATTCCATTAAAAGAACGCACGTTCATTTTTCACCTGACATTCTTTCTTCACATAATCGTTCATACCGACCAGACGATTACTTTATTTCCGGTTTCTTCATATCCGGGAATAGTTACCTTGGATTATGTCGTCAAGATGGCTCGCGATAGTTATTTCAGGCGCACGGACCCGTCCGACGCGCAATCAACCGGCGACGACGCCGACGAACAAGAGTGGATGCATCCGGCCGCCACGCGTCCGGCCGGCTCCGGTATCAGCGTGAGACTGTGGGACGAGATCGCCCCGGCTCCGCCAAACACCACGCCTCTTCTCGCGGACGATTCGCCCGAGGGCTGAACCCGCGCGAACGTGTCGGTTAGAATCGAAGCCCCGGCGGCGCGGCCTGCGCACGCCAGTTTGCTTCGAATCCGCTTACATGACGACGCTCACCCTGATCGTCGCCCGCGCACGCAATGGCGTGATCGGACGCGACAACCAACTGCCCTGGCGGCTGCCCGAAGACCTCGCCTTCTTCAAGCGCACGACGATGGGCGCGCCCATCATCATGGGGCGCAAGACACATGAATCGATCGGCCGGCCGTTGCCGGGGCGGCGCAACATCGTCGTGTCGCGCGACGGCGCGCGGCGCTATCAAGGCTGCGACGTTGTGACGAGCCTGGAAGCGGCGCTCGCGCTGGAACCGGCGAAAGAGGCGTTTCTGATCGGCGGCGCGCAGTTGTATCGCGATGCCATCGCGCGCGCCGACCGCATGATCATCACCGAGATCGACGCCGATTTCGACGGCGACACGCGCTTTCCCGCGCCCGATCCCGAGCTATGGCGCGAAGTGTCGCGCGAGGCGCACCGCGCGGCGGCGCCGAATGATTTCGCGTTTGCGTTCGTGACCTACGAGCGCATTGCGGCTTCGGAATGAAAAAGGCTCCGGATGCGCTCCGGAGCCTTCGTCCTTCAGGCGACGCGAATCACTGACCCGCGATCGTCATCCGCTCGATCAGCACCGAACCGATTTCCTTCGTGCCGCGCACGACGGTATCCGCGCCGATCGCTTCGATATGGCGGAACATCTCCTGCAACGTGCTCGCCACCGTGATTTCCTCCACGGCGTGCACGATCTTGCCGTTCTCGACCCAGAAGCCCGACGCCCCGCGTGAATAATCGCCCGTCACGTAGTTCACGCCCTGCCCCATCAGCTCGGTGAGCAGCAGGCCCGTATCGAGCTTTTTCAGCATCGCTTCGAAGTCGTCTTCGGGCTTCGTGTGCTTGCTCTTCATCGTGAGATTGTGCGAGCCGCCCGCGTTGCCGGTGGTGCGCATGCCGAGCTTGCGCGCCGAGTACGTCGACAGGAAATAGCCCTGCACGACGCCATCCTCGACCACGCTTCGCCGCTGCGTACGCACGCCTTCCTCGTCGAACGGCGCGCTGCCCATGCCGCCCTTCACGTGCGGATCTTCGACGATATCGATATGCGGCGCGAACACCGGCTTGCCGAGCGTGTCGACGAGAAACGTGGTCTTGCGATACAGCGCGCCGCCGCTTACCGCCTGCACGAACGCGCCGAGAATGCCGGCCGCGAGCGGCGCTTCGAACAGGACGCGGCATTTGCGCGTGTCGAGGCTTTTCGCACCGAGCCGCGCGAGCGCGCGCTCGGCGGCGTAGCGGCCGACCGCTTCCGGCGCGGCGAGACCGGCCGCGTCGCGCTTTGACGTGTACCAGTCGTCGCGCTGCATGTCGCGGCCCGCGGCTGCGATCGGCGCGCACGCGATGTAATGCCGCGAGTACGGATAGCCCGCCATGAAGCCGCGCGAGGTCGCCAGCACGAATTGCGAATGCTGCGCCGAGACGCTCGCGCCTTCCGAGTTGGTCACGCGCTTGTCGACGGCGAAGGCCGCGGCCTCGGAGCGACGCGCGATCTCGGCGGCCTCTTCGGCGTCGATGTCCCACGGGTGATAGAGGTCGAGATCCTGCGGCGTCTTCTCCAGCAGTTCCTCTTCGGCGAGGCCCGCCGCGCTGTCTTCGGCCGTGAAGCGCGCGATGTTGTACGCGGCGGCGACCGTGTCACGCAGCGCGTCGCGCGTGAAGTCGGCGGTGCTCGCGTTGCCGCGCTTCTTGCCGATGAAAACCGTCACGCCGACCATCTTGTCGCGGTTGTGCTCGATCGTCTCGACTTCGCCGCGCCGCACGCTCACCGACAGGCCGTCGCCTTCGGAAATCTCGGTCGCGGCATCGCTCGCGCCGAGTTCCCTTGCATGGCGCAGGATGTCGGAGGCGATCTCCTTCAGTTCGTCCTGCGTATGCGGGAAGTAGCGTTGCTTGACGTCCATGTCTGCTGCCATTTTTGGTTGCCTTTGGAAGTCGGGCGGCGTGCGCCCGCGCATGTCGTGGTTGCTTCGGAATTCCCGGCTGGACGCGCCCGCGAGCGGGCATCGAGCGGCGGAATCGGCCTATCACGCGATCATATCAAGGACGGCGCGCATTCACCCGCCAAGCTTTGTCGAGAGACCTGCGCGCGAGGCTTCAGGCGCGCTGCGGCCGCAAGCTACAATGTCGGGATGAACCGTAAAACCCGCATTCAACCGATCGATTCCGGACGCGACGACGAGCGCGAGCCGGACGAAAACGGCTACGACCGGCCGAGCAAATCCCAGCTCAAGCGCGACATGCACGCGCTGCAGGAGTTGGGCGAAGCGCTGATCGCGCTGCCCAAGGACGCGCTCAAGCGCATGCCGATGCCCGAGCATCTCGACGACGCCGTGCGCGAGGCGCGCCGCATCACCGATCACGAAGGCAAGCGCCGCCAGGTGCAGTACGTCGGCAAGGTCATGCGCTCGCTGACCGAAGACGAAGTCGCCGCGCTGCGCACCGCGCTCGACACGCATCGCGGCGTGAACAAGGCCGAAACCGCGCGCCTGCACTGGATCGAGCGCACGCGCGACAAGCTGCTCGCCGACGACGCCGCGCTCACCGAATTCATCCGCGATCATCCCAGCGTCGATCCGCAGGAAGGCCGCACGCTGATCCGCAACACGCGCCGCGAGCGTGAGCAGCAGAAGCCGCCGCGCTATTACCGCGAGCTGTTCCAGTGGATCAAGAACGCGTCGGGCGCGGCCGACGACGAAGACATCGAAGGCGATGAGGACGACCGTGACGAAGCCGAAACGTAATCATCCGGATGAGCTGATCGTCGGGCTCGTGTCGGTCAGCGATCGCGCGTCGCAGGGCGTCTACGAGGACAAGGGCTTGCCGTCGCTGCAGGCATGGCTCGGCGACGCGCTCACCACACCCTTTCGCGCCGAAACGCGCCTGATCCAGGACGACGCCGCGACCATTTCCGCGACGCTCGTCGAACTCGTCGATGTGCACGGCTGCGATCTCGTGCTGACGACGGGCGGCACCGGCCCCGCGCGCCGCGACGTCACGCCCGAAGCGACGCTCGCCATCGCGACGAAGCCGATGCCCGGCTTCGGCGAGCAGATGCGCCAGATCAGCCTGAATTTCGTGCCGACGGCGATTCTGTCGCGGCAGGTCGCGGTGATCCGCGAGGCGGACGATCACGCCGCGCTCATCATCAACTTGCCGGGGCAGCCGAAGTCGATTCGCGAAACGCTGGAAGGCTTGAAGGACGCGGACGGCAAGACGAAAGTGCCGGGCATTTTCGCGGCCGTGCCGTATTGCATCGATCTGATCGGCGGACCGTATATCGAAACGCGGACCGATGTGGTCGCCGCGTTCCGCCCGAAAAACGCGCTCCGCCCGCCGAAGGCTTAAGACGCGGCGGCAGGCGCCGACGGAATCAGGAAGTGCTCGCGGTAGTACTTGAGTTCGTCGATGGACTCGTGGATATCCGCGAGCGCGGTGTGCATCGCGCGCTTCTGGAAGCCCTTGTAGATCGCCGGCTGCCAGCGGCGGCACAGTTCCTTCAAGGTGCTGACATCGAGATTGCGGTAGTGGAAGAACGTCTCCAGTTCCGGCATCCAGCGCGCCATGAAACGGCGGTCCTGGCAGATCGAATTGCCGCACATCGGCGACTTGCCGGGCGGCACGTACTGGCCGAGAAAATCGCGGATCTGGCGCGTGGCCTCGGCTTCATCGACGGTCGACACCTTCACGCGCTCCGTCAGTCCCGAGCGGCCATGCGTGTTGCGGTTCCATTCGTCCATGCGGCCGAGCGCCTCGTCCGTCTGATGAATCGCGAGCACCGGCCCTTCCACCAGCTTGTCGAGCGTCGAATTCGTCACGACCACCGCGATCTCGATGATGCGGTCGTTGTCCGGATCGAGACCGGTCATCTCCATGTCGAGCCACACGAGGTTCATGTCGCTGCGCACGAGCGGATTTTCGTCTGATTCTGCAGGAGTGGAGATGTCAGTCATGAAAAAAGCGGGCCTGAGAGATGGGAAAGCCAATGCGCGCCGGCACGGCCTAGAACCTATAATTCTCGCATAGTTCAATCGGAATTCCGGATGACCAACCTCACTCTTGCTTTCTCGACGGTGTTCGTCGTAGCCCTGGTCGCGATGGTCGCGACCAAGCTCTGGCTCGCGTCGCGCCAGATTCGCTACGTCGCCGCGCACCGCAACGGCGTGCCCGCGCAGTTCTCCGGCACGATTCCGCTCACCGCGCATCAGCGCGCCGCGGACTATACCGTCGAGCGCACGCGCCTCACGATGATCGAAGTCGTCACGAGCGCGGTCGTGCTCGTCGCGCTGACGCTGCTCGGCGGCGTGCAAGCGCTCGATCTCGCCATCTCCGACTGGCTCGGCCGCGGCTATCTCGGACAGATCGCGCTGGTGGCGTCGGTGGTCGCGATCACGAGCGTCATCGACCTGCCGTTCGACTACATCCGTCACTTCGTGATCGAGGAAAAGTTCGGCTTCAACCGCATGTCGAAGAAGCTCTTTTTCGCCGATCTCGTGAAAGGCACGGCGCTCGGCATCGTGATCGGCGCGCCGCTTCTGCTGCTCACGCTCTGGCTGATGGATCGCGCCGGCACGTTCTGGTGGCTGTGGACGTGGATGGTGTGGGTCGCGTTCCAGCTCCTCGCGATGATCATCTATCCGACCTTCATCGCCCCGCTCTTCAACAAATTCGAGCCGCTGAAGGACGAGGCGCTCGTCGCGCGCATCACGAATCTGATGTCGCGCACGGGTTTCGCGGCCAAGGGCCTGTTCGTGATGGACGGCAGCCGCCGCTCCGCGCACGGCAACGCGTATTTCACGGGCTTCGGCGCGGCGAAGCGCATCGTGTTCTTCGATACCTTGCTCGCGCGTCTTTCCGGCAGCGAGATCGAGGCCGTGCTCGCGCACGAACTCGGCCACTTCAAGCGCCGTCATGTGCTGAAGCTGATGGTCGTCATGTTCGGCATCAGCCTCGCGATGCTCGCGCTGCTCGGCTGGCTCATTCAGACGACGTGGTTCTACGAGGGCCTGGGCGTGCGGCCGTCGCTTATCGGCAGCAATAACGGGCTCGCGCTCGTGCTCTTCATGCTCGTGCTGCCCGTGTTCATGTTCTTCATCACGCCGCTCGGCAGCCTGACTTCGCGCAAGAACGAGTTCGAAGCCGATGCCTTCGCCGCCAGCCAGACCGATCCGAAGGATCTCGTGAACGCGCTCGTGAAGCTCTATGAGGACAACGCGTCGACGCTCACGCCCGATCCCATCTACACCGCGTTCTATTATTCGCATCCACCCGCTTCGCAACGCATCGACCGCCTGATGCAGCACGCCGCATGACGCGCGGCTCGATGCGCCTCGAAGGCACGGTGATCGCGGCGCACGGACGCCACTACCTGGTCTCGCCGGCAGACGGCGGACCGATGTTCCAGTGCTTCCCGCGCGGCAAGAAAAGCGAAGTGGCGGTCGGCGATCGCGTGATCTACGAACAGTCGTCGGCGGATCAGGGCGTGATCGTCGAGATCGGCGAACGGCGCAATCTGCTGTATCGCTCGGATCAGTTCAAGTCGAAGCTCTTTGCCGCGAATCTCGATCAACTCCTGATCGTGCTTGCGACCGAGCCGCACTTCAGTGAGGACTTGCTCGGGCGCGCGCTGATCGCAGCGGAAGCGCATGGGCTGGAGTCGCTGATCGTGCTGAACAAGATCGATGTCGAAGGCGCGCTGCCGCTTGCGCGCGAGCGTCTCGCGCCGTATCGGGCGCTCGGTTATACGGTCATCGAACTGTCCGCGAAGATGGCGCCCGGCGATGTCCATCCGCAACTCGACGCCCGCCTGAAAGACCGCTCGACGATCCTGCTCGGCCAGTCGGGCATGGGCAAGTCGACGCTCGTGAACCTGCTCGTCCCCGATGCCGACGCGGCCACGCGCGAGATTTCATCGGCGCTCAATAGCGGCCGTCACACGACCACGTTCACGCGGCTCTACGACATGCCAGGCGGCGGCGCGCTCATCGATTCGCCGGGTTTTCAGGAGTTCGGCCTGCATCACCTGTCGGAAGGCATGCTGGAGCGTGCGTTTGCTGACTTCCGGCCGTATCTCGGCCACTGCCGCTTTTATAACTGCCATCATCTGCACGAACCGGGGTGCGCGGTGCTCGAAGCTGTCGAAGCCGGCAAGATCCGTCCCGAGCGACACTCGCTCTACGCGCAGCTTGTCCACGAAGCAAGCCAGATCGTTCGATGAAGCGACTCACGCGCGCGCCTAACCTCATCACCGCGCAGCATTGGGTGAACGTGCTGGCGACGGCGGGCGTGCCGTGCGAGTTGCACAATCGATATCTGACCGGCGCGATGGGAGAGATTCCGGCGGATCAGTGCGCGCCGGAGATATGGATCGTCGATGATCGCGACGAAGCGCTGGCGATGCGAATGATCGAGAGCGCGAGAAAGGGACCGGACGCGAACGCCCGGCCCTGGCGATGCAGGCAGTGCGGCGAATGGCTGGAGCCGCAGTTCACCGTCTGCTGGAAGTGTCAGACTGAGCGCAATCCGCTCGACGACTGACCGATCAGGCCAGCCACACGGCGATGGTCAGCATCAGCAGAAGCAGCATCCACAGGATCACCGCGCGCCACACGAGGCCAACCGCCGATTGAAGCGTACGCGGCGTGCAATCGTCGCCGACGGGCAACGGACTCGCTTCGCCTACAGCAAGCGCCTCGACCGAAAGCGGCTCGGCGAGCGGCCCCGCGAGACGCGCGCCCAACGCGCCGCTGCCCGCCGCGAGCAACACGCCTTCGTTCGCATCCGGCCATTGGCGTGCGTGATTGCGCCACGCGTAGATCGCGTCCTCGAAATTGCCGACGATCGCAAAGCCGAGCGCGGTCAGTCGCGCGGGCACCCAATCGATGACGAAAAACGCGCGCTGCGCGAACGACGAAAACTCGGCGGTGCGTTCCGGATCCGGCTTCGACCACGCGCGCGCCAGATACTCGGCGATGCGATACAGCACCGCGCCGGCCGGACCGATCGGAATCAGGAACCAGAAGAACACGCCGAACACATGCCGGTGCGACGCCACCACGGCATGCACGAGCGTATGCCGGACGATTTCGCTCACGGGCATGTCGAGCGTGTCCATGCCGGTCCATTCACGCAGCACTTCGCGCGCGCGGGGCACGTCGTCGTTGTTGAGCGCGAGGTGGATGTCGGTGAAATAGTGGCTGAACTGCCGGAAGCCGAGCGTGAAATACACGATCACCACGTTCCAGAGAAACGCCAGAACGAAGTTGATCCGGTACAGCACGTAATAGATGAGTCCGACGGCGAGCGTCCAGGGCAGCACGACGACCAGCCACGCGACGATGCCGTGTTTCTCCTTGCCGGCATCGAAACCATGCGCCGTGGATTCCGCATGATAGTGAAGCAACGCCGAAATCGGATTCTGCGGCGATAACGCGCGCATCTGCTCGATGATGAGAGCCAGCAATACGGAGAAAAAAGTCATGCGAAGCGCCGAAACGGTCGGATTAGTTCGAGTTTCGCGTAACGATAGCACAGCGCCTGATGCCTTTAGCGCGCCGAGTATTTGCGCGAGGCGTGGCGGGCGCGCGGGCTTTTTGCGCCATCACGCGCGAGCCGCGAGGAAGCGATAGAAATTGCGCAACATGCCGGCCGTTGCGCCCCAGATGAAATAAGGAGCCTTTCTCTCGCCCGGAATATAGGGCATGGCAAAAAAACGACGCTCGCCCCCTTCCCAGCGAAACACGCGCACTTCGTGATTCGCCGGATTCATGAGCCATGCGAGCGGCACTTCGAAGATATCGGCGACTTCGCAGGTATCGGCTTTCAGCGTGAACGGCGGATGCACCAGCGCGACGACCGGCGTCACCTTGAATCCCGTGCCCGTCAGATATTCGGGCAGCGCGCCGATGACTTCGCAATGTTCCGCGCCCAACGCCACTTCTTCTTGCGCCTCGCGCAGCGCGGTAGCGGCGGCATCGGCGTCTTCGGGTTCGCGTCGGCCGCCGGGGAAACTGATCTGCCCGGCGTGATCCGACAGATGATCAGCGCGCTGCGTCAGCAGCACGGTCAGGCCGCCTTCGCGCACCACGAGCGGCACCAGCACGGAGGCCACGCGTGGATCGCCGCCGATCGCCTTGATGCGCTGCTCGCGCTCTTCCTGCGTCCAGTCGAGATTCAATGCGAAACGCGCGCGCAGGCCTTCCGGCGTGAGGCGCTCGGGCGGAACCGGCGGGAGTGTCTCACCCGTCGAGAAGACGGGCATCTTTTCGGGTTCGAGGATGCGGGGAGTCGAAGTCTTTCCGGTGGACACGGGTCGGGAACGGGGCTGTCGAAGACTCAATTTGAACACACCAAAGAAAAAAGCACCCGCAAGGGGTGCTTTTTCCGTACTGCGTCTGGCCGGGACTTACTCTGCCGAAGCAGACTTGTCCTTGAACACCAGCTTTTCCTTGATTCGAGCCGACTTGCCCGAACGCTCGCGCAGGTAGTAGAGCTTAGCGCGGCGAACATCGCCACGGCGCTTCACGACGATGCTCGCGAGCAGCGGCGAGTAGGTCTGGAACGTACGCTCGACGCCTTCGCCCGACGAAATCTTGCGGACGATGAAGTTCGAGTTCAGGCCACGGTTGCGCTTCGCAATGACGACGCCTTCGTAAGCCTGGACACGCTTACGCGTGCCTTCGACCACGTTCACGTTGACGACGACGGTATCGCCCGGCGCGAAGTCGGGGATGCTCTTCTCGCCCAGAACGCGTGCGATCTCTTCCTTCTCGAGTTGCTCAATCAGATTCATTACTGACTCCTTGTGCCATCTTGCCGGAGTTGTGTGCCCTGGATGAAGGCCCCGGTAGAGGATGGGTTTGCTTCAGGCGCCGATCTGACTCGACGCCCCCATTTTCCCGCTCGTCCGTCCGAAATCTATGCAGATTTCGACGCGCCCTTCGCGAGTTCTGCGAGCCACGCCTCGTCGGCACGGCTCAACATCTTGCTTCCGCGCGCCCGCGCGATCAGATCGGGCCGCTTGTTGAATGTGTTGCGCAATGCTTCGCGTCTGCGCCAGGCGTCGATTTCCTTGTGATGGCCGCCGAGCAGCACATCGGGAACGCGCACGCCTTCATACTCTTCCGGCCGCGTGTAGTGCGGACAATCGAGCAGTACGTCGACGAAACTGTCCTGCACCGCCGATTGCGCGTCGTTCAGCACGCCGGGCAACTGGCGCACGACGGCGTCCATCAAGGCCATCGCGGGGAGTTCTCCGCCGGACAGAACGAAGTCGCCGAGGCTCACTTCTTCGTCCACTTCGCGGTCGATCAGACGCTGGTCGATCGCTTCGTAACGGCCGCACAGCAGCACGAGACCGGGTTCCTGCGCGAACCGCATCACGCGATCGTGGTCCAGCCGCGCGCCTTGTGGCGACATCATCACCACACGCGTGGACGCGATGCCCTGCTCGCGCTGCGCAGTCTTCGCCGCGTGAATCGCGTCTTCCAGCGGACGCGCCAGCATGACCATGCCGGGGCCGCCGCCGTATGGACGATCATCGATGGTGCGGTAGTTGTCCGTGGTGAAATCGCGCGGATTCCACGTGCGCAGACCGAACCGCTCCTGCTTTACCGCCCGGCTGGTGATACCCCAGTCGGTCAGCGCGCGAAACATTTCGGGAAAGAGCGTCACGACATCGAACTGCATCGCTCTCTCCGTAACGTGCCAATGTTCAATAGTCAGCGTCCCAGTCGACGACGATACGTTTCGCCGCCCGGTCCACCGTCTTTACATATACGCCGACGAACGGAATCAGCCGCTCGCCGGTGACGGCCTTGCCATCCTTGTCGGTCTCCGGATACTCGATCCGCAGGATGGAATGCGCGCCGTTGTCGATCAGATCCGCGACGCGGCCCAAGGCCACGCCCGCTTCGTTTTCGACATCCAGGCCGATCAGATCGACCCAGTAAAATTCGTCTTCGCTGTCGAGCTTCGGGAAATCACTGCGCGTGATGTTCACCGTGTGGCCCTTCAGCGCAAGCGCCGTGTCGCGGTCGTCACAGCCGGCCAAGCGCGCGACGATGGTATCGGCATGTACTTTCGACTGCAGACAGCGCGCGGTCTTGAGTTCGCGGCCCTTGACGAGCCACCAGCGTTTCGCGCTCAACAGCGCGTCGCCGCCCTGCTTGCCGTTCGCGTGCGGGACGATCTTGACCCAGCCTTTGAGACCGTAGGCATCGGCAATGAAACCGACTTCGACGGCGTCTTCCGGCAGAGCGTCGACCGGCTCGATTGCGCTTTCCGGCGCGCTCGAAACGTCAGCAGCCACGCGGCGCGCGCCCGGCTTGCGGACAAACGCGCCAAACGTGGCGGCACCTTCATCTTGCCCCGGCTTCGGTCGGCCGACGTTTTCCGAATCGCGTACGGGCATCGGCGAACCTTTGGGCAGGCTTCGAGCGGTTGTTACAGCTACGCAGCGAGCTTAAGCAGCCGGCTGGGCTTGCTGCGCTTGCTTGACGAGGCGCTCGACGGTCGGCGACAGTTGCGCGCCAACGCCTTGCCAGTACGTCAGGCGATCCTGAGCGATGCGCAGCGATTCGCCTTTGGTCGCGACCGGGTTGTAAAAACCCACGCGCTCGATGAAGCGGCCGTCACGGCGGCTACGCGAGTCGGTTGCAACGATGTTGTAGAAAGGGCGCTTCTTCGAGCCGCCACGAGCCAAGCGGATGATGACCATGCTGAAATCCTTGAAAACCGGGGTTCGGAACAACGAGAACAGGCGATTATAGCTGTAATCAGAAGCTCGAACAAACACTTAACGCATTTTTTGGATGCGAGGCGCTGTTCGCTACCGATTCGCGGCAATCGCGGATACCGGAAATCACGCCGATGCGGCAACGTAGCATTGGTGGCGCGGCGGGTCATCGGCGTAAAATGGCAGACCGTTGTCGGCCTCAAGCCGCTCGCCTCTTTCCACCACCGCTTTCGCTGATGACCTTCTCGTCCGTCGCCACGCAATCCGGCCCGAAGCCGGCCGGCAAGCCGGTTCCGCCGTACTTCCGCTCGAAAACGCTGACCGCCGCGCTCGCGTTTCTGTTCGGCTCGATCGGCCTGCACCGCTTCTATCTGTATGGAATGCGCGACAAGTACGGCTGGGCGCATATCGTCGGCATCGTTCTGGGCGCGTTCGGCTTTCTGATGCTCGCGCAATCGGAGCGCACCTCGATGCTCGGCTGGGTGCTGGCTTTTCCTGGCGCGGTCTCGCTGCTCGCCGCGTTTCTGTCGGCCCTCGTCTACGGCTTGCGTCCGGACGCGAAGTGGGACGCGCAGTTCAACGCGCACACCGGCCGCGAAAGCCGCTCCGGCTGGACGGTCATCTTCGTCGTGATATTTTCGCTGCTGTTCGGCGCGTTCCTGCTGATGACCGGTCTCGCGCTCACGTTCCAGACGTATTTCGAGAGTCAGGTCGAGGCGGCGAAAACGCTGTCGCAATAAAACATCAGAATAGATCGAGCTGCGGGCTGGACGGTCCCGCCGCTCGCTTCGCGGGCCGCTGAAACTCGGACATGTCGAGAATGCCGCGCTGCCTCGCGTTCAGGCCGAGGCGCTTCGTCGCCTTCTGAAAGCGCTGCCTGAGCATGTCGGCCCACAGGCCCTCGCCTTTCATTCGCGTCGAAAAATTCGAGTCGTAGTCCTTGCCGCCGCGCATGTCGCGCACACGGCTCATCACGCGATCCGCGCGATCGGGAAAATGCGCTGCCAGCCAATCCTTGAAGAGCGGCGCGACTTCCCACGGCAGACGCAGCACGATGTAGCTCGCGCTCGTCGCCCCCGCTTCGGCGCACGCTTCCAGCACACGCTCCATGTCCGGCTCCGTCACGAACGGAATGACCGGTGCGATGCTCACGCCCACTGGAATGCCCGCCTCGGCGAGCGTGCGGATCGTGCGCAGGCGTCGCGATGGCGTCGCCGCGCGTGGCTCGAGCGTGCGCGCGATATCGGCGTCGAGCGTGGTGACGGTGATCGCCGCCATCACCTGGCCGCGTTCGGCCATCGGCGCCAGCAGGTCGATATCGCGTTCGATCAGCGAACTCTTCGTGATTGCCGCGAACGGATGCCCGCAGTCGTGCAGCACCTGAATCACACGCCGCGTGAGTTGCAGATCGCGCTCGACCGGTTGATAGGCGTCCGTGTTGACGCCGAGCGCGATCGGCTCGGGTTCGTAATTCGGCTTCGCCAGCTCGCGCGCGAGCAATTCGGACGCGTTGATCTTCGCGTAAATGCGGCTTTCGAAATCGAGGCCCGGCGAGAGCCCGAGATAGCTGTGAGTTGGACGCGCAAAGCAATAGATGCAGCCGTGTTCACAGCCGCGGTAGGGATTGAGCGAAACGGAGAACGGAATGTCCGGCGAGCTGTTGCGCGTCAGGATGCTTTTTGCGCGCTCTTCGAACACCTGAGTGCGTAACGGCGGCATGCCTTCGTCCTCTGGATCGGCATCATGCAACCAGCCGTCGTCGACGCGTTCGCGGTCGTCTTTCTCGTAGCGGCCCTGAATGTTCGTGACCGCGCCGCGCCCCTTCAGCGGAGCGGGCGGCGCGACGGGAAACTCACGATCGGGCGATGACATTGCGGCAGAATCCCACGATTGATACTGTATAAATATACAGTATCGTCGCATCGCCGCAAGGAGAAAATCACGTCTCGACGAGAATCTTCAGCGTCTCCTTGATCTCCTCCATCACCACGTAACTCTTCGACTGCACCGCGCCCGGCAACTGCAACAGGATGTCGCCGAGCAGCTTCCGATAATCCGCCATCTCGCCGATGCGCGCCTTGATCAGATAGTCGAAGTCGCCCGAGACGAGGTGACATTCGAGCACTTCCGGGATCTTCTGCACTTCGCGGCGGAATTGTTCGAACATGTTGCCGCTCTTGTGATCGAGTGTGATTTCGACGAACACGAGCAGCGCGGCGCCCAGTTCGGTCGGGTTCACGCGCGCGTAGTAACCCATGATGACGCCATCACGCTCCATCCGTTTCACCCGCTCGATGCAAGGCGTAACCGACAGACCGACGCGCTCGGCCAGATCTTTCATTGCGACGCGGCCGTCTTCCTGAAGGATGTTCAGAATCTTGTGGTCGAGCTTGTCGAGCGTGCGGACCGGATTTCGCTGCGTTCGCATGAGTTTTTCCTGAAAATCCATTAAATACAATAACTAAAACTGCCTCGAAGTCCATACCATAGTCGATAACACTATACGAGCTTCAGTTTGCCGCGTCGATCACCTTTACGTACGCGCGTTCGGAAGTTTCATCGAATCTGGATGGAGATCACATGCGAATCGTTATTCTCGGAAGCGGCGTCGTCGGCGTGACCAGCGCGTATTACCTCGCTCGCGCCGGCCACGAAGTCACGGTCATCGACCGCGAAGCGGGCCCCGCCCTCGAAACGAGTTTCGCCAATGCAGGACAGATCTCCCCGGGCTATGCATCGCCGTGGGCCGCGCCGGGCGTTCCGCTCAAGGCCGTGAAGTGGATGTTCGAAAAGCACGCGCCGCTCGCCATCCGTCTGGACGGCACGATGAACCAGCTGCAATGGATGTGGCAGATGCTGCGCAACTGCACGCAGGACCGCTACACGGTGAACAAGGGCCGCATGGTTCGTCTCGCCGAGTACAGCCGCGACTGCCTGCAGGCTTTGCGCGCCGACACCGGCATCCACTACGAAGGCCGCACGGGCGGCACGCTGCAACTGTTCCGCACGCAACAGCAATTCGATGGCGCGGGCAAGGACATCGCCGTGCTCAAGGACGCCAACGTCCCGTTCGAACTGCTCACCGCCGATGAACTCAAGAAGGCCGAACCGGCGCTCGCTGCCGTCGCGCACAAGCTGACGGGCGGCCTGCGTCTGCCGAACGATGAAACCGGCGACTGCCAGATGTTCACTACGCGCCTCGCCGCGATGGCCGAAGCGCTCGGCGTCAAGTTCCGCTACAACACGCCAATCGACGCGCTCGCCGTCAGCAACGGCCGCATCGCCGGTGTCCAGTGCGGCAAGGAACTGGTGACGGCGGACTCGTACGTCGTCGCGCTGGGTTCGTATTCGCCGAAGCTGCTCGGCGATCTGGTCAAGATTCCGGTTTATCCGCTGAAGGGTTATTCGATCACCGCGCCTATCGTCGATGCGAACCGCGCGCCGGTCTCGACCGTGCTCGACGAAACCTACAAGATCGCGATCACGCGTTTCGACGACCGCATCCGTGTGGGTGGCATGGCGGAAATCGTCGGCTACGACAGGAAGCTGAAGCAGGCTCGCCGCGAAACGCTCGAAATGTGCGTGAACGATCTGTTCCCCGGCGGCGGCGATACCGCGAGCGCCACGTTCTGGACCGGCCTGCGTCCGATGACGCCGGACGGCACGCCGATCGTCGGCCGCACTCGTGTGCCGAACCTGTTTCTGAACACCGGCCACGGTACGCTCGGCTGGACGATGTCGTGCGGCTCCGGCCAGTTGCTGGCGGATTTGATGTCGGGCAAGCAGCCCGCGATCCGTTCGGACGATCTGTCGGTGCATCGCTACTCTGGCGATGTCGGCGTGCAGACGCGTCCGGGATACGCGAACGCGTGATTCCCGCTATCGCATGAATGACAAAGGCGCCTTGCGGCGCCTTTGTTTTTTCAGAACTGGTCTTCGCTCAGCGCGAGCACGCCTTCCCTGCCGTTCGCGCTGATGATCGATGCCTCGATCCCCGGCGCATGAGGCAGAATGTGCTCCGCGAAGAATTGCGCCGTCGCGATCTTCGCTGAATGGAAACGCTCGTCTTCCGCGCGTTTGGCGTGCGCGACGAGCATCGCGCGCGCCATCTGCCAACCCGACAACACGATGCCCGCGAGCCGCAGATACGGCACGCTGCCCGCGAACACCGCGTTCGGATCGCTCCTGAACTTCGCGACGATGAATTCGATCGCGCGCGCGAGCGACAGGCTTCCGGCACTCAAATGCCGATGCATCGACCTGAACGGCTGACCGTCCACATCGGCGAGCGCTGCGATGGTCTGATCGATTTGCGCGAGCAGCGCCTGCGCCGCTGCACCGCCGTCGCGCACCGTCTTGCGGCCGACGAGATCGTTTGCCTGGATCGCGGTCGTGCCTTCGTAAATCGGGAGGATGCGCGCATCGCGATAATGCTGCGCTGCGCCCGTTTCTTCGATGAAGCCCATGCCGCCATGCACTTGCACGCCAAGACTCGCGACATCGACAGACATCTCCGTGCTGAAGCCCTTCACGATCGGCACGAGGTATTCGTAGATCGCCTGATGGCTCTTGCGAGCATCCGCGTCCGCATGGCCGTGCGCGAAGTCGCTGTGCGCCGCCGCGACATACGCGAGCGCGCGAGCGCCTTCGGTGTAGGCGCGCATCGTCGAGAGCATACGGCGCACGTCGGGATGATGGATGATCGTGACCGGTTCCTTCGCGCTGCCATCGACGGGGCGGCTTTGCACGCGCTCCTTCGCATACGCGACGGCCTGCTGATACGCACGCTCGGCAATCGCGACGCCCTGCATGCCCACGGCGAAGCGCGCCGCGTTCATCATGATGAACATGTATTCGAGCCCGCGATTCTCCTCGCCGATCAGATAGCCGATCGCGCCGCCATGATCGCCGTATTGCAGCACGGCCGTCGGGCTCGCCTTGATGCCCAGCTTGTGCTCGATCGACACGCAATGCACGTCGTTGCGCGCGCCGAGCGAGCCGTCGTCGTTGACGAGGAACTTCGGCACGAGAAAGAGCGAGATGCCTTTGACGCCTTCGGGCGCGTCGGGCGTGCGCGCGAGCACGAGATGCACGATGTTCTTCGCCATGTCGTGCTCGCCGTAGGTGATGAAAATCTTCGTGCCGAACACCTTGTAGCTGCCATCGCCCTGCGGCTCGGCGCGCGTGCGCACCTGCGCGAGATCGGAGCCCGCCTGCGGCTCGGTAAGATTCATCGTGCCGGTCCACTCGCCGGAAATGAACTTGGGCAGATAGCGCGCCTTCTGCTCGTCGCTGCCGGCGGTGAGGAGCGCCTCGATCGCGCCGTCGGTGAGCAGCGGACACAGCGCGAAAGAGAGATTCGCCGCGTTGAGCGCTTCGATGCACGGCGTCGCGATGAGTTTCGGCAAGCCCTGACCGCCGAAGTCCGCCGGATGCACGACGCCTTGCCAGCCGCCTTCCGCGAACTGACGGAACGCGTCCTTGAAGCCGGGCGTCGTCGTGACTTCGCCGTTCGCCCACGCGCTCGGATTGCGGTCGCCCGCCACATTCAGCGGCGCGATCACTTCGCCGCAAAAGCGCGCGGCTTCCTCGACGACGGCCTGCGCCGTATCGAAGCCCGCGTCCTCGTAACCGGGCAGCGCGGCGATGCTGTCGATATCCGCCAGTTCCTTCACCACGAACAGCATGTCCTTGACCGGGGCGCTGTAGCTCATCGTCCTGTCTCCTCCCTTTTCAGATATTCCGGTGCAAAAAAAGGGCGCAACATCTGTCGCGCCCTTTCTTATTGTTTGTGGCGAGTGTTCGACTCACACGGCCCGGTTCAACCGAGCTCTTTCACCAGTTCCGGCACGACCGCGAACAGATCGCCGACGAGACCGTAGTCCGCCACGCTGAAGATCGGCGCTTCGGGATCCTTGTTGATCGCGACGATGACCTTCGAGTCCTTCATGCCGGCCAGATGCTGAATCGCGCCCGAGATGCCGACTGCCACGTACAGTTGCGGCGCGACGATCTTGCCGGTTTGACCGACTTGATAGTCGTTCGGAACATAACCCGCGTCGACCGCCGCGCGCGATGCGCCCAGCGCCGCATTGAGCTTGTCCGCGAGCGGCTCCAGCGTCTTCGTGTAGTTCTCGCCGCTGCCCAGACCGCGACCACCCGACACGAT
>NZ_FCOE02000062.1 GCF_001544915.2 Caballeronia pedi | reverse complement strand
ACGAACTCCGCGGTCGGGCAGGTCAAGAGTGAATCCAAGCTCAAGCTGAATCCGATCGTGACCTTCCTGTCGGTCGGATATACGTTCTGAGTCGAGCTATGCAGGCGTATGGAACTAGTCCGCAATGTGGGAGCGAACACTCGGGCGCAAAGTAGGGTGGACGGGGGCGACACGTATTAGCCCCTCGGAGACTTAGCATCGGTCTGGTAATAGCGGTAAATGAGCCGTGCAATCGTCCGAATGAGCCGGGGCGGCTAAAGATCGCCGGCACGAAACCGTTAACGCAATGGAGGCGTTTCAGGATATCGGATGCCGTTTCGTTCAGCCCTGTCGAATCAAGCCGGGCATGATGTTTTAGATCAACGGATCAGGTCATCGTTCGAAGGCCCAGCCACACGAAGATTTCCAGTCAGCGCTACGGCAACGAATTCAAACGTCGAGCGTGCGACAAAGGCGTTTGTAAGAGCGTGCGTGCCAGCTAGTCCCACCCTGGAAAGCGGTCTGGGTTGTCTTTACACACGATGGCAGAAGAACTAACACATGAGCCTTGGTCCCTCACCGCCCAATCGGAGACGCGTCCTGCTCTCTTGGGGATGCGAGATTGCGGAGCGCTTATTTCGGCGCGTCAGTTTTTCTTCCCGCACTTCCGTTGCCGCGCTCACCTTCTTCACGCTGACGTTGTGTGGCTTGCCGACCTTCGCCCAAGAAAACGTGCTGCGGGTGCTCGCATGGCCGGGTTATGCCGACAACGACGTCGTGAAGAAGTTCGAAAGTCGCTTCAACGCACGCGTTCAAGTGACCTTCGTAGACTCAGACGAAGCTTTGTCGGACAAGATGCACGCAGGCGGAAAGCCGCCGTTCGACGTACTGGCTGCCAACACCGCGGAAATACACCGCTATACGTTGGAGAACCTGCTCACTCCGCTCGATCTGGATGAACTGCCGAACACGCAACGTCAGTTGCCGCGGTTTCGCGCGCTCTCGTCGATCAACGGACTCACCGCGAACGGCAAGATCTACGCGATCCCGTTCACGTATTCGTCGATGGGACTGATCTACGATCGCAAGCAGATTCCCATTGCGCCCCGCTCCATGAAGGAGCTCTGGAACCCGCGCTACCGGGGCAAAGTGCTCGACTTTAACAGCGCGCAACACAACTTTTCGTTCGCGGCGCTGGCGCTCGGCTACCCGCATCCGTTCCAGCTCACCGACGCGCAGATGCGAGAGATCGCGCGAAAACTAGTCGAATTGCGCCGTAATCTGCTCACCTATTACACCGTGCCCGAGGAAGCCACGGCGTACTTCATTCAGCACAAGGCCGCGCTCATGTTCGGCAATTACGGCACGCAGCAGCTCGCTCTGCTGCGCAAGGCCGGCGCGGATGTGGGATATGTCATTCCCGAAGAGGGCGCGCTCGCCTGGCTCGATTGCTGGGCCATGACCCAATCGGCCACGAACCGACCGCTCGCGCTCGCCTGGATCAATTACATGCTCGAACCCGACGTGAGCGCGCTGCTCACGCAGCGGCAGGGTCTTGCGAACACGTTGGTCCCGCCGCCCGAAGCCAGTGGCGATAGCGCACATCTCATCTGGATTCAGCCCGTGGAGAACATCAAGGAGCGCGAGTCGCTCTGGAGCCGGATCGTGTCCGGCGACCGGCCGGAGCGCTTTCGATGATGCGGCCCGGACTGATGGTGAAGTTGTCGTTGCTGCTTGCGTTGATTGGCGTGCTGGCGTCGGGCTCGACCGGCTACTACGCGTATCGCGCCAATCGCACCATGCTGGCCGGCGAGGCGGGGCGCAATCTTCTCACTGCGACGGAGCTGCTCGGCCGGCGCTTCTCGGTTTCCATCGACGACATGGCTGCCGACGTGCTCGTGCTCGCAACCATGCCGTCTTCGGCGCTCATCGCACAATCGGCGGACGACCTGAGAACGAAGGAGGACCGGGCGCGGCTTGCACAGGTCTTCTCGAGCTTCATGCTCCATCATCCTGTGTACCTGCAGGCACGGCTCATTGCGCGCGATCGTTTCGGGCTGGAAAGAATACGATTCGATCGCGACGGACACGGCATCGTCGAGGTCCGGGAAGCCAACCTGCAGGAAAAAGGCCAGTTCGCGTACGTGTTCGACACGCTGGCATTGGCGCCCGGCCATGTGTACATCGGGCCGATCACCATCAATCGCGAACACGGCGCGCACTACGCCGAAGGCAGGCCCATCCTGCGCCTCGCCGCCCCCGTCGCGACGCCCGCAGGCGGCGTCGTAGGCGTGGTGGTGCTCGACGTGGATCTCGCGGTCCTGCTCAAACTGCTGCGGACCGACTTGCCTCCCGACTATGAGGTGTATCTCGCCAACGAATGGGGCGACTTCCTCGTTCATCCAGATGCTTCGCAGGCGTTCGGCTTCGACAAAGGGCGCCGCGTGTTCATGCAGGACAGCTTCGCCGCGACGAAGCCGCTCTTCGAGCGCACGGCAAACAGCGTGCTGATCAACGGACTCACTAACCCAAAGCAGGCGCACGACGCGGTGCTCGCATTCGTGAAGCGGCCGTTCGGCGCGTCGGCGGGCAATCGCTTCATCGTGCTTGGACTCAGCAAGCCGCTCTCTGACGTGCTGGCGGGCGCAAACTTGCTCGGCGATCAGATCGTGCGAATGATCCTGTTTTCGAGCCTGGTGGCGCTCGTGCTTGCCATCCTGTTTGCGCGCGCGCTGACGAGGCCGCTGCAGATACTCACCCACGCGGCCACGCATTTCTTCGCCGACAACGCGACCGAAGCATTGCCGCTCAAACGCACCGATGAGATCGGTACGCTCGCGCGCTGCTTCGACCGCATGCGGCGCGAAATCAAATCCCAGGTGGATGCGCTTCACGACAAGCAGCATCAGCTCGCGCATCTGGCCAATCACGACGTGCTCACGAGCCTGCCCAACCGCATGCTGTTCATGCAAAAGCTCGACGCAGCAGTGCATGACGCGGGCGCAAGCGGCGAGCGGCTCGCCGTGCTGTTCGTCGATCTGGACCGCTTCAAGCAGATCAACGACCAGTTCGGTCATTCTTTCGGTGACACCGTGCTCGTGGCCGTGGCGGACCGTCTGCAACAAGTGCTTTCCAAGGGACATACGGTGGCGAGACTCGGCGGCGACGAATTCGTCGTTTTGGTGGAAGGCGCGTATTCCTCCGCTTCGGCGTCGGATCTCGCTGCGGACATTGTGCGAGCACTGGAAAGCGACCTTCCCGTGAACGGGAGACAGGTGGTTGTGGGAGCAAGTGTCGGCATCAGCGAGTTTCCACAAGACGGCGTCTCCGCGCGCGATTTACTTCTCAACGCAGACACCGCGATGTATGTTGCGAAGTCGAAAGGGCGTGGCTTCTGGCAACGCTACGGTGACTTGTCCGACGAGCAGCGCGTCAAGACCGCATACGAAAACACCATTGCCAACGAGAACTAGTTCTCGGCTGTTCGACGCTGGGGAAACGCCCGTGCAAATCGGCGCGGCACGGACTGAAGACCGAAAAGCGTACGCAAAGGGATTACGGGCGGCCTAGTGTGCGTGGCTTGTGATTCGCCGCGGTTGCTCACCGAAGACTCTTGCGGAGATCCGCAGTGAGACCCGCAACTGCGTTCGAACGTTCGCGCCTCGGGCCGACTCTGACTGGAGCTTCTCGAGAAGTCACCGCTTACCTGACATAAGGAACGGGCAAGCCGTTTCGAATGACATACACCGTCGTTGGCGCGCCCTTCAGATTTCCCTCGGCATCGAAGGAATATGAGCCGGCTATTCCTTTGTATTCTTCCTTCGCCAGTTGTGCGATCAGCTTGCTTTTGTCGGTCGTCGTCCCGGCTTTCGTCATGGCGTCGGCCAACATTTTTACGCCATCGTAGTAGTTGACTGCATAGACCTGCATGTCGATGTGGTAAGTGTCCTTGTATTTCTTGATGAATTCTCTGCCTTCCGCAGTCCGGTCCAGCGAGGTCCCGCCCTGCGAGCAATAGACAATCGAGGCCGCGTCGCCCGCCACTCGTCCCATGTCGGCCGTGCAGATGGCGTCTCCTCCAAGAAGCTTCGCCTTCAGGCCGCGCTGCCGCATCTGCTTGACCATCGGCGCGGCTTGAGATGCGTAGCCGCCGAAGAAAATGACATCGGGGTTCTTGGCTTTGAGCGCCGTGAGGATGCCAAGGAAATCGGTTGCCTGGCCGTTGGTGAATTGCGTGTCGATGATTTCGAGGCCGTTCGCCTTGGCCGATTCCTCGAACTGTTCCGCGATGCCCTGGCCATAGGCAGAACGGTCGTCGATGATTGCGACCGTCTTCGCCTTCAGCTCCTTCGTCGCAAACTCCCCCATCGTCCCGCCAAGCTGGGCGTCGCTAGCGCCAATCCGGAAAATATTCTTGAAGCCTTGCTTCGTAATCGCGGGATTCGAGGCCACGGGCAGGAGCGGAACCCCCGCATTGTTGTAGACGCGAGAAGCGGGAATAGCCACGCCCGAGTTGTACGGCCCCAGGACAGCGACGACATTTCGGTCGACCAGAATCTGGGCGATCTGAACGCCAGTTTTAGGATCGGCCTGATCGTCCTGCGACTCCAGCTTGAAAGTCACCTTCTTGCCCGCTACCACCACACCTTGTTTATTGAGTTCGTCGACAGCCATTCGCGCGCCGTTTTCATTGTCCTTGCCATTCGCCGCTTGAGGTCCCGTCAGCGGGGCCGAATGTCCGATCACGACGACTTCCTGTGCCAATGCCGGCAGTGCCAGCGTGACCGCGGTGCAGGCGGTCGCGCCAAGAGCAATGAATTTACGCATGCTTCGTCTCCAGACTATAGGTTGGTGTTATGAATGCCTGCCGTCCGTGGAGACGGCGTGCGTTTGTTCAATAAATGGCGTAGATCTTGCGAACGGGCTCCAGGACATCCCAGCGCCCCGTCCATCCGGGCGGCAAGATGACAAGGTCCCCGCCGACGATCTCGATCACTTCGCCCGTCGAGTCGTCGGTGAGCCTGGCACGCCCGGAAATGATGTACGTGAACTCGGTATCGGGGCGATTTATCACGGGCCAGCCGCCTGGCTGACACTCCCATATACCGAGATTGCCAACCGCCTCGGGCGCAACCTGCTTGACGGCAATCTGCGGATCGCCGCTATCGGCGCCGGCTCGCTGGCCGGCTGAGGCAAGTCGAGCCGAAGCAATATCGGCGGCTTTGACGATGGTGAACTTCGCCATGTATCACTCCTTTTTCAATGCGCACCCGTCAGCTTTTCGAGGACCCGTGCTGTACGAGATGGCCGGTTGGTTAAACGTTCTTCGAAATCGCTGAAGCCCGCCGCCGTAAGACCGCCATTGATGCCGATCCAGCGAAAAGGCTCCGGCTCCCAGGCCGGCGAACGATGATTCACGACAGGCAACCGGTTGATCGCTTCATCGCGCTCGAGAATCAGATTGCGCAGGATGCGGCCTGCCAGGTTGCTCGTGGCGACACCATCGCCGACGTAGTTGCCCGCCCAGGCAATGCGCGCGTCCTTGTCCATGCTCACGGTCGGACACCAATCCCGCGACACCCCGAGCGCGCCGCCCCAGCGATGCGTGATGCGGGCGTCGGCCAGCTCGGGAAAGAACTCAAGCATCGCGGCGTGGATGTTGGCATGCACCTTGTCGACCAGTTCATCCTCGGGTGCGATTCGCGAGCGGAAGCGGTAAGGCGCGCCGCGACCGCCAAACACCAGCCGACCTTCAGCCGTCACCTGTCCATACACCCGCAGGTGGCGCATGTCATTGAATGCCAGCCGATGATCGAGCCTCAGCCGCTGACGGAGCGTCTGCGGCAAAGGCTCCGTCGCCAGCACCAGGGAATAAAGCGGAATGACGGAGCGGCTGCACAACGGCAGTTGACAGGAAAACGCCTCGGTTGCGCGCACCACCGTCCTCGCCTTGACGCCGCCATGCGCCGTGCGCACTTGTCCGGCCGCGATGTGCAGCGCGGCCGTCTTTTCGAAGATTCGCGCGCCCATGCCTTCCACGACCGCTGCCAGTCCACGCACGAGCTTGCCTGGATGAATCAGCGCGCAGTGCTCGGTGTAAAGGCCGCCCAGCACACGCTCGGCGCCGATTCGCGTCGAAGCTTCCTTCGCATCGAGCGCGCGCCATTGATCCGGCAAACCGAAGCGAACCGAGGCATCGACCGAAGCTTGAATTCGATCGAACTGCGGCTGGCTGCGCGCAAGCGAAAGAAAGCCTTGCTTTGCATAATCGGCATCGATGTCTTCGAGGTCGAGCACGCGCCCGATTTCGTTCACGGTCTCGTTCATCGCTGCCTGCAGATGCAATGCCGCGTCGTGCGAATACATGTGCGCCACGCGTTCGAGCGAGATCGGGAATATCGCCGACGCCCACCCGCCGTTGCGGCCCGAAGCGCCGAAGCCCACAACCTCCCGCTCCAGTAGAACGACCTTCAGCGACGGCTGCGCCTTCAACAGATAGTACGCAGTCCATAGCCCTGTATAACCCGCGCCGACGATGACCACATCGGCCTGCTCTTCCCGCACCAGCGTTTCCCGCGCGCGCGAAGATTCATGCCACAGCGGGCGGTTTGGAATCTGCGTCAGTTCTTGTGCCGATGGCATCCCTCTCTCCCGCCAATCCAGGTTCTTGTTCCGATTGCCACGTTATGTCCGACTTGCCGCCGATGGCGTCGCGGTCCGCGTCTGCTTGCGCTTGCCCCTTACGCAGAACACCGGGTAAGAGGCCACGATGACGATCAGGGCGATGACGCTTTGCAGAAGGCTGATCTGGCTTTTCGGATCCAGCGCCATGCTGACGAGTACCGCGATGACGGCGGCGGTCACGAGAAGCGGCAGCCACGGATGACCCCACATGCGGAGCTTGAGCACGCCCCGACGTTCCCATTCGCTCCTGAGCTTGAGTTGCGACAGGCAGATCATCAGATAGACGAACAGAAACACCGCCCCCGACGAGTTGATCAGGAACAGGAAGACCGTGTCGGGCCAGAGTGCTGCGATCACCACGCATCCGTATCCGACTATCGTCGAAGCGATGACGCCCTGAGCGGGCACGCCGCGGCTAGTGACACGTCCCAGCCACGTTGGCGCCTCGTTGTTGCAACTGAGGACCAGAAGCAGACGCGACGATGTATAGAGTCCAGCGTTGAGCACGGACAGCACGGCTACGAGAATAACGGCGGTCAGGACGGTTGCGGCCCCCGGGATGCCGATCTTTTCGAGCGTCGTCACGAACGGAGATTTGCCTGGCACGATGTCCGTCCACGGCTGAGCCACGACAATGAAGAACGCGGAGAGAACGAAGAAAATCAGGATGCGGGCCATCACCGTGTTGACTGCACGGCGAACGTTGCGTTCGGGATGTTCGGATTCCGCAGCCGCGATGGTGGCGACTTCCACCCCTGTCATCGAGAAGATCACGACCACGACGCCCGTGAAAAGCGCTGCCGCGCCTTTGGGAAAGAAGCCGCCGTGTGCGGTGAGGTTGGAGAACGCTGCTGTCGATCCTGGCCAGAGATGGAAGACGTAAGCGCCCGCGACGATCAGGAAAGCGGCAATGGCGACGATCTTCACGCCCGCGAACCAGTATTCGGCTTCTCCGAAAGATTTGACGGACAGGAGATTCCGCGCCGTCATCATGACCATCAGCCCGAGCGAGATGATCCAGACGGGAATGGCGGGAAACCATGCATGGATGGTCTGCCCGCCGACGACGGCCTCGAAGCCGACCACGATCACCCAGAAATACCAGTACAGCCAGCCCATCGCATAACCGGCGACATCGCCATAAGCGAGCCGCGCATAGTCGACGAACGAACCCTTCATGGGCTGCGCCGCAGCCATTTCGCCCAACATGCGCATGATCAGCGCGACGATCAAACCTGTGATCGCATAGGTGACGAACGCACCGGGGCCCGTCGACGCAATGACCGCGCTAGAGCCTACGAACAAGCCGGCGCCGATCACGCCTCCGAGGGCCAGCATGCTGATATGCCGGGTTTTGAGCGCGTGTTTCAGCCTCGGATCGAACTCCGTCTGAATAGGCATGTTGTTGTCTCCTGGGAATGATTCTGTCTTTTGTGACCTCCATTAAAAGCAATACGAGCGAGCCGGGCTATGCGCAAAATTTCGGCTCGAAGAACGGTCTTTGTACAAATGTATGACTATCGATTCGCGGGTTTCGATAGATCGCCCGATAACAAATTAGCGGCCTTTCCCGCCTGAATGGCAAGCCACAGCCGCGTGACGCCATCGGTGGTGTTCGGTTTGACGCCACTCAATTGCTCGATTTGTTTCAGGCGATAGACCAGCGTTTGTCGATGAATCGCGAGGTCGAAGGCGGTGGATTTCCAGTTGCCATCGTTTTCGAGAAACGTCATGAGCGTCGTGAGCAGCGCGGTTCCGTGGACGCGGTCGTACTCGATCACGGGGCCAAGGTAGCGGCCAACCAGCGCGCTTGCCTCGGCGAGCGACCTCGGCATCGTGATAGTGCCGGTTTCGATTTCCCCGTAGCGCACGACGCCCGCTCCGACTTCACGTGCCTGTGCCAGGGCGAGGCGTGCCTGTCGCACGCTTTCGCGAAAGCCGGCTGTCTCCGTGACGGGTCCGCTTATGCCGACCACGGTGCCCTTGCCCAGATCTGACCGCAGGCTTTCGATCGTGTCGGCGTCATCCTGCGCCAGCACGAGCAGCACGTCGTCTTCCAACAGCAACGGCGCACGGGTGTGCAACGCGGGCGCATGATGGATCTCCGCGACACTCCACGGCCCTTGCTTTCCTGGAGAGACCGCGAGCACGACGAGCGTGCCCGTCAACCCGCGTCGCTCCAGGATCGGACGAAACGAAAACTCGGCCTCGCCGCGCAACAGATTGCGCCAAAGCGCCGCCCCTTCTTTTCGAAGGTTGTCGCGGTCGATCATCATGCGTTCCAGTTCGATCTCGAGCAGGCCGAGAAGCGAACGCACCAGCAGCGGGTCTTGCAAAGCTTCCGCGTCCCGGCGGCAAATGACCAGATTCGCCCTCGCCCGGCCACCGATAGCGACGCGTTCCACAAAAGCCGGGTGGGTCTCGTCGGAAGACAGTAAGGCGCCCGAGGAAACAATGATCGAGCCACTGCCAGCATCTTCGATTGCGAGACCGAGCCGCAACCGATCCGAAAGCACGGTCAGTCGTCCGGCCATATCCGGCACTTCGCGCAAAGCCGCAGCATAAGTCTCGAACAGTTGTTCACTAGCTCTGAAACGGTCGCGCTGGGCCTGCAGCACACTTTCGATCACATGTCTCGACAACTGCACGAACTCAAGCTCGAAGCTCGCCGCAAGTACGGGAAACATGAGACGGTCTGCCGCATCGAGCATCTCGCGCGACAAGTCCGGCGCATCGGCCTGGCGTGCGACGACCAGAGCACTTGCATTGCTACGAGCCAGTTTTTCAAGCCAGGTCACCTGATCGGAGGCGTTGCGCGGCAAGCCGACACCCGTCGTCATGACCAGATTGCCGGCGGCAATCCATCTCCAAGGATCGGGAAGGTCAACGGCATGAGCCCAGTTGATTGTCCGCATCAGTCCGGTCGATCCACCAAGGACTGTCAGGTTCAGCGATTTGGTATCGAGCAGTTCCTGCACGGTAATCATCGGTCGCACTCGGTAGGTAAATTGCGGGGGTGAACAGCCGCCTGCTTCGGTGCACTGCTGCCGTGGGCGCTCCGGGAGACGTCGCACGTCACGATTCACGTCACTACGCGGGCTGTGTCAGCCGCGGTGTATCTGGGAGATGTCATGACGGTTGCCGGACTTCAACTGTGGCTCAACCTGCTGCGTGTCGTTCCGGCAAGGGTGGCCGCGAGCGTTTAGTTCCTTCAGCCGGTCTTTGGCATTTCCGCTGCATCATTCATGTTCGGCGACGGATTTAGTCCGTCGTTCGCGGTCGGAGTGGCTCTCGTTTTGGCCGGACTCGCGCTTGCGATGGCTTCTCGAAATGATGCGAGTGAGCGAGCCTAACACCGCAACGTTCGCTAAAGCCAACAGAGCCCCGCCGGACGCACGACATGCGCGCTTCGGCCATAGACAGCGAAGCTGCGAATTGCAGCCGCACGGACGGTGAGCGGCATGCGTCGGCTATGGCCGAAGCTCGTGCGTCGATCATCCGACAGGGCTTGGCCGAACCCAGAACTTTTTGCAGCCGGACATGCTTTTCCAGAGAGCCAGATAAATGAACTGCCCTTCGAGAACTTCCTTTGACGTTAATTGCAGTGCCGTAACAGCTCGCTGACAATGTTGCAGGCGTGTTATTACGCAAAGGTCTCAAAGCGCGGATCACGTTGCGGTCGGGCTTGCGGTCGTCAACCGACACATCGCGACTGCGGCGCCGTTCACGATGGGCGCGCTCCATGGATCGGCCGGCAAACTCCACCTGCGCATTGCCTTGGCAGAGGCCGCCCCAAACGCTCCCCGATTCCTCAATTGATGCAGAATCGGCGCAAAGCCACATCGACGCGACCTGAATACGATGGACGACCCAGAATCGCTTTCCCTGGCACTGCCCGACGACACTAAGGTTTCTGCGCTCCTCCGAGTGCCGGAGGACGCGCGAGCGCTATATGTCTTCGCGCACGGTGCCGGGGCGGGCATGCAGCACGCCGGCATGTCGTCATTGGCCGACGCGCTTGCGGCGGCCAATGTCGCCACATTGCGCTATCAGTTTCCGTACATGGAGCGGGGCTCCAAGCGGGTGGACTCGCCGGCCGTGGCACATGCTGCCGTGCAGACAGCCGTTGCAGAGGCCCGCCGGCGGCTGCCAGCCCTGCCGCTCTTCGCGGGAGGCAGGTCGTTCGGCGGCCGCATGACGTCCCAGGCTCAAGCCATCTCCCCGCTCGACGGCGTGCGTGGCCTCGCCTTCGTCGCGTTTCCGCTGCACCCGGCGGGCGCGCCCGGCGTGGAGCGGGCACGGCACCTGGCGGACGTCACGGTGCCGATTCTCTTCATGCAGGGCACGCGCGACAAGCTGGCCGAGCTTCACCTGCTGAGGTCGGTCGTCGAGACGCTGGGGCCACGCGCCACGCTGCATGTGGTGGACGACGCAGATCATTCGTTCCACGTGCGCGCGTCCTCCGGCCGGACCGACGCGGAAGTCATGCTCGAACTAGCACGGACGATGTCGGCGTGGTTCTTCGCCGAAGGAGAGTTCGGGCGCGGTACCTGAGCAAGCGCAGGAACGCTTGTAGCAGAGTTGGGACGGGGAGCCGGCTCGCCATGCTGCACTCGCCTGCTCAATCCCTTCGCTATCCGCAGATGGTCTGTCGCATAGCCACGATAAGCGACGCCTGTCGCGTCGGCGGCGTTTTCCCAGTGCCGAGTGAGTGAATTTGTCAGATCCGCTTGGGTGATCCGCCCTCGGAAATCGCGGAGGGCCATCTGCTTTGATTTGGCCGGCGCCGATCCGTGAGCGACCGCCTAGGGATGCGGCCGGGACCAGATGGCGGAGCGTCTAACAACGTGCATTGGCCGGTCACTGCCCGACGCGGTCGCCCGACACCGCCATATTGCTGACAATCATGAGGGCGTTCTCGAACGTCCGCAAAGGCCGAGTAGCGAGCAGTGCGGCCCTCCTCTTGTTCCCGACTTCGTTGACGGGCCGGGAATCGCCGTAACAGCGGCAAGCAATGTGCCTTGTGATGGTTGCGCGCCGCGCTTCAAGGCCGCCCGTGATCGCGGATCTGGTCCGGCGGACAGCAGCTTGTCGCCGCCGTTGCCGAGCCTCCTGCCCCGATGTCTGCCAGCTGTCCTTCGCCGCAGACCGTGCTGACCAGGCTTGATAATAGTTAATAAGAGTTATACTGTGGGATGACTTGCCTGGAGAGCAGAACCATGATCAGTGCAGACCTTGGACAACAGCTTGAGGGATACATCACGAAGCTGATCGAAACGGGACGGTACGGCTCAAAGAGCGAAGTGTTGCGCGAAGGCGTGCGATTGATTCAGGATCGCGAGACACAGCTTGCTGCTTTAGATGCCGTGATCGAGCGCGGCACCGTCGATTCAGATGCTGGCCGAGGAAAACCCGCCCAAGAAGTGTTCGACCGGCTTGAGGCTAAGTATCAGGCGATGATCGACAGCAAGGCATGATTGTACGCATCTTACCGGCCGCAGAATCCGAGCTCGAGGCCATCGGCGACTACATCGCCCGCGACAATCCTCGCCGCGCCTTGAGCTTCGTTCTTGAGATGCGTGACAAGTGCATGAGCCTTGCAGATATGCCCCTCGCCTACCCGCTCGTGCCTCGATACGAAGATCGCGGCGTGCGACATCGTGTGCACGGCAGCTACCAGATTTTCTATCGCGTTACTGGGCGACCCGAGCGTATCGACGTAATTCACGTCTTGCATAGCGCCAGAGACATCGCCGCTATCCTTTTTCCCTGAACACACCTACGAAAAAAGGCCCAGGACGAGTTAAGTGCTGGGCAAGCCATCGGCTACGCCGGTGGCGGAGGTGCGATTAGGGAAACTAGCCGTCTGCAGTACCACCACAGCGGCCAGTCCTCTTGTATTGAGCAAGAGCCTCTTGCTCTGCCGGTCGATTAGTGACCGAAATAGACAGGAGCGATGCTATTGCCGGTGTGAGCTGGGCCGCCCGAAGCCGACGCAGTGTCAGCCACGCCGCCGTAGCTCGTTTGCCCCTTCTGCGCTGCGACCTTCGCTTCGGCTGCTTGAATCTCGGCCGGATACGTCACGCGATCCATGCTCGGGTTATATCCAGCGCGTTCAAGTTGAACCAGCTCTGCCTTTACTTGCGCGCGGGTCAGCGGTTGGCTTTGAGCGAAAGAAGAAACTGCCGGGATAGCGAGTGCAGCGGCGATGACGATAGTTGCGAGTTTCATGACACTTACCTCCGAGTCTTGTTTTTCGCAAACAGCCCTGTTTGCGCTTCAATGACTTTAGTATAGGTAAGCATCCGCTTAATATTAATGAGCGTTTGAACAACAAATTCTTGTTGTATTCGGGATAACCCTAGGTCGAGCTACTCGATGGGTCACGGCCTTGCGGATCTTCAGTGCGACGTTGTCGCGTCCATTGAGGACGCGCGATACAAAACCCACGGAGACCTTCGCGCGGCGCGCGACGCCCTGCGCGGTCGGTGAACCAATGCCTATGCAGAAAGTGCAAACGCCAGAGTCTGCATCGCCGTCCACGCGCAGCCGAAAGTCTGCAGCGAAGATTTCCGAGTCAGTGATTCGGTTTTCGTTCGGGACGCGGCGGTCCGAGGCACGGCAACGTACGCGGCGTGGCCTCATCGGTGCTGCACGTTCCGCGTTGCCATGTATATGTCAAAAAGGCCCGAATGCAGGCGGCGGATCTCTTGACGCAGGGCAATCAGTTCGTGCTGTTCGCCTTCACGTTCCCGACGCAGAATCTCTCCGAGTATGGCAGTCGCACGCGATGCCGGCAGATCGCGCTGTACGCGCGCCTCGCCGAGCCTGCCTGCGACTGCCGGTTTGATGATCAGCAGCCACGCTGGAAACCACGCGTAATCTTCGATTTCGCCTGTGCCTTGGAAATCTGCATCAAAGCGTCGACGCAGCACGTTGAGCGAAGCGTCCTGCAGGGTGACGATGAGCGCGGTGAACCGGGCCGGCGCCAACCACGCCAACTCCGCAATTAGCGGCCACGCGGCATCGACTCCAGCGAAACGATAGCGCGCCTCGGTCATCCACGCGAGCGGCGATGGAATGCGCCACCAGGACTCAATCGATTCGATAGCATCGCTTGCAGCGGCCCAGTCACTTGCCCGAAGCCACAGAGGTGCGGCGTGACTGTCCGGGTCACCGGCACGGTACCTCATCGCTGCGGCGCGCTGAGCGAGTTCACGCCAACATTGTGTCGTCCAAAACTGGGCGTACCGCTCGGGCAAAACTTGTCGGGCAGCGTGCGCCACCTCATTCTCAAAGTGACGGCAGATCACGGCCAACTCAGCGTGGTCGGTCACGGCGAGCGTTGATGCGTTCTCAAGTTGCTGGACAAGCACCGTCATGGAAGGCAGGGCACTGTCGCTCGGGTATTCGCCGGCGAGCACTGTGAGTGCCGTTCGTGCCGCGGCGGCGTCGCGAAGCTGCAACTGCTCCACCACATCATTGCGCAGCGCTACGTCCCGGCTGTCGGCAAATATGTCGAGTTGCTGCATCGTCATTGCGCTCAAGAAGGTCCGTGATGACGATACAGACTAATCGATTTCGCCGCGTCGAAGAAGCTGCCATGGATCGTTCGACGAAACGCTGCGCTGATTATCGACTGCCAAAAGAAGAGCGGCGCATTATTCAGATACCCCCAAGTTCGCCGACGCACAAATGGTCGGGCTGTCCGTGCGCCAACGAGGCACGCGCCACAATAACGCACCCTTCCAGCCTGTTATGATTTTGCGGCATCCGTTTTCCAGGCATCTCCAGTTCCTTCTTTCCCGATGTCATCTCGTCGCCCTTCCTCGCAAGCTGCTCGGTCGTTGTCTCGCAAACCGCTCAGCAAAGAGATGCTGCTGCCCCTGCCTCCGTCGGCGGCGCAGACCGTCGCGTTATCGAATCACTTGACGTTCGCCGCCTGTCGGGCCGGCGCTGGATCGGCCTATCTTTTCAACGAGCTTATCCAACTCGTCTACGGAACGTTCTTTGTGCAAGATGCGGGTTATGGCAACACAGATGTAATTATTTATGCACGCGCTGAAGCGGCTCTCGAGCGCGGCTTGGAACGCGCCGAGGTAGAGCGACGATGGAACCTTGAGGCGGCAGATCTGCCGTTGTTCGAAGCGTTGTTGCAGCAGGCGGACCGTCAACTAGCGAGCGCGCCAAGTTATGTGCATGTTGCTGCACGGGACAGGCTCAAACGGTTCGCCGCTAGCGGGCGCGCCTCGCCGCTCATGTCCACCGCGGCGCGCCACTAATCGCGATCGGTCCACGCCGCGCGAAAGCGCCCGCCAGCACCACACACTGCGCGTGCGTGGCGATAGTCGCTCAGATCGAACGACGGCCGATATAATGGACCGCGGAAATTTCAAGCATTGCACCGGAGTTCTCCTATGAGTCAAACCCGCGGACCGAATGCGGGATATCGGGGCAAGTCAAACAGTCGGCGCCCACCTCATCACCTGACGAATCAGAAGCGCCCAGCGCCGGGCCAACCTCCTTCAAGAGAGACCAATGGCGGAGCGACGCCGGCGTCGATTATTAAGACTCGTTCGTTGAAGTTCCTCGTCGAGGCGGTCGGCGCGGAAAATATCGCATTGGGACTCGACTCCAGCATGAGCCGGATCGCAGAACTGATGCGCGGAGAGCGATTTACGCCCGAAACCGCCTTCCACATGGAAACGACGCTCGGGCTACCTTCCGGCTTTTTCGACCAACTTCATCCGGTCCTTTCGCCGGAGACGATTGCGCGCCTAAAAGCGCCGCTCGAGTTCGCCCATGCGGACGAGACCGTCGATGGAGGTGGCATCGAGCACGCACCCCTTCTTCCAAGTGCGCAGGAGCCATCGCTGCTTGTCAGCGGTTTGTCCAAGGATACGACCATGCCGTCTAAAAGTTCGAAAGAAGCGTCGGGTGCGACCAAGACCCGTGCCAAAAAGGCGTCTGCGCAGGCAAGCGGTCGGGCTGCAAGAGCAGGAGATTCGCCCCCACCGCACCAATCGCATCAAGCGGCCGGGCGGAAACAGGCGCGTCCAAACGGCGGTGTGACCGTAGAGCGCATCAGGCAGGCCAACCTTCACGTCCTCACCACACGCAACGGTTCGAAGGTCAAGCTCGGCGCAGTCTTGGGTCTGAGCGGATCGAATATGGCGCACCGACTCCACGGTAAAAAGCGCATGGATGACGCTGAAGCCGAGCGCTTCACAGCGGGGCTGGGTCTGCCTGCGGGGTGGCTAGACACACCCCGCGCTGAAGCCGACATTCCCGAGTCAGTTGCGCAGCTGCTCGCGCCCACATCACGCGTGCGCACGCCTGGCCAAGCACCGGCGCCCACCGCTGTGGCGGCGTCTGAGGACACAAAAGTCGCGGCGGCGCCGACCAGCGAGATAGAACGAGCGCTGCCTAGCGCCCCGAGCAACGCGCCCATTGAGCCATTGCCAGCCGATGCGGCAGGCGACGGCGACCACGTTGCGAGCCCTCACCACGAGAACCTCAGCAGTGCAGTCGCAACGCGCCGCGACGGTCCCGTGCAACGCATCGAAAGCCACACGCCAGCAGCTTTTTCTGCACCGGTGCTGTCGCAGCCTGCGGTGGCAATATCACCGCCTACAGACACGGCACCCTCCTCCACTTTAGGGACCACCTTGGACGGCCTGGACGGGATTGCACCTATCGCAGAGGCGCTCCTGAAGACGCTTGCCGGCAAGGCCCGCACCGGTCGCCTGGATGAATTGAAGGCATTGGAGTTATTGCGCCAGGCCGTTCTGCTCTAGCGGCGACGTCACGACCTGTGAGCACAGGGCTCCAGAGCGATCGAATTCGCGCTGCGCGCGGGGCTTCGTGCCTTCGTGAGCAAATGCCAACTTGTTTGGGTCGACGCATGAAGATCGCGTCTGTCGCAGACCGCTTGCTGCCGACTTTCTACGCCACTCGGCGTTCGTCGCTCATGCCGACGTCCACCTGTCCTTGTGAGATGTTCTTGACGTCAAGCTCAAGCGCGGACAGTCGGGCAAGTTGGACGGGAAGCAACATGTAGCCAATGCGAAGCTCATGCAGGCGCACTTTCCAATACCGAACGCTTATCGGCAACGGAACGGATGTTGCACGTGCTGCGGTCACCACTTTTTGTATATGAGCGAGTTCACGATCCGCGTCCAGGGAGGTCCGCTTTGGTGAAGCGGCGGGGACCTGATGATTTCGGCTTGCTACGATTGACTTCATACGCTGTGCATCTCCTGATCCATTGAGACCAGCGTATCGAGGCTCACGAAAAGTCAAGGAAGCATGCGGGGGCGTGTCGGACCGTGTCGCTGGAGGGTAGATCCTTGCCGGGCTCACGCATAGGCGCAAGCGGCGCCGACGCGCTACGTCAGCAGAAACTTATTCTCTTCTTGTCTAGCGCCGGTCGGCCCCCATGCGCGTGTGCAACGCTCGCCCAACCAGCGAGTCCGCATCGCGAATCAGGCGTCGCACGCAATCGTCCACCGCTGCTTTCGAGACCTGATTCGCACTTGCCGCGGCGATGAGGGCATCATAGGCATCGTTGACGTCACTCATCGACACCTCATAGCCGTAGCCGGCCTCCATCCATTGCAATGCGCACAGCGCACAGTCCATCGCGAATCGGGACTGCTTCGTCTCGAAATCTCGCGCGGCGCGTATGAGCGTCTTAGGATCGGTCGGGCTCTGTCTGGACAGCGCAATGGCCTGATCGAACAGCCCGGCGTCTTTGGCGGCGGCAAACCATTTGCCTTCGGACCCAGGCTCGCTTCGAACCAGGTCCGACAAGATCGTTGCCGGGGCTTTCCCCGGATATTTCTTGGTGATCGCGCGGAAAGTTGCGAGGTACGTGCCTGCACGATTGGCGGCAAACGCATAGCGCTCGTACGCTTCCTCGGTCATGCCGGACTCGAGGAGGATCGTCTCGCAGGTGCGCGCGATTGCGGATTCGGGCGCATTCAGCCCTCGGCTCGCTTCAGCAAGGCGAAGTGCTTCGCCCGGACGTCCGAGGCAGACCAGCGCGTCGACGGCCCAACGCCGATACCACCAGGAACTTAGGCGATCGCGGTGCACAAGCTCAATGATTTCCTCGAAGCGGCCGGCTGCGTAAAGCGCACTCAAGCACGGCACCACACCGACGAAGTAGTTGAACCCTTCAGCCTGCAGCACATGCGTGACGAGCGGCAACAGCCGATCCGCCCATTGAGATGCCAACTCGGGCGTGACGCACAAGCTTCCCCAATGTTCGCCGAGGCTCTCGATGTAGGGCATCTGATCGTCCTGCAACGCCTTGAAAAGCCTTTCCAGCCAGCGCTCCCGTGCTGCGGGCTCAACGTCGGCGGCTGCGATGATTGGGACGAGCGCCTCGATAGCACGATTGACCGCGCTGCCCAGTGCGCCCGAAGAACTGTCGACTTGCTCAAGTGCGGGCGATAGTCTTTCAAGAAGAAGAACGGCCCCTTCCGCACCAAGCGCACCATCGGCGCGGGCGGCCGAACGAATCTCAGATACCGCTTCCTTCAGGCGTTGGATGGGCAGCGAGGATCGCCATCCAAATGCGTTGCGTCGGAAGCGTGAAGCGAAGGTCCATTTTGATGAGGGCATGACAGTCACGTTCCGGCAGCATTTCAGTGCGTCGAAGTCGTCGCGGTCGCAAGCAGGTCCGTAGTCGGGGTGCGATAGTCGGTGGTGCGTGGACACCATGCGGTCGGCGGTTCAGGACCCGGCCAGCATCGTCCCTCGACAGGCGTGGGAACCGCAGCGGCATGCATACAAGGTTTTGAGCGCAGCAGTTTTTCGCCCTTCCACAAAAAGTCGATAGTCGATAAACAACTCTTCGCCCGGCTTGATGTCGCGTAGCGCGTGGAAGAAAACCCGGCTGCCATCTTGCTCGGTGTCGCAGTTCGGCGCGCAACTGTGATTGACCCAGCGCGCCGAGTTGCCGCCCTGCGCGCCGTCGATCACGCGCCCGTCGTCGAGGTCGAAGTAAAACGTGTGGCCGTCCTCGGCGGCCAAACGCGCATACTGGCGCTGCGCTTGTGCCCAAGACAGGCGCTTGCCCTTGTATTCCAGGATTGTCTCACCAGCTCCGATCTGGGTGAGCGCAAATACACCGCGTCCGTGGACCGGCGAAGAACGTACCACGATGCGGCGCATAACCTTTTCCCTCTCTGTTTGTGCCGTAACCGGCTAAACGATGTGGTATCGCCGCTGCGAATTGGCATAATGCGATCGACGCACGAGCTTTGACGCCCTATGCCTTCTTCGACCGGTCGCAGCCGCATGAAACGCAAACCGCCTCGCGGCACGCTAGTGCGCTACGAGGATCGCATTGTCGAGGTGCTGGGCGAAGCGCGTGGCCAACGCATCATGATCCGATCGATCCACGCAGACGGCACCGAACGTCTCACGGCGGTCAAACTAAATAATCTTCGGCCGCTGGACGACCAACTCTTTTAGGTCGGCGGCATAGTTGAAGCCGCCCTTGCTCACGCCTGGTTGACGGCGTCCTTGAACGCCTTACCGGCCGTGAACTTCACCGTTTTGGCCGCCGCGATTTCAATTGTCTCACCGGTCTGCGGATTCCGACCGGTCCGCGCGGCCCGCTCGCCACTCCCGAAGGTGCCAAACCCGACGAGTTGAACGGCGTTTCCCGCCGCCACTTCCTTCGAGATGGTGTTCAAGACCGCATTGATCGCGTCTTCAGCCACCGTCTTGCTTGTGCCCGACTCCGACGCAACTGCGTCAATCAGTTCCTGCTTGTTCATTGAATCGTCCTCTCTATTGAAAAACAAACCTGATCTTCGTGATCGGCTATGAAAACAGGCGACCGTCGCCGCTACGAGGCTGCGTTGGTCGTCTCGAGGTCAAACAGATCCGAGGTAGTGCTGTGTGCGCTGAGCAGTTCCGGCAAGTCACCGCTTCGGACCTTGGCCAGCGTGTCCGGCGACAGCCAGATTTCTTCCATGGCATCGATGCCTTCCTCGATCATGCGTTGCAGAAAGAACGACTGCTTGCGCCCCGTTGCCTCTGCCAGCACCCGCAAGCGCTGTTCGATGACGGGGTCGATGCGCACCGCCACGACCCTCAATTTGTTCTCTGCTGATCTTCTCATCTGTCCGCTCCTTTTGGCCGAGGGCCCGACTGGCGCGCCAACGGTCGGTGGACTACACCCCTCGCCGGCGCCATCCGGTCATTATCTAGGGACGACCTTTCGCTCTCGCCGTTTTGACTGCCGCTGCCTTTCGGGCGGCTCGCCTGGCTGGTGGACTGGTTTCGGCGGTGGGCACACGTCGCGTGGACGGCCGCGTCGTTGTGCGCAGCGACTTCAGTTGTTCTTGAAGTGACTTCTGTGCCGATTCGAGCGCGGCGAGCTTGCCCTGAAGCACCCCGGTTTGATGGCGAGCGTCGCCTTGTTGCGCCTGCAGCGCTTCGACGGTGCGACGATGCTCGGCCTCTCGCTTTTCCGCCCGCTTGGCCGCCTCGGCCAGTTCTTTCTGAGCCTTGGCTGTGGCGCTGCGTTCCCGATCGATTTCCAGCAGCGCCCGCTTTTCCGATGCGCGTAAGCGTTCCTCGGCACGGCTGGCGGTCTCGCGAAGCTTCTCCAGATCACGCGAGAACGTGTCGCGCACTTTTTCCAGTTCGCGCTCACGCGCGAGCGCCTCTTCGCCGAGACGCTTGATCTGCGCATCGAGCGCTTTACGCGTCGCGGCCTCTTGCGCCTGCTGCCGCTCCAGCTCGCGAATCTCGACCTGCGCCGTGAGCAATGCCGCCGTGCGCTGCTCCAGCGCGGTTTCCGTCCGACCCAGTTCTTCCCGTGCGGCGACGACTTTCTGCTCGGCCTCGGCACGCTGCGCTTCGACGTCATCGCGTAGCGACGTCAGTTCGGCCTGCGCCGACGCTGCCGCCCGCGCCCACAAAACGCCGATTAGCTCGCCCGCTGCTTCGCTCAGATCCTTCGGCAAGTCCGGATGCTCGATACGCACCCGGCTTTTCTCTCGCAGCTCCGCCCAGAACTCGCTCAACACGGAAGCCGGCGTGCTCATGGTGCCGCGTCGGACCAGGTTGTAGAGGCGATTGGCGGTCGGCGCGACGCCAAAGCGGAAGAACAGCAGCGCGCACACCTCGCGATAGAGTTCGCGTGTCTTGGGGAATTCGACCTTGAGGCGCTCGATGTCCGCCGCCAGGCGGGTTTCGTTGGAGAGAACGTCGGACATAGACCGCAAAGGGAACAAAGAATATGCTCATAATACAACGTATTTCGGATTAAACCCAACATCAACGAGCGAGATATTTGACATTATGCTTATAATGTTGAGAACTTTATGCTGAGCCCCCGCTAGAACGACCGTGACTTTAAAGCCCGCTGCGCCGACCCCACCGTACGCATTGCAGCCGACACCGCTCGAGACGCTCGTCATTCCCGCCGAGCTCGATGGGTCCGCGGGCCTGAATCGGGCAGTCACCGGGCGCGCCCAGATTGCCGCCGATCACGATCTCGACGCGATCCGCGCTTGGCTGTCACGCTTCGTCGACACGAAAACCACCTTCGAGAATTACCGCAAAGAAGCCGAACGGCTCCTACTCTGGTCGGTCGTCGAGCTGGGCAAACCCCTCTCCTCTCTGACCCATGAAGACTGCTTGCGCTATCAGCAGTTTCTCGGTGACCCGCAGCCTGCCGCGCTGTGGATCACTGGCGGGGTGGCCGGCGGTGGGCGCAAGCACCCGCGCAGCGACGCGCGCTGGCGGCCGTTCTACGGTCCGTTGTCGCCCTCGAGCCAACGCCAGGCAACTGTCATCCTGAACGTGATGTTTTCGTGGCTGGTGCAGGCCGGCTACCTGGCCGGCAATCCGCTGTCGCTCTCACGCCAACGCACGCGCCACGCGGCGCCACGCATCACCCGTTATCTGGAGCCGAGCGTGTGGCAGGAGGTCAAGGATTTCATTGCGACGATGCCCAAGCAAACAGACCGGGAAAAAGCCCACGCCTACCGCGTCCGATGGTTGTTCACCCTGCTCTATCTCGGCGGGATGCGCATTGCGGAAGTCGGCGCCACCACGATGGGCCAGTTCTTCGTGCGACACGATGCGGACGGCGCGCTGCGCTGGTGGCTCACCGTGCACGGCAAAGGCGACAAGCAACGGCTCGTCCCGGCCACGCGCGAGATGATGATGGAACTGTCCCGCTATCGGCAGCACCTCGGCTTGAGCGCCCTGCCATCGCCCAATGAAGACACACCGCTCGTGTTGCCGATCGGCGCCTCGGCGTCAAACGAACGCACCGAGACGTGCGCGCCGCTCACGCGCGCGGCGCTGCACGCCATCGTGAAGGACGTCTTTGCGGGCGCTGCGTCGCGCCTGCGTGAGCGCGATCACACGGCAAGCGCGCGGGCTGATCTGCTCGAGAAAGCGTCCGCGCATTGGCTCAGGCACAGCGCCGGCTCGCACATGGCCGACCAAAAGATTGACCTGCGCATGGTGCGCGACAACCTCGGACATGCCTCGCTAACGACGACCAGCATTTACTTGCACGTCGACGACGATCGGCGGCATCAGGAAACCGAAGAAAAGCACCGGGTAGACTGGTGAAACTTCGCTAGATCCCCTAACGCGTCGCGGTGAACGCACCGCCGATTCTGTCCGTCACCCGTAACTCTGCTCATGAAAGTCCCCGTGCCCGAACCCCACATCTCAACAGACAAACAGGCCCTCAGCTTCGCGATCGATTGGCGCGGAGAAAGCGTGACGTGCGTCGTGACGCGCGGGTGCCTGGAAGTCTTTTTCTGGCTCCCGCCCGACGCGGACGATAGCCGACTGGTGAGCGTGTTCAGGGACGGGTTCGCTCGGATCGAAGCGGTCGCGCGTCGAAAGCTGCGGGCCCAGCCAACGAGTCAGGTCCGCCTGACTGAGGGTGATTTTTCGAATGGTTGACGTCCTGCTCGACATCTTGCAGACATCCTTACGGTGCCCGCGGTCCGCGGTTCGAAGTCGCACGGAGACCTAGCAGGCTGTTGAAATATCCCTTCTTGAACGCGCGCCCGCTCATTCGAAAGAGCCGACGCGACGTATAAGCGCAAATAATCTGACGCCGAACTCCGTTGATTTACAGGCTGCTGGTGTTGCGTTCTTCCTTGCTTTCGCGCTCATGCCGCCCGGGCGGCCAGCGTTCGCATGCGCGTCAGGTTGTAGGCTGCCTGAGTCAGCAGAAAGAGTTGGTCGACGCGCTTCAGACCTCGATACATCGCCTGCCGAATCCTCCCGACTGTCTTGCTCCAACCAAACACCTGCTCAATGCATTTGCGTTTGCGCTGACTGATAGCGTAGCCGGGCCATCGTGTGGTTCGAGCATCGATGGCGGAGCCGCCTGCGCGGCCGACGTTTTGTGCCACGTGCGGCGTCACATTATTCGCGCGGCACGTGGCCACGAAGCCCGACGTGTCGTAGTTCTTATCTGCGCCGACGGTAATGGACGTACCGGCGACTCGCGCGGCGTCTGCAAGCATCTGCGCCGCCGTGTCTCGCTCGGCCGTGCCGTTGGCCTGCGTGACCTGTGCGTTCACGACCAGGCCATGCCGATTATCGGTCAGCACGTGACCCATGTAGCAAAGCATCGCGCCCGTGCCACGACTCTTGCGAAACAAACGCGCCTGAGCGTCGGTACTGGATTCATGTGTGTCGTTGCTACGCTTTTGGCCATGCCAGTTCTCTTGAGAACCGGCGCCGCCGTCGGGCGGCGAGTCGTCCGACTTCGTCTTGAGCACGAAGCTCTTGTGCCCAGCCCAAGCCTGAATGAGCGTGCCATCGACACTGAAATGCTCTCCCGACAGATGACCGCGCACGCGTGCGGTCTCTACTGTCTCGTTAAACAGACTAACAATGACATCGTGAACCACCAGTCGGTCGCGGTTCTTACTGAAAGTGGAGTGGTCCCAAACCGCATCGTCCATCGCGAGTCCGACGAACCAGCGAAACAGCATGTTGTAGGAGATTTGCTCCATTAACATGCGCTCGCTTCGTATCGAATACAGCACCTGCAACAGCAATGCGCGAATCAGTTTCTCTGGCGCGATGCTCGGACGACCGCCCTTGAGCTCGCTCTCATACATCCGCGAGAAGACCGCGTCCATGCGAGCGAGCGCATCGTTCAACCACAGTCGAATCGGTCGCAGCGGGTGATTAGCTGGCACAAAATCGTCCAGCCTGGACATCGTGAACATCGATTCGGTATAGCCGTCCGCTCCGCGCATCGCTTCGGTCTCAGTGTTGTTCGATTCCTTCAATCAACGTTTGCCCCTCCAACCCGGATGACCCGCGCAGAGGGTATTTCAACAGCCTGCTAGACGATTAGTTGCATCTCGCGGAGCGTGCGTCGATGCGCGCGTCGTGCGCGTTCCTCGACGAAGATGCCGACCGGATCGCTGACCGCGAGATGTAGAAACTTCGCCTGTCCAACCACTGTCGGCGCACCGGCGTCGCCGCCAATTCACACTTTCGACCCTTTGACGACGCTCGCCCGGTTGCGAGTGCAATGGCGGCTTCCAGCGGATTTCTGTCATCTACGATGAGGCTTGGTGGACGACCTATCCGACCGTGCGGGGGCTAGAGCGCAACCTTGAGGTGTTCCGGGCGCTGAACACGATGGAAGGCAGACGCGTGACCACGACGCGCGATCTGGACGGGGGCGGCGGAGATCGGCGGGTGGTCGCGAGAGACGATGCGCTCGTGCGCAAGCTGGTTCGGCGCGTGGGCGAGGATGGTTTAGGCTCGAATTGTCTTCCCGTCGCGCGCGGTAAGTCTCACGGATGCCACCTGCCGCTATGAGCCTGAGTTGCAGAGAGCGGCCTTAGATATGCCGAAGCATTGGGCCAGGAACCAGCAACATATCCTCACACGTCGATGTAGCCAAACGCCGGCACAGATGGGATTTCACTCGGTCGCGATTGGCGGCCCGCACCAGCAAAGTTGCCACGCTTAAAGGTCGAGGCGTGGATACTGCGACCGCGGCGCGCGGGTCATTGGAGAATGCTGCAAAACAAACTGCGGCATAAACAGGCATCTTTACGAAGACGGACGTTACCCATGCTCGTCCATGCTTTCTGCGGATTCAGCGCCGCATATCGCGTCGCTACGCAACCTCGGACGCAACAATGTAATCCACTTGATGCCGGGTTGTGCGTACCCCCGCGAGTTTCTCCCGTACGCGCAAATGCTCAGGATGCGTGGCGTAAGCCTGAAGTGACTCGGGATTATCGAACTCGGAATAGAGTACGACATCGCAAGCGTAGTCGATGCCGCTGACATCGATTCCAATCTCTAGCGTGCGCATGCCGGGAATCTTCCCGTTCAGGCCTTCGAACGCAAGCTTGACGAGGTTCGCCGCCTCAGCTTTTTGCCTCGGCGACTCCCCGCGAACGTTCCACATAACTATGTGCTTTAGCAAGGTTGCTCCTTGATTGGCCGGGACAGCGACGTGCCCCCGAAGAAATGGCAGACACGACGGATTCATCCAACGTTGGAACTCGCGCAAAATACTGCCGGATTGACTAACAAGTCGATCAGGATGCCGGGCAGCCGTACGGCCGCCGGGCGCGGTAGGCGAGGGTTCCCGGGCACGAACCGCAAGCGCGATGGCTAGAACCGCGTCGATACACCGACGCGCGCGAGCGTCTGCGAGCGATTGCTCGCTGCCGCATCGGGCTGAAGCAGCGCGGTGATCCACGCCTGCGTCACCGCGTTATCGCCGCTCGCGCGCTGATAGATCGCCTGGGCATAGACGAACGTGCGCTTCGACAGATGATATTGAAGCGCCCCGCTGATCTGATGCGCGCGATTGTGATCCAGCGTCTCGTTGCCGTGCATGAACGCATAGTCGAGCCCCGTCGACCACGCGCCGCCGATATCCCATTGCACGCCGGTCTTGTAGACATCGATCTGCGCGCCGGTCGCCGTGTTCATCGTGTTCGTGTAGAGCAGCACCGCGAGCACGCTGCCGAGCCGGTAGTGCGCGCCGAAGCCGAAATTGCGGATGCCGTCGTGACCGTTGCCGAGTTGCGGATACTTCACGTCGACATAGGCGGCGCCGAGCCCGAGCGGACCGCGCTCGTAGTTGAGGCCGAAGCTCATCGTCGAATTCGCGGAGAAGTCGCCCGGCGTGCCGCCGAAGCCGTACAGCGCGCCGAATCGAATGCCATACCACGCGGGGCTCTGGTACTTGACGGAATTCGGCACGCGCGTCGCGCCGCCCATCCGGTCGAAATCGAAAGCGCCGGTCGGATTGTCCGGCACGGCGAGCGCGGCGAACGGCCCCTGTCGGAAATCGTAGATGCCGCCCGCGAGAAATGCGCCATCGAACAAGCCGAGCGTGAGCGACTCGAACATGAAGTCGTATTGATTGCCGAAGGTGAGCGCGCCGAACCGGTCGTTCGACACACCGACGAGCGCCGTGCGGTTGAAAATCTGCCCCGCGCCGGGGATCGTCGAGCCGTTGCCGAGATCGAACTGCGACGTCAGTTCGAACAGCGCCTTGTTGCCGCCGCCGAGGTCTTCCATCCCCTTGAAAGTCAGCAGATTCGGCGCGTAGATGCCGCTGTCGAAAAACGTGTTCGCGCTGCCGTGCTGATTGTTCACGTAGGTGACGCCCGCATCGATCATCCCCGAGAACGTCACGCTCCCTTGCGCGAAAGCCGCTGCGGGAAAGTACAGCGCAGCGAGGCCCACGCACATCGATATGCCAGTCTTGTTCATTCTTCGCGTTCCCGTCATTTGACGATATTGGATGGCAGGCTGGCGGACGCAAGACCGCGCAGGCGGCCGGGCGCCGTCTCCTTGAGGGACACCGCCACGAGAAAGCCGATGAGCAACGCGCCCAGCCCGAGATGCATCGTGTGTTCGATGCCGAAATGCTTGGCGACATATCCGGCGATGGCCGGCGCGATGCCGCCGCCGAACACCTCGCCGACACCGATCACGAGCCCCGAAGCGGTCGTCATCAGCGTGGCCGGCACGGATTCGGCGCTGATCGGGCCGACCGTCAGCGTGATCAGCGCGAAGACGAAGAAGAGCGTCATGAAGAGATATGCGAACAGCTTTGCCGGACTCGCATCGCATTGCGTCAGCAACGCAAGGAACGCGATGGCACCGAGCACGGCGATGATCATCACCGGCTTGCGTCCGAGCCTGTCGGAGACCGAGGGCATCAGGAGCGCGCCCGATGCGCCGCCGAAGCCGATCGCCGACAACACGAAGCCCATCTGCTCGATGCTCAGATGCAGCGCTTCCATCAGATAGCTCGGCAGAAAGGCTGGCAGAATCACGAGATTGGTGACCCAGCAGAACATGCCGACGATATTGAGCGGAATGTTCCGGTAGCGGAAAACGTCGGACCACTTGTGGCGCGATGCGTCGTGGGTATCGGTATGCTTCGCGGCCGCCTTCGCGTCGCTGTCACGCAGGCAGCGGTACAGCAGGAACGCGACGATGAAGCCCGGTATCGACGCGAGCGCGAAGATCCAGTGCCACGACACGACCTTCAGCAGTTGCGTGACGAGAATCGGCGCGAGACCGAGGCCGAGCAGCGGCATCATGGTCTGCTGTAGTCCGACGTTGAAACCATGTCGCGATGGCTTCGACGCATCGATCGTCGCGATGATGCTGACCGGCGTGTATGCGCCTTCCGCGAGGCCCATCAGCACGCGGATCAGAATCAGCGAGCCGAGACTCGCGGCGAAGCCGCTTGCGCCGCACAGCAGCGAGAACACCAGCATCGCGGGAATGATCACCTTGCGATGCCCGATGCGATCGGACAGGTTGCCCATGAAGATCGACGAAATGCCCCACGCGACCGCGAGCGCGCCGGCGATATAGCCCAGGTCCTGATAATCGAAATGACGCTCGTGCATCATGATCGGGAAGAGCGGCATGATCATGAACCGGTCTATGCCGACCAGGCCGAAGCCCATCGACAGCAGCGCCACCGCCTTCCATTCGTAGGTCTTGTCCCAGACATCGTTCAGGTTCTTCATGGTTTCGTCTCCATTAATTGATTCGCACACCTTATTGATTGGTCAACTTCTCTCCGCCTTGCGGAATTTACGTCAGCCTTCGAGCGGCGTCATCACGAAGTCGAACGGCGAACGCCAGAGCGTCTCGCCACAGTCCGTTCGTTGGAACGGCGCGACCAGCGTCTCCTTGACGCCGAAGACCGCATCCGAGCCGATGTAGGGATCGTCACCGACGAAGGTATGCGTCACCACCGCCTGGAATCCGTTTGCCGTCACGATGAAATGCATATGCGCGGGACGATACGGATGCCGCCCGAGCGCGGCGAGCATCTTGCCGACAGGGCCGTCGTGCGGAATCGGATAGGACACGGGCTTGATGCCGACGAAGCGGTATGCGCCGTCTTTGCCGGTCGTGAAGACGCCGCGGTTGTTCCACTTCGGCTGGATATCGGGCTGCTGCACGTCGTAGAAGCCTTCGGCGTTATCCGACCACACGTCGATGCGCGCGCCTTCCACCGCACGGCCATGTGCATCGACGACACGGCCTTCGAACAGACACGGCTCGCCTTTGCCGTCGAACGAAATGCGCGCGCCCATGTCGCGCGCCGGTGCGCCCGCGACATGAAACGGGCCGAGCACGGTGTTCTCGGTCGCCTGCGCGGGCCGCCGATGATTGATCGCATCGACGAGCATCGACACGCCTAGCGTGTCGCTCAGCAGGATGAACTCCTGCCGCTCGGCGCTGCAGATCTGGCCCGTGCGCGTCAGAAAGTCGATCGCGGCCGACCACTCGTCCTGCGTGAGATGAACGTCCTTGATGAACGCGTGAAGGTGTTTGACGAGCGAGGTCATGACCGCGCTCAGGCGCGCATCGGCGTCGGGTCCGATGCGGGCATTGACCGCGTCGACGGAATTCTCTTCGGCGAAGAATCGGGACATGCGTGTACTCCTTTTATATCGATGGAAATGGCCGCGGCGTTATTCCGGCCGCGTGCCTTCCCACGCGCGTTGTAGCAACGCGCGAATGGCTTCGCGCTCGATCGGGCGCGGATTCCAGTACGGGTTTTGCACCGCCAGATCGGCGGCGCGATCCAGTTGCGCTTCTTCGAGGCCGAGGTCTTTGAGCGCGAGCGGCGCGCCGAGCGAACGGCAGAAGTCATGGAGGCCGCTGCCGATCGAGCCGCCGAACAGATCGGCGAGCGGCTGCAGTGCGTCCGCGGCCGCGCTGGCGTTATAAGCCGCCGAATGCGGCAGCACGATCGCGTGTGTTTCCGCATGCGGCAGGTCGAAGCTGCCGCCCAGCGTGTGACACAGCTTGTGATGCAACGCCATGCCCACGGTGCCGAGCACCGAGCCGCACAGCCACGAACCGTAGAGCGCGTTGCTGCGCGCGTCGAGTTCGCGCGGCCGGGCGACGATGACACGCAGCGCATCGCGCAGGGCACGCACGCCTTCCACGGCCATCAGCGACGACACGGGATTGCGGTCGCGCGCATAGACGGCTTCCACCGCGTGGGCCATCGCGTTGAGCCCGCTCGTGACGCTCATCGCGACAGGCAGGTCGAGCGTCAGTTCGGGATCGTAGATCACGACTTCGGGCAGGATCTTCGCGTGCCGGATCGTCGTCTTGATGCCATTCTCGGTTTGCCCGAGGATCGACGTGACTTCGGACCCCGCGTAGGTCGTGGCGATGACGACCTGTGGCGCGTCGTTGCGCCACGCGATGGCCTTGCCCAGCCCGATCGTCGAGCCGCCGCCCAGCGCGACCACGCAATCGGCGCGCGACGCCTCGAACGCCGTCAGCGCCTGCTCCGTGACGTCGACCGGCGTGTGCATGGCCGCATTGCTGAACACGCCCGCCGCGAGCGGCCCGATCTGCTCGGCGAGTCTCAGCGCATCCGCGCGCTGAAACGGCGTGGACAGGATCAAGGCGCGCTTCGCGCCGACGCGTTCTATCTCGTCGGCGACGGCGCCGAGCGTTCCCGGCCCGAACAGCACGCGGCCCGGATTGATGTCGTAGGCGAATTTTTCGATCATCGGCGACTCCCGGCTCAGGCCGTTTCCAGCATCTGGAGATGGAGCTTCGACATCACTTCGTCGAAGCGTTCCCGCAACGATGCAACGCCGTTCGCCGTGGCCGCGACGTAGAAGTCGGGCCGCAGCAACACGTACTTTGCATCGATATCGGCGAGCCATCGCGCGTAGGTGCCGTCGACGTCGATGGCATCGCATGCGGCGCCCGGCGCGCCGATCGTGACCGTCCGTCCGCCCAGCAGCGCGAGTTGCTCGCGTTGCGCGCCGGTGAGCGCCTGCGCCGGATCGGCCTCGAAGCCGATCACGATCCAGCCGTGCCCGACCGCCTGATCGAATCGATCGCGCCGGCCATTCGCCTCGACCACGCCCTGCACCGAAAGCTCGCCCGCATGCGACGACTCCGGGCACCACGCGCCCGGCCCGAGATGGCAGATGTCCGTGGGCACGGGCTTGTTGCCGCGGGCGGCGAGATCGGCCTTCATGGCCGCATCGCGCGCGGCGGCTTCCTGCGCGTCGTCGATGCAGATGATCTTGCCCAACTCCTGACTGAATTCGATGTAATGCCGCACATGCGCGAGACGCTCGCTCGTGTAGCTGTCGAGCACGGCGGCGTCCATCTTTCCATCGAGAATCGCATCGAGGCGCCAGCCGAGCGCGAGCGCGTCGCGCAGGCCGGCGCACATGCCTTCGCCCGCGAAGGGCGGCATCAGGTGCGCGGCGTCGCCCGCGATCGCGCAACGGCCCTTGTTCCAGACGTTCGCCCAGCGCGCCTGAAAGCGGTACACGGCGCTGCGCTCGAGCTGCGCGTTCTGCGGCGTCATGCCCCACGGCTCGAGTAGCGTCCACGCGCGCTCCGGCGTCTGCATCTCTTCGATCGATTCGCCGGGCAGCACCATGAATTCCCAGCGACGCCGGCCCGGGCCGCCCGGCACGATCGTGGTCGGACGCCGCGGATCGCAAAGCTGCCATTGCGACGGCTGGGCGTCATAAGCGCCGTTCGGGATCATGTCGAGAATCAGCCAGTCGAAGAAATAGCCCTTGTCCTCGCTCTCGATGCCGAGCGCGTCGCGCACGAAACTGTTCGCGCCGTCCGCACCGACCAGATAACGCGCGCGCACGACCCGCGTCTCGCCGTCCGGGCCCGCTTCCTGAGGCGTTTGTCTGATCGTGAGTTCGACACCGTCCTCGTCCTGATGCAGCGCGCTCGCCTGAAATCCGCGCAGTTGCGTCACGGTGGGCAGCGTATCGACGATGCGCGTGAGCCGCGCTTCGAGGTCCGGCTGATTGAACCAGTAGCGCACGCGCCAGCCCGAGGCCGACTGACTTTGCCAGTCGACGATCTGCAGGTTCTCGCCGTTCGCGTTCTTCCAGTAGTACAGCTCGTCGTGCCAGGTGATCGCCGGATCGCGCTCGGAATCGATGCCGAGCGTCGCGAGAATGCGCGCGACCTCGTGATCGAAGGTGACCGCGCGCGGCCGCCCGTAGGATTCGGACCAGCGTTCGATCAGCGTGACGCGCCTGCCCTGGCGGCCGAGCAGAACGGCCAGCAACGTGCCGACGGGCCCGCCGCCGACGATGGCGACGTCGGCGTCGAAGGAATCGTGATCGGGCGAGAACGTGGTGCTCATGTCTGTCTCCTTTCCTGTTTCGGAACATGTCGATGCGGCCCGGCCGTTCGGCACCGCACGTGGCGTCGGATTCGGGCATCGCTTGAAACAGAATGTAGATCGCAATTGAATGTTCGTCATTTATGGTAAACACTCATCTACGGCCAACAGTCAATTCGAATGAGCGTTCGAAAGTGACAGCGATCTGGTGAGGGCTTTCACGAGAATCCGCTGCAACGAAGCGGCAAGTGCGCGGACGCGTATTGCATCGGAGTAGAATGCTCGTCAACAATGAACGAAAGCGGGGCTTTATGAATTCACCGAACCAGCAGGACGAACCGGGAGGACGCGTGGCGCGCCGGCAGCGCAGAAATCGCGAGGCGCTGGTCAAGGCCGCATGCGCGGTAATGACGGAAAAAGGAATCGACGCCGCGACGATGCTGGAAATCGCGGAACTCGCGGATGTAGGCGCAGGGACGGTCTACAACTACTTCAAGTCGAAGGACGAGCTCGCGATTGCCGTGCTCGAAGAGATGATGCATGAGCTCGCGCTGCAGATCGAAGAGGCCACGGTCGATGTCGGGGATCCGGCGGAAGTCTATGCATTCGGGATTCGCACCGTGCTGGAAACCGCGACGACCGATCTCAGCTGGAAGCAGATGATGTACCGCTCGGAGGTGATCGCCGATGCGCTCTTCCGGCGCATGGGTCCGTTCGCGATACGGGATCTACGTAACGCCATGAGCGCTGGGCGCTTTCCCACGCGTGAACCCGAACTCGTATGGCGACTGACATCGCACGCGATCGTCGGCGTGAGCCTTGCGATCACGACAGGGCAACTCGCATTGGCGCACAAGGATGACATCGTTGAGCAACTGCTTTGCCTGACCGGGGCGGGTATCGACGTGGCGACGGCGATCGCCGGTCGTCCACGCCCGGCTGCGGCGAAGCAGCGTTCGATGACCGCTGCAAGGTCGAAGTGAGCTAATGGTGTCTGCCACGTCGGGCCGACTGCCGCACGACGTTCGCCCGCTGGATCGGACTTGACCCCTTGCCGCCGCTCCTTGCAATCCCTCCCATAAGCGCCTTCCAACGGCCGCTCGTGAATGTGCAGCCGTCGTCCCAACGTCTCGGCTTTAATCGCATCCGAGGTCCGTTCTTGGCCCGGTTGCTGAAATCGCAGTTCGAGCGCCCCGCATCCCCGGCGACCTACTCCCTAACTTCCGGACCCGACCGCCTCGGTCAGACGCCCCTCCTCACAGCGGTCCGAATCAGCGCTTTGCGGACTGGAGCACCCGCGGATTCAACCGGTCGATGCAATAGTTTGCTGGAACCGTTCGGCTGGCGTTTCGTATCCGAGCGTCTTTCTCGGAC
>NZ_FCOE02000026.1 GCF_001544915.2 Caballeronia pedi | reverse complement strand
GCACCGCGCACGTTGCTGCTTTCCGCACAGATCGATTTCTGATTGCGATCTGTGGGTCGCGCTTCGCAGTCGTGAGCCAAGTGTGGCCGCCAACGAAAAGCGGGCGGGGAGCAGCTTAGAAAGACGCTCCCCGCCCGCAAATGACTCAAATCCAAAAGAATTCCATCAGTTGATCTGCGCCAATGCGTCGAATAGCTTGTGGACAGGCGCGGCCAGCGTCTCCTGCGGGCGAGAGACAAGCTTCAGCTCACGGCTCGACCACTGCTCGTCGAGATCGACCACGGAAAACGGCAACGTGTCACGCAAACGGCGCGTCGTCGACTCCGGCACGATCGATACACCGACACCCGCCGCCACCATGTGACACACCGCCTCGAAGCTCTCGACCTGTGTCCGCAACTGAATGCTCTGGCCCAGCAGCAATGCAGTCTTCGATACGTACTGCTGATGAGATGAGCGCTCATTCAACCCGATGTAATTCCACTCGAGTACCTGGTGGAAACGAATCGCCCGCTCACGAGCAAGCGAATGATGCTCAGGGACGATGACGACGAATCTGTCATCGCGAAACGGCGTGACGACGAGCTTGCGCGTATTCACCAGCCCGACGATGATGCCGAGATCCGCGCTGCCCTCATCGACCGCGCGCACGGTCTCCGGGCTCGTATGTTCCTGTACGTCGACGTTGATCGTGGGATTGTCCGCGAGAAATCGTGCAAGTAGCGAGGGCAGGAATTCGTGGATCGCATTGGTGTTGGCGAAAAGCTGGATATTGCCTCGCATGCCTTCGCCGAATTGCGAGAGCTCGTGACGCAGCTTCGTCGTTTCCCGCAAGATGGAAATCGTATGTTGCAGGAACACTTCCCCTGCCGAAGTCAATTCGACGCCCCTACTGTGACGGAACAAGAGCGCCGCCGAGACGGATTCCTCCAGTGCGCGAATGCGCGAACTCGCCGCCGCAACCGCCATTGGCAAGCTCTCGGCCGCTTTGGTGATATTCCCGCATGCGGCGACTGCCGCAAATAGCCTCAAATCGGTCAAATCGAAGCGCATGGTGTCTCCATCACATCGCGGACAGCGCTGACGCATGCATCGCGCCTTCCGTATCCGGGCGACGTTACCACACGAGCGCAGTGCCCCGAGCGTTCGCGAACGGCGAACGCTCCTTCAACGAAATAGCAACGCGGGCCAGAACCATGTCCCTCAAAATACGGGTCAATCACAGGCGATCTGGCATGGACAGAGTGAAGCGGTCCTGAAAGGACTGTTACCGATATCGCCTCTTCGTACCCCACTACAAGGAGACAAGTCTGATGACATGGAAACCGTTGGCATCTGTCGCCGATGTTCCGTCCGGCAACGTGAAGGCGTGCCGGATCGATAACATTCCAATCGCACTGTACAACCTCGACGGCGAGTTCTTTGCCACGCACGATATATGCACGCATGCTCACGCGTGCCTGTCGGATGGTTATCTCGAAGACGGCAAGATCGAATGCCCGATGCATCAGGGCGTATTCGACGTGCGTACGGGAAAAGCGTTATCGGGTCCGGTCGATGTCGATATCCAGACGTTCGCCGTACGGATCGATGGCGATGAGGTCCAGGTCGATGTCGAATGATCTTTCCTTCGGCCTGGGGATGACGACATGACAGGACGAACCGTTATCGTCGGCGCGGGTCAGGCCGGCGCGAGGACCGCCGCAGCCTTGCGCCGGCTGGATCAGGCCCGCGAGATCACACTGCTAGGCGATGAACAGGCGCTGCCCTACGAGCGTCCGCCGCTCTCGAAGGACGTGCTGAACGGTGGAACGCCCGCGAAAACGACCATCTTTCCGCTCGGCTGGTACGAAGAACAGCGGATCGCGCTGCGTGCCGGTGTGCGAGTCGTCGGCGTGGACTGGCGTGCAAAGCAGGTTCTGTTGGCTCACGGAGAGTCGCTCGCCTACGATGATCTCGTGCTTGCAACGGGTGTGCGGGCCCGGCCGCTCGTGGTACCGGGTGCGAACCTCGATGGCGTGGTGACGCTGCGTACGATCGAGGACAGCTTGAGCTTGTCAGGACGGCTCACGGGCGGCGCGAATGTCGTCGTGATCGGCGGGGGCTTTCTGGGGCTCGAAGTCGCAGCGACGGCCATCGCGCGAAAATGCGCAGTGACCGTGCTCGAATACGGCAATGACTTGCTGCCGCGCATTTTCGGCGGCTTTCTGGGCAGGTATCTGTCGGACCTTCATCGCATGCATGGCGTCGAGGTTCGCACGGGCGTGCAAGTGACGGGACTCGAAGGAGATACCGTTGTCGAGGCGGTGAGACTCGCGGACGGTACGGCAGTCGAGGCCGATGTCGTCGTCGTTGCGATCGGCGCGACCGCGAACGACGAACTCGCCCGGGCCGCAGGCGCTGATTGCGATGACGGCGTGCTCGTCGATGCACACGCGCGCACCTCGTTGCCCTCGATCTTCGCCGTCGGCGACGTCGCGCGACAACGCACGCACTGGCTGGGCGAATCGGTACGCGTGGAATCGTGGGAGAACGCTGAAGTGCAGGCTCAGGCCGCGGCCAGCGCGATTGCAGGCGCTGCCCCGGTCGCGGCCGCGGCGCCGTGGTTCTGGACCGATCAATACGATCGCAATATCCAGATGCTCGGCAACCGCGTGGCCGACGACATCGTCGTGATACGCGGCGACGTCACCGCGCCTTCATGGAGTGCGTTCTTTGTTGCCGACAACACGATTCGCGGCGCAGTGCTGATCAACGCGGGACGCGAGCGGCGCAATGTCAAACGATTGATCGAAACGCGGCAGCGCATCGACTGCGCCGAAATCGCCGACGCGGGACGACCGCTCTTCAGTCAGCCGCGCGCTCAAACCTAGACCTTACATTCCCGTTTTACGGAGACGAAACATGGAGACTGAAATCAAATGGGCGAAACGCGACGCGGCCGCTTCCAACGCCGGCGATAGCCCTGCTCACGACTATGTGTGGCCCGATGAGGGCTGCTCGCGCATCCCGTTCTGGGTCTATACCGACGAGGAAATCTATCGACGCGAACAGGAGCGGATCTTTCGCGGACCGAACTGGAGTTACGTCGCGCTCGAATGCGAAATTCCCAATCCCGGCGACTTCAAACGGAGTTTCGTCGGTGATCTGCCGATCGTCGTCGTCCGCGACACCGATGGCAGCGTCAATGCATTCAGCAACAGTTGCGCACATCGGGGCGTGGCGTTCTGCCAGAGCGAGCATGGCAACGCGAAATCGTTCACGTGCCCCTATCACCACTGGAGCTACGACCTGAAGGGCAACGTCACAGGCCTGCCCTTTCGTCGCGGCTACAAGGGCAAGGGCGGCATGCCCGCCGATTTCGATCTGAAGCAGCATCGCGCGCAGCCGCTCGTGGTGAGCGTGCGAAACGGCGCAATCTTCGCGTCCTTCGACGCCACCGTCGAGTCGTTCGACGCGTATCTCGGCCCGAAGCTATTGACGTATTTCGACCGTGTGTTCGACGGACGCAAGCTCGAATTGCTCGGCTACATGCGCCAGCGGATCGACGGCAACTGGAAGTTCATGTTCGAAAACCTGAAGGACCCGTATCACGCGAGCCTGCTGCACGTCTTCTTCGTGACCTTCGGCCTGTTTCGAATGGACGCGGAATCGGCAATCGAAATGGATGAGACGGGACGCCACGGTGCGATGATCAACCGGCGCGGCGGCAAGCTAGACGAAGTGGCCGCGCACGAGATGCGGCAGACGCTTCGCAGCGACATGCAGCTCAAGGATACGCGCGTGCTCGATCTGATCCGCGAATATCCCGGCGATGTGACCGCGGTGATGTGCACGATCTGGCCCAACCTGATCATCCAGCAGCAATCGAACACGCTCGCGATGCGTCATCTGGTGCCTCGCGGACCCGGCAGCCATGATCTGCACTGGACCTTCTTCGGCTACGCCGACGATACGCCGGAGATGCGCGCGCACCGGATCAGGCAGGCAAACCTGATGGGGCCAGCGGGCTTCGTGTCGGTCGACGACAGCGAAGTCATGGTGATGTCCCAGGAAGGCGTGACGCCCTACAACGATCGCGCCGGCGTGGCGGAGATGGCCGGGCGCACGGTCGAGGATCACGACCATACGGTCACCGAAGTCGCCGTGCGCGGCCTTTACCAACACTACCGCAAGGTGATGGGATTATGAGTACACCGACTCATCGACGCGAACATGCCATTTCAGCGGACGTTCGCTTTGGCATCATGGATCTCTACTCGGAATACAGTGCGGCGCTCGACGAAGGCCGCTACCAGGATTGGGCCGATTGCTTCAGCACCCATGCGGAGTATCGGCTGACGACGAAGGAAAACCATGAGCGAGGACTGCCGATCGCCATCATCTATTGCGACGGCAAGGGCATGATCGACGACCGGGCTTTCACGACATCGGAGACGACCATCTCGCAGCCGCGCGCGTTACGGCACATCGTCAGCGGCATCAAGGTCTGTGCGGATGGCGACGGCTACCGCGTCCGCGCCGATTTCCTGATCCTGCAGACAATGCTCGACCGCATGACTGAAATCGTAATGTCGGGCTGTTATATCGACCGCGTAGTGGTCGATGCAGACCGCTTTCTGTTCGAAAGCCGTGTCTGCGTGACGGATACGCTGCTCTACCCGACTTCTGTGGTGGCGCCGGTCTGATTAGTAACATGTGCCCTCTCATCGAGGGCACAGCAGCGCTTAGAACCAGTGGTTCATACCGAACGAGACGCCCGTCTGCTTTTCATGCAAGGACGGATTCAGCGTCGCATTGGTCACGTAGCCTCCCGTGAAATGCGTGTAGTCGATATCCGCATACAGCAAGGTGCGCTTCGAGAGTGCATAGGTGACGCCCAGAATCGCGACGCCCTTTCTACCATCCACGCCGTTCGTCGTATTCTTGTTGTCATAGTACGCGCCCGTAACGTTGAAGAACGGCGTCGCGTGATAGCGGACCCCGCCCCACATGTACTGATTGCGCGTCCGACCCGCCATGTTCGAAGGAACCGCCTGCATCACGAGCGAGTAGCCGCCCATCATCTCGACGGGACCAAACGTAACGCCTCCGCCCGCGGTGTATTGATCGTTGCCGAAATACGCACTCGACGTGGACGGAACCGGAACCGAACGGCGCGTATAGCCCGCGCCGAAATTGAAGCCGCCCGGGTGATAGTTGAAGCCGGCCGCGATCATGGAGCCACTGGCGAGACTGCCCGGCACGCCGCCCGGCGCGTAATCCGCGCGAGCCGTCCACGGGCCGAAGTCGCCGTGATAGTAGAAGGCGTTGTCGTCCCGGCCGCTGGTGCCGCCCGATATCGCCGCGGCCTCCGTCACCTGGAGGTAGTCCAGATCGAACGGCTCGAACTCCTTGATCAGCCTGTGCTGGAGTGTGAACTGATGGCCCATGTCGACTCTGCCGAACGGTCCGCCGAATCCGAGCGTCGAATTGCGCTGGAATATCTGATTGGTAGTACTACTGTTTGCGCCGGTCGCAAGAACGTATCCTGCCTCGAGGTTCAAGCGAACGTAGTATCCGCCGCCGAGGTCTTCGGTGCCGACAAACCCCCAGCGATTCGATTTGTAGACACCGTTCGATGCCATCGTCAGCGCTGCACCGCCCGCCTTGGTGCCGTTCACGAGATTGCGCAGGCCGCCATCCAGTGACCCATACAATGAGACGCTGCTTTGCGCATGAGCGGCGCCGGATGAAAGCCCCACCAGCGTCAGTGCGGCCAGCGATCGTTTCATTCCAGTCCTGCGCATGCCGTTCCCTACCCCTCCACTTCTATGCATATCTCCTCCATTGATAAATTTCATTTTGTGCGGCGAGATGCGCGACGTTCCGCACACCCGCCCTATCCATCGTGGATTCCGGATAACCGTCGATCAGAATTGCGTGCGAATGCCGCCACCGATCGTCTCGCCGGCGGACTCGTGGCTCGCGCGGTCGGATAGCACCGCTGCGTACAGGTCGGTTCGCTTCGACAGCGGATACAGGTAAGACAGCGCCCAGGTGTTGCGATACATCGAGCTATTGCCGGAACTCTTCGAGTAGGCGTCCGAGCCGAGAATCCGGCCGATACCAACCGGGATCGAAAAACCGAGCTGGCCGGTATCGATACCCACGTCGCCCGTCGAGATCGAATCCCAGACGTGCTGATATTGTCCGTATAGCTTCACGAAGCCCACGTCGTACGACGCGCCCACGTTGACCACCGACTGAGTCTTCAGTCCCGGCAGCACGGTGTCGAGATCGCCGGCATTCAGGCTGAACTTGATCTGCTGATACACGACCGAAGTAGCGAAGCCGCCGTTGCTGTAGGAGACCTGACCGGTCCACTTGTTCTGGCCGAGATGACCCGGATCATTGCCGAACGAATACATCGCCCGGCCAATGAAACCGCCGATCGCCGGCGTCGAGTAGTACACCGAGTTCCACCACTCTCCCGCGTTGCCGAACACGCCCTGACCGTTCACGCCGACATAGCTGTGCAGCACCATCGGTGAGAACACGAATGAGTTGAAGAATGGGTTGAAGGTGATCGTCGAAAACCATAGCAGCGGAGGAATCAGGCCCACCGTCGCGGTGCCGTAGCGCCCGGTCGCGCCAACCCACGCATTGCGCGAAAACAGGCCGTCCTGGGGAAAGCCGGTGCGTCCCATCGCGCCGTTCTGAACGTTGAAATAGCCTTCGAGATCGAAGATGACCTTCGTGCCGCCGCCGATGTCCTCGGTACCGCGCATGCCGAAGTACGATGCGGTCAGGCCGCCATTGCCCGCCAGCACGGTCGATTGTCCGTTCATCGGCTTCTTGTACGCGACGAAGGCGTCGATGAGCCCATAAAGCTGCACGCTCGACTGCGCATGGGCCGCCAAGCTGAAGAGGGCGGCGCCGATAACCATCGCCTGCATACCGCTTTTTATTATTTTCACTCCGTCTCCTTTTTAGCTGATTTGTAGTGCTAATCAGGTTTTTCGAGCAACTAGCTACGTTGTCTGCGCGGCCTCAATGCTGCGTACGCGTGGCCGCAGCCGATGGCGTTGCCGACGGTTCCCGCGTCGAGCACAGCAAGCCGTGCAGGACGACGAGCGTGAGACCGCCCGAGATGACCGGTTGCTGAAGCACGAGTTGAAGCATCAGCGGCATGGCGCGCATGACGTCCGGCGAAACGAACAGGCCGCCCAGACCGATCAGAAACGAAAGCCCCGTCGCGATGAGCCGGCGGTCGTCCCACTCGACCTGCGCCAGCATGTGCACACTGTGCATGAAGACCACGCCGAACAGCAGCGTCGCGGCCGCGGAGATCACGGGAATCGGCACCACCACGAGCAACATGTCGAATTTGACGCAGCCGCCCAGCACGATCAGGAAGATGCCTGCCGTGAGTGTGACGAAGCGCGAGCCGACGCGCGTCGCGCGCAGAATGCCGATATTGTCGGGATAGGCGATCGTGCTGAAGCCGCCCCACATCGCCGCGACGACCGAACCGAGCGCGACACCGAAGAGTCCTTCGGACATTCTTCCGGGCGTCAGCGCTTCGCCGCCCCAGTCCGCGACGGTCTGATAAAGCGCCATCGATCCCATGCCGGCCGGAATCAGCACGAGCAGAAACACGGCGACGAGATCAGCATGCACGCCGAAACCGAACGGAAAGACGCGCGGCAGAACGACCAGGGGCGCGGCGGCCACCGCGGCGAACGAAATCGGCTGGAACAGCGTATAGGCGAGCGTGCCGAGCGCGAGGCCGAGCAGGATCGAGATCCGGCGAACCCAGCGGCCGCCCTTCAGCATGGCGAAGACGATGCCGGAGACCGCAACCGCACCCGCGAACAGATTCACGCCGGGAAAGCCGGGGCTCGCGCGATTGCCAATCCACGTGGGCAGCGCGACGCTTGCGATCTGCACCATGATCAGCATCACGATCATGCCGGAGATGAGCGGCACCCGCAGATGCCGCGCGAACAACCCGGCCACGCTGCGCCCGCGGATCGGCACCGTGAGCGCGCACCAGATCAGCGAGGCGGCGAAGAACGAGCCGAACGCGGTGCCGAGTCCGCCCGCCTGCATATGCCCGACGGCCAGCAGCGCACCGAAGCTGCCCGCGTACGGACCTTGAGCAATCGGCAAGCGCAGCAGGAAGATCGACTGCAGGATCGTGATGATTCCGCACGCCATGAAGGTCATGCCGTAGAGGTACGCGATCTGCGCATCGGGCAGTTGAAAGGCGCGCCCGAGAATGCCGGGAAACACGAACATCCCCGTCATGCCGAAGACGTTCTGCAAGCCGAGCACGGCCAGTTGCGAAAGCGGCAGGCGCTCGTTGATGCCGACATCGAAGACGCGCGCGGTGGCGGCATCGGATGCGCCGTTTCGGCTCGAGGCGCCTGGCTTCGACATATCTGTTCCCTTAGTCATCGAGCGGTACGCCCTTCGTTTCGGGACCGAGCCAGATCGACACCATCCCGACGATGAACAGCAGCGAGACCGCCGCCGACGCCGCAGGGAACGAGCCGAACTTCGCGACCACGACGTTGCCCGCCAGCGGGCCGATGCTGGTCAGCGCGCGCGCCATGTTCCAGCAGAAGCCCTGGCCGGTTGCGCGTACGCGGGTCGGGAAAAGCTCCGGCAAATAGGCGGCGAAAGTGCCGAATGCGCCGATCACGAAGTACCCGTACAAAGGCATGAGCCACAGCACGCCGCCGATGTCGTGCACCGTCATGAACAGCACGAGCGAAATGGCAAGCGAGCCGACCGAGAAGATGAAGTAGGACATCCGCCGGCCGAGTGCGTCGAGCATCCAGATGAGCGTCAGATAGCCGAGCGTCGCGCCGATCATCATGAGGATGAACGCGTAACTCACCGTCGAGCCGACGTCGCGGTGATCCGAGGCCATGACCGACAACTGATGTATCCAGCTCGGAAGAAAAGTGAGCCCGCCCCAGCAGCCGAGCATGGCCGCCGACGCGACCAGCACGCCGACGATCGTCTTGCGGCGCAGCCCCGGCGCGAAAATCGCGGCGAAAGTTCGCATCGCCGGTTCGGCGTCGACGCTCGCGCGCACTTTCACCCAGCGCTGCGGTTCCGGAACGAAGAAGCGGATCAGAATCGTGACGAGCGCAGGCGCGGCGCCCATGCCGAGCACCCAGCGCCAGCCGAGACTGCCGAGCAGCAGGTTATCCAGCGCGGCGGCGAGAAATCCGAACGCGAACGCCATCTGCATGATCTGCATCGCGCGGGCGCGATACCGCTCCGGCCACGATTCCGCGACGAGCGCGGCGCCCGCCGCCCATTCGCCGCCGATGCCGAAGCCAGCCATCGCCTGCGCGACCGCGAGCTGGGTCCAGGTTTGCGCAAACGCGCTCAGCAGGGTGAACGTGGCATAAATCAGGATCGTCCAGGCCATGACGCGCGAGCGGCCGAGCCGGTCGGCGGCCACGCCGAACAGCACGCCGCCGATACCCCACGTGAGCAGCTTGCCCGCGATGATGTAACTGCCGATCTTGCTGATCTCCGCCGCGTCGGTGGTCTGCATCAGCTGGCTCACGCTCGGCACGAGCACGAGCGTGAAGAGATTCAGGTCCATCGAATCGAACATCCAGCCGAGAAACGCGGAAATCAGCGTCAGCCACTGATAGCGCGACAGTCTGAACTTCGGCGCCGCAGCCGATGCCGCCACCCGCTCGCCTATCTCCTGCGAAGTGTCCATTCCTGCTGTCTCCTGGTCTTCTGCCGTTTTTTACGACCGGACGCGCCGATGCAGCTTTATCGGCACATGCCGATCCGTTGCCGGGAGTATATGTCGTAATACAATGTTATTGCAATACAGAATATTGCCAGTTTGGTCGATGCAGAGACGAGGTCCTGGACGCGCGTGCGTGGACCAGAAAACGGAGGAGGCGGAAGTGAGCAGGAGTGCTGCCGCCCCGATGTGCGACGGACGTCGCATCCTCAGGGCGGCGGAGGAACAGCCAGAGTCAGTTGATATCCGCGAGTACTTCGATGGCGAGACGCTCGGCTTGCTGAACATGCCGCTTGCAGGCGGCAGCGGCCTGGTCGGCATCGTTTCGCATGACCGCGTCGACGATCGCCGAAATTTCGCTGTAGCTCTCGTCGAGGCGCCCTTCCTGCGAGAGCGTCGTGGCGCGCAGCATCATCACGCGCGTATGCACGAGACGCAGCATTTCTGTCAGAACCGGGTTGCCGGCGCCTTCGAGAATCACATCGTAGAACTTGGCTTTCTGTTTCAAAAACAACAGGATAGCGTCGTCGGCGTGCATGTCGCGGATCGCGGCCAGTTCCTTCAGTGCCTGCATCAGCGCGACCCGATGGTCGTTCGACGCCCGCTCGGTGAACTGATGCCCGGCCAGCGCCTCCAGCGCCGCGCGTACTTCGTACAGCCCTTTCGCCTCGTTTTTAGTGATGACGGCGACGATCGGCCCCTTGTGCGGAATCGTTTGCACGAGCCCTTCGGCGACCAGTTGACTCAGCGCCTCGCGAATCAGCGTGCGACTCACACCCAGCATCTCGCAAAGCTCGCGTTCGATGAGCCTGTCGCCCGGCTTGAACGTGAGGTCGCTGATGCATGAGCGCAGCCCTTCGATCACCTGCTGCCGCAACGTCGCCGCCGGCCGCACCACCTGTCTGTTCGTATTCATTCCTTCCTTCACCGACGTTTGCGTATCTGACATTCGAACCCCTCTCTCATCAAAGGTCGTAATACAATCATATTGACACGCCTTCAGCGCGTGTTCATACTGTGTGTGATTATACAATCGTACAACCGTCCAAACCACTGCACCCAAGAGGTTTTCATGCAAGACATCACGTCATCTGAACGCAGGGCTATCGGGGCAACGATCCGCAAGGAAGTGCTCGGCACGGCGCACACGCAGCGCAACACCGAGCCTCACCTGTTCGACGCCGTCTTTCTCGAGTTCACCGAGGACTTCTGCTGGGGCAACGTCTGGAATCGTCCCGGTCTCACGCGTTCGACGCGCAGCATGCTGAACCTCGCGATGCTCGCCTCGCTCGGGCGCTGGCACGAGTTCGAAGTGCATACGCGCGGCGCGGTGAACAACGGCGTGACCGAAGAGGAAATCGCCGAAGTGCTGCTGCAGGCGGGTGTTTACGCGGGCATTCCGGTCGCGGCGGAAGCGCTGCGGCGCGCCAAGGCCGTCATTCTGGAACTCAAGGCCAAGGCCGCCTGAGCCGATTCGCGCGTCCGATTGTGTGGCGCGCATGACTTCCTCGCTTTTCCAGCACACGTCATGTCTCAATCAAGTTACTGCGAAATTCCAGCCGGCCGTATCGCCTACGCGCGTTGCGGGACGGGTCGGCCGCTGATGCTGCTTCATCCGATCGGCGTCGACCGAAGCTGGTGGGGCGAATACGTCGAGTCTTGGGCCTCGTCTCATGACGTGATAGCAATCGACATGCGCGGTCACGGCGATTCGAGCGCGGTCACGTCGAGCATCACGCTCGCCGACCACGCAACCGATATCGCCGCCGTGCTGCGCAAGGAGCGCGTCGCCGACGCCACGCTGATCGGCGTGTCGATGGGCGGAATGGTCGCCCAGCGCGTGGCGATCCAGTTTCCCGAACTCGTCGGCGCGATGATCCTCTGCGCGACCGCCGGCGGTTTTCCCGACGACGTGCGTCCGCGCATTCGCGCGCGCGGCGATACGAGCCGTCAGGGCGCGATGCCGGAAGTCATCGACGACACCATCGCGCGCTGGTTCGCGGCGGATACACCGCGCCCGGATCTCGTCGCGAAGTGCCGCGCGCGCCTCGCCGCCGATGACTGGTTCAGCTGGAGCGCCAACTGGGAGGCGATTTCCCGGCTCGACAACCTCGCTGAATTGCGCGCCGTGCCCCAGCCGGCGCTCGTCGTGGCGGGCGACGCCGACGCAAGCATTCCTCCGGCGGTATCGCAAAAAATCGCCGACGCGCTACCTAATGGCCGTTTCGTCTCGATTCCGGGCGCGGCGCATTTCGGCGCGTTCGACATGCGCGAGACGTTTGCGCCGGTGTTCGACGCGTTCCTGGCGGAGCTCGCGCAGTAAGACCCGAGTTCGCGCACGGCGCGGCTCAGAATCAACCAAATAAGTGGAGCCGACGCCTGCATACGTCGATCGCTCCGAGGAGGCAGTATGGCAATCACCATCCGTTCGTCGTTCACCGTCGATGCGCAGCCCGCCGACGTCTGGAAGACCATGACCGATATCGAGCGCTCCGCGCCGTGTTTTCCGGGCGCGGAACTGAAAGAGCAGCAGCCCGACGGCAGCTACAAGGGCGGCTTCACCGTCAAGCTCGGCCCGCTCACGCTGAAATTCGCAGGCAAATTCAAGATCGCCGATCAGAACGACGCCGACCGCACGGTTGTCGTCTCGGCGAGCGGCACCGATACCAAAGGCCGCGGCGGCGCCGATGCGCAAATCAACGCCGCCGTCGCCGACGCTGGCGGCAAGACCAAAGTCGATGTCGTTTCGGAAGTGAATTTGTCGGGCACGGTCGCGCAGTACGGCCGGGGCGCGGGGATGATCGAAGCGCTGTCGCAGCAGTTGCTGAACCAGTTCGCGAAGAATCTGACCGCGCTCATCGAGGCGGACGCGGCGCATGATGCGGAAACGACGCACACGCTCGTCAGCGCCAGTGTCCCCGGCGACACCGCGACGTCCGCCGCGCCGCAAACCGCGCAAGCCGCGCACGCAACCGCCGCGCCGGCGCCTGCCGAATCGCGCCGCGCAGCGCCCGCCCCTGCGCCGGTCGCGCCGCTCGACGCGGGCGCGCTGATGCGCAAGGCGATGTGGCAGTCGATCCGAAACTTCTTCGCACGGCTTTTCAGACCCGGGCAACAGCATTGACGAAGCGGCCGACACACCCGTGGAGCACCCATGAAACCCAGTGAATTCCAGTATCACGCACCGACCACCGTCGACGAGGCCGCGCATCTGCTCGGCACGCTCGAGGACGCGCGCGTGCTCGCCGGCGGCCAGTCATTGATGCCGATGATGAACTTCCGGTATCTGATGACGAGTCATCTGGTCGACCTGAACGGCGTCGAGGCGCTGACCCGCATCGAGGAACGCGATGGCCGTCTGCACATCGGCGCGATGGCGCGGCAGCGCGACATCGAACTGTCGCCGCTCGTCACGAAGCGCGCGCCGCTGATCCGCGAGGCGTATCAACTCGTCAGCCACAAGCAGATCCGCAATCGCGGCACGCTCGGCGGCAGCCTGTGCCAGCTCGATCCATCGTCGGAGCAGCCGTGCTTCACCGCCGCGCTCGACGGCGTGCTGAGCATCGCGCGCTACGAAGACGGCGCGGTCACGCACCGCGAACTGCCGATGTCCGACTGGGCGCTGATGTACATGACGCCCGCGCTCGAAGAAGGCGAACTGCTCGCCGGCATCTCGCTCGAGATCTGGCCCGAAGGCCACGGCTACGCATTCGAGGAGTTCGCGCGGCGTCATGGCGATTACGCCATCGTCGGCGTCGCCGCGCTCTGCACCGCCGATGCAAAGGGATACATCGACCGCGTATCGCTGACGATCTGCGGCGTCGCGCCCGGCCCGGTGCGCATGCACGACGTCGAAACCGCGCTGCGCGGCCGTCCGATGGACGAAGACGCGCTGCGCATCGCGAGCGACGCCGCGCGCGCGCTCGACGTGATGACCGACGCGCACGTGAGCACCGACTACCGCCAGCATCTTGCCGGCGTCCTGACCGAAAGAGCGCTGACACGGGCGTTCTCGCGCGTCGCAAGACAAAACGTACAGTGAGCAAGGAGATAGACATGGAGACTCGTACCGTCAGAGTCGTCGTCAACGGCACCGCCTATGAGCGCGACGTCGAACCGCGCCGCATGCTCGGTGACTTCCTGCGTCACGACCTCGAACTCACCGGCACGCACTACGGCTGCGAGCACGGCGTATGCGGCGCCTGCACCGTGCTGATCGAAGGCCGCACCGCGCGCGCCTGCCTGACGCTCGCAGCTCAGGTGAACGGCCGGACGCTTACCACCGTCGAAGGGCTCGCTCACGCGGATGGCACGCTCAACGAACTGCAAAAAGCCTTCACCGAAACGCACGCGCTGCAATGCGGTTTCTGCACGCCCGGCATGCTGATGACGCTGACCGAACTGCTCAACGAAACCGATTCGCCGACCGAAGCCGAGATCCGCGAAGCGATCACGGGCAACCTGTGCCGCTGTACGGGCTATCAGCCGATCGTGGCTGCGGCCCTGCTCGCCGCGCAGCGCATCCGCGATCAGCGTGCCGCCGCGCCGGCGGCCTACGCGACGGAGTAACACACGATGGAAATTTCCGATCTGAAGGGCGCGCCCACCGACCAGCGTTACATCGGCAAGCGCATCACGCGCACCGAGGACAAGAAGCTGCTGCAAGGCCAGGGCACCTACGTCGACGACGTGCACCTGCCGAACATGCTGCAGGCCGCCGTGCTGCGCAGCCCGCATGCGCACGCAAAAATCGTGTCGATCGACTGCTCGGCGGCGCGCGAACTCAAGGGCGTGCATGCCGTCTACACGCACGCGGACCTGAGCGGCCGCGCACGCGGCCGCGCACCGTCGATGCTGCCGAATCCGGCGATCCGCTTCGAGCGCACGCAGGAACTGCTCGCTTCGACCGAAGTCACGTTCGCGGGCGAAGCGGTGGCGTTCGTGGTCGCGGATAACCGCTATATCGCCGAAGACGCGTGCGGTCTGATCGAGGTCGAGTACGACACGCTGCCCGCCGTCGCCGACTGCCGCGACGGCCTGCGCGCCGAATCGCCGCTTTGCCACACCGACGCGAAAGACAACGTCGTCGCGCATATCGAAATGGGTTTCGGCGACATCGACGCCGCCTTCGAAAACGCACCGCATGTCGTCGAGGAAACGTACTGGCAGAACCGCGGTTCCGCGCATCCGATGGAAACGCGCGGCTATCTCGCCGAATATCACGCGACCAACGGCGAGCTGACTGTCTGGTCGTCGGGTCAGGCGCCGCATCACGAGAAGAAGAACCTCGTCGAGTTGCTCGAATGGGATGCCGAGAAGCTGCGCGTGCTGATGAACGATGTCGGCGGCGGCTTCGGCCCGAAGCTGCCGTTCTATCCGGAAGAGGCGCTCGTCGCGATCGCGGCGGTCGCGCTCAAGCGTCCGGTGAAATGGATCGAAGACCGGCGCGAGCACTTCCTCGCGGTCACGCAGGAGCGCGACCAGTGGTGGACCGTGCGCATGGCGCTCGAAAGCGACGGCAAGATTCGCGGCGTGAAGCTGGAGATGGTGCACGACAACGGCGCGTTCCTGCCGTGGGGCATCATCACGCCGTACATCTCGATCACGACGACGCCCGGCCCTTACGTGATTCCTGCGATGGGCGCGAAGCTCGACGTCGTCTACACCAACAAGTGCGCGACCTCGCCGGTGCGCGGCGCGGGCCGCCCGCAGGCGGTGTTCGCGATGGAGCGGATTCTCGACAAAGCCGCGCGCGCACTCGGCATGGACCGCGCGGAGCTGCGCTGGCGCAATCTGATCCAGCCGGAGCAGATGCCGTATGACGCGGGCTTCATCTATCGCGACGGCAGCCCGCTGCGCTACGACAGCGGCGACTATCCGGCCTGCCAGAACGCGGCGCTCGAACGCGCGAACTACGCGGGCTTCGCCGCGCGCAAGGCAGAGGCGCGCAGTCAGGGCCGTTTCGTCGGCATCGGCATGGCGAGCTTCGTCGAAGGCACCGGCATGGGACCGTTCGAGGGCGCGACGGTGCGCGTGCAGGCGAATGGCCGCATCGTCGTGATTACGGGCGCGTCGCCGCAAGGTCAGGGCCACAAGACGACCTTCGCGCAGATCTGCGCCGAACAACTGAACGTGCCGCTCGAAACGATCGACGTCGTGACCGGCGATACGGGCGGCATCTCGATGGGCGTGGGCACCTTCGCGAGCCGCGTGACGGTGAACGCCGGCAACTCGGTCTACATCGCCGCGCAGGCCGTCGGCGAGAAGATGCTCACGCTCGCCGCGCATCTGTGGAAGTGCGAACCCGAAGAACTCGTGCTCGTCGAGGGTCACGTGGCGCGCCGCGCGGGCATCGAACAGCGCATGAGCTACGGCCAGCTCGCGAAGATCTCGCAAGGCATGCCGGGCTTCACGATGCCCAAGGGTCTCACCGCCGGCCTCGAAGAAACCAAATACTTCTCGCCGGCGCAGTCGACGTATTGCAACGGCACCGCTGTCGTGGAACTGGAAGTCGATCGCGAGACCGGCCATATCACGATCCTCAACTACGTGATGGCGCACGACTCCGGCAAGCTCATCAATCCGATGATCGTCGATGGGCAAGTGATCGGCTCGGTCGCGCACGGCATCGGCAACGCGACGCTCGAATGGATGCAGTACGACGAGAACGCGCAGCCCACCACGACGAACTTCGGCGAATACCTGCTGCCGATGGCGACCGACGTACCGAACGTCGACATCGTGCATCTCGAAACGCCTTCGCCGCTGAACCCGCTCGGTGTCAAGGGCGCGGGCGAAGGCGGGACGATTCCGGCCGCGGCGGCGATCGTCGCGGCAATCGAGGACGCGCTCTCGGAGTACGGCGTCGAATTCACCGAAGCGCCGCTCGTTCCGCAACGCGTCTTTCAGAAGCTCAAGGAGGCCGGCGCCTACGCTCGCTGACTGGTGCGCGCCGACTCATCAGAAGTGTCGATTTCCCGTTTTCATTGACTTTAACTGCCCGCCATGACGACTGAATTCAACGCCGCGCTCCACGATTCGGAATACCGGATCACCCTCGCCCAGCCGGACCTCGGCAACACGCTGACACTCGAAGCGATGCGCGCGCTCGCCGCCGAGATCCGCAAGGCCGGCCGCGACCCCGAGGTGAAGATCATCCGCATCCGCGCGTCCGGTCCCGCGTTCTGCCGTGGCCGCGCGGCCAGCGCGCCGCCCGCCACGCCGCCGACGTCCGCGCAGTTCCGCCGCAACGTCGCCGATCCGATTCTCGACGTCTATCGCGCGATGCACGAAAGCGAAGTGCCGCTCATCGCCGAAGTGCAAGGCGATGCGGAAGGTTTCGGCTGCGCGCTCGTCACCGCGTGCGACATGGCCGTCGCTGCCGACAATGCGCGCTTCAGCCTGCCCGAGCTGCAAAAGAACCTGCCGCCGACGCTCGTGCTTTCCGTGCTGCGTCACAAGGTGCCGCCGAAGGCATCCGCGCATCTGGTCTATCTGACCGAGACGATCGATGCCGCGAACGCGCGCGAATGGGGCATCGTCGCCGAAGTCGTGCCGGGCGCGAGCCTCGCCGCGCGCGCCGACGCCATGGTCGCCTCGATCTGCACGCGCGAGCGCATCGCCATCGCCACACTGAAGACGTATTTCCGCGAGATCACGATTCCCGACTTCTCGCTCGCAAGCGAAGTCGCGGGCGCGTCGCTCGCCAACGCAATGACGTCGATGCGCCGCTGAACCGTCGACGCCACGCGCACTACCCTGCCCGCGCCGGGCAGCACTTCAAGCAACAAGGGCGCCGCGCAATGCGGCGTTTCATGGGACATCCAGTCATGGCTGATCAAGACACCACTTCCACGTCCGCCGCGAACACGGGTTACGCGGATCTGCACGAACACATCGCGCGGCTCGATGCGGCCGGCCTGCTGTATCGAATCGACGAGCCGGTCAATAAAGACACCGAAATGCATCCGCTCGTTCGATGGCAGTTTCGCGGCGGCATTCCCGAAGCCGAACGCCGTGCGTTCCTCTTCACGAACATCGTCGACAGCAAGGGGCGCAAGTACGACATCCCGGTCATCGTCGGCGGCATCGCGGCGAATCCGGAGATCTACCGGATCGGCATGAACGTGCCCTCGCTCGACGATATCGGCGACGCCTGGAATCACGCGATCGACAATCCGATTCCGCCGGTCGCGGTCGAAAACGGTCCTGTGCACGACATCGTGATCGAAGGAAAGGACCTCGAAGGTCCGGGCAACGGCCTCGAATCGCTGCCGCTGCCGATCTCGACGCCCGGCTTCGACGCCGCGCCGTACATGACGATGACCGGCGTGATCTCGCGCGATCCGGAAACCGGCGTGCAGAACATGGGCACGTATCGCGGCCATCTGAAGTCGGCGACGCGGCTCGGCATGATGATGCTCGTGAATCTGCGCGCGGGCGGTCTCGACCACTGGCGCAAATACGCCGCGAAGGGCGAGAAGATGCCGGTCGCCATCGTGCTCGGCGCGCCGCCCGTCGTCGCGTTCCAGGGGCCGCAGAAGCTGCGTCCGAACGTCGATGAACTGAGCGTCGCCGGTGGCCTCGCGGGTGCGCCGGTGCGGGTCGTGAAAGGCCGCACCGTCGATCTGCTGGTGCCCGCCGAAGCGGAAGTCGTCGTCGAAGGCTACGTCGATCCGCAGTATCTCGAACCCGAAGGTCCGTTCGGCGAAAGTCACGGCTATGTCGCGCTTGAGGACTTCAACCTCGTCATCGAAGTCACGGCGATCACGCGGCGCAAGGACGCGGTGCTGACGTCGATCATCTCGCAAGTCACGCCGTCCGAATCGAGCGTCATCAAGCGGCTCGCCTACGAACCGATGTTCCTGCGTCATCTGCGCGACCATCTCGGCATTCGCGGCATCAAGAAAGTATCGCTGCACGAGCCGCTTACGAACCTGCGCCGCTTCGTGTTCCTGCAATTCGAGCGCGGCGCGAAGCGCACCGAAGTCTGGCGCGCGCTGTACGGCACGATGTCGCTGCAGGCGGCGATCGGCAAGTTCGTGATCGCCATCGACGACGACATCGATCCTGACAACGCGGACGCGGTGTTCTGGGCGATGGGCTACCGCTGCAATCCGGTCGAAGACGTAAAGATGATTCCGTACCGCGAGCCGGGCCACGGTCCGCGCTCGGACCACGCGACCGGCCTCGATTCCGCGATGCTGATCGACGCGACCATGAAAGCGCCGATGCCGCCGCTCGCGCTGCCGAAGAAGGAATACATGGAGAACGCGAAGCTGCTGTGGGAGCGCTTGGGCCTGCCCACGCTCAAGCCCGAGTCGCCGTGGTACGGCTATTCGCTCGGCGACTGGACGGAGGAATGGGAGCGCAACGCCGAGCAGGCGACGCGCGGTGAATGGATGCAGCGCGACGCGTCCTACCAGGCGCGCCGCCAGAGCGGCGTCGAACCGAACTCGCCGGCACGCGGCCATGAGGGCGACCGTGGCGACCAATAACGGCACTCCCGACCGGATCATCGTCGGCATCACGGGCGCGTCTGGCGTGATCTACGGGATTCGCGCGCTCGAACTGCTCGCCGAGGCGGGCGTCGAGACACATCTCGTGATCAGCAAGGCCGCCGAGCTGACGATGACCTATGAAACCGACTTCCGCGCCGCCGATCTGCGCGCGCGCGCGTCGCGATGGTATTCGCCCGGCGACATCGGCGCCGCCATTTCGTCGGGCTCGTTCAAGACGAAAGGCATGCTGATCGTGCCGTGCTCGGTGCGCTCGATGAGCGAGATCGCCACCGGCATAACGAGTTCGCTGGTGAGCCGCGCGGCCGACGTCGTCCTGAAGGAGCGCAGGCGGCTCGTGCTCGGCGTGCGCGAGACGCCGCTGCATGGCGGTCATCTGCGCACGCTCGTGCAGCTCTCCGACATGGGCGCGGTGATCGCGCCGATCGTGCCGGCGTTCTATTCGAAGCCGAAGACGATCGACGACATCGTGAATCACACGATCGGCCGCATGCTCGATCTGTTCGATATCGAAACCGGCGTGGTCAAGCGCTGGAAAGAGCAGCAGGAAGAATAGCGATGCGCCGCTGACGCGCCTTCATCCCCATCACAGGCCCGCCGCGTGCGTCGGCGGCCGCCCTTTTGCGATGACCATGACTGAATCCAATCCGCTTTCCCGGCTCGCCGATCCGAGCCTGTTGCGCACGCTCGCCTATGTCGATGGCGCGTGGTGCGGCGCCGACGACGCCCGCACCTTCGCCGTCGACGATCCCGCCACCGGCGCGACGATCGCCGACGTCCCGTTGATGACCGGCGTCGAGACGCGCCGCGCGATCGAGGCGGGCGAACGCGCGCAACGCGGCTGGCGCGCGCTCACCGGCGCGCAGCGCGCGGCGGTCCTGAAGCGCTGGCACGCGCTGATGGTCGCCAGCGCCGACGACCTCGCGATCATCATGTCGGCCGAACAAGGCAAGCCGCTCGCGGAAGCGAAGGGCGAAATCGGCTATGCGGCATCGTTCATCGAATGGTTCGCCGAACAGGCCAAACGGGTCGATGGCGGCGTGCTCGCCTCGCCTTCCAGCGACAAGCGCATGCTCGTGACGAAGGAGCCGATCGGCGTGTGCGCCGCGATCACGCCGTGGAATTTCCCGGCCGCGATGATCACCCGCAAGGTTGCGCCCGCGCTCGCCGCAGGCTGCGCCATGATCGTGAAGCCCGCCGAAGCCACGCCGCTCTCGGCGCTCGCGCTGGCCGAACTCGCGCATCGCGCGGGCGTTCCGGCGGGCGTGTTCAGCGTGGTCGTCGGCGATCCGCGCGAGATCGGCGCGGAGATGACGGCCAACCCGATCGTGCGCAAGCTCTCGTTCACAGGCTCGACGCCGGTGGGCCGGCTGCTGATGAGCCAGTGCGCGCCGACCGTCAAGAAGCTCTCGCTCGAACTGGGCGGCAACGCGCCGTTCATCGTATTCGACGACGCCGATCTCGACGCGGCCGTCGAAGGCGCGCTCGCTTCGAAGTATCGGAACGCCGGGCAAACCTGCGTCTGCACGAACCGCTTCTATGTGCAGGACAGCGTGTACGACGCATTCGCCGACAAGTTCGCGGCGGCGGTCGGCCGCATCAAGGTCGGCAACGGCTTCGAGGGCGGCGTCACGCAAGGACCGCTCATCAACGAGGCGGCGATCGGGAAGGTCGAAGCGCATATCGCCGACGCGGTGGCGCACGGCGCGCGCGTGATCACCGGCGGCAAGCGTCATGCTGCGGGCACGCTCTTCTTCGAGCCGACCGTGGTGGATGGCGTCACCGCTTCGATGCGCTTCGCGACCGAGGAAACCTTCGGCCCGGTCGCCCCGCTCTTTCGCTTTCACGACGAGCGCGAGGCGATCGACGCGGCGAACGCCACCGAGTTCGGGCTGGCCGCGTACTTCTACAGCCGCGACATCGGCCGGATCTGGCGCGTGTCCGAGGCGCTCGAATACGGCATGGTCGGCATCAACACCGGTCTGATCTCGAACGAAGTCGCGCCGTTCGGCGGCGTCAAGCAGTCCGGCCTCGGTCGCGAAGGCTCGAAGTACGGCATCGAGGAATACCTCGAAATCAAATATCTGTGCATGGGCGGCGTCTGAAGCCTGTCGTGCAATCAAACAATGACCGTGATGAACCCGTTCGCCGGGTCTCACATGAAGGAGAAAGCATGTCGACGTCGCCTCACGATCTTTCGCCCGCGGCCACCGCCGAAGGCGCCCCGCGCGACTTGCAGGAACATATCGCGCGGCTGGAAGCCAAGGGGCTTTTGACCCGCATCGAGCGGCCCATCAACAAGGATACGGAACTGCATCCGCTCGCGCGCTGGCAGTTTCAGGGCGGACTGGACGAAGACCAGCGCCGCGCTTTCCTGTTCACCAACGTGGTCGACGGCGAAGGCCAGACCTATGACATGCCGGTGCTGATCGGCGGTCTCGCGGCCTCGCCGGAGATCTACGCCACCGGGCTGGGCCTGCCGGTCGATCAGATCGGCAAGGTCTGGATGGAGGCGATCGCCGAGCCGATCCCGCCGGTCATGGCAGATGACGCGCCGTGTCAGGAAGTCGTGATTACGGGCGACGAACTGAAGCGCCGCGGGCTGTCGCGACTGCCGGTGCCGGTGTCCACGCCCGGCTTCGACGCGGCGCCCTATCTCACCGCGACGCTGTGCGTGACCAGGGACCCCGAGAGCGGCGTCCAGAACATGGGCACGTACCGCGCCGCGCTGAAGTCAGAGGATCGGCTGGGCGTGCGCATGGCAAGCCGGCTGTCGGGTGCGGGCGGCTATCTGCACTGGGAGAAATATCGCGCGAAGGGTCAGCAGATGCCCTGCGCGATCGTGCTGGGCTGCGCGCCGGCCGTGCTGTTCACCGGGCCGCAGAAGCTCCAGATCGATCAGGACGAGATGGCGGTCGCCGGCGGCCTGATGCGCTCGGCGGTCGAGGTGGTGCGCTGCAGGACCATCGACCTCGTCGTCCCCGCCGATGCCGAAATCGTGATCGAAGGCCTGATCGACACCGATGCTCTGGAGCCCGAAGGGCCGTTCGGCGAGAGCCACGGTCATATCGCGCTCGAAGACTACAACATGTCGATGCACGTCACCGCGATCACGATGAAGAAGAAGCCCGTGTTCGTCTCGATCATCAGCCAGGTGACGCCGAGCGAGAGTTCGGTGCTGAAGAAAGTGGCCTATGAGCCGCTGTTCCTCGAACATCTGCAGAAGGTGATGGGCGTGCGCGGCGTCAAGCGGGTGGTGATGCACGAGCCGCTGACCAACCTGCGCAAGGTGATTTTCGTGCAGTTTGCGCGCGGCACGCCGCAGGCTGAGGTCTGGCGCGGCTTGCAGGGCGCGGCAACCCTTCAGGCGCAGTGCGGCAAGCTGGTCATCGCCGTCTCCGAGGACATCGACCCGGAAAACGCCGATGCGGTGTTCTGGTCGCTGGCGTATCGCTCCGATTTCACGCACGACGTGCATGTGACGCCTTATCGCACGAGCGGCCATGGTCCGAAGTCCGGCCGCGCGCCGCTCGAAAGCACGCTGCTGATCGACGCCACGCTGAAGCACGACATGCCGCCGCTGGCCCTGCCGGCGGAGCGATACATGACGGCGGCACGCAAGATCTGGGAAGAGCTGAAGCTTCCGCATCTCACGCCCCAGTCGCCGTGGCATGGCTATCATCTGGGCGACTGGGACAAGCGCTGGGATGAGTATGCAGATGCGGCGACCTCCGGCGGCTGGCGCGAGACAGGCGAACGCACATGGGCCAACCGGCGCGGCGGCGTGAAGCCGGAAACGCCGGTTCGCGAAGCCTCGGGCGGCCACGACGAGTAAGCCATTAGAGCTGAGACATCCGGAGACATCCATGACTCAAAAGATTACCGTCGATATCGCCCAGGTCGTCGAGACGCAGGAGCGCAGCTGGTTCACCGTGACCCTCTTCGTCCTGTGCGCCCTCGTCATGCTGGCGGACGGCTTCGACAATCAGGCCTTGAATTACGCGGCTCCCGGCATCATCAAGGAATGGGACATCAACCGGGCCCTGATGACGCCTGTGTTCAACGTCAGCATCATCGGCTGGATGGCGGGTTCGGTCGTCTTCGCGATGCTGGCGGACCGCATCGGCCGGCGACGCGCCATCCTGCTGGCGACCGTGGTGTTCGGCGGCTTTACCTTCGCCGTGCCCTTCGCGCACGATCTGGTCACACTGTCGATCATGCGTTTCTGCGCCGCGCTCGGCATCGGCGGCGGCATGCCGATGGCCGTCTCGCTGATCACGGACTATGCCCGCTCGGCCAACCGCGGTCTCGTCATCACGCTGCTCTATCTCGGCTATACGGCGGGCTCGTCCGGCGGCGGCCTGCTCGCGGCGGAGCTGATTCCGGCCTATGGCTGGCGCTCGGTCTTCTACCTCGGCGGCGCCGGCGCGGTGGTGGTGGGCATCATCCTGTTGATCGGACTGCCTGAATCGATTCGCTATCTGGCCCTGCGCAATCCCGGCAGCGAACGCATCCTGTCGTATGCCCGCAAGCTCAAGCCCAGCGCGCGGTTTGCGGACGACACGCGCTTCACCATCCAGGAAAAGGTGCGCACGGGCGTGCCGGTGAGACACCTCTTCACCGAAGGCCGTGCGGCCATGACCGCCTTCCTGTGGCTCGCGCTCGGCTTCTCGTTCGTCACGCACTTCTTTCTGTCGCAGTGGATGACGACGCTGCTCACCGACGAAATCGGCTACGCCAATGCGGCCCGCAGTCAGGCCCTGTTCCAGCTTGGCGCGGGTTTCAGTTTCTTTTTCGGCTGGATGATCGACAAGAAGGGCGTATCGGTGATGACGCTGACGATGATTCTCGGCGCCATTCCGGTGGCGGCGCTGGGGGTGGCCGTCGGTACGGGCGCCGGTCCTACGATGGCGATGGCGCTCGCCTCGGGTCTGCTGGTGCTGGGCGGCAATATCGGCCTCAACGCCATTTCGAGCATGATCTATCCGACCTTCATCCGCTCGACCGCGACCGGCGCTTCGTTCGCGGTGGCGCGCATCGGCGCGATCGTCGGACCGCTGCTTGCCGGTGTGCTGATCGCTATCGGAACGCCCATCGGGACGATCTTTCTTCTTGGTGCGTTGCCGTTGCTGGCGGCTGGGGTTGCCTGCTTCATGCTCAACAGGACGATCACGCCGGAGGTGGCGCGGGAGATGTCGTCGCGGTCGGCGCTTTCACGGCATTAGAAAGTGTTTCGGGCTTGCGCCGGATCGCGTGTACGCGATCCGGCGAAACTAACTCGGCGCCAAGAGACAGAAGCCTATTTCGCCGCCCGCAACGCCTCATGACACGCCTGCAGATCCGCCATAAACACCTTCAAAATCGACGCCATCGACGCCCCACGCCGCGTGATCGCACAGAACGGCCAGTCCCCGCCGAATCGTCCGGCGCAGACCCTGCGCATGTCGCCGCTCTCGACCCAGCCAGCGGCATAGTGATTGGGCAAAAACCCCACATACGCTCCCGACAGAATGAGGATGGCCTGCGCCTCCACATTATCGACGGTGGCCGCCGCCTTGCTCGCGCTCAGCATCCGCAGATCGTGCTGCTGAAAGTAACCTCGCGCGACGATCCGGCTTTCGGCGATCATCTCGCTGGACACCGCAGCATCGAACGCGCTCGCATAAAGCGGATTGCCCCTGCCGCAATAAAGGCCATCCGCTTCGACATATAGCTCGTCGTAACTCAGCCCCGGCACGTGAATCGGAAAGTGGCCGATCGCCACATGCAGCCGCCCGTCGAGCACGCGTTCCTCGAGTTCGGCCGGTGAGCCGACATAGATATCGACGTGCACATCGTGCCCACGCGATACGAACTTCTGCAACGCATGCGGCAGCGGCGACGTCTTGTCGGAAACCGTGTTGTCGATGGTTCCGAGATAAAGCCTGCCCGAGATGTGCTTCTTCAGCGCATCGGTATCCATACAAAATGCTTCCACGGCGATCTGCAGTCGTTGCGCCGCCTCAAAGGTCGCAATGCCATGCTCGGTCAGCCGGAAGCCGCCCCGGCCCCGCTCGCAGAGCTTGAGCCCGAGACGCGTCTCGAGCGTCGTCATCTGTTCGCTGATCGTCGACTGGCTCACGTTCAGGCTCGCCTGCGCGGCCGAAAAGCCGCCGCATCGCACCACGGCCATGAAGACGCGCAACAGCTTCAGATCGATGTCCTGCAATTGGGTCATCCGGCTCCGCCTCCCCTCGTCGTTGCTTCGGATTATCCGATGTGAACATCCGATACTCGTGATTTTTACGCCCGTCATTCCTGTTCATAGTTTCTCAAAACAACGCGCGGGCTCAAACCTGCGGTCCAACTTGACAGAACAGGAGATGCTGAAATGCAGGGCAACAGCTATGAATCCGGGCGGCTCAATCTGCCGTTCGTCGGCCATTGCACGTTCGCGAAGTCGCCGGTGTGCCTCGACTGGAACCGGATCGACGCCGATGTGGCGATCCTCGGCGCGCCGAACGACATGGGCACGCAATGGCGCTCCGGCGCCCGCTTCGGGCCGCGCAGCATTCGTGAAGCGTCGACGCTGTTTTCGTTCGGGCACGCAGGCGCGTACGACCACGAAGACGACGTGCTGTATCTGAGCCGCGACCAGTTGCGCATGGTCGACGTCGGCGACGCCGATATCGTGCACACCGACATGGCGAGCAGCAACGCGAACATCGAACTCGCGGTGCGCAAGATACTCGAATGCGGCGCGATGCCCATCACGCTCGGCGGCGACCATTCGATCCACGCGCCGGTGATCAAGGCGTTCGAGGGCAAGGGACCGATCCACATCATCCATTTCGACGCGCATCTGGACTTCGTCGACGAGCGCCACGGCGTGCGCTACGGGCACGGCAATCCGCTGCGGCGCGCATCCGAGATGGCGCATATCGTCGGCATGACGCAGCTCGGCATTCGCAACGTGTCGTCGTCGAACCGCGAAGACTATGACGCCGCGCGCAGTGCCGGCTCGGAAATCCTCTCGGTGCGCGACGTGCGCAAGCTCGGCACGGAAGGCGTGCTCGCCCGGGTTCCGGAAGGCGCGGCCTACTATATAACCATCGACATCGACGGCTTCGACCCGTCCATCGCGCCTGGCACGGGCACGCCGAGCCACGGCGGCTTCCTGTACTACGAGGTGCTCGAGATCATCCAGGCGCTCGCCCGGCGCAGCCGCGGAAACATCGTAGGAATGGATCTCGTGGAAGTCGCGCCCGCCTACGACCCCGCCGGCGTCACGCCGATTCTCGCCGCGCAACTGCTGATGAATTCGATCGGCTTCATCTTTCACGAGCGCAGCAAGGCCAAACGCTGACAACGCGCCTGCAACTCCACGGTTTCACATCGACATTCACGGGGCTCGACATCATGAAGCCCCGGATAAACAGGAGACGAGTTTTGGATACCAATGTCCGCGACTATCTGAATCGGTTCGGCGTTCAGGAAGCCACCACGCGCTTTTTGAACAAGCCGCAGAAAATGTTCATTGGCGGCGAGTGGGTGCCGGGCGGCGCGGGAGAGACGCTCGATGTGATCGAGCCATCGACCACCGGCGTCATCACGCAGATTCCGCTCGCCACCGTCGACGACCTCGACCGCGCGGTGCGCGCCGCGCGCGCGCAGTTCGACGGCGGTCCGTGGCGCAAGCTCAAGCCGCTCGAACGGGAGCGCCTGCTGCACCGGCTCGCCGATCTGATCGAAGCCAACGCCGCCGAACTCGCGGAAATCGAATCGATCGACATGGGCAAGTCCGCCGCGCAGGCGCGTGACGTCGACGTGCAGGGCACCATCGATACGTTCCGCTACTTCGCCGGCTGGGCCTCGAAGCTGCACGGACGTACCGTCGAGCCTTCGCTGCCGGGCGACTACGTCGCCTATACGCGCAAGGAGCCGGTCGGCGTGGTCGGCATCATCGTGCCGTGGAATTTTCCGCTGCAAACCATGGCGTGGAAGCTCGCGGCCGCGCTCGCCGTGGGCTGCACGGCGGTCATCAAGCCCGCCGAACTCACGTCGCTGTCGACGCTGCGCTTCGCCGAACTCGTGCAGGAGGCCGGCATTCCGCAAGGTGTCGTCAATGTCGTGACGGGACGCGGCGGCGTGATCGGCGCGGCGCTCGCGCGTCATCCCGGCATCGACAAGCTCACCTTCACCGGCTCGACCGACGTGGGGCGCAACGTCGGACAGGCCGCCGTGCACGATATCCGCCGCGTGACACTGGAACTCGGCGGCAAGTCGCCGGTGCTCGTGCTCGACGACGCGGACGTCGACGCCGCCGCGCGCGCCGTTGCGAACGGCATGTTCTTCAACTCCGGCCAGGTCTGCGACGCAGGCACGCGCGTGTATGTCCAGCGCAAGATTCACGACCGCTTCCTCGCCGCGCTGATCGACTACACGCGCACCTTGAAGATTGCGCCGGGCCTCGATCCGGATTGCTTCATCGGTCCTTTGGTGTCGGCGCTGCAGAAGGAACGCGTGAGCGCATACATCGACGCGGGACGGCGCGAAGGGGCCGAGCTCGTCTACGGCGGACGCAGACGGGAAGAAACCGGCTACTTCGTCGAGCCCGCGATCTTCGCGCATTGCAGCAACTCGATGAAGATCGTCCGTGAAGAGATCTTCGGCCCCGTTCTCGTGACCTCGCCATTCGACGACATCGGCGAAGCCGTGCGGCTCGCGAACGACTCGCCCTATGGTCTCGCCGCGGCCATCTATTCGAACGACGTGAATCGCATCCACGCGCTGGTGCCGCAACTGCGCGCGGGCAGCGTTTACGTGAACGCGCACAGCACGATCGACCCGGCGATGCCGTTCGGCGGATTCAAGGAATCGGGCTTCGGCAAAGACCTCGGGATGGAGCAGCTCGACCATCTGACGGAGACCAAGGCCGTCTGGATCACGCTGCACTGAGCCGCTTTCCCCTCGGCTTTTTACTCTCATGGCATCAGCTTACTGATCGAGGTATGCGATGGAATCATATGAAAGCGCCGCGAACGCAAGCGCGGCGGCAAGCGAACACGGAGCAATAGAAGGTCATTCGATCGACTTCATTCCCGAGCACGAACGAACCGACCGGCTATCGAGGCAAGGTCCCTTCTGGTTTCTCGGCAACTTCACGTTCTTTACGATGACGATCGGCTTCGTCGGCCCGAGCGTCGGACTGACTTCGTGGTGGACGACCGTCGCCGGTACGCTCGGCATCATGTTCGGCACGCTGTTCATGGCGTTTCACGGCTCGCAGGGTCCGCATCTCGGCTTGCCGCAGATGATCCAGTCGCGCGCGCAGTTCGGCTATCGCGGCGTGATTCTGGTGCTGTTCGCGACGCTGTTCGTCTTCGCGGGCTTCAACATCGTCAATCTCGTGTTGATGATGCAGGGCCTGAAGACATTGTTCGGATGGGACCCGTTCAGGATCGCGCTCGCGGTCACCGTGCCCGCGTCGATACTCGCCGTGCTCGGCCACGACTGGATGCACCGCAGCTTCAAGTGGGCGCTTTATCTGTCGCTTCCGCTGTATGGCCTCGTCACGCTTGCGGTGCTGATGCACTGGGTTCACGACATCCCGTTGCCGGCAACAGCGGCGGGCGCGAATGCGCCGGCGCCGCTCGGCTTCAACTGGACGGGATTCATCGCCCAGTTCGCGGCGGCCGCGAGCTACAACATCGCCTACGCGCCTTATGTGTCCGACTACTCGCGCTATCTGCCGAAGAACACGCCGGGCGGCAAGCTGATCGCGGCGGTGTTCGTGGGGGCGTCGCTGTCGGGTGCGTGGATGATCGCCGTGGGCGGCTGGCTCGCGGATCACCTGCATGCGAGCGATGTGCTCGTCGCGCTCAATCAGGTCGGCAGCGATCTCGCGCCGGGACTCGGCAGCGTGGTGGTCGCCGTCACGATCATCGCGTTCCTGCCGGTCATCGCGATGAACATCTACAGCGCGAAGCTCACAGCCATCACGGGTGTCGATTCGTTCAGGAAGCTGCGGCCGACGGCCCGCACGCGCATCGTCGCGGTGCTCTTCGTCGTGTGTCTGCAGCTCGGCGTCGCGTTGAGCATCTACACGTCGGGCAAGGGACTGTCGGTGCTGAACATCTATCTCGTCGTGATGCTGTACTTCCTCGTGCCGTGGACGGCGGTCAATCTCACCGACTACTTCTTCGTGCGCAAGGGCCGCTATGCGATTCCGCATTTCTTCATGCCGCACGGCAGCGTGTATGGCGCATGGGGCGCGCGCGGCCTGATTTCATACGTGATCGGCTTCGCCGCGATGATCCCCTTCTTCTGCATCTTCGACGGTCAGGACGAAGTCTACGTCGGTCCGCTCGCACGGGCGATCGGCAGTGTCGATCTCGCGTGGCTGGTCGGCCTGATCGTTTCGGGCGTCGCGTACTTCCTGCTCGCGCGCTCGCTCGACATGAGAAACGAAGAAGTGATCATCCATCACATCGAAAAGACGCAGCCGCAGTACACGACTGGCGACAAGCGCTTCTGAACAGCAAAGGATCAGGAAAAAGTCATGTCTACCGATCAATACGATTACATCATCGTCGGCGCGGGTTCGGCCGGATGCGTGCTGGCCAACCGCCTCACCGAAGACCCGTCCGTGCGCGTGCTGGTGCTGGAATACGGCGGCAGCGACCGCAGCATCATCATCCAGATGCCGAGCGCCTTCTCGATGCCGATGAACACGAAGAAGTACAACTGGAAATACCAGACCGCGCCGGAACCGCATCTCGACGGACGCCAGTTGCACTGTCCGCGCGGCAAGGTGCTGGGCGGGTCGTCGTCGATCAACGGCCTCGTCTACATTCGCGGCCATGCCTACGACTTCGACGAATGGGAATCGCTCGGCGCGCGCGGCTGGGGCTATGCGAACTGCCTGCCGTATTTCCGGCGCGCGGAGAGCTACAAGTTCGGCGGCGACGAATATCGCGGCGAGAGCGGACCCTTGTCGACGAACAACGGCAACAACATGCGTAATCCGCTCTACGGCGCATGGGTCGAAGCGGGCGCGCAGGCGGGCTACATCAAGACGGACGATTGCAACGGCCACATGCAGGAAGGCTTCGGCGCGATGCACATGACCGTCAAGGACGGCGTGCGCTGGTCCACCGCCAATGCGTATCTGCGTCCGGCGATGACCCGACCCAATCTGCATGTCGTGACTAACGCGATGACGCATCGCGTGCTGATCGAGGGCAAGCGCGCGGTCGGCGTCGTCTACGAACAGGGCGGCACGACGCGTACCGCGCGCTGCCGCGCCGAAGTGCTGATCTCATCGGGGCCGATCGGCTCGCCTCATCTGCTGCAGCGCTCGGGAATCGGTCCGTCGCAGGTGCTGCGCGACGCGGGCGTCGAAGTCCGGCACGATCTGCCGGGCGTCGGCGAGAGTCTGCAGGATCACGCGGAAATCTACATCCAGTACGCCTGCAAGCAGCCGGTCACGCTCAACAGCCGAATGGACCCGTTCAGCAAGTTCATGATCGGGCTGCGCTGGCTGCTCTTCAAGGATGGACTCGGCGCCAGCAATCATTTCGAGGCCGGCGGCTTCATTCGCTCGGAAGCAGGGCTGCGCTGGCCGGACATCCAGTTCCACTTCCTGCCCGCCGCCATGCGCTATGACGGCGACAAACCGCTCAAGGGGCATGGCTTCATGGTGCTCACCGGACCCAACAAGCCGAAGAGCCGGGGCTACGTGCGCCTGAACGCCGCCGATCCGTACGTGCATCCCGAGATCCGCTTCAATTACCTCGAACGCGAGGAAGACCGCGAGGGCTTCCGGCGTTGCGTGCGCCTCACGCGGGAAATCATCGCGCAGCCTGCGATGGATGCGTTTCGCGATGTCGAACTCGCGCCGGGGCCGGACGTCCGCACGGACGCCGAAATCGACGCCTTCGTCCGGAAGAATCTGGAAAGCACCATGCACCCCTGCGGTTCGTGCCGGATGGGCGAAGACTCGAGGGCAGTGGTGGATTCCGAACTGCGCGTGCGCGGCATGGACGGCCTGCGCGTGATCGACTCGTCCGTGTTTCCAACCGAGCCGAACGGCAATCTGAACGCGCCCACGATCATGCTGGCGGAACGCGCCGCCGACCTGGTCAAGGGCGTTCCGACGCTCGAACCATCGCACGCGGAAGTGGGGCTCGCGCAAGGCTGGGAAACGCAGCAACGCACGCATCAGCCCAAGCGCAAGCTGCATCACGTGTGAGTGTCGGGCGGCGGCTTGTTCGTCTCATCATGAACTCGAAGCTTTGGTCTCGATGCTTGCAGCCCCGAGCATTGAGACCACGCGCATCGGGTTGTGATTCAGACGGTGGCGCGATTGACCGTTAGTTGCGGACGCGGATCGGGCCGGTGCGTGCAGGCCTGTTTGCGCAACGGTTGCATAATCTATGGCAGTTCGCATCAAGCCAGAGATCTCTTCACCAAAATCGCCACGTTGCGTCATGGTTCGATCCACCTCTTCCCCCAAGGCCGCCGGGACTTCGAAACCCGTGCCCATCAAGCGCAGTGGACTGCTGCGCGGCCTGTTCGCGCTGCGTCACTCGCGCGACGGCATCGTCGCCACCTGGCGCGAGGAGAGCGCGTTTCGACAGGAGGTCTGCGTTGCGGCCGTGCTGCTGCCGATCGTGCCTTTCGTGCCGGTGAGCGCCGCCGAGCACGTGCTGCTCGCGGCATCGGTGTTGCTCGTGCTGCTCGTCGAGCTGATCAATTCAAGCATCGAAGCAGCCATCGACCGCATTTCGCTCGAACGTCACGAACTCTCCGGGCGCGCAAAAGACTGCGGCAGCGCGGCGGTGACGGTGTCCATCGTCATCGGGGCATTGACGTGGGGCGTGATCTGCATGCCGCTCGCGTGGCGCTGGCTGAGCGCGCATCTTTGAGGTTGCGCGTTATCGATCGCGGTCCATGACGCTAGGTCGTGGGCCTCGCGCTGCATGGCGCGAGGAAAGCCGTGGACAAGGCGGTGAAGGGACTGGCTCTGCACGTCTGATCGCGCTATCGCGGCGTGGGCGCGTCCTCACGAATCAGTTCGCGGCGCTTCAACTCAGCCCAGAATTCCGCAGGTATGTCGGTCCGGAAGGTTCGAAGGTTGTCTTCGAGTTGCGCAACCGTGCGCACGCCTGGAATGTTCGTCGGGATCGCAGGATGTCCGAGGACGAATTGCAGAGCGGCAGCCTTGAGCGGCACCGCGTACTCCCGGCAGACCTGCTCCATCTCGCGAACGCGCGCCAGAATGGCCTCCGGCGCGCTCGCGTAGTTGTATTTCGCGCCGGGCACCGCGCCTGTCGCTAGAATGCCGCTGTTGTAGCCGCCGCCGAGGATGACCGACACCTGTTGCGCTTCGCACAGCGGCAGAAAGCCGTCGAGCGCCTCCTGTTCGAGCAGTGTGTAACGGCCGGCCAGAAGCAGGCAATCGAAATCCTGACGGCGGATCGCTTCGTGCGCGACCTGCCATTCGTTGACGCCGACTCCGACCGCCTTCACGACGCCTTCATCGCGCAGCTTCAGCAGCGCTTTCGACGCGCCGGCCATCGCTGCCTCGAACATCTCGGGCTGACGCTCGCCGTGTGTGAAGACATCGATATCGTGGATCAACGCGATGTCGATGTGCTCCAGCGCAAGACGCTGCAGGCTGTCCTCGATCGAGCGCATGGCGCCGTCGTAGCTGTAGTCGAAAACTGTTTCGAACGGCAAGCCGTCGACCCACGGTGTGAAGTCAATTTCGGCGCGCCTGCGCGGCTTGAGAAGTCGTCCGACTTTCGTGGAGAGGACGTACTGATCGCGCGGATACCATCGCAGGCCCTGCCCGCAGCGCGCCTCACTCAACCCGTGCCCGTACATCGGAGCGGTGTCGAAGTAGCGCACGCCCGCATCCCAGGCTGCCTTGATCAAGGCGGCCGAATCCTCTTCGCTGATCGGCCTGAAGATGTTACCGATCGGCGCGGCGCCGAAACCCATCAACGTTGCCTCGAGCCCGGAACGGGGCCATTTTTCCCTGGCGATCGGGTTCATGTCTTATTTGACCTTTGCGGCAGCGGCGAGCTTGCGCACGCCCTCTTTCGCGTCTTCGTTGGAGTTCATGAAATTCGTCACGACATCGGTGATGGCGCCGGCGGTGACCGGAGACTGAAGTTCGCCGAACGCCAGCGAGGGAAGAAAGCCGCCCGACTTGATCGTCGCCTGCTCGTCCGCGCGTGACTTTTTTGCGCAACTGTCGAACTTGTCCATCGGCACGTCCAGCCTGACGGGAATCGATCCCTTGTTGAGACTGAACTGCTCCTGAAACGCGGGCGACATGATCGTTTTGGCCATCGCGAGCTGTCCGGGCGTCGCATCCTTCTTGCCGTTCTGCTGGAAGAACACGAATGCGTCCGCAGTGTACGTGTAGGCATTCGACGTGCCGGGCGCGGGTGCGCAGACAAAGTCGACGTCCGCCTTCTTGTTCGCGTTCGCGAACTCGCCTTTGGCCCAGTCGCCCATGAACTGCATGCCGCCCGAACCGGAGATCACCATCGCGGTGGCGAGATTCCAGTCGCGGCCGTGATAGGCCTTGTCGAAGTAAGTGCGGATCTTCTGGACGGTCTCGAAGACCTGCACCATCTGCGGCGACGTCAGCGTTTTCTGATCGAGATCGATGAGCGCCTTACGGTAGAAGTCCGTGCCCTGCGACAACACGACCGTCTCCCAGATCGTCATGTCCTGCCACGGCTGACCGCCATGCGCGACGGCGGTGATGCCCGCCGCGCGAAACTTGTCGGCGAGCGCGAAGAACTCCGGCCACGTCGTCGGCGGCGTGCCGCCCACTTTGTCGAGGTCCGCCTTGTTGATCCACAGCCAGTTGATCCGGTGCACGGAAAAAGGCGCCGCCACATAATGACCGCCGGATTTCATGGCGCTGTCGATCTGCGCGGGCGTGTGGCTTTTCCAGTCGGCCGCGGCCTGATCGATCGTGACCACCACGCCCTGATCGGCCCAGTCCTGAATCAACGGCCCCTTGATCTGCGCAGCCGATGGCGCGTTGCCCGAGATCACCTGCGTCTTGAGCGCGGTCATCGCGGCCGTGCCCGAGCCTCCGGCGACCGCGAAGTCCTTCCACTCATAGCCTTGCTTGCTCATGTCGTCCTTGAGCACGCGAATGGCTTTCGATTCGCCGCCCGAGGTCCACCAGTGCAGGACCGAGAGCTGTTCGGCGGCCAGCACCGCATGCGTAGCGCCGATGAACAGCGCGACGGCCGCCGCCGCCGACGTCAGTGATGTCTTCATTGCAGTCTCCGATGTTTTCTTTATGGATGAAGCGGTGCGAGCGATTACAGGTCAAGCCCGAGTTGCGCGCGGCCCAGCGGCGTCAGATCGTCGACGGTCGCGCGGCCGGCGAAATCGGTTTCGAAATGATCGGTCGGGAAATCAGGCGGGCTTTCGCCCTTCAGAAAGCTGGGCAACTGCCGCTTCAGATAGGCGTCGTTCTTGGCGCAGGCGGGCGCGGAAGCGATGTACATCACATTGCTGAACCCCGCGCCCTTGTGCTCGTCCTCGACCGCGTGGATGACATCGCTGTGCCAGAACACCGTGTCGCCCGCTTCCATCTTCGGAATCGACGACAGCGCCTCGAACAGCGGCGCATGAAATTCCTGCTTGATCGAGAGCGCGCGTCCGGGCATGGCGCCGCACAGATCGTCGTCGGCGACATCGTCCTGAAGGGCGCGCAGGAGGATGTACACCATCGAATTGGCGATGGGCACGAGTTGCAGCGTGCCGTCGCCCGGGCCCTGCGGCGTCAGTGCGGTCCAGCCCTGGAACGTGCGGAACATCGAACACACCGCCGGCGACGCGATCTCTTCCACATCGGGACGGAAGGCGGCGTCGAACGCATCGTAGCCTTGCCAGTTGCCGGAGAAAACGTGGCGATACACCTTGCGGAAATTGCCTTCGATCCAGCGCTCGACCGAGCCGCCGTCACAATGCGCCGACAGACCGAGCGACGCCGAGCCGGGCGGCCGCCGGCGCAGACGGTCCGCATAGACAGGCACGTGTTCCGGATCGAAATGAACGCGCCCTTCGCTCTCGTTGCGCCAGAGCCTGTTGAGAAAGACGCGCGCCGCCGTCAGCGACTCCGACTGACGCGCCAGCACTTGCGGCTTCGACCAGTACACGCCGTAGATCTGCGGTTTGCTCGAAGCAAGTTGTCCGAAGTATTTGTCTTCCGCACGATTTTCGAGGCGTTTGTCGAGATCGTTCCGCTCGACGTAGTGCGCGATATCGTCGTCCCACTCTTGCACCAGCGCGCGAGGGAAGACCTTGCGAATCACGCACGCGCCGCGCGATCTGACGAGCGCGATCTGCTCGTCGGTCACGCGTCGTTCGGCGATGTCGGCGAACTGAATCTCGGGAATCACGTCTTCCCCGCGATCGCGCTGCGCGGCGATGCGTTGCGCTTGCGCGCCGATCGCCTGTTCGACTTCGGCGAACACCTCCCGGTAATTCGGCAGCGCCGCCCGCAACTCCTTTTTTGCCTGCCGGATCGCGCCCGGCAAGTCATCGATTTTCAGCGCCATGATCGTCTCCATGTCAATTTCTGTGCGCACAGCATATGACGCGGCGGTGGGTGCTGGTGATACTATTCAGGCAATTCATTTGCGTTTTCGGCCATGAAACCAGCCTACGAACATGTCGAGTTCGGCGAGGACTGCTCGGTGCGGGTTTACCATCGGCAGCTTGCGCGTATTCCGTTCGAATGGCACCACCATCCCGAGTACGAACTGACGCTGACGATGAACAGTCACGGCAAGCGCTACATCGGCGACTCGGTCAGCGACTATGAAGCCGAGGACCTGGTTCTCGTGCCGCCGGATTTGCCGCATACGTGGTCATCGAACCGGTCGATCGAGCCGTCCTTGCCGCAAGTCGCCATCGTCATATGGTTCGACGGCGAGTGGGCGCGACGCATGGCGGACTGCTGCCGCGAATACGAGCCGCTTCGCAAGCTCTTGCGCCGCGCTGCGTGCGGGCTGGCGTTCGAACCGCCGGCCGGGGAATCGATGCGTGGCCGTCTGGATCAGTTGCTCTCGAACGTGCCGCGCGAACGCCTGAGCGCGGCGCTCGATATTCTGTGCATGCTCGCCGAAGCGCCCGGCCATCCGCTCGCTTCGCCGAGCGCCTTCAATCAGACGAACGCCGGCCCATCCGGCCACGAGCCCGAGCGGATCAACCGCGTCCTCGCCATGATCGATGCGCGCTTCGCCGAACCGCTGCGGGTCTCGGAGCTCTGTGCGGCGGCGAGCCTGTCGGAGCGCACGCTCACGCGCTACTTCGTGCAGCATATCGGCGAGAGCGTCGGCCGATATATCGCGCGCGTTCGCATCGGGCACGCGTGCCGGATGCTGGGCGATACGTCGCTGCCCGTGTCCGTCATCGCGGCCCGCTCGGGTTTCGCGAACGTCGCCAATTTCAATCGGCAGTTCAAGGCTGCGAAGCAGGCGACGCCGGCGGAGTATCGACGGCAGTTCATGGCGGCGGGCGCCGCTGAAACCGGCACGGCAACCAGCCTGACCGAACGGCCGCCTTCGCTTCGAAGGAAGCGCAACGCATCCTGAGCGCTGGTCCCCCTTGCCTCCCATCGACACCCATGCAATACTGAACCAAATGGCTCAGTATTCTCAACAAGCTCGATTCGACGCTTCGTTCGCCGCGCTATCGGATCCTACCCGACGCGGCGTGCTGGAGCAGTTGATGCGCGCCGACGCGTCCATCACGGACCTCGCCGAACGCTTCCACATGACCCTGACCGGCATGCGGAAACACATCGGCATACTGGAGCAGGCGGAACTCGTCGCCACGGAGAAGGTGGGGCGCGTGCGGACCTGCAGGCTTGGCTCGCGCCGTCTCGAGGAAGAGCTGGCCTGGATCGAGAACTATCGCCAGATGTGGGCGGCGCGCTTCGACGCGCTGGACACGGTCATCGAGGAACTCAAACGCAAGGAGAAACGTGATGGTCGCAAGCAGAGAAAATGAGCCCGCCGGCACTCGCAACCGCACGACATCGGAACGCAAGTCCGAGCGTGAAATGGTCATCACGCGAATCTTCGACGCCCCGCCGCGGCTCGTGTTCGAAGCGTGGACCACGCCCGAGCTGTTCAGGCAATGGTGGGTGCCGAAGTCGAGCGGCGCAACCCTGCTTTCCTGCGAACAGGATGTCCGTGTCGGCGGCAGTTATCGCCTGGAGTTCGCTCATCCCAAGGCCGCCGCGCCACTGGCCTTCTTCGGCAAGTATCTCGAAGTGGTGCCGAACGCCCGCCTCGTCTGGACCAACGAGGAAAGCGAAGACGGCGCGGTGACCACGGTGACCTTCGAGGAGAAGGACGGCAAGACGCTGCTGGTGATGCGCGAGCTTTATCCGTCGAAGGAAGCGCTCGACATCGCCATCGAAGGCATGGACGAAGCGATGCCGGAGACGTTCGAGCAACTGGACGCATTTCTCATTGCGCGCGGCGCGGGCGCGCAACGGAACTGAGCGAGTCGTCTCGCATTCAATCGCCGCGGCCAGTCGAGGGCCGCGCAGCGCCGCTTCCCGCGTTCGACGAAGCCGGCGCGAACGCCGGTGCGACCTCCGTCGACGGCTCGGGCCCCGACGCACCGACGAGATATCCAGCCGATACGAGGAAGATCACCGCTGACACTAGAATTCCCATGGCGTTTTCCTCGCGGCCACCAAGCCTTGCGCGACACTCATAGCCTATCTCCGCGCCCCGCTGCTCGATTGACCCACGTCAAACCGGCTTATTTCTCCGCACTGGTCGATGGGCATCGCATGTCCGCCGCTTTGCCGCCGTCGACATTCTTCAGCGAGACAAGCAGCCTGCTTCCGGTCGTCGCCGTGATGATATGCCCGTAACTGACGGTGGGGATGAACTTGATATCGGGCGCGACGGCGACGGGCGGGTTTTGCGCGCCATCGACGGTCAGGTCGAGTTCCACGGTGATCGAATCGATGGCGACGCCGTAGTCCCGTTTGTGCTCGGCCTGCGCCTTCTTGAAGTTGCACAGTCCGTCCAGGACATTCTGGAGCGCCGTGGGTATATCCACCGGCTTGCCTGGCGGGATAGGCGGCGTATTGCACGCGGCAAGGAGGAAAACTGACGCAAGAACAGGCAGCGAGACGTGGGCGCGCATCGGAATCTCCGGTTCCTGGAGTGGGCTCAGTATAGGGCAAACAACGGCTTCGCGACCGCTCAGGGCGACTCCCTCAGCACGCGCAACTCCGGCTGAGCCGACGCGCTGCGTTCCTGTGCAGGCGAGTGAATCTGCATCTGCGGCAGCATCATCTCGATACCGGCATCGTCCATCTTGAGCTTGAGCCTCGCGTTGAAGGCCCGCGCCACGCTCCACTGCTGCAGCGGCCTGGTCTTGATCTGCCCTTTCACCACGACGCAGTTCGCCTCGAAGCGATCGAGGCCCCACACTTCGACCGGCGCCAGTATCTCGCTGCGAAAGCGAAAGTCGGCGCTCAGATCGTCGGCCACTTCCGTGATCATGCGCGTGATGTCGTCCAGTTTCGTGGAGAACGGGACGCGCACTTCGAACACCGCGTTGGAGAAATCGCGCGACAGATTCTTCACGATCTTGATCTGCGAGAACGGAATGGTGTGAACCGCGCCCTGCGCATCGCGCAGCCGGACGGTGCGGATCGTGAGGTCCATCACGGTGCCGGCATGTCCGCCGTCGAGATCGATCCAGTCGCCGACCGAGATCGTGTCCTCGACGATGATGAAAAGCCCCGTGATCAGATCGGTGACGAGCGATTTCGCGCCGAACCCGACCGCGAGACCGATCACACCGGCGCCGGCGAGCAGCGGCGTCAGATTGATGCCGAGACTCGCGGCGGCGACGATGACCGCGAGGCTCGCGACCGTCACGAAGATCGCGTTGCGCACGATCGGCAGCATCGTGCGTGCGCGCGTGCCTGGATTGAGCGCCTTGTTGCGCGAGTTGTTCGGGCCGAGCGCTTCGAGAATGACGGTGTCGATGAGAATCCACAGGAACCACGCGCCGAACACCGTCGCGACGACCGCGATCAGCGCGTGCCTGAAGCCGGGCGTCAACGCGCCGTGCCTGATGACGCGCGCAATCGGTCCGCTCCAGAGTTCCAGCTCGAAACGCAGGTAGGCGAGCCAGATCAGGAACACGACCAGCGTGCACACGAAGCGCAACAGCCGCGTCATGTGCGGCGCGCGGCGTTGCGCACGCGTGTCGCGCCGGCGCGTCAGATGCAGCAGCAACGCGGAAACGAAAATCGTCAGCACGAGCAGTACCGCGCTGAGCACCGACGGCCGCAGCACGTCCCTTTCCGCGCCGCGCCCGTCGATGATCGCGACGATCGACGCCGCCGCGATCAGCAACACCGGGATATGCCATAGCGACGCGAGGATATCGAGCGTTTCCGTCGCGAACTGATGATCGCGCCGTCGCACATACGGGCGATTGCGAATCAGATGCGTGACCGGCCGCCGGTAAACGAGTGCGAAATAGGCGAAAAGCAGCGCTGCGGCCAGACTGGCGAAGGTCGATACGATGCCCGCGAGATTCGGGCCGAGCTGCCGTGTGACATCGACGTTGGCCGTTCCATCGCCGAGCGCGCCGCACGCGCCGACCGCGAAGAGCGGCCAAAGCGACCGCGCCAGCAGATGCTGCACGGCGGCGCGACGATGCGCCGTGCTGAACATCGAGATCACGATCATGCAGATCGCCGAAAAGATGGCTCCGCCGAGGATCGAATAGGCGATGACGAGCCCGAGCGTGCGGCCGAGCGCGTCGGGCATCGCGCGCACGAAGAGCAGCACCGCCAGGAATGCGACGATCCACGGTCCGGTCTGCCGCAAGGCGAAGCTCAACATCTCGACCGATGTCGGATTCGGCGCGAGCGCGACGTTCCTGCCATAGCGTGCAAACACGTGCCGCTGAACGCGAATCAGCACGAACGCGCACAGGCCCCAGAGCGCGAGCGTCGTGCCCATGCGCGCGACGATCATGCCGAACGACTCGCCTGTCGCGCCGGTGACGACGGCCCGCAATTCACTCGCGGCGGCGCTCGAACGCGCGGCCCAGAATCGCAACGGCGAAATGCCCTGGCTGAGATTCGTTTCGACCGAGGCGATGCCCGATGCAATCGCCCCGAGCAGATCGCCGTTGACGGGCACGGGCGCGGCCGGCGCGTTTTTCTCCGTGGCGTCGCGCAACACTTTCAATTGCGCGACGAAGGCGCTGCGTTGCGCGTCGTTGTCGAGCGTGCCGATCAGGCCGTTCAGCGAGCGCACCATTTCGGCCTGACTCGCGGGCGACGGCGCGGCGGCCGCCTGAGGCCCGGAAGCCGCCCAGCTCGAGATGATGCCCTGCATCGCCGCGGGAAGGGGCGCGGCCACGGCGCAACGCACGAACATCGCGCATCCGATGAAGATGCCGAGCGCAATCATCCACGCGCGGGCATGGATCAGGACGTGGTCCGCTTTGATACGCCGCGTGAATGCGCTCATGAAGACTCCCCCGGGATGTCATCCCGGTCAAAGCGGCACTATCCGCGAGATCGTCAAAGGATTCGAATCGCCGAGTGCGCCGGGGTTTCGGTTCTTGGAGATTAGCCTATCGACGTGGGCATGGCTAACGGCGGCGAGTCATCTCAGTGAACATTTAAGTCATCCGCGCCTGCGCCCCTCCCGTTGCGGGAGGCGCGCGACGGGCCGGCGCCGCTCTAAGATCGGCTCAACGCACTGTGGGATATGGCACGCGCGCATCCGCGAGCTTCACGGCCGCTGCCGCGGCGCTCACACGCATTTATCCGGAGAGACAATTGACTTACACCGCGCCACTGAAAGACATGCTGTTCGTGATCGAAGAACTCGCCGATGTCGCGAGCATTTCGGCGCTGCCGGGCTTCGAGGACGCCTCGCTCGACATCGCACAGGCGGTGCTCGACGAAGCCGCGAAGTTCAACAGCGAGATTCTCGCCCCGCTGAACGCCGAAGGCGACAAGAATCCGAGCGAATGGCATGACGGCGAAGTCACGACGACGCCCGGTTTCAAGGAAGCGTTCCGCCAGTATGGCGAAGGCGGCTGGCAAGGCGTGGTGCATCTGGCCGAATTCGGCGGACAGGGATTGCCGAAGCTGATCGCGACGCCGTGCATCGAAATGCTGAACGCCGCGAACCTGTCGTTCGCGCTCTGCCCGCTTCTCACCGACGGCGCGATCGAAGCGCTGCTCACCGCCGGTTCCGACGAACTGAAACAGCGTTACCTGCCGAAACTCATCTCGGGTGAATGGACCGGCACGATGAACCTGACGGAACCGCAAGCCGGCTCCGATCTCGCTCTGGTCCGCTCGCGCGCACAAGCTCAGGGCGACGGCACCTACAAGGTATTCGGCACGAAAATCTTCATCACGTACGGCGAGCACGACATGGCGGAGAACATCGTGCATCTCGTGCTCGCGCGCACGCCGGACGCGCCCGAAGGCGTCAAGGGCATTTCGCTCTTCCTGGTGCCGAAGTTCCTGGTGAACGACGACGGCTCGCTCGGCGCGCGCAACGACGTGCACTGCGTGTCGATCGAACACAAGCTCGGCATCAAGGCGAGCCCGACGGCCGTGCTGCAATACGGCGATCACGGCGGCGCGCTCGGCTATCTGATCGGCGAGGAAAATCGCGGCGTCGAGTACATGTTCATCATGATGAACGCGGCGCGCTTCGCGGTCGGCGTGCAGGGCATCGCGGTGTCGGATCGCGCCTACCAGCAGGCGGCCGCCTATGCGAAGGATCGCGTGCAGAGCCGTCCCGTCGACGGTTCCGCGAAACAGTCCGTCGCCATCATTCAGCACCCGGACGTGCGCCGCATGCTCGCAACGATGCGCGCGCTGACCGAAGGCGCCCGTGCGCTCGCCTATGTCGCAGCCGCGCATTCGGACATCGCGCATCACGCCGCCGACGCCGACGCGCGCGCGCGGCACGCCGCCATCTACGAATACCTCGTGCCGGTCGTGAAGGGCTGGAGCACGGAGATGTCGATCGACGTCACGAGCCTCGGCGTGCAGGTGCACGGCGGCATGGGTTTCATCGAGGAGACGGGCGCGGCGCAGCACTACCGCGACGCCCGCATCCTGACGATCTACGAAGGCACGACCGCGATCCAGGCCAACGACCTGATCGGCCGCAAGACGATTCGCGACGGCGGCGCGGCCGCCCGCGCGATCCTCGCGCAGATCGACGAGACGCTCGTCGCGCTCGAACGGCACGACGGCGCCGCATTCGGTGCGATGCATCGGCGGCTCATGGCCGGACGCGCCGCGCTCGCGAACACCGTCGAGTTCATGCTGCACAACGCGAAGAGCGACACAAAAGCCGTTTTCGCGGGCGGCGTGGCGTATCTGAAGCTCGCCGGCATCGTGCTGTCGGGCTGGCAGATGGCGCGCGCGCTGATCGCGGCGCACACCAAACGCGCCGACGATCCCGCGTTCTACGAAACAAAGATCGCGACCGCGCATTTCTTCGCCGATCATCTGCTGCCGCAGGCGGTCGCGCTGGAGGCGTCGATCGTCAGCGCGAAGGGCGATCAGGGCGTGCTCGCGCTCGATGAAGACCAGTTCTGAGCGAGCGATCAACTCATGACGATATCGACCAGACAAGCGAATCCATCGGACCGATGGATCGAAACATACGGCCCGCGCGAATCGATGGAATACGACGTGGTGATCGTGGGCGGCGGTCCGGCGGGGCTGTCGGCGGCCATCCGCATCAGGCAGCTCGCGCAGGAAGAAGGCGCCGACGTATCGGTTTGCGTGCTCGAAAAGGGCTCGGAGATCGGCGCGCACATTCTCTCGGGCGCCGTCATGGACCCGCGCGCGATCACCGAACTGATCCCCGACTGGAAGGCGCTCGGGGCGCCGCTGAACGTCGAAGTGACGGAAGACCGGTTCCTGTTCCTGTCGGAGAAGGGATCGGTCAAGACGCCGAACTGGGCGTTGCCGGCGAGCTTCAGAAATCACGGCAACTACGTGATCAGTCTCGGCAACGTGACGCGCTGGCTCGCTCAGCAGGCCGAGGCGCTCGGCGTCGAAATCTTCCCGGGCTTTCCGGCAGCCGAAGTGCTGTATCGCGACGACGGCTCGGTCAAGGGCGTCGCCACCGGCAACATGGGCGTCGGCAAGGATGGTGAACCGACCGCCGGCTTTCAGCTCGGCATGGAACTGCACGCCAAATACACGCTGTTCGCGGAAGGCGCGCGCGGTCATCTCGGCCGCCAGTTGAGCGACCAGTTCGGACTGCGCGCAAAAGCGGGCCATCAGGTCTACGGGCTCGGCATCAAGGAACTGTGGGAAGTCGACCCGGCGCAGCACAAGCCCGGCCTCGTCGTTCACACGGCCGGCTGGCCGCTCGATACGGACACCTATGGCGGGTCGTTCCTTTATCACCTCGACGAGAATCAGGTGGCGGTCGGGTTTGTCGTCGGACTGGGGTATCGGAATCCGTTCCTGTCGCCATTCGAGGAATTTCAGCGCTACAAGACGCATCCCGCGATCCGGCCGTTTCTGGAAGGAGGCAAGCGCCTTTCGTATGGCGCGCGCGCCATCACGGCGGGCGGTCTCACCGCGCTGCCGAAGCTGACGTTTCCGGGCGGCGCGCTGATCGGCGACAACGCGGGCTTTCTGAACGCGTCGAGGATCAAGGGCAGCCACGGCGCGATCAAATCCGGCATGCTCGCCGCCGAAGCCGCTTTCGAGGCGATCCGCTCCGGCCGCCAGCATGACGAACTGGGCGATTATCCGCAATCGTTCACACGCTCGTGGTTGCACGAGGAGTTGCACAGGGCGCGCAACTTCAAGCAGTGGATGAGCAAGGGACTGGTCGTCGGCTCGCTGATGGTGGGCGTCGAACAGAAGCTCTTTGGCGGCAAGGTGCCATGGACGCTGAAGCATCGTCATGCGGATCACGAAACGCTGCGGCCCGCCGCGAACTGCAAGCCGATCGTGTACCCGAAACCCGATGGCAAGCTGACCTTCGACCGGCTCTCCTCGGTGTTCATCTCGAACACGAACCACGAGGAGAATCAGCCGGCACATCTGACGCTCAGGGATGCGACGGCGCCCGTCACGATCAATCTCGCGAAGTACGCGGGGCCGGAAAGCCGCTATTGCCCGGCGGGCGTCTATGAGTTCGTGAAGGACGACGATGGCGCGGAGCAACTCGTCATCAACGCGCAGAATTGCCTGCACTGCAAGACCTGCGACATCAAGGACCCGGGGCAGAATATCGTATGGGTCACGCCCGAAGGCAGCGGCGGGCCGGGTTATCCGAACATGTGAATCGAGAGGGCCGCTTGCGCGGCCCTCGGCTCAGCTATCGCAGGCCATCGAAGTTGATGCCGTGCGTGTCGATGTAGAGCTGGTACTTCTGCCATTCCAATTCACCACGCAACGCTTCAGGCGCTCACGCACCTTTGCCTCGTGCGTGCCGAGATACACGCGTACGATGCGCTGGCGCTGATCGTTGGCCGCGCCGGGCTCAGGCGGCAGTTCAGCAAGAATCAACTCGATCAGCCGGTTCGAATCGCATCGGCTGTTGCCGTCGGTGACCATACATCGCGCCAGCCATTCCGATGAATTCCTTCCGATACACCTTGTCACCATTCTTCAGCGCACGCTGCTGTGCCTGCTGATGAACTGCTGCCTCTTCCTCGCCCGCCTCTGAGCGGGGTTTTTTTCAGTTTGGTGGCCCTGAGCTGTCGATGAATTCAATGCTTTCGAGTAACTTGATGACTTGCGGCAAAACGCTTTCCTTCGGCCACTTCAGATAAGCGACATACCGAACCACGCCACATAGCGCTAACTGCCTATGCGGAATGCAAAAGGCGTAGCCGCGCATGCGGCGCGTCTCGTCGCCGTTAATGTCATCTGCGGTTACGCCCCCTCCATCCCACCCTCTGCCGTGAAGTGCGTGAAAGGTGGTGCGCTGCTCTTTTGGGCCGATGATTTCTGATGATGGATCAAGCGCCCATCCTTTATCTGTCATTCGCATTGCTACTAAATCTCGAAGAACCTGTGAAGTCGCGGGATTTTCACAACTGAATTGAATCGACGTGTCGAATGGGTGGCGGGCTTTGGGGTTGATGTTGGCGATATAGCCTCCCACCGCTGGTGTGCTATCGCGTGATGCTCGAAAGTCACCGTTGTATGGATCTTTCATTTTGAAGTGACAGTCTTCGAACTGGATTTCACGGTCGATGGCTTGAACCGAAGTTGGTTGCTTGGCCGACGCTGACATCACGATGCAGCCGAGCCATGCCGTCAATAGCACGCACTTCTTCATTATGGCTTTCTCCTTTCGTGGCCTTCCGGTGTTTCTTCTTCATGTCCTTCCGATAAACCTTGTCACCATTCTTCAGCGCACGCTGCTGTGCCTGCTGATGACTGCTGCCCCTTCCTCGCCACCCTTTGAGCGGGGTTTTTTTCAGTTTGACGGCTCTGAGCTGTCGATGAATTCAATGCTTTCAAGTAACTTGATGACCTGCGGCAGAGTCGTCTCTTTGGGCCACATCAGGTATCCAACATGTCGGACTACACCACATAACGCAAGCTGATTATGTGGAATGCAGAATGCATAGATTCGAGTACGACGCTGCTCGTCACCATTGATGTCGTCTTGCGTGACTCCCCCACCAGCCCATCCCTTGCCGCGTAGCGCTTGAAACGTCGTGCGCTGCTCTTTGAGTCCAACATTCTCCGGAGACGGATCAAGCGCCCACTCTTTACCAGTCATTCGGATTCCAGCGAGATCAAGATACGTTTTCGCGCTTGCCGGATTCTCGCAACTGAATTGAATCGATGTATCGAAGGGGTGGCGAGCCAAGGGATTGATATTGGCGATATAGAGGGCACCCTCTGGCCTAGTCGTTCGGCCTCCATAGAGGTCCGTCAGCATGAAATGGCATCCGTCGAAGTTCCATTCTTGCTTTGATATTTGGTCCGCGTGCGGCTGTCTCGCCGACGCAGACATCGCGATGCAGCCGAGCCATGCCACTAATAGCATGCGTTTCTTCATTGCGGCCTTCTCCTTTCATGGCCTTCCGGTGTTTCTTCTTCATGCCCTTGTGAATAGGGAAATATTCGATAATCCTCCAGAATCACGAGCGCATTGGTGTACGCCTGATAACGCGCCACAATGCCATTGACCCTGGCGATCTTGCTTGCATCTTTGACCGGACTGCCGAAGTTCACGGTAGCCGCAACTTGCCCAAACGACTCGCAACTGTAGTAGACGAATATCGTGTTGTTCACAATCTCGACCTCGCGCTTCAGAGCCGGTGGCTGGTCGGCGAAGCTGGCCGCACCGGTCCAGGCCCAATAGGCACCAGCACTATCGCCGGGATCCTTGACCCTGTCATCGGCCACTTCTTCACGCCATTTAACCATCGCCGCCGTGATGGCTGGGTGTTGTGCATCCCGTAACGCATCGTTCTTTCGCTCGGCGTGCGCCCTGGAGGCAGCAGCACTCAGCTCGGCCCTGAGTGCATCGCTCACTTTGCGTCCACGGAAGCGCCAGTACTTAATGTAATTGTCCGGCCCCGTGAGTTGAAGGAAGCCCCGCCCATCCCACGGGAAGTACCACGCCGTGCTGTTTCTCTCGTACAGCTTCGCAAACCATTGCGTCTCTTGCATAGCGTTGCCAAAGAAGGCGGCCATGCGTTGTGGACTTGGTGCGATGCCGTATTTGCGCAACGCCTTGTTGAGTTCGACACGGTTATTGTGTATCGCGGGACTGTTACCTCTGTTTATCGTCACCGGCTCCGACACCCATCCCGTCCCGCTCTTTCGCATAGCCGTCATGGGCAGCAACTGCGTCAACTCCCCCTCACTCAACCACCCACACTTCTTGAACGTCTGAATGAACAGGCGCGGATGAAAGTGATAATGCTCCTTGTCGAGCTTCAGCCCCGCGGCCTGCGCATCTTCCCAGAACGCCAACGCTGCCTGATGGCGTTTGAACTTCTCGTAGTCCGCTGGCGTCAGCGTCCTGGAAAACTGCGTATTGGCAGGCCGATCCGCCTCCGCATCCTTCATCCAGCTCCAGCGCGTGTCGAAGTCATTCCTGGACCATTCGGTGGGCATCTTCACGACGCATCGCTTCAGGCGCTCGCGTACCCTGGCCTCGTGCGTGCCGAGATAAGCGCGTACGATGCGCTGGCGCTGATCGTCGGCCGCGCCAGATTCAGGTGGCAGTTCAGCGAGGATCAGCTCGATCAGCCGGTTCGAATCGCATCGGCTGTTGCCGTCGGTGTCGTCATCGATGAAGGTCCATCCTTGCCAGTCGGGGAAATCCGCATCGCTGTAGGCCTGAATGCCCGGCACGTTGAGGTCGATGAAAACCGCCTCCGGGTTGAGCCGCACTTTGCGGATATGCGGAACGCGGCCTCGATATTGGTCGCTGGCCGCCAGCGCGTCGGGTCCCAGCACACGACCGAAACGAAGCAACTCATACCCCGCGCTGGGACAGCCGGAATATTGGGCTGTGGCGCGTTCGTATAAATCATAGCTATTCTCGGTGATGCTGCCCAAAGCCCGGCCGGAAGCATCGCGCGTGGTCAGCGTCAGCGTGGCCTTGTTCTCGCTGAGCGAGATGATCGTGTCTGCTTTGGTACGCCCCTTAACTGGCACCTGCCACTGAGCCCATAGCTCGGCGGGCATATCGGCGGGAGGTGGAGCCGAACCCCAGATCGCGGGTACCGTGACAAAGCGCGCGTGACCATCCGGAGCGGGCAAGCGAGCCGCGTTCTGATACGAACCATTGACCGCAGAAAACCAGTCGTTTGAGAAAAGCGCAGGATAACGCTGGCGCAAGCTGGCGATGAGTTCGGCATTAAGGTGCGTGATGCGTTCGACCGTGGTGGCGAATTGTGCGGCAAGGGAGGTGAGGGTTGTGCCGCGTGGATCGCCTCTATCAGTCAATGGAACCATGTATCGCAGCGTAGTTTCACGCGGATCGGTCGCGTAATAGGGCGTGTTTGCCGGTACGCGAATATGGATATCGCCCCACACGCTCGTGGAGCGCGCCTGAGTGAAAGCGCCGCTGTTGCGCCCCATCAGCGCAGCGACGTTGGCGGCGTCCGCCACGATCTCGAAGTGGATACGGTTAGGCTGCCCATACATCGCGCCAGCCATTCCGATGAATTCCTTCCGATAAACCTTGTCGCCATTCTTCAGCGCACGCTGCTGTGTCTTCTGATGGCCGTTCTCCGTGCGCTGAGCGAGCGTGTGCAAGTGCTGATAGATCGAATAGAACGTGACGCTCACGCCCTCGCCAACTTCAGTGGTGTGCTCGATGATCACCACGCCATTGCTAGTCCAACCCTTGTAGTTGAGCAGCGGGTTGGCGGCGAGGATGGCGGGATCAGTATCCGGTTTGGGCATCGGGTCGCTTTCGCGTGCAAAGATAACCGTGCCGTCGGCGATGGCACGGACCCACTCGGGCTTTTGGGGGGCACCGGGCGCCTGAACATGAATGCCGCCATGCCAACCGAATTCGTTGCTGATCGGAAAGGCACCTTGCCCGACAAGTTCGCCCAGAGTGTTCTCGTTGGCGTTACTGTCGGCCGTGCCAGTGATAAAAGGAGCGCTGATTAACATGGCGTCGAATGCGTGTCAGGGTTACTCAGAGAATGAGGAAGGCGTCGACGTTTCATCAGGAGGGAGGCCGGGCATGGGCGTGCCATTGAGACCGAAAGCGCGCCCTGCGCCATCGGGATCGACGGTCAATGCCCCCTTGAGCCGGATCGCCGTACCTTCGATCTTGACACCGCTGCTGTCGAGCGTGATCGTGCCGCCCGGCCCCTGAATCACCGCGCGGTCGCTCGCCTGCAACTGGTACTTCTGAGTCTGCCGCTCGATGCTTTGGCCGGCGCTGAGCTTGTGATGCCCCTGCACGGTGTGCTCGACGTGGCCACCCACATCGATGATATGGTTCGCCGTCGTCTGGTCCTTGCGATCGTTTCCGACCTGCTCGACGCGGTCCTTGCCGATGTTGATCGTGTGATTGCGCTCGATATTCAGAAACGCATCTTGTCCGATGGTGTGCCGCCGGTCATGGCCGATGCTGACCTGCTCATCGTTACCGACGCTCTCCTTGCGGTCATGTCCGATGCCGATCGTCTCGTCGTGCTCGACGTTCTCGCTACGATCATTGCCAACGAAAGTCGTCTCATCGTGATTGACGTGGATGTTTTGATCCTTTTGCGCGTGGACGTAGATCTCCTCCTGATCTTTCTCGTCTTCGAAGCGCAGTTCATTGAAACCATCGCCCTTGTGCGTCTGGCTCTTGATCGTCATGCGCGTCTTGTGGCGCGGCAACTCATAGGGCGGCAGGTTGGTCGCGTGGTACGTCCTGCCGATGATGATCGGCTGATCCGGATCGCCGTCCAGGAATGCGACAATCACTTCCTGCCCGATACGGGGAATCGACATATGCCCCCACGTCGCGCCGGCCCAGTTCTGCGCCACGCGCACCCAGCAGGAGCTGTGTTCGTCGCTCTTCCCTTCCCTGTCCCAGGGCCACTGAATCTTGACCCTCCCCCACTCATCGCAGAAAATTTCCTCGCCCGCAGGACCCACCACGGTCGCGATTTGCGGCCCGTCGATGCGCGGCTTGGGAAGCAAAGGCGCCTTCCATTCGACATCGTCTCGCACCAACTCGGCGGTGTAGCTATAGTGCGTGCCCTGTTGAGCGTCGGCGGATTCTTCTTCCTGACTTACAGGCTGTTTGCCGTGGTGCTCGATCCGCACGGGCCGCCAGCCACGATTCCACTCGTCGCGCGGATGATCGACGAGCTGGAAGCACAGACCGGGCACCAGGCGCGCGTCGTCGCCTTCGGCGATCGCGATCTGTGCATCGTTTCGCAGTGCGAGAATGCGGGTTTGCGTAAAAGGCCGAGCGGCTTCATCGCGTTTGGCGCGCGCGGGGAAGTTATAGTTTTCGGACCCTCGGCCCTGATGATCGAGACTCACGCCGTCGGCGACGTGTTGCAGGTTGTACTGCGGATGCTTGAAAGTGTAGTCACGCTGCGTTTGGCGTGCGGTTCGTACCCGCTCGGCGTAGCGGAACGAACGCAAGCCCGGTTCGGGCGCGTCGCCACCGGGATTCGGATTGTAGGAGACCGGACCACCGTCGATTGCACCATGCACGATTAGCTTGTCGCCATGAATCAGTCGGTGGCCTTGCTTGGTATGGATATAGGCGTTGTACAGACCTTCTTCGGCGGCATTTCGATCGATAAAATGACGGACCGTTTCCCCTGCGTTCACGCAGTACTCGCGTGGTTCATGCGGCAGATAAATCCGCTGCTCGTAGTCAGTGATCCCCTGTTCATCCATCAGCGTCTGAAAAATTTGCAGGATGCTCTTTTGCTGGAACACTCGCCAATCGCTGGATAAATTCGCACGGGCCAGCGCGGCCTCCACCGTCACGTGATAGACCGTTCGCCGAAACCCCGTCTTGCCCTGCTCGAAGGCTGTCGCGATACCGTGGACATAACGCACCGGCGCGCCATCACGCCAGATGGTGAAGAGCGCGGGCTGATCCAGCACCTTGCCGAAGTCGATCTCGGGATCGCTGCTGGAGAGTTCGAGCTGGAGCGTGAAGGTCTCGGAGAGCGCTTCGGTGAGGCGGAACTCCCGCACATCGAAGGGCACGCCACTGACGGGTTCGAAAGTGAAGCGCTGGTCGGATTGACGCGGCATGAATAATCAGTTCCCCGAATGCCTCGCACGACGCGAGGCGAAGTCAAGTCGTTAAATGCAATGGGGCATCCGCAAGGAGAATCCCCGCGAACTGATTATGAGGAGAGGAGAAACTTCCCGACACAGGAAAATTCTTAATGCGACCCCGTTTTTGATGAGCAACGAATTTGGGGACGCGGACCAGATCACCTCGTGCTGGAAACAATCCGAGCTGTGTTCTCACGACTTACATAGGGCTCGACAGTCCTATCGACCATCGAGCGGTTCCGCACTACGCTTTCAGCAGGAAGTCGCGCACCAGCGGACCCACTTCATCCGTTTGCGTGATGAGAAAAAGATGCCCGTCCTCGATGACGCGAAGCGTCGCCCGACGGATGCGGCTGGCAATGATCTTCGCGTTGACGAGCGGAACGATCGGATCGTCGTCGCCGTGCATGACGAGAGTCGGCTGGCGCAGCGAACCGAGCCACAGCAGGCTGCTCCATCCGCACGTGGCGAGCAGCTGATACATGTATCCACGCCCGCCGGGCGCCTGAATATGACGCCCGTGTTCCGCCAGCAACCCGGGATCGCGCCTGTATGCGCCGCCATAAATTTCCGCGCCGATCTCCCGCAGATAATCGGGGTCCCGATAGCGGCGCGCCCCGACCAGCCTCGAAAGCACCGAAAGCCTGCCCGGTACCATGATGACGCCCGGCGAAGTCGCGGCCAGCACCAGCCGCCTGCAACGCGACGGATACAGATACGCGAACTGCTGCGCGAGCGCCCCGCCCCATGACACGCCGAGCACATCGACCGGTCCGTCATAGCCGAGTTGCGCGAGCAGCCGGTCGGCTAGCACGGCGAGCGTCGAGAAGCGATACGGCATGAGCGGCGCGGGCGATCCACCCACGCCGGGAATATCGAACATCACGACTTCCACGTCGCCGAGCGCGTCGACGAACGGCTGGATCAGTTCGAGATTCGCGCCGATGCCATTGAAGATGAGGAGCGGCGGCGACGCATCGCTGCCCTTCCAGATGCCGACGCGAAGCAGTTGCGCGCCGAGCGCGACGGTCTGTATATCCACTGTGCGCACACTTTTCATCGTTCTTGTCCATGTGAATGTCGACGAAACGCCGGGCAAGCGCGCGGCATTCCCCGGTGCGCTTGCCCACGTTTTACGTTTTGAGGCGGATCACGCCTCGTGAACATACGTTCCCGGCGCATCCCCGATACGTCGATGACGCTTGCTGCCGAGCGCTTTGGGCGCGGCGCGCAATGCGCCCGAGCGTTCGGCGAGCCATTCGCGCCAGTCGCTCCACCACGAATCCGCTACGGACCGGGACCCGGCGAGCCATTCATCGGCGTCTTCGGGCAGCGCCGCGTTGTGGAAGAACTTCGCCTTGGGATTGCCCGGCGGATTGATCAGGCTCTGAATATGGCCGCTCGAACTCAGCACATAGCGCGTCTTGCCGCCGAATGCGCGCGCCGTGTTGTAGACGCCTTTCCACGGCGTGATGTGATCGGTCGCGCCCGCCATGACGTAGGTGTCGCACGTGACCTCGGACAGATCGACCGGCGTGCCGAGCACAGTCAACGCCTTCGGCGTGCTGAGCAGGTTGCGCGAGAAGATGTCGAGCAACTGGCCGTGGAATGTCGCGGGCAGACGCGTGGTGTCGTTGTTCCAGTAGAGAATGTCGAAGGCCGGCGGCGCTTCGCCCATCAGATAGTTGTTGACCCAGAAGTTCCACACCAGATCGTTCGGTCGCATCCAGGCGAACATGCGGCCCATTTCGTCGCCTGCCAGCACGCCTTTGGCCTCGCTGTTGCGGTTGGCGATCTCGATGGCCTCGGGCGTGGTGAAAAGCCCGAGCTGCGATTCCGATGCATTGTCGAGCACCGCCACCATCAGCGTGGCCGCGTTGACGGTCTGCTCACCACGGCTTGCCAGATGGCCGAGCAGCGCCGAGATCGTCATCGCGCCGGAACACGCGCCGTGCAGGTTCACGGCCTCATGGCCGGTGATATCGCGCACCGCGCCGATCGCCTCGATCAGCGCGGCGACATAGGTGTCCATGTCCCAGTCGCGATGTTCCACGGTGGGATTGCGCCAGCTCACGGCGAACACCTGAAACTCGCTCTTGACCAGATATTCGACGATGCTCTTGTTCGCGGCCAGATCGAAGATGTAGTACTTGTTGACCTGCGGCGGCACGATCAATTGCGGGCACGCGTAGACGTTCGGCGTGACGGGCGCGTATTGAATCAATTCGAGCACTTCGTTGCGAAACACGACCGCGCCGGGCGTTGCGGCGAGATTGCCGCCGACCTCGAACGCGCGCTTGTCGACTTGCGATGGCATACCCTTGTTGCAGAGCGTGTCCGTCAGCATGTTTCGCATGCCGGCAACGACGCTCGCGCCGCCCGACTCGACGAGCTTTCTGAGCGCGGCGGGATTGCCCGCCAGCGTGTTGGTCGGTGCGAGCGCGTCGGTCACGAGCGACGTGACGAACTGCGCGCGTTCCTTGCTTTTGCCGTCGAGCGCCGAGCGTTCGACGAATCCGGCAACCGCGCTGCACCACGCCCGATACCCATGCAGCGTCGCGCGATACAGCGGCTGATCGCGCCATGCGGGATCGGCGAAGCGCTTGTCGTTCTGCTGCGGCAATGCCGACATCAGATCGCGCGCGAGCGCCGCGGTCTGCGTCAGCAGCAGCGCGGGATGCAGCACTGCCTGCGCGCCGATCTGCTGCGCGGCGGCGAGCATGTCGACGGCGCGCAGCCCGACGAACGGATTGGGGCCGGACATGCCATCGGTCGCGCCGGCCGTGATGTCGTCTTGTTCGCTGCTTACGTTTACTGCCATCTCCATCTCCATACTTTCGTCACGCGATGATCATCACGAGCGTCTGCGCGATCAGCGCGGGCTTGTCCTCGCCTTCTATCTGCAATTCGTTGTCCGTTCTGACGATCATGCGGCCATCGCCCTTCCTTTCGACCGCGGTCAGCACCACGCGGCTTCGCACGCGGGAACCGGATCTGACCGGCGTCATGAAGCGCACCTTGTCGAGCCCGTAATTCAGCGCAGCCGACGCATCCGGCGGGATCAGACCCACGTCGATTGCGAGCGTCGCCAGCAACGAAAGCGTCAGGTAGCCGTGCGCGATGGTGCCGCCGAACGGGCTCTCGCGTTTTGCGCGCTCCTCGTTCAGGTGAATCCACTGCGTGTCGCCCGTGCATTGCGCGAAGGCGTCGATGCGCGCCTGGTCGACGACGATCCATTCCGAGACACCCAACTCCGTGCCGACGAACTCGTCGATCGTCGCGATGCCGTATCCTGCGATGCTCATGATGTTGCTTTCCCTTCCGGCGTAACCGCGAACTGTTCGCGCAACCGCTTCTTGTTCAATTTGCCGACGCTGGTCTTGTCGAGTTGATCGACGATCTTCACGATCTGCGGCACCGCGTACTTCGAGATCCGTCCTGTCTCGCTGAACGCGAGCACGTGATTCCTGATGTCGTCCGCCGATGCAGGCGCTGCCGCTTGCGGCTTCAACACCACCAGCGCCACGGGGCGTTCGCCCCACTTCTCGTCCTTGATGCCGATCACGGCCACTTCGGAAACGGCCGGGTGCAGCGAGATCAGACTCTCGATTTCGAGCGACGACACCCACTCGCCGCCCGACTTGATCACGTCCTTGATGCGGTCGGTGATCTGCAGATATCCGTTCGGATCGATGTTCGCGACGTCCTGCGTGTGCAGATAGCCGCCGTCCCAAAGCTGCGCCGATGCTTCGGCATCCTTTAGATAACCTTGTGTGAGCCAGGGCGTACGCACCACGACTTCTCCGCTCGCGCGGCCGTCATGAACCGCGTCGATTCCCTCTTCATCCACGATATGCAGATCGACGAGCGGAAGCGGCAAGCCCGTCTTGCACCGCAGTTCGACCTGCTCGTCGAGATCGAGCGTCTCGCTGCCCGGCTTGAGTTGCGCGAGCGTCAGAAGCGGACACGTCTCCGACATGCCGTAGCCCGCGAAAATATCGATGCCGCGTTCGAGCGCCGCGCGCGCGAGTCCGTGCGGCAGCGCGCCGCCGCCGATGACCACTTTCCATCGGCTCAGATCGATGCTCTTCGCATCGCCGCAGCCGAGCAGCATGTGCATGATGGTGCCGACGCAATGCGAGAACGTGACGCCTTCATCGCGCACGAGCGCAAGGAGGCGCTCCGGCAGATAGCGACCGGGATAGACCTGTTTCACGCCCAGCACCGTGGCGATGTAGGGCATGCCCCACGCGTGCACGTGGAACATCGGCGTGATGGGCATGTACACGTCGCCGCGATGAAAGCGCTGCCCGGACACCGGGCTTGCGAGCGCCGCCATCCCTGTGATGGTGTGCAGCACGAGCTGACGGTGCGAAAAATAGACGCCCTTCGGCAGGCCGGTCGTGCCGGTCGTGTAGAAGGTCGTGGCGCGCGTGTTTTCGTCGAAATCCGGGAAGTCGTACGCGGGCTCGCTGGCGGCCAGCATGCGCTCGTATTCGTCCGCGAACGGGATCGTGTGCGCGCTCGCTTCGCTGCCTGCGTCGTCGATCCAGATGAAGGTGCGCACCGTTTCGAGCTGATCCCTGATCGATTCGATCACGGGCAGAAAGTCGGTATGGAGCAGCAGGATCTGCGCGCCCGCATGGTTGATCGTGTAGGCGATTTCCGCGGGCGAAAGCCGCACGTTGACCGTCTGCAACACGGCGCCCATCATCGGAATGGCGAAGTAGCATTCGAGGTAGCGATGGCTATCCCAGTCAATCACGGCCACCGTGGTGCCCATGCTCGCGCCGTGACGAGAGAGACCATTGGCGAGACGCGCGAGGCGCTCGCGCATGGCGCGGTAGGTCAGGCGCGTCTCGCCGCGATACACGATCTCCTGATCGACCGCATGGGCGAGCGGCGTATGCAGCAGATGCTTGATGAGCAACGGATAGGCATACGCTGCGGGGGATGATTCGAACATGTCGTGATTCATTTGATTACTGCCCGAAATTGCGCTGTACGGTCAATTTGTTGGTCACCGACGTGACGCCGGGAACGCCTTTCGCCAGCGCGCCCGCCTTGTCGATCTGCGCCGGCTCGGTCACGGTGCCGGTCAGCGTCACGGCGCCATTCGTTGCGCGAACCCCGATGTTTCCGGCATCGATACGCTTGTCTTTCGCGAACGCGGCGTACACGCCGTTGCGCAGCGCGCGATTTTCTTTTTTCGTCGCGACAGGCGCGCTCGCGGCCGACGCCATCGCGGGGTCGCTCGCCGCCGCCATCGTTTCGCCGGCCTGAAGGCTCGCGCCGATCGACGCCAGTACGATCAATGCTGCACTGATTCTCTTCATGGGTTGGTCCGTTCTTAGAAGTTATGGCGGATGCCGATCATCGCGGCCGTGGTCGACTCGCCCGGCGCAACGGGTTGTCCATAAACGATCGTCTGGTTCATGGTGCCGTGATTGTCGACATAGCCGACTTGCGCATAGGCGAGCGTGCGCTTGGACAGGCTGTATTCCGTGCCCACCGCGAATTCGCTCGAATGATTCGTCGAATTGTTCTTGTCCTTCAGGTAGTAGAAGCCGGACGTCACCTTCAGAACCGGGTTGAACCTGTATCCGAGGCCGACCGAATACAGGTCGTAGTCCGCGCGACCCGCGTTGGCCGGATTCTTGCCGTGGCTGTACGAGCCCGATACCGAGAAATCGCGGAACGTGTACATCGCGCCGAAGTACGTGAAGCGATTGTTGTTGAGCCCCGTCGGCGCGACGCCGGGCAACGGGCTCGCGTCGTGTCCGTTGTAGTAGACCGCGGCCAGGTTCAGGCCGTAGTTCGAATACTTCAGCACGGCGGATTCACGCGTGCCGCCCTGGAACTCGCCCGGAACACCGCCCGGCGCGTATTCGAGCGCGAGCGACGCACCGTAGAATTTCGGCGACTCATAGACCAGCGCGTTGCTGTCGTACAGCGCGCCGATCGCGCCGTTCGTGCTCGTGCCGGTCCAGCCGGCCGCCTGGTTCATGCCGAGCCACGCGGTGAGAATGCTGCCGAAGTACTGCGCGCCGCGCACGTCGGTTTCGAACATCGCGTAGACCATCGGCACGATCTGCCGGCCTGCGTTGAAGGTGCCGAACGGCCCGGACAGACCGACTGTCGCGAACTGATTGAATTGCGCGGACACGCCTGGCGTGTCGGAGAGGCCGAACTTGCCCGTGCCGGTATCGAACGAACCCTGCAATCTGAAGTTGACGCGGTATCCGCCGCCCAGTTCTTCGCTGCCCTTGAGGCCCCAGAAACTGGCGTAGATGCCGCCGTCCTTCAATCGATACACCTTGCCGAGATTGGGCGCGTTCGGTGCGAAGGACGCCGCCGACGTGCTCTGATAGAGCAGGCCAGAATCGACGACACCGTAAAGCGTCACCGAGCCTTGCGCGGAAGCGGCGCCGGAACAGGCCATCAATGCGGCGAAGCATGAGCGTCTGAGTTTCATGAGGTCTCCATATTTTTTATCGGCTTGAGCGTTCGCATCGGGCAAACGTAGCCAGGGCCGGTCGATCGGGCAATCGTCGGATCGATTGCTTCACGGAATCGCGGCGCGCAGAGCGACGCGACGGCGCGTGAAGTCATGGAGCAAGAATACGGAAGGGGGGCGATTCAAGCCCCTCTCGCGACGGGAGGGGGCGACAAGCGCGAACATCAGCCGCGCGCGGGCGGCCGATTGCGCCGCGGTCTTACTGGGTGCCTTCGAGCAGGCCGAGCACGACGGCGCGGCGCACCGCGTGCTTGCGCGAACTCGCGTCGAGCTTGCCGAAGAGATTCTTCAGATGCCACTTGACGGTGCCCTCGCCGATCATCCCCGCGCGCGCGATTTCCTTGTTCGTCAGGTTGCGCGCCAGCAGTTCGAGAATCTCCCGCTCCTTGGGCGTCAGCACGACGCACGGCACCGCGCGCGGCCCGCCCGTCTCGCGCGGATGCGGCCGCACGTTCGGCAAGGCCGCCGGTACTGTGCCGGTGTTTTCAGCGTCCGCTGCGTCGCGCGTGCGCCGGGCCCAGTCGGCGAGCGAGGGATGCGCGTCGATCAGCGTGCGCACCAGCCTGAAGGTCTGCGCGAGATTCATCGCTTCGAGCAGCAGCGCGGTTGCATCGACGCCCGTCTGTTGTTTCGCGAAGGCGCGCAAGGCCAGGATTTCGATGCGGAACCGGCCCATCTTCAGCGCGTCGGCCTGCGTGCCCGCAGCATCCAGCACGTCGAGCGCCTGCGGCCAGTTGCGCGCGGCGATGGCCGCGTCGGCATGCGCGAGCCGTTGCATCAGCACGACCGACTCGCGCCACAGCGCGCCGCGCCCCGCCTCGCGATCCAGAATCTCGTCGATGCGGCGCACCAGCGCCTGACAGGTCTCGTTACGATAGCGGCCCGCGTGCATGCGGACCTGCTCGGCCAGACTCGCGACGCACAGGCGCGGCTGACAGCGGCTCACGCCCAGCGCGTGCAAGGCTTCGAGCATGTCGAGCGCGCGATGTTCGCCGCCGCGCGCCGCCGCAATGCGCGCCGCCGTGCGATACGCGAGCATGACGGTCTCGGGCGGCGCGCCGCGTTCGAGCACGTCCAGGCGGTTCGAGAGCAGCGCCGCCGCTTCGTCCAGCCGGTCGTCTTCGTAGGCGATCGCCGCGCACGCCACCGCGAAGATGCAGCTCAGCGGATGCCGGCGGCTCAGGTCCGCCTCGGCGCTCGCGAGCGCGGGCTTCAGCACCTCTTCGGCGAGCGACATCTGGCCTTCCCACAAATAGCTGGCCCCGGTGATGTGCTCGCCCCAGCGCACGAGATAGTCGAGCGTGCCGGAGCCGTCGCCGGAACGCACGCGCTGCTGCGCGCGGCGCGCCTGCGCCGGCTCGCCGAGCAGCATCGCGCGGGCGGCGAGCCGGTTCGCATGAACCTGCGCGAGCCACGATCCGCCATCGGGCGGCGCTTCGGCCCACGGTTCGAAGAGCGCCACGAAGCGGTCGGGTTCGTCGGCGAAATACGCGGCCGCGCTCAGGATCAGCGCGCACTCGTAGCGCAGGGTCGTATCGACGGCCGGCCCGGCGAGAATATGCTCGATCTGGCGCTGCGCCTCCGCGTGGCGCTGCCCGACCGCGAGCGCCCATGCGGCGGCGAGACGCAAGCGGGGGCGCTGTTCCAGTTCCGGCTCCGGAATCAGATCGAGCCAGTCGAGTACGAGGCTGAGATGCCCGTGACGCACCGCATCGAGCAGGCTGCGCTCCGCCAGTTCGAAGGCGGTCCGGTGCTCGCCGGCCGCATGCGCGTGCCGCGCGGCCTCCTCGATCATGCCGCGGCCGACGAACCATCGCATCGCGCGCGCATGCAGCTCCTCGCGCTCGGCGGCAGGCAGCGCCGCGAGGCGCACGCGCAACGCGTCGCGCACGAGCGTGTGCAGCCGGCACCACGCGCTGTCTTCGACGGCGATGAACACAGGCGTCTCACGCACCAGGCGCGCGAGACGTTCCGGCGTTTCCGCGCGGCCCGTCAGCGCCTCGCATAGCTCCGGATGCAGCACGTCGACCGCGCTGATGCGGGTGAGAAAGGCGTCGTCTTCCGGCGAAAGATTGGCAACCAGCGCGCCGACGAGATGTTCGCGCAGACCGCCCGGCCCCGACGCGATCGTTTCGACCGCCTTGCGCGGGTCCGCCGCATGCGCCATTGCGGCGAGCGCGAGCTGGATGCCGAGCGGCCAGCCGTCGGTGACTTCGAACAGGCGCGCGCACGCGTCGGCGTCCACGCGCTCGCCAAAACGGTTGCCAATCAGCGCGATCGTTTCATCGAGCCGGAAGCGCAACGCATCCGGTCCGACGAGCGTGCCGTGGCCGTACGCGAGCAGATCGGCCATCGGCGCTTCGAGACCGCCGCGTCCCGCCACCACGACGCGCAGGTTCTGCGGGGCGTTGTGCAGCAGGTAGGCGAGCAGTCCGGCGCCGGCGGCAGGCAGCCGCTCGGATTCGTCGATGATGAGCACGACGTCCAGCGACAGCAGCGCGATCTCGGCGAGCCAGCCCGTCGCGCCGTCCAGATTGCCCACCGCCGCGAGCGCGCCGTCGGGCAGCATCGAGCCGAAGCCGGCGCGCGCGCAGCCCGTGCGCACCGCCTGCACGAGCCCGCGCAGGAGCCGCTCGGGATCGTCGCGCTCGTCGGCCTGCAGCCACGCCACGGCGATCCCGCGCGCCAGATACTCACGTCGCCACTGCGCGAGCAGCGAGGTTTTCCCGTAGCCGGCGGGCGCCTGCACGAGCGTGATCTGGCGATCGCGGTAATGCGCGGCATCCGCGCTGAGCCTGAGCCGCACGAGGAGGTTGAGGGGCGCGCGTGGCGCGATGGTCTTGAGGACCAGTTCGGTCGTCGAGGGTGCCGCGCCGCTTGTGGTGGGGGCCATCGGGAACAGGTTGGACTGAAGGATCGAGCGGCCCGCGCGGGCCGCATCGGCTGGGATCGCGCCCACAGCATCGTTCGAATGACCGGGGGGCGTCAACCCCTCCCTTCGCGAGAGGGTCGCACGAACAATCCCTGCACTACGATGCAGATGAGTTCAGGCACACACCCCAATCCAGCGCACAACGCCATGTATCAGCATCTACTCGTTCCTGTCGAGGACACCGACGCCAGCGTCGAAGCAATCGGCCATGCGACCGAATTCGCGTGGGCCATCGGCGCGCGCATCACTTTTCTGCAGGTGTCGTCGGCCGGCGCGCACGCCGACGAATGGCTGGCGCGAGCCGAAGCCGGCGCCCGCGCACAGGGCGTGGCCTGCACGACGGTCGTCGCCAGCGGCGATGACTCATTCGACACGCTGATCGCGCAGGCCCGCCGCCACGGTTGCGATCTCATCTGCACGAGCGCAAGCCCGGCGGCGGCGATGACCACGGACGGCGTCTTGCCCGGCGTGCTGTCGTGCGGCACGGACCGGCGGCCCGCAGTGGCGGCGTCGATCGGCGCGCTCCTGAACGCGCATCGCAGGCTCGCCGACACGCTCAACGAATGGCTCGACACGCTGCGCGCCGCGCGCGAGCGAGACGCCGTGCCGAGCACGGCGGCGATGCAAGAGCTGGTCCGCAGGCTGCACGAACTGCCTGCACGCGGCGCCGGGGCGCGCGCAAAAACCTCGCTGTTCCGCTGCCTGCGCAAGCGCACATCGGCGGTCAATGCCGAACTCGCCGAACTCGAGCGCCTGCATCAACGCGACGAGGAACTGCTCGATGAACTCGCCCGGATGATCGGCCAGGACACGCCGATACCCGACGTTCTCGAACAGGCCGTGAGCGCCTATGCGCGCTTCGCCTGGGACTGGATGGGCCGCGAACAGGGCGTGATTCTGCCGGCGGCGCGGCGTTATCTGAGCTACGCCGACTGGTCGGAAGTAGACGGCGAATTCAATTCCGCGGCGCCGGTCGACCGGGTCGCGAAACAACACTGAACACGTTGCGAGCCTGACGGCCCGCGCGCATGAATGGAGAGACACATGGCACATGCAATCCGCTTTCACGAAACCGGCGGTCCCGAAGTATTGCGATGGGAAGAAGTCGCGGTCGGGATGCCCGGTCCCGGACAGGTACGCCTGCGTCACGAGGCCGTTGGTCTGAATTTCGCCGATACGTACTTCCGCTCCGGCCTCTATCCCGTCCCCCTGCCCGCCGGCATGGGCGTGGAAGCGGCGGGGGTGGTCGAGGCCATCGGAGAAGGCGTCGATCAGGTGAGCGTGGGCGACCGCGTGACCTACACTGGCTTCATCAACACGCTCGGCGCGTACAGCACCGAACGCCTCGCGCCAGCCGCCGCGCTCGTGCGGCTGCCCGCCGGCATCGAATGCGCCACCGCCGCCGCGATGACCATGCGCGGCCTGACCGCGTCCTATCTGATGCGCCGCATTCACGAGTTCAAGGCAGGCGACTCGATCCTGCTGCACGCGGCAGCCGGCGGTGTCGGCCTGATCGTGTCGCAGTGGGCGCGCCTGCTTGGCGTGACGGTGATCGGCACGGTGTCGAGCGAGGCGAAGGCCGAAGTTGCGCGTGCGCACGGCTGCGACCACGTCATCAATTACAGCCACGAAGACGTCGCGAAACGGGTGCGGGAACTGACGGACGGCGCCGGTGTGAACGTCGTGTTCGATAGCGTCGGCAAGGACACGTTCGAATCGTCGCTCGATTCGCTGCGCCGCCGCGGCCTGATGGTCTGCGTCGGCACCGCGTCCGGTCCGATTCCGCCGTTCAATCCGCAGTTGCTCGCGATGAAAGGCTCGCTCTATCTGACGCGCCCCGCGCTGGCCGATTACATCGCCGATCCGGCCGAGAAGAAGGCGCTCGCGGACGAGCTGTTCGGGCACGTCGCGAGCGGGCGCATCCGCATCGAGATCAACCAGCGCTATGCGCTGCAGGATGCCGCCCAGGCGCATCGCGATCTCGAAGCGCGCAAGACCACCGGTTCATCCATTTTCGTCGTGTGAGGAGACACATCATGCGCGTCGAACAACTTACCTGCTCCATCGGGGCCGAACTCAGCGGCGTGAACCTCGCGGACGCGGTGCACGACGACGGCCTGTTCGCGGAAATCCGCGCCACGCTGCTCAAGCATCGCGTGCTGTTCCTGCGCGATCAGGACATCACGCGCGCCGACCATGTCGCGTTCGCCCGCCGCTTCGGCGAGCTGGAGGATCATCCGGTCGCCGGGAGCGATCCCGAGCATCCGGGTCTGGTGCGTATCTACAAGAATCCCGACCAGCCCAACGACCGCTACGAAAACGCATGGCATACCGACGCCACCTGGCGCGCCGCGCCGCCTTTCGGCTGCGTGCTGCGCTGCGTCGAATGTCCGCCGGTCGGCGGCGACACGATCTGGGCGAACATGGTCCTCGCTTACGAGAACCTGCCCGAGCACATCAAGACGCAGATCGCCGATCTGCGCGCGCGCCACAGCATCGAGGCCAGCTTCGGGGCCGCCATGCCGGTCGAAAAGCGGCTCGCGCTCAAAGCGCAGTTTCCCGACGCCGAACACCCGGTCGTGCGCACGCACCCTGAGACGGGCGAGAAGACGCTCTTCGTGAACGCGTTCACTACGCATTTCACGAACTATCACACGCCTGAGCGCGTGCGTTTCGGCCAGGACGCCAATCCGGGCGCGGGCCAGTTGCTCGCCTACCTGATCAGCCAGGCGTACATCCCGGAACACCAGGTCCGCTGGCGCTGGAAAAAGAACAGCGTCGCGATCTGGGACAACCGCAGCACGCAGCATTACGCGGTCATGGACTACCCGCCGTGCCATCGCAAGATGGAACGCGCCGGGATCATCGGCGACGCGCCTTACTGATCATCGCGCCTTACATACATCGATCCTATTTACGCTGGAGCACCCCATGCAATTCCTCGACGATTCGCTGCACCCCGAAAACCAGGACAAGGTCGTCATCACGGTCGCGCCGTACGGCCCCGAATGGATGCCCGCCGACTTCCCCGAAGACATTCCGGTCACCATGGAAGAACAGGTCCAGAAGGCCGTCGACTGCTACGAGGCGGGCGCCACCGTGCTGCATCTGCACGTGCGCGAACTGGACGGCAAGGGTTCCAAGCGCCTGTCGAAGTTCAACGAACTGATCGCGGGTGTGCGCGCGGCGGTGCCGGACATGATCATTCAGGTGGGCGGCTCGATCTCGTTCGCGCCGGAAAACGACGGTCAGGCGGCCAAGTGGCTGTCCGACGATACCCGTCACATGCTCGCCGATCTCGATCCGAAGCCCGACCAAGTGACCGTCGCGATCAACACGACGCAGATGAACATCATGGAGTTGCTGTATCCGGAGTATCTGGAAGGCACCTCGCTCTCGAATCCGGCGTTCATGGCCGCGTACAGCGAAATGACGGTTCCGGCCGGCCCCGCGTGGGTCGAGGAGCATCTCAGGCGACTGCAGGCGGCCAACATCCAGCCGCATTTCCAGCTCACCGGCATCCATGCGCTGGAAACGCTCGAACGCCTCGTGCGCAAGGGCGTCTACACGGGTCCGCTGAATCTGACGTGGATCGGCATCGGTGGCGGTTTCGACGGCCCGAACCCGTTCAACTTCTTCAACTTCGTCCACCGCGCGCCGGATGGCTGCACGCTGACGGCCGAGTCGCTGCTGAAGAACGTGCTGCCGTTCAACATGATGGCGATGTCGATGGGCCTGCATCCGCGCTGCGGCATCGAGGACACGATCATCGATCAGCACGGCAACCGCATGACGTCGGTGCAGCAGATCGAGCAGTGCGTGCGCGTCGCGCGTGAACTGGGCCGCGAAATCGCGAGCGGCAAGGAAGCGCGCGAGATCTACAAGATCGGCGTGCAATACAAGGACGCCGACGAGACGCTCGCGCAAATGGGCATGGCGCCGAACCGCAAGGCGGGCCAGGTCAACCTTCCCCTGCGCGCGGCCTGAAGCCCGGCTATCACTCTCAGGCGCGAACGGCTCGCAGAAGCCAGCGCCGGACATCGGAGGAGACAATTTTGCAAATCGACTGCACAGGGCCGCACGCGCGCGACATCGCCGCGCCCACGGCCACATCACGCAAATACGCGTGGATCATATTCGCACTGACCTTCGGACTGCTGCTGTCCGACTATATGTCGCGACAAGTTCTGAACGCGGTGTTTCCGCTGCTGAAACAGGCCTGGGGTCTGTCCGACACACAACTGGGTTCGCTCAGCGGCGTGGTGGCGCTGATGGTCGGCGTGCTGACCTTCCCGCTCTCCGTGCTGGCGGACCGCTGGGGCCGCGTGCGCAGCCTCATCATCATGGCGACGCTCTGGAGTCTCGCCACGCTCGGCTGCGCCATCGCCACCAACTACGGCGAAATGCTGCTGGCGCGCGCCTTCGTGGGTCTCGGCGAGGCGGCGTACGGAAGTGTGGGCATCGCGCTCATTCTCAGTATTTTTCCGCCGCATCTGCGCTCGACGCTCACCGGCGCGTTCATGGCCGGCGGCGCGTTCGGCTCGGTGCTCGGCATGGCGCTGGGCGGCTTTGTCGCCGTGCATCTCGGATGGCGCGCGTCGTTCGGCGCGATGGCATGCTTCGGCATCGTGCTGGTGATCGTCTACCGGCTGGTGGTGTCGGACGCGCGCATTGCGGCGCGCTTTCCCGATCGCCAGGCGGCCAGAGAGGAAGCCGCAGGCATGCGCACGAGCCTGCGCGCGCTGATCGCAGGACTCTTTTCGACGGTCTCGGTGGTCTGCGCCTATGTCGGCAGCGGATTGCAGCTCTTCATCATGGGCGCGGTGATCGCGTGGATGCCGAGCTTTCTGAATCGCTATTACGCGATGCCCGCGGACAAGGCCGCCGCGGGAGCCGCGGTCTTCGTGCTGCTGGGCGGGCTCGGCATGGTCGCGTGCGGCGTCATCACGGACCGCATCTGCCGACACGCGCCCTCGCGCAAGTGGCTCACGGCGCTGGCCTATTGCCTGATCTCGCTCGTGCTGCTTTCCGTCGGCTTCAGGCTCGACGCCGGCCCGTTGCAACTCGTGCTGCTCGGGGCGGGAATCCTGGTGGTGGCGGGCACGTCCGGACCGGCGGGGGCGATGGTGGCGAATCTCACGCCATCGGCGATCCATGCGTCCGCCTTCGCGACGCTGACGCTCGCTAACAACCTGCTCGGCCTCGCGCCCGGTCCGCTCGTCACCGGCATGATCGCCGACCGCATCGGCCTGCTGGGTGCGTTGCAGGTCATTCCTTTCGTGAGTCTGGCGGCGATGCTCGCGTTCGCCATCGGCCGCGCGAGGTATGTGCGTGATCTGAGCCGCATCGACGCATTGCGCGGTCAGGCCGCGAACAACAAGCCTTCATTGCACGTATGAGCATCATGCAATCCAACTCGACGCCCACGATCCTGATCGTTCCGGGACTACGCGATCATGTTGACGATCACTGGCAGACCCTGCTCGAACGCAGGCTTACCCGTGCGCGCTCGGTGCCGCCGCTGGAGCACGACAAGCTAAGCTGCGCGGCCCGCGTCGCCGCGCTCGATGCGGCGCTGGCGCAAATCGACGGACCGGTCGTGCTCGTCGCGCACAGCGCGGGCGTCATGATCACCGTGCACTGGGCGCAGCGCCACACACGGCAGATTCACGGCGCCCTGCTCGCGACGCCGCCCGATTTCGATGCGCCGATGCCGCCGGGTTACCCGTCGCCGGACATCCTGCAGCGGGAAGGATGGCTTCCCGTTCCGCGCGCGCGTTTGCCGTTTCCGAGCATCGTCGCCGCCAGCACCAACGATCCGCTGGCGCGCATCGAACGCGTCGAGGAACTCGCGCACGCGTGGGGCAGCCGTTTCGTCGATATCGGCGCTGCCGGCCATCTGAATCCCGCGTCGGGGCACGGCGAATGGCCGCTCGCCGATGAACTGATCGCCGAACTCTGCGACGAACGCCCACGCCAATCCGCTTCCCTTTGATGGAGAACCCTGCAAATGTCAGATCACGTACAGACCGCATCGTCGACGCAAGTCGCCACTATCGTCGAGCAGAAGGATTCAAACACGAGCCGGCGCGCAAGGGAAACGTCGGCATCGGCGGCGCGAACCTGGGCGTGGGGACGAACCCGCGAACCGTATGACTGGATGGACGCGCATACACCGTCAGGAGACCTGAAATCGTGGCGGTGAACATGGCGCTTGCCCGCGCCGACGATCTGAAACCCGGCTCGCGCAAGATCGCATTCATCGACGGGCGCAGCGTCGTGCTGTTCAATATCGATGGCGCCATTCACGCGATCGACAACTCGTGCCCGCACAACGGCGCATCGCTCGCGAATGGCCGGCTGGACGGCCACGTGCTGCAATGCCCGGCGCACGGCCTGCGTTTCGACCTCGCGTCGGGGTGTGCGGTCGGCGCGCCGGGTTTGTGCCTGACGAAGCTGCCCGTCGAAGCGATCGACGGCGAACTCGTGACGCCACGCGTCGATTGATTCCGAAGGCCTCGGCGACGCACGCCTCTTACGCCTGCTCGCCGATGACCTTACGTATCGCTTCTTCGAACGCCTCGGACGGCTGACCGCCGCTCACGAGGAACTTCCGGTCCAGGATGATCGCGGGCACGGACTGAATCCCCAATTGCTGAAACTCGCGCTCTTCCGCGCGAACTTCATCGGCATACGTGCCGCTCTCCAGAATTTCGCGCGCCTTGTCGCCGTCGAGGCCGACGCTTCGGGCCGCTTCGATCAGGACGTTCCGATCGCTCGGGTCCTTGCCCTCGCCATGATACGCGCCCAGGAGCGCGAGCTTGAGCGGCAACTGCCTGCCTTCGATGCGCGCCCAGTGCAGCAGCCGATGCGCATCGAACGTGTTGTAGACCCGGTTGCGTTCGCCGAAAACAAAGCCTTCGCGCGCGCCGCGCTCGCGGATCACGGCCTGCGCCTCCTTGATCTGCTCGGGCGTGCGGCCGTACTTGCGGCCGATGTAATCGACAATGCGCTCGCCCTGCGGACCCATGTCAGGATTCAGCTCGAACGGATGCAGCGTGATATGCGCATCGACTTCATCGCCGAGGCGCGCCAGCGCGCGTTGCAGGGAAGCCAGGCCCACGGCGCACCACGGGCAGGCGATGTCGGACACGAAGTCGATTTGAAGCGGTCGGGACATGGGCGTTGTTGTCAGAGAGTCGATAAGGATTCGACACGCTAGCTCAATTCGGCGTGGTCTGCAGTCTTCAGCGGCCGAGCAGCACGAGCGTGCCATTCAGCGGCGCGCCGAATATTTCCTAGGTGTTCACTAAATATTTCAAAAAATTTGCCGTCAATGACCCGGAGAACGGGCACGACAGCGCGGCTGCCCGACGACGTCAATCAAAATCAACTGAACAGGCAGCTCATGAGTGTGCAGCATCAGGTATTCCGCATCGTCAAGGTGTGCGGCAAGACCGTTTCCGCGGGTATCGGCGTTCTCTGCTGCGCATTGCCGGTCAATGCGCATGCCTCGACCTTCCTCGATTTCTCGAACGGCCTGACGGGCTGGACGCAATCCGGCTCCGTCGCCGTGCTCAGCACGACGAACGCCTTCACCGTGGGCGGCCAGCCTTACTCGCTCACGCCGGCGGTCGGCGACCAGATGGCGAAGATCACGCCGGGCGGCGGATACAACCAGGTCGGAACCGTGGAAGCGAGCTTCGGGCTGACGCCGGGCAGCATCAGCAATCTCGTGAGCGGCACGACGAACTACGGCTACATCTACAAGCAGTTCACGCTGTCCGCGGGCACTTATTCCTTCGCGTGGGCGTATGCCGCGAACGACTACCAGCCCTTCAATGACGGCGTCATGTTCTCGGTCGCGGGCCAGGGCACCCAGCAGGTCGGCATTCTGGCGCTCAACGGCGCGTCGCCGACGTACGTGCCCGCGCAGGCGAGCACGCTGGTGCTCGGCAGCTACGGCACGACCCAGTGGATCATCACCAGCTTCACGATCGGCGCCACGGGCACCTATACGATCGGCTTCGCGGATTTCAACTACAACGACACCTCGGTCAGTCCGGTGTTCTATGTCGCTTCGAAGCCCGGCACGTTCACCGGCAACGCGGTCGCGACGACGGGCGGCGTGCCTCCTTCCGACATCGACACCAGCACGCCGTACTTCTCGTCGAGCAATCTCGGCACGAGCGTGAACCCCGTGTTCAGCGGCGGCACGCTGCGCGTGGACAGCGCGACGGTCGCAAGCGCGCTCTCGATCGGCGCGGCCGGCGGCACCATCGACCAGAACGGCCAGACGTCGACGTTTTCCGGCGTGATCGCCGACGCCGCGAGCGGCGCGCCCGGCGCGCTCAGCATCGTCAACAATGCGAGCGGCGGCAGCGTGACCTTCACGGGCGTGAACACCTACACAGGCGCGACGCATATCGGCGCGGGCGCGACGCTCGCGCTGGCGGGCGCGGGCAGCATCGCGGCGTCCTCGGGCGTGTCGAACGATGGCATGTTCGACATCTCGGGCCTCGCGGCGGATACGGCCGTCACGTCGCTTTCCGGCAGCGGCCAGGTCGCGCTGGGCGCGCGCACGCTGTCGCTCTCGAACGCCGCGGGCACTTTCGACGGGACGATCTCCGGCACGGGCGGGCTGCGCGTGCAGGGCGGCACCGAAGTGCTCGCCGGCAACAACACCTACAGCGGCGGCACGACGCTCGCCGGCGGCTCGCTGAATGTCGCCTCGGATACGAATCTCGGCGCAGCGGCGGGCGCTCTCACGTTCCACGGAGGCGACCTCACGGTCACGCAGTCGATGGACACGGCGCGCGCGATCGTCATCGGCGCCGAGGGCGCCTCGCTGACGACGCTCACTGGCGTCACGCTCGCTGCGAGCGGCCCGATCAGCGGGACGGGAAGCCTCGTGAAGAACGGCGCGGGCACGCTCGCGGTGAGCGGCGCGAACACCTTCACGGGCGGCACGCTCATCAATGGCGGCACGGTGCAGATCGGCAACGGCTCGTCGCTCGGCAGCGGCGCGATCGTGCTGAACGGCGCCACGCTCGGCACGACCGCCTCGCTCACCGCCGCCCAGCAGCTCATCGTGACCGGCGCGTCCACGGTCGATGTCGCCGCGGGCACGAGCGCCGTGCTGTCGGGCGCCATCGCGTCGGCCGGGGGCACCGCCTGCCTGAACAAGTCCGGCGGCGGCGCGCTCACCATCGCTGGCTCCGCGTCGCTCGCGAGCGGCGCATGCGTCGCGGCCGGCACGCTGCGCGCGAACGGCTCGATCACCGGCGCGGTCGATGTGCTCGCCGCGGGCACGCTGCGCGGCGTCGGCGCGATCGACGGCGCGCTCTCGGTGAGCGGCCGTCTCGCGCCCGGCAACTCGCCGGGCACGCTCGCGGTCAACGGCACGGTGACGATGAACCCCGGCAGCACCTTCGAGGTGGACATCGACGGAACGGGCACCGGCACGGGCGCAGGCAACTATTCGCGACTGCTGGTGTTCGGCGCGAATCATCCGTTCATCGCCGCGGGCACGCTCGCGCCGCTGTTGCGCGGCATCACCGGCGACGCGACCAATACCTTCGTGCCGAGTCTCGGCGATACCTACCGCATCGTGACGGCCGAGGGCGGCATCAGCGGGCGCTTCGACGCGCTCGCGCAGCCTTCGGACGGGCTGCGGGCGGGCACGCGCCTGCAGGCGTTCTACGACATGAACGGCAGCAACAGCATCGACTTGCGCGTGACGCCGGTTTCCTACGCGACGACGCTCGCGGCGGAAAACGACAACGCGCGCGCGGCCGCCGCGCTGCTCGACACGATCATGGGCGCGCAGGACAAGGGCAGCGCGTCCGCGCTGCAGAGCCAGCTGATCTATGGGGTGGCCGGTGCGCAGGCGGCGCAGATCGGGCCGGTAGCGAAGACGCTCTCCGGCGAGATCCACGCGGACATGGCAGCAGCCGCGCCGCGCGCGGCACTCGGCGTGCAGGGACAGGTCGCGTCGCATCTGTCGGACATCGCGACGGGCGGCATCGACCACGGTCAGACGCTCTGGGCGAACGTCACGCACGGCAACAACACCTCGGCCAGCGACAGTCACGCCTCCGGCTTCACCTCACGCGACAACCAGGTGGCGACCGGCGCGGATATCGTGCGCAACGCCACGACGAAGGTGGGCGTCGGCTTCGCCTACACGCAGACCAACGTGTCGGCGGATGCGGGCAACGGCGCGATCGAGGAAAGCATGGGCTTCGTGTACGGGCAGCATGCGCTCGGCCGCGTGCTGCTCGACGGCACGCTCGGCTATGGCGCGCAAAGCTGGGACACGCATCATGCCGACGCCCTCGGCGCCACCTCCGGGCTGACCAGCGGCACGCACGGCCGCGACGTGCTCGCCGCCACGGGCGTGCGCCTGCCGGTGGACATCGGCACGCAGCGGCTGGAGCCGTTCGCCCGGGCGATCTACCAGCACGTGTCGCGCGACGCGAGCTCGGAAGGCTCGGCCTCGCCTGCGGCGCTGTCGCTCGACAGCTACTCGGGCAACGGCGTGCGCATGATGACGGGGCTTGCCGGCGGCTCGCGTGTGCAGGACCCGCTCGCGCAGCGCGTGACCTACCGCTTCACGGCGGCCGTGGGCGTCGATGCCGGCAGTCTCACGCGACCGAGCGTCGACGCGAACCTGGCGGGACTCGGCCTCACGACGACTTCGCCGCATTCGGGGCGCGTGTTCGGGCAACTCGGTCTCGACGGCACGCTGCGGGTGTCGAAGAACGGTCATCTGTTCGCGCATGTCGAAGGCGAAGCGGCGGCTCGCCGGACCGCATATGGCCTGACGGCCGGCGCGCGCGTCGCGTTCTGAGGTTCGATGTCGAAGCAGAGCGGATCGCGACGCGCGCGGTCCGCTCGATCAGAACGAGTGACGGATGCCCGCCATCACGCCGAGTTGACCGACGCCCGCATTCGGCGTCGTGCCCGGACCGCCCTGGCTCAGCGTGTAGCGCGCCTTCGCGCTGTTGAAGACATACCCGCTTTGCAGATAGACGCCCGTGCGCTTGGACAACAGATAGGTGCCGCGCAGCGCGGCGAGCGTCGCGCGCGTGTCCTGCGCCGTGTCGACGGTGCGATACACGCCGCCATCGACGAACATCGCCGGTGTGACGAAGTACGTGCCGGTGAGATAGAAGATGTCGGTATGCACATCGGCGAGCGTCGGCGACACCGTCTGCACGCGGCGTCCGAGCCAGCCGCCGCCCACTTTCAGCTGGCCGAGCTTGATATAGCCGTTCAATTGCGTGCGGGCGTCCTTGTCGCCGCTGTTGGTCAGCGCAATCGGCGCGGTTCCGTTGAAGAGATTCGCGGCGGCGCCCGGGCCGCCGCGCTGCTCGTCGTAAGACGCCGCGACGCCGAACGCATTCGCGTCGTAGCGCAGGAGTACCGACCACTGCCGGCATGCGTTGTAGTTGCCGGGAATCGCACCCGCACAGGTTCCCTGTCCGGGCGAGTTGCCCGTTCCGGCCGAATCGCGGCCGAGCGCATACGTGCCGCCTATCGTGACGCCGCTGAAGGTGCCTTTATAGGCGACCGTGTTGTCGCTGCGCGCATTGGGCATGTATGAATCGAGCGAGCCGACGCCACCGTAGATATCCGGTCCGAGCTGATCGGCATCGACGATGGCCCAGTAGGACATGGTGTACTGCCGCCCGAAACTGAGCGTGCCGAAACGGTTCGACACGCCGACCCACGCCTGCCGGCCGAACAGGCGGCCGCCCTGATTGACGTCGCCCGAGCGGACGTTGAAACCGTTCTCCAGCGTGAAGATCGCCGAATATCCGCCGCCCAGGTCCTCGACGCCGCGCATTCCCCAGCGCGAGGGCAGCGAGCCGGTGATGCCCGGCATCCGCACGACCTTGTCGTCGGTCGGTCCCGCGTGCGTGACGAGTTCGATACCCGTATCGAGAATCCCGTACAGCGTGACGCTGCTTTGCGCGTGCGCGCCGCAGCACAGCGAAAGCGCGGCAGCGCCCGCCATCATCTTGCGTTTCATGTCTCCGTCCTTTTATGTTTTTAGCGATGCCTATGCTTCGGTGTTGTGTATGAAGTTCTCCGGCACGGGCGGTCCCCATAGGTAGAGCGAATCCTCCGGCGCGAAATCGCCCGCAGGCCACGCGTGTCCCGCCGACACGAAATCGATATCCGCCGAGTACTCGCAGAACGATCCCCACGGGTCTTCCACGTAATGGAAGTAGTTCGAGCCGAGCACATGACGTCCCGTGCCCCAGCCTTTCGTGTAGCCGGCGGCCGCCATCTGCGCTGCGCCTTCGCCCACGCGGTTCACGTCATCTACGTCCCACGCCGCGTGATGCCAGCCGCGCGCGCTGCTCTTCGCGAACGCGACGAGGTGATGATCGCTGCCGTACGGCGCATGCGTGAACGCGATGACGTCGCGCGACTGGTCGGAGAGGCGCAGGCCCAGCGCCGCGCCGTAGAAGCCGACCGCGCGCAGCACGTCCGGCGAAAACAGCAGCACGTGCGAAAGGCGGTTCGGCCTGACCTCTTTCACCTCGGAACGCGTGCAGTTGCCGCGCTCGTCCGCTGCGGCGCCCATGACCGCATGCGGCGTCTTCGATGACGGACTCGTCTTCGTTCCCGCCTTGACCTGAATGAGATTGCCATCGGGATCGCGGAACCAGACGCCCTCGTCGCCATCGACAAATCGCGCGCCTGCGTGTTGCGCTTGCGCGCGAATCGTTGCGAGATCGTGCTCGAAACAGTTGAAGCTCAGATACGCCAGCGACTTGTCCGCCGCGGGCAGCACGCGCGCCCAGCGCCAGCCATCGGCGGCGCGCAGTTCGAGTTCGTCTCGATGCGCGCCCGCACGCGTTACATCGAGACCGAATGCCTTGAAAAAGCGCTCGGCTTCATCGACTGAAGGCACGTTGAGCGCGAAGTGATCGACCGAATGAACGGCAGCCATGATCGCCTCCCGAGGTTCAGCGCGCCGGTTCATCCGCGATGACATTGCGCAGCACGCCCATGCCTTCGACGCTCACTTCGCACACGTCACCCGCCTTCATCAGCAACTTCGGCGTGCGCGCCCAGCCGATACCCGAAGGCGTGCCGGACACGATCACATCGCCGGCTTCGAGCGTGATCGCCTCGCTGATGATGCTGATGAGCGAGGCCACGTCGAACACCAGCTCGTCGGTATTCGCGGACTGAACCACTGCGCCGTTCACGCGCGTTTCCAGCCGCAGGCCCCTGACGCCCGGCGGCAGTTCATCGGCGGTGATGAGATCGGGGCCGAACGCGCCGGTCGCATCGAAGTTCTTGCCCACGGTCCATTGCGGCGTCTTGAACTGATATTCGCGCACGGAGCCGTCGTTGAAGAGCGAATAACCCGCCACGCAGGCGAGCGCATCGTCCTTTGCGATATGACGCCCGCCCTTGCCGATCACCACCGCGATCTCCCCTTCGTAGTCGAGTCCTTCGGAGTCCGCTACATCTGGGCGGATCATCGGCTGATCGTGCGCGACGAGGCTCGTGTTCACGCGCAGAAACAGCGTCGGATACGCGGGCTGCTCGTAGTTGCTCTCCTTCGTGTGATCGGCGAAATTGAGTCCCACGCAGATGATCTTCGGCGGGCGCTGCAAGGGCGGCAGCAAGCGAAGGCCCGCCATCGGCAGTTTCTCTTCGCTGGCGTTCGCGCGAGCCCACTCGTTCAGATCGACGCCGCGCGCCAGCACCGATTCCAGCGGCTCGGTGCCGAGCACGCGTACATCGTCGCCATCGCGCACGCCGAGCGTCGCTTGTCCTTCCCTGATGAAATTCACGAACCGCATGTCTTGATCCTTTATCGAATGAAAATTGAAATGTTCAGGCGCGCGACCGATACACCCAGCCGTTCGCGAGCATCGCCAGTCCGGCGATGACGACGGGCGCCGCGAACAGCGCGAAGGCGGCCGGCAGCGAATGGAAGGTCGCGAGCAGCACGCCGCCCGTCATCGAACCGATGATCGATCCGATGCGGCCCACGCCGAGCGCCCAGCTCACGCCAGTCGCGCGCGCCGCCGTCGTGTAGAAGCCGGCGACCAGCACGTTTGCGCCGGTCTGCGCGCCGGACAGCCCGAAGCCCGCCATGAACACCGTGACGTACACGAGGAACGGCTCGCCGATCGCCACGCCGATCAGCGCGATCGACACCGCCGCGATCGCATACGAGCCGGACAGCACGAAGAACGGATTCATCCGGTCCATCAGCCGCGCGTTGACGAGCGATCCGAGCGTGCCGCCGAGCGGCAGCATCGCGCCGACACGCGCCGCATGCGAGGCGTCGATGCCCGCGCTGGTGATCACCGTCGGCAGCCAGCTACTGACCTGGTAGTAGACCCACAGCGTGCAGAAGAACGCGATCCACAACAGCAGCGTGCCCGTGCGATAACGCGTGGAAAACAGCGTGCCGATCACGCTTTGTTGCGCGTCCTCGCGCCTGGCGTCTTCGGGCGCGAGGCTGTCGATCGGCGTATTCGCATCGCCGGTCAGGCGTTCGATGGTGCGGCGCGCTTCCTTTGCATAGCGCGGCTTGCCGGCCATGAAGCGGATCGATTCGGGCAGCCACAGCCAGATCACCGGCGCGAGCAGCAACGGAAACACGCCGCCGAACACGAACACGCCCTGCCATCCGAACGTGGGCAACAGCAGCGACGCGACCGCACCGCCGCCCGCGAGGCCGAGCGTGAAGCCGCAGAACATCAGCGTGACGCGCATCGCTCGGCCGCGCGGCGGGCTGAATTCGGAGGACAGCGTGATCGAGTTGGGCATCGCGCCGCCGAGTCCCGCGCCGGTCAGAAAGCGCAGCGCGACGAGCCATCCCGCCGACGGCGCGTAGGCGCAGGCAAGACTGCCGAGGCCGAACAGGATCAGCGAGATCACGATGACCCGTTTGCGGCCGATGCGATCCGCGAGCGGCCCGAAGAGAAAGCTGCCGACCGTAAGGCCGAAGAGGCCCGCGCCGAAGATCGGCCCGAGCTGCGCTGGTGTCAGCGACCATGCCGATTTCAGAAGCGGCGCGACATAGCCGACCGACGCGACATCGAAGCCATCGGCGGCGACGACGAGAAAGCAGAGAACCAGCGTCAGAACCTGCAGTGGCGAGGTCTTCGCTTCATCGGCGATGCCTTGCGGTGCAACGGATTGCGCATGCATGTTGGTGTGTCTCCGAGCGATGTTTTTTATTGAGTGACCAGCGCGGCTTCGTTCGCGCACAGTCCGACAGTGCGTCGCGCGGCCGCTTCGAACGCAAGGTCCAGCGCATCGCCACGCCACGCGACATGCTGATCGGGACGAATCAGCACGTAGCCCGCGCCGTAGGCCTGCGCGACTTCCGCTTCGTCGATGCGTACGACTGCGAGTCGAGGCAGCGCACGGGCGGCGCGTTGCAGCGCATCGGCATCGAAAGCGGCGCTCGCGGCCTTCGTGCATAGCAGCGTGAAGCCTGGACCGAAGCGATCGAACAGCGATGTGCCATCGGCAAGCCAGACGTGCGGCGCGCGATGCCCCGCGCGCGCGGTCGGCAGATAGAGATTCGCGGCATCGGGCGGCGGCGACCCCGCTTCCGCTTCCACGAGCGGCGATGCTTCGTAACGCGTGCCGAGATGCACGCCGGGAATCACGAATTCGCCGGTGGCATGAAACGCCAGATAATCGCCGATGGCTTCGCGCGCCGCGTCGCCCGATGCGCTCGCTTCGAATGCCGCGTCGGGCAAGCGCACGTGACCGATGCCGTCCGCGAAGCCGCGCGCGAACGCGGTATTGCGCAAGGCCGCGGGCCGGCGCTCCGCTTCGTAGCTCGCGCCGAGCGCATCGCCCGCGAAGCCCTTGATCATCGCTTCGAGCTTCCATGCGAGATTGGCTGCATCGTCGATGCCGGTGTTGTAGCCGAGACCGCCCGTCGGCGTGAACAGATGCGCGGCGTCGCCCGCGAGGAACACGCGGCCCGCACCGAAGCGTTCGGCGACGAGCGCGAAGCCCGCCGTCCACGTCGATGCGCTCTTCACTTCGAAGGGAATGTCCGCGCCGATCGCCTCCGCGATGCGACGGCGCACGCTGTCCTCATCCGCGACTTCGCCCTCGCGCAACTGCACGTTCATGATGAAGTGGCCCGCGCCATCGACCGCGATGATGAGCGCGCGCTGTCGCGGGCTGAAGGTCCAGTATTGCCACGCCGGCGCACGCTTGCTCACGCGATAGATATCGGGCGCGTAGAAGTACACGGCGTCCATCTGGCCGCCCATGAATTCGCGCTTTTCGTCGGCCATGCCCGCGAGCCGGATATCGAGTGCCTTGCGCACGAAACTGCGCGGACCGTCGCAGCCGATCAGATAGCGCGCCGTGACGGTGCGTGTGTCGCCGACATCGGATTCGACTGTCGCCGTGACCGATGTTTCGTTCTGCGTGAAGTCCACCACGCGCGATGAGAAATGAACGTGGCAGTCGGGATAGCTGCGGGCGGCGTCGAGCAAGACGGGTTCGACATAAAGCTGCGAGCAGCGATGCGGCGGCTCCGGCGTCGGCCAGGTGAACGCGTGGCCTTTCGCCCATTCGACCGCGTCACGCGATGCGGGCTGATGCAGCCGCGCCAGTTCGTCACCCGCGATCGACGTGAAATACGCCACGTCCGGCGCGTAGTCCGCGGGCAAACCCAGCGACCGCACTTTCGACGCAATGCCGATGCGCCGGAAGTGCTCCATGGTCCGCGCGCTGTTGGCATTGGCGGCGGGATGACGGCTGGTGCCGCTTTTGGCATCGAACAATTCGACGCTCACGCCGCGCTGCCCGAGTTCGGCGGCGAGAAACAGCCCGACCGGGCCTCCGCCCACGATGATGACTTCGCAATCCAGCACATCCGTCTCCTGATTTTTCTGAAGCTGGATGCGAAGTTAAACGCGTCGGCGCTATAAATCTATACAATGACTTTCATACCCGGAATGAATCTGATTCATATATGCCGACCCCCGACCTGAACTTTCTGTATGTGTTGCAGGCGCTCGACGAGGAGCGGAGCGTGTCTCGCGCCGCCGAGCGTCTCGGGCTGACTCAGCCGGCAGTGAGCCATGCATTAGGGAAACTCCGTATGCTGTTTCAGGACGATTTGTTCGTGCGCGCCGGTTCGGTGATGGCGCCGACGCCGGTGGGCGAGCGGCTCGCGCAAGGCGTGGCGCACGTGCTCGCGGTGGTGCAGGAAGAAATCTGGAGCGCGAAGGCCTTCGATGCCGCGAGCACCACGCGCACGTTCTCGGTGTGTCTGAGCGACATGGGCGTGATCGTGCTGTTGCCGCGCCTGCTCGCGGCTTTGCGGGAACGCGCGCCGAACGCGACGCTCAAGCCGATTCAGCTGCCGTCGCTAGAGCTGGCGAGCGCGCTTCAGGATGGCGCGCTCGACCTCGCCATCGGCTATCTCGGCAAGATGGGCGAGAATCTGCATCAGCAGCCGCTATTCAGGCGCTCGCTGGTGGGCATCGTGAAGGGCGGCAAGACGCGCAGGAAGATTCGCATGACGCTCGATGAGTTCATCGCGCGCAAGCATGTCGTCGCGGGCACGCTGGCGCTGACGAACCAGTTGCTCGAAAAGGAATTGCGCCGGCTCGGTTCCAAGCTGAAAGTGGGTATCGACGTGCCGTATCTGCTCGCGGTCCCGAGCCTCGTCGCGACATCGGATTTCATCGCAGCGGTGCCGGATGAACTCGCGGAACTGTTCTCGCGCCTCGCGGATGTCGATGTGTTCCCCTTGCCCATCGAACTGCCCGATCTGACGGTGCAGCAGTTCTGGCACGCGCGGCATCACAACGATGCGGGGCATCGGTGGTTCAGAAGTCTGGTGGCGACGACGCTCGGGCCATCCGCCCGAAAACCGGTGCGCGTGTAGACTCGCACGATAACGAATGACCCGACCCACCGATTCCGGAGACAGACATGCTGGAACTTCGACCCGGTTGTGAATGCTGCGACAAGGACTTGCCTCCGGATTCGACCGAGGCGCTCATCTGCTCGTTCGAATGCACCTTCTGCGCCGATTGCGCGGCGAACGTGCTGGGCGGCGCCTGCCCCAACTGCGGAGGCGAACTGCTGGCGCGCCCGCGCCGCGCGGCGGACAAGCTCGTCAGGCATCCCGCCTCCACCCAGCGCGTGTTCAATCCGGCATGCCGGGACAAGATAAGCCGCACGCCGTGACTCATCGGATCGTGGCGGCCAGCAGATCCTTCAAATCGATGCCGTTCTTCGCCGCGTCGAGTTGCTCGTCCGGCACCGGTCCTTCGCGTTCGAGATCGACCAGCGCCTGATTCAGATCCACGTAGGGCCGCATGCGGACTTCATAGGCGGCGAAAGCGTCCGCCAGATCGTCCGGATGGCGCACGAGTTCATGCGCGAGCACGAACGCGCCCACGAGCCCAAGGCTCGTGCCCTGCCCCGAAAACGGCGATGCGCAATGCGCCGCATCGCCAGCCAGTACGGCACGTCCTCGAGACCACGCGGGCATGTGTATTTGCGCCAGCTCGTTGTAGTAGAACTGGTCCGTGCTCTTCATCGCGTCGAGAAAGCGGGGAAAATCGCCTTTCAGATGCACACAGCTTTGCGCTACGACGCGCTTCTGTGCATCGACATCGCTTCGGGACAATGCTGGCTCGGGCGCTGCGAAGCCCACTCCGATGCGCAGCTCGCGCTGGTCCCGGCTCGGATAGATGACATAGCCGAATTCGTTCACCCGGTGTCCGATCTGCCAGCCATCGAGGCCGATGAGATTGGGCGTCGAAAACAACGCGAGCACGACGCCCAGCGGAAAAACAACCGCTGCTTCATCGTCGAACACCTGCTTGCGGACGTTCGAGTAGATGCCATCTGAACCGATCAGGATATCGAACGATCTGCCCGATCCGCTTTCGAACTGGACCTTGACGCCGTCCGCGTGCTGGTCGATCGCACGAACGCTGTCGGCGTACAGGAACTCGACCTTCCCGCTCAGTGCGTTCATCAGCAACTCACACAGGTCGTCGCGGAAGATCTCGATGTCGTCGCTGTCGAGCCGACCCGCGCTATACGTGCGCTCTTCCGTCCGATGGATCTCCTTGCCGCCGGCATCGAGCATCGACATGCCCTTGAGCCGCGTACGCAATGCGCGTGCGTCATCGAGCAGGCCCATCGCCTGCACGACATGCAGCGCGACGCCACGGATATCGACCGCCTGACCGCCACGGCGGAATCCGTCGGATCGTTCCACGAGCGTGACGGCGACGCCCGCGCGATCCAGCCAGAAGGCCAGCGCGAGGCCGGTGACACCGGCGCCAGAGATCAGAGCGTTTCGAATCATAATCATTCTCCTTGAGTTTCACCGACCGAGCACCGTCACGGCAGGAAATCGCATCAGATAGGAAACGTCTGCGCTGTCTCCCAGATAACGAACATCGAGCAGCTTCTCCGGGGGAACAGGATCGGCCGCCATGCCGCCAGCCATCAGACGCTGCAGGACGTCTTGACGCAACCAGAGGAGCGTCCCTTCGTGAACCGCGGGCAGATAGTTCGTCTTGAATCCGGCGACGGAATATATACCGCTGGCGCTGCTCCACAAGCCATGCGTTTCGATGACTTCCGGACGCTCCTTGTTCAGATAGTCGGCAAGCCCCGCATACCCGCGACGCGCCAGCGACGGGTTGGTCAACAGCCCTGAATCCAGAATGTCCAGACGTTGGCAGCACAATGCCGCACCACCGACGTCCGGCGTCATGAACTTGAGCGTCGGTTGCCCGAGATGCTCGCGCAGGCGATCGACCGAAGCGCCCGTCATCGCGTAGTTCGCTGGCGTAATGCCCCGCCAGTCACCGGGGAAATCGCCCCACGCCCGTTTTCGGACCCGCTCGCCCGTGGCATTCAATACGGACGGGAGCACCCCACGCATCGCCGCACCGAGGATGACCGTGTCGACGTTTTCGCGCAGCACCGCGAGGTTGAACAGGAAGGTTCCGGAAAGGCACAGCAAGAGCCCGCGCAACACACGTGGCCGACGCGTATTGGCGAAACGTTCCGCGAGAGCAAGGACGAAAAGGGGTAGCACCGCCAGGAACATTCGCCCGGTATAGCCCCAGTTCCTTCCCGATACGAAAGCGAATACGCCGAAGGCGAATATCAGAAGTACAGGCATCGGATCGAGGCGGCGCTGCTGGCCGCCCTTCCGGCTCAGGTACATGCCGGCCAGTAGCGCCGCATTCACGAAGAGGAAATCCTTGAGCCCGCGCAGCTTTTCCAGTACGCCGCTCCAGCCCTTCCTGCTGTAAGGCGCCTGAAGCTTGGCCAGAATCGTATTCGGCAACAGTGCGCCGAAGAACCAATATCTCCATATCGTCAGGATCGCGAAACAAAGCACGAGCCATGCGCACATCCGAATGGCCCGCGGCCGATCCTGCGGGCAAAACACGACCATCCAGCCAAGCGCGAAACCCAGATAGAACGCCGCCTCGAAGCGAGTGAGCAACAAGAGCGGCAACAGTGCATGGGCGAGCGTCGATTGCGCGCGCCAGGAGAGCACGAACGCGAGCAGCAGCAACGCGAAGATCGTCATTTCCATGCCGTTGACGATCTCGGCCTGGCAGGCTGGCAGCAGACCCAGCAGGCACACCACGATGAATCGATGCGTCGGGCTCGGCAGGAACGGTTGAAGTGCGCGCCATACGAGCATCAGCGTGGCGCTAAGCGCGATGAAAGAAAGCAACTGCGCCGCCCTGATCGCCTCGATAAAGTCGGGATGCAGCAGCCACTGCCCCGACGCCAGCAGCGCCGTCATGAGCAGGCTCGACGTACCTTCGGCCGATGCCGAAGCCGGCGTCAACGCAAAGATCCCGTGCCGCCCCAGTGTATGCGCATAGGCGACCGTGATGGCGCCGTCGTCCCACCCATAGGGGCCCGCCAGCAAGATCGTTGCCAACGAAAGCACCGCATACGCGACAACGAAGAGGAACCCGGTGGCTCCCGCTCTCGCCTCGATCCTCTGTGTAAGGTGTTCGGGCATGATCGGTCAGTCGGCGAAAATGACATGACGGATGATACATCGGGCACATGGCGGGCGGACGTCGTCGATTCACTCGTGCCTCAGAAGAGCATTTGCCACCATGCGCCGCCGCCTTTCGAAACGATCAGGTCCTTCCCTTACGCACACGCTGTTCCAACCGGAAAACACCCGGCGGCACGAAGTACGTGCCGAAGCGCACCAGCCCCGGTTCCTCACGCTCCCGGTCGCTAATCCGACGCGATTGTTCAGCGCAGCCTAACCATCAAGCAGAGACTCCGCATCGACATATTGATAACCACGATCACGCGCGACCGCCTTGTACGTGACGTTCCCGTCGCAGACGTTGAGTCCGCGGCGAAGATGCACGTCGTCCTTCATCGCGCGCTTCCAGCCCTTGTCCGCCAGCATGATCGCAGGGCCAATGGTTGCGTGGTTCAGTGCGAACGTCGATGTGCGCGCCACGCCTCCCGGCATGTTGGCAACGCAATAGTGCACGACCCCATCGATGAAGAAGACAGGATCGGCATGCGTGGTCGGATGAGACGTCTCGAAGCAGCCGCCCTGATCGATAGCGACATCGACCATCACCGCGCCCTTCCTCATGCCCGCGACGTGCTCCCGGGTGACGAGCTTGGGTGCGGACGCACCCGGTATCAGCACGCCGCCGATCACGACATCCGCATCGAGCACGGCATCCTCGATGCTCTGCGCGTTGGAAAACGCGGTCGTGATCCGATTGCCATATACCAGATCGAGCTGACGCAGGCGATCGACGTTCTTGTCCAGCACGGTGACGCGCGCGCCGAGGCCGACCGCCATCTGCAACGCATTCGTGCCCACCACACCCGCGCCGATCACGGCGACGTGTCCCGGCGTCACGCCAGGCACGCCCCCAAGCAAGACGCCGCGCCCGCCCTGGGCGATCTCCAGAAAGTGCGCACCGGCCTGCACGGCCATGCGTCCGGCGACTTCGCTCATCGGCGCCAGCAGCGGCAGTCCACCGCCCGGTCCGGTGATGGTCTCATAGGCGATACAGATCGCGCGGGACTCCACGAGCGCCTTCGTCTGGACCGGGTCCGGCGCGAGATGCAGATACGCATAGAGGATCTGCCCGGGTCGCAGCATCTTGCACTCGGCGGGCTGCGGTTCCTTGACCTTGACGATCATGTCGGCAGAAGCGAACACTTCCGCGGCTTCCGTCGCGATCTCCGCACCCGCCAGCCGGTATTGTTCGTCGGTCAGACCGATCGCGTCACCCGCTTGCGCCTGCACCACGACCTGATGTCCACGCGCGGTGAGTTCCCGCACGCTCGCCGGCGTGAGTCCGACGCGATACTCATGGACCTTCACTTCCTTCGGCACACCGATACGCATGGCAGTCTCCTGTGAGCGCGTCACGCTTCGCCTGCGACGATTTTCTTCATACCTGAAACCATGCCGGCGACAGCCGCGCGGTCGTCTCGCCGTCTCATGCGGCGACGATCGTGTTTCCAATCTTATCGGTTTGGCCGGGGCGCTCCGTCTGAATCGCTACAATGGCGCAGACAAATTTTCCCCATCGAAAGCATCGCATGCGAGACATGCTGACTTCCTTTTTCTGGAGCGGCGACGCGATCCGCAGTCGAAGCGTAAGCGACGTGGTTCTCTCAGACACGCTCGACGTGCCTGCGCCCTCTGCACGCGTGCTTGCGGACTGGCAAAGAGAGACCTCGTCGCGGCTCGTTCTCGAACCCGGCGATGTCGAGCCAATGCCTCTGGCGCGAACGCAAATGCGCTGGCTGGACTACACGCGCTGCGTGCGGGCGATGTCGGACTGGACAGGCGCGCTTGGACTGAACGGCGTGCTCGCCGGCAGCGACGTCGCGCTGATGGCGTGTCGCGGCGCGCGCTATCACCATGACGCCGCGCAATATGGCGGCAAGGCCTTCTGCAATCTCTTCCTGAGCGAGGACCGTGGCCTGGACGTGCATTTTCCCGCCACGGGACTTCGCATTCCGCTGACCCGCGGAACAGCCCTCCTATTCGATACTGGTCAGCCTCATGGTGTGATTCAGCGCCACCGTGACAATTTCAATGAGGCCGATTTCGCGCCGGATCAGGACTGCATCCAGATATTCCTGAGCTGGGAGCTTCCCATCGAAGACGTCCGGGTTGGGCAGCTACTCGAAGTGGACTTCGACGTTGCCCGTTCGACCGCGCAGCGACTGGACGACGAGCAAGTGTGGTTGAACGGGTCGCCAGTTGCCGTGTGCCCGGAATCGGGTCGCTGGCATAGGGCCGACTGATTTCAACCGTGCGCGGCCGGCGCAAGTTGCGCGATATCGACGGGCTTGCTCGACGAGCGGATGACGCGCATCACGATCCATGCGAGGAGATAAGCCGAACCGCAGACGACGAACAGCACGTTGTAGCCGGCGTCGATGTGACCGAGCACCTTGAAATGGTCGAGCACCGCGCCGACGACGAGCGGAAACAGCGTCGCGCCCAGCGCACCGGCCAGGCCGCCGATCCCGACCACCGAACCGACCGCCGCCTTCGGGAACATGTCGGATGCGGTCGTGAAGAGATTCGCCGACCACGCCTGATGCGAAGCCGCCGCCAGGCTCAGAAGGCCGACCATCGCCCACATGTTCTCGATGAACGGCGAGAACGCGATCGGCATCACCAGGAAGGCGAAGATCAGCATGGTGGTTTGCCGCGCCTTCGTCACGGACCAGCCGCGCTGAATCAGCCTCGACGAGATGAAACCACCGCCGATGCTGCCGATCGATGTCGAGACGTACACGATCACCAGCGGCAGACCGAGGTTCTTCAGATCGAGGTGGAAGCGCGAATTGAAGTACGACGGGAGCCAGAAGAGCATGAACCACCAGATCGGGTCGGTCAGAAGCTTGCCCGCGAAGAATGCCCACGTCGGACGCAGCTTGAGCAAGGTGAACCAGCTCACCTTTTGCGTCGCGGGGGCGGGCGCCGAATCTTCGCTGATGTAGGCGAATTCGGCCTCGTTGACTTTCGCGTGCTTCGCCGGCACCTGATACATGAAGTACCAGAAGCCCAGCCAGATGAAGCCCGTCAGTCCCGTGACGAAGAACGCAGCCTCCCAGCCATATGTTGCGGCCAGCCAGGGCACGGTCGCCGGCGCCGCCACCGCGCCGATACTGGTACCGGAGGTCAGAATACCTACCGCGAGCGCCTGCTCCCTGCGCGGGAACCACTCCGACACGCTCTTCACCGCGCAAGGAAAACTGCCCGACTCAGAGATGCCGAGCAGCGCGCGCATGACGCCGAAGCCCATCGTGCTGCGCACGAGCGCATGGCCGCACGCGGCGATGCTCCACACCAGCACGCACACGCCGTAGCCGATCTTGACGCCGAACTTGTCGACCATCTTGCCGGACAACACCATGCCGATTGCATAACACGCCGTGAACACCATGACGATGTAGCCGTATTGTGTCTCGGTCCAGTTGAACGTAACGGCAAGCTCGGGCTTGAGCAGTCCCAACACCTGACGGTCGAGGTAATTGATCGTGGTTGCGAAGAAAAGCAGCGCGCAGATGCGCCACCGGATAGCTGTACGGTCCATGAGCGACTCCTGTCTCCTGAGATGCCTGATGCGCTGATGCGCTGATGCGGCTTGAGATTTACCGGAACGATGCGTGGCGCTTCTCGCGGAATGCCGCCACGCCTTCGATTGCATCGGGCGACGCCTTGCACACCGATGCGGCGAGTTCGTGCGCGTATTCGTGCTGGCCGGTCTCCATCATGCGCACGAGCCGCTTTGCGACTGACAGCGACGTCCTGGATCGCTTGATGAGCGTTTCGCAGACGGCGTCGACACGGCTGCGCAACTGATCCGCTTCGACGGCCTCGTTGATCACGCCCCACGCAACGGCGGTTTCGGCGGAGATCGGTTCACCGAGAAGGATCAACTCGCGCGTGCGCGTCGCGCCGACGAGTTCGGAAAGCCGCGAGCAGCCCATCCATCCGGGGATGGCGCCCACCGACGCCTCAGGAAAGCCGACCTTTGCCTGCGTGCTTGCGTAGCGGAAATCGCACGTCAGCGCGAGTTCGAATCCGCCGCCAAGCGCGCTGGCGGAAAGCACGGCGATGGTCGGTTTGTCGAGTTCGGCAATGCGACGGAACACGCGGTTGCCTTCGCGAATGAAGCGGGTGCCCATCTTCTGCGGATCGATATCGCCCCACTCGTTGATATCCGCGCCGCTGCAAAAGAAGCGCGCACTCGCGGTTTCGATCTTCAGCACGCGGATTTCATCGTTGCGCTCGACGTCCGTCACGGCGCGTTCGATGTCATCCAGCATCTGCAACGTCAACGCGTTGTGACGCGATACGCGGTTGAGCGTAATCGTGGCGATGCTGCCTTTGGCTTCGTAAAGAATGTCGGTGTCGGACATGGAAAACCTCTTCGTTAGTGAGCCGCAGCGGCTTCGAGCAGGCGCTCGTCGATGAGCGGCGTGAACTCCATGCGCGCGAGCACATCGCGGTGCAGGTCGACGCCCTTCGCCACTTCGACGAGGCACACGCCGAGCGCATCGAGCCTGAACACCGCGCGCTCGGTGATATAGAACACTTCCTTTCCGTCCAGCCGCGCCTGCACGCCGCTGAACGTCACGTGCCGCACCTTTTTCACGGCCTTCGGCACCGAGCCCGGCGAGAGAATCTCGAGCGTGTCGCCCTTGCGTTCCACGCGCAATCCCTTGGCCTCGAATGCGCCGCAAAACACCAGCTTTTTCGCGCCCTGTGCGATATCCATGAATCCGCCCGGGCCGACGACCGTGGAGCCGAGCTTCGACACGTTCACGTTGCCTTCTTCGTCGAATTCGCCCATGCCGAGAAAAGTCACGTCGATACCGCCGCCGCTGTACCAGTCGAACTGATCGACGCTCGGCATGATGGCGTCGGCGTTGCGCGCGGCGCCGAACATCGAGCCGTCGAGCATCACGCCGCGGTGGATGCCCTGTTCGACGGAACCCCAGTACTCGTCGCCGCGACCTTGCGAAGCCAGAACGGCCGGGATCGCGCCCGGAAAGCCGAAGCCGAAGTTCACGGATTGATCGATGCCGAGCTCCTGCGCAGCGCGCTCGGCCACGATGAGGCGCATGCCATCGGGCATTTCGATGTCGGGGGTCGCGCCGAGCGCTTCGCCGCTCAACGTGGCGTCGTACTCGCTGATCTGGCACTGGCGTTGAGCCGGCGTCTCGACAGTGAAATCGACCATCACGCCAGGTACACGAACCAGACGGGCAGGCACGTGTGAACGCGGCCTCGATTTGACCTGCGCGATGACCTTGCCGCCGCTGTTGTGCGCGGCCAGCGCGACGGCGTAGATGTCGAGGTCCGCCGGTTCGTGACGGGTCGATAGGTTGCCCTTGTCGTCGGCGGACGACGCCATGACGATCGAGAAGTCGATCTTGAAGGGCTTGTAGCGCAGGAATTCCTTGCCGTCGATGTCGATCAGCTCGACGAGATCTTCGGTGGTGACGTCGTTCAGCTTGCCGCCGGCGAGACGCGGATCGACGAAGGTTCTCAGTCCGACACGCGTAATCACGCCCGGCCGGCCCGCGCCGATTTCGCGGAACAAGGTCGCGATCACGCCGCCCGGAAAGCTGTAGCCCTCGATCGCGCCGCATTCGGCCAGCTTCTGCATCGCCGATGACCAGACCCAGTGACCGCCGATCACGCGCCTGACCATCCCGGCGTGAGCGAACCGGCCGAGGCCGCTGCCCTGCCCGTCGCCCACGCCCAGCGCATGAACGACCGTCAGATTGCGCGGATGGCCGGTTTCGAGAAACCGCGCTTCGATGGCCGCGAGGATGGCGTCCGGTTCGAGCAGCCCGCCGCCCGAGCCGGTGATGGCGATCGTCGCACCGTCGAAGATCGAAGCCGCAACGGCTTCTGCACTGGTCCACTTTTTCACAACGCCTCCAGATCCTGAAAATTACTTAGTACCGAACCGTATCGTTACTTACGTTGCATGGTGGCACAGCCGGAAGCGACGTTCAAGAGAGCAGCACGCGAAATCGGGTTTACGATGATGGGTGCGCGCAAAGCCGCTCGTACGCCACGATTGCGACGCGATGGCGTTGTCAGTTACCGTTTAACTTTGGATGCGACCCACGAATATGCAGACCCCAGTCGAACCGGGCGGCGAAGTACGCGCTGTCGAGAAGCCCGCGCGCGCCAAGCGGCTGCGCGATCCGATCCAGACGCAAGCCAAGATCCTCTCGGCCGCCAAGGCAGAGTTCGCGAAGGTCGGACTGGGCGGCGCCCGCATCGAGACGATCGCCGAGAAGGCCGGCGTCAACAAGCGGATGATCTACGAGTACTTCAAGGGAAAGGAAGAGCTGTTCCAGACCGTCCTCGAGGAAATGTGGACGGACATCCGGACCGAGGAAAGATCGCTCGGCCTCGATAAACTCACGCCGGTCGAAGCGATCCGGGCCTACGTGACGTTCACCTGGAACTATTACCTGAAGAACCCGGAATTCATGTCGCTCGTCAACAGCGAAAATCTGCACCGGGCCCGGCATGTCAGGAAGTCGAGGCGGTTCGGCGAGCTGCATCGGGGCTTCGTCAACATGCTGCAGCATATTCTCGAGCGCGGTGTCGCATCCGGCGACTTCAAGGCGGGCGTCGATGCAAGCCAGTTGCACCTGACCATCGCCGCGCTGGGTTACTACTATCTGACCAACCGCTTCACCGGCGAGGTCATCTTCGGCTTCGATTTCGTCTCGAAGGAAGCGCTTCAGAAACGTCTCGACTTCAACCTCGAGACGGTGTTCAGCCTCCTGCGCCCAAGCTGATCGCGGCGCGCGCCTCTCTCCTCTAGCTCCATCGCGCAAGGGTTTTCCGTTTCATAGGGGAAAACCCTTTTTTGACAGCGTGTCTCGACCGGTATTAAATAACGAAACGGATCGTTACTTATGAATTGATTGGCAATTCATGAGACGACATGAAACAGCCACGCAGGAGATGGAAACATGGAGCAACGCCAGGTTGCGCTGGTCACGGGCGCGCGTCGCGGCATCGGTCGGGCGATCGCGCTCGAACTTGCCAATGCCGGGTTCGATATCGCCATCACGGACGTCGAGACATCGGAGGAACTGGTCGCCACGCGCGACGACATCGAACGCACCGGTGTGAAGTGCGTGGCGCTCACATCGAACCTCGCGGACATTGCGCACCACGACGCGCTGTTTCAGGCGGCCGAGGTTGCGCTCGGCCCCGTCACCTGCCTGGTCAATAACGCCGGCGTGTCCGTCATGTCGCGCGGCGATCTGCTCGATGTCACACCCGAAAGCTACGACCGCTGCCTGAACGTCAACACGCGCGGCACCTTCTTCCTGATGCAGGCATTCGGCCGGCGTGTCGCCCGGGCGTCGCAATCGGCCGCTAATCGCTCGATCATCACGATCACCTCGTCCAACGCAGTCGCGGCGTCGCCACAGCGCAGCGAGTATTGCGTGTCGAAGGCAGGGCTGTCGATGGCCACGACCCTGTTCACTCTGCGGCTCGCTGAACTGGGCGTCAGCGTATTCGAAGTGCAGCCGGGCCTGATCGAAACGGAAATGACCGCGCCATCGAAGGCGCGCTACGACGCGCTCATGGAGAACGGGCTGACCGCCATCAAACGATGGGGCAAGCCGGATGAAGTCGCGCTGACGGTGCGCACGCTGGCGACGGGTGGTCTGCCGTTCAGCGTCGGTCAGGCGATCCGCGTCGATGGCGGTCTGCTTGTTTCCAAATACTGATCTCGAGACTCGAACCATGCAAATCAAGCTCCCTACCCTCGACGGCACACTCGTCGATTACCGTCTGACCGGCACGCCGTTGCAGGCCGTCAAGCCTGCGGCGCCGTTCAACCGCATCGCCTATTCGGCGGCGCACGTGGTCGCCGATCCATTGCGTAGCGGCGAACTCGGGCAACCGTGCGCGATCGACTGGGACCGGACCATCGAATATCGCCGTTATCTTCTCGAGCAAGGTCTGGGGATCGCGGAGGCGATGGATACGGCGCAACGCGGCATGGGCCTGTCGTGGGACTCGGCGAAAGAGCTGATCGTGCGCACGCTGAATGAAACGCGCGACATTCCCGGCGCGTCTGTCGCATCGGGCTGCGGCACGGATCACTTGCCGGTCAACGACGCGCGCTCGTGCGACGACGTGATCAAGGCCTATTTGACGCAAATCGAAAGCGTGCAGCGTGCGGGCGGCCAGATCATCCTGATGGCGAGCCGCGCCCTCGCGCGCGTGGCCAGCGATGCGAACGACTACATTCGTGTGTATCGCGCAGTGCTGGCTGCGTGCGACAAGCCGGTCATTCTCCACTGGCTCGGCGAGGCGTTCGATCCCGAACTGGCCGGATACTGGGGCCATGCCGACTTCGAAAGCGCGGCGAAGGTCTGCCTCGAAGTCATCGCCGCGAATGAAGCGAAGATCGACGGCATCAAGATTTCGTTGCTGGACGATGCGAAGGAGATCGCCTTCCGCCGACGCCTTCCTGCGTCCGTGAAGATGTACACCGGCGACGACTTCAACTATCCCGTTCTCCTCGCCGGCGACGAGTTCGGCTATTCGCACGCGCTGCTCGGCATCTTCGATGCGATCGCGCCTGCGGCGTCACAGGCGCTGTCCGCGCTCGCCGCGAACGATCTTGCTCGCTATGACGAACTGCTCGCGCCAACGGTGCCGTTGTCGCGCCATATCTTCCGCGCGCCGACGCAGTACTACAAGACCGGGGTCGTGTTCCTCGCCTATCTGAACGGATTCCAGCCGCACTTCTTCATGCTGGGCGGGCATCATGGCATGAGGCCGCCTGCCTATCTGGCGGAAGTCTTCCGGCTCGCCGATCAGGCGAATCTGCTCAAGGATCCCGAGTTGGCCACGAGCCGCATGCGAGCGGTCATGACCACGCTCGGATGTGCGCAATGATCGTGGAACCTCTTCACCTCTCGCGTTGCTCGATCAATACCGCAACGCTGGGACACCGCGAACCCATCGGCGTGACGATCGACCGGATCGCAAAGGCGGGGTTCGGTGGCTTGGCCCCGTGGCGTCATGAAGTCGAAGCCGCCGGCGTGAGCAAGATCGCCAGGCAGATTCGCGCGCTGGAACTCAAGGTCAGCGGGTACTGCCGGTCGACGTACTTCCCTGCCCCGACGCGAGAGGCGCGTCTGGCCAACATCCAGTCGAACGTTCGGGCGTTGAACGATGCGGCCGAACTGGGCGCTGAATGTTTCGTGATGGTCGTGGGCGGCCTGCCTGAAGGTAACCGCGATCTGCCGGCCGCGCGCACGCAGGTACAGGACGGCATCGGCGCATTGCTCGAAGCGGCGCGCAAGCTGGGCGTCCGCCTGGCGATCGAACCGCTGCATCCGATGTATGCGGGCGAAAGGTCGGTGATCAACACGCTCGACCAGGCGAACGCGCTTGCGCGCGAACTCGATCCACATAACGATGGCTTCCTTGGAATCGCGGTCGACGTCTATCACTGCTGGTGGGACGCGCGGCTGGACGCGTTGCTGTCTTCGACCGGCAAGGACAATCGCATTTACGCGTACCACGTCTCCGACTGGCTGGTGCCGACGACCGATCTGTTGCTCGATCGCGGCATGATGGGAGACGGCGTGATCGACCTGCAGGGCTTCCGGCAGCGCGTCGAGCATGCGGGCTATGCGGGCATGGTCGAAGTCGAGATTTTTTCGCGCGACAACTGGTGGAAGCGTCCACCCGATGAAGTCTTGCAGACGTGCGCCGCGCGACTGCAATCGGTCTGCTGAGGCTGATCCGTTTGCGTAGAATGTCGGGACGCTGGATTTGTCCAGCCCCGGATTAGCGCAGGAAGATCTCTTCAAGGTCCGCTTCTTCCTCGGTCGAGTCCAGATCCAATGAACCTTCGATGTGGTCGAGATGCTCGAGCATGATCTTCGCGGCCGTTTCGCCATCGCCTTGATTCAAAGCGACGACGATACGCTCATGTTCGTCGGCCCGGCAGCTCGCAACGATCGGTGCGTTGTACAGAAGAATGACCAGGCATGTCAGGGTGGAAAGCTCGCGCAAGCTGCGGGTGAATGACGAGTTACCGGCGAGCGCTGCCGCAAGGTTATGAAACTCTCCGGACAAACGTATGATCGCGCGCTTGTCTTCGACTTTACGAGCGTTCATCTCCTTATTCAGATGTTCCTTCAATGCCGCTCGCTTCTCTTCGGTCATGCTATTGGCCAGGCGGCGCATGACTGCGGGCTCGATCAGTCTGCGGGCCTCGAATACATCCCGAGCCTGTTCCACCGAAGGCTTTGCGACGAACCAGCCTCGCTTGGGAAAAACCTCGACGATCTGCTCATAGGCCAGCTTGCTCAGCGCTTCCCGCACCCGCGCGCGACTGGCCTTGAAGATCGAAGCCAGGCGCTCTTCGGCCAGCTTCGTTCCCGGTGTCAGCCGATGCTCCAGGATTGCAAGGTAGATTCGCTCGTAGATTTCGTCGCTCGTGCTGTCGGTCGACTGCGTATCGTTGAGAAGAGGAAGAACTGAATTCTTGGGCATTTTGGAAAGCCTTTCTGGACGCTGGGGCGCGCCTCGGAGTTGCCGGCGTGAGGGTTGTCACACACCTTGATAAGGATGCTCTTTGATCCAATGGCGAGCGATATCGATCCGCCGGGCAAACCAGACATCCTCGTGGCTCTTGACATAGTCGAGGAATCGTTCGAGACCGGCGGCCCTCGCCGGATGCCCGATCAGCCTGAGATGAAGGCCGACTGACATCATCTTCGGCGTCTTCGCTCCTTCCCTGTACAGCATGTCGAATGCGTCTTTCATGAAATCGAACCACTGTTGCGACGTGCCCGTGGTACCCGCATATTGTCCGTCATTCGTCGTCAGCGAATACGGAATGACCAGGTGCGGCGTCTCGCCTGCGGTAGTCCAGAACGGAAGTTCATCGCCGTAGTAGTCGGAGTCGTACAGAAAGCCGCCGTGCTCGACGAGCAGACGCCTTGTATTCACCGATGGCGAATAGCGGCAATACCATCCTTCGGGCGGTCGGCCTGTCGTTCGCGTGAGCGACTCGACTGCCATCCGGATGTGTTGCCGCTCCTCTTCCGGCGCAAGCCGATAGTGCTGTATCCACCGCCAGCCGTGACTGCAGACGTCGAAGCCCGACGCTCGAATGGCCGCCGCGGCCGACGGATTGCGCTCCAGCGCCAGGGCGCATCCGTAGATGGTCGCCGGCAAATCACGCTCTTGAATTATACGCATGAGCCGCCAGAAGCCGACTCGGCTGCCGTATTCGAAAAGCCCCTCCGCCGCCAGGTCCCGACCGACCACGCCCGAATGCAGGCCATGCGATTCGGTGAACCACGTCTCGCTCTGCGTTTCGCCGTGCTCGATCGATGGTTCGGAACCTTCCTCGTAGTTCAACACGAGATTGATTGCGATACGTGCCCCGTTCGGCCAGTTGGCGGAAGGCGGGTTGGCGCCATAACCCTCGAAATTGCGTGCGGGTGTCGTGCGATCGTTGCTCATGAAATCTCCGGTCCCGTTAAAGCATGACGTCGCCGCCGTTCGGCGACAACGTCTGACCCATGTAGTAAGCGCCTCCGGTTTCCGACGCCAATAGCAGAGCGGTCGGCGCAATTTCGTCGACCTGACCGAAGCGTCCGGCCGGGAGCTGCGCGAACTTCATCGCGCGCCATTCGTCGGTGAAACCGGCCAGCATCGCCGTCTCGACCGGCCCCGGCGCGATGGCGTTGACGGTTACGCCAAACGGCGCTCCCTCGTACGAGAGCGCGCGCGTGAAGCCGACGAGACCCGCCTTGGAGGCGCAGTAGTGCGCCGCGTCCACCGTCCCCTTATAGGCCAGCTGTGAGGCGATGTTGATGATGCGGCCGTAGCGACGCTCTTTCATGCCTTCGAAGAACTGACGCGTGACGAGGAACGCGCCGCGCAGGTTGACCGCCATCGTCTGGTCCCAATCCGCGACCGAAAGCTTGCCGAACGGAATTTCGCTGCAGACGCCCGCTCCGTTCACCAGAATGTCGACCGGTCCGAAAGAACGGCGCGTCCAGTCGCCCAGTCGCGCAACCGATTGATCGTCGGTAACATCGCACTCGACGACTTTCACGTCGGCGCCGCGCGCCTCCAGCTCCGATGCCCACGCTGCGGTGCGCTCCTGATCCTTGAAATGCGCGACGAGAAGCTTCGCTCCGTGCGCGGCAAACAGCTCGACGATCGCGCGTCCGATACCGGTATTGCCTCCGGTCACGACGGCCGCCTTTCCTTCGAGGGAGAACGATTCCATGAGTGTCTTCCTTAGCTTTTCTGCGTTTTTTCCAGCCAGCGCGCGTATCGGTGAATCCCTTCCGCAAGTTCGACACGCGGGACGTAGTCCAGATCGCGTCGTGCCGCCGAGAGATCGAACGCGTCCTGAAACTCGTCCAGCGGATCGGGACCCTTCGCGAGTTCGATGCTGGCCGCCGGGTAAATGTCCCGCACGATATCCGCGATATCCGACAGCGTGACCCGTGTTCCTCCGGTCGCGTTGTATGTGCGTCGCGGCAGTGCGGGCGCGTCGAACGCCTTGAGCAGCGCGGCGGCCGCATCGTCGACATGGATGAACTGACGATGGAAGTCAGCGCCGAAGGGCAGCGTCGTCGGAAGGCCGGCTCGCGCGTTCGTCAGCATGTCCCGGATGACGCAGTCGGTCGTGCGGCGCGGCCCGTACACCCACGAAAGACGAATACTGACCCCGTCGACACCATATTGTTTCGCGTAGGCAGAGACCATCTGCTCGCTCGCGACCTTGCTCGCGCCGTAGAGGCTTTCCGGCTCCATGTGCGAATCTTCCTGCACCGGATCGCCCTTTGCGTGACCATACGCGCTGGTCGACGAACAGAAGACGAAGCGTCGCGACTTGTAGATGCGCGCGAGTTCAAGCACATTCGCGGTGCCGACGATGTTCACCTGCACCATCGCGTACGGGTTGTCTCGCGCGACCATCGGGCCGGAAAACGCACCGCAATGAACCACGCCGGCAAGGCCGGGGCCGGTTACGGCATGCAGTTGGTGGATGTCGTTCAGATCGCATTGCATGATGTCGACACCTTCGATCCGGCCGGCAAACCGGTCGATTGCGATGACGTGGTCGCCTCTGTCCAGCAGGGCGCGCGCAATCGCATTGCCGACCAAGCCTGCCGCTCCGGTGACAAGCACCCTTTCCTTGCTCATTATCTGGCTCCTGCGACATCGAGAGCCGCGACTCTCGGTTTGCATTCGATGGGAAGTTCGGCCTGCAGCAGCTTGCGCGTGTACGCTTGCACCGGCGAAGCGAAAATCGATTCCGTCTCGCCCGTCTCGACGATCTTCCCGTGCTGCATCACGGCCACGTAGTGCGCCAGTGACCGTACGGAGTTCAGGTCGTGCGTGATGAAAAGCGCGGACAGCCCCATTTCCGCCTGCAGGTTGCGCACGAGATCGATGATCTGCGCACGGACGCGAATGTCGAGCGCGGTCGTGCACTCGTCGAACACGACGAAGTCCGGATTGGCAGCCAGCGCCCGCGCGATCCCGACGCGCTTCTGCTCGCCGGCGGTGAGCTCATGCGGATAGGCGCCGACGCGCCGTGCCGACACGCCGACGAGCTGCAGCAGTTCGAGGATGCGTTTCTGACGGTCCGCGCGCGTCATCTTCGGTAGAAGCGCGAAAGGTTCCGCGATCAGATCGCCCGTGCGCCAGCGCGGATTGAGCGACACGTAAGGCTCCTGAAACACCATCTGCATGTGGCGCCGAATGCCTCGGAACTCCGCGTCGCTCATCGCGCGCGTGCTTTGGCCATCGAAGCGTATCGTCCCGGCATCCGATTCGAGCAGACGCAGCAGGCACTGCCCTGTCGTGGTCTTGCCCGAGCCACTCTCACCGACCAGCGCCAGGGTTTCACCTCGCGCGATCCTGAACGAAACATCATCGATCGCCCTGACCACCGCATGCGTGCGGTCGGACTTGAACGTCTTGACGAGATTCTCGACCTCGAGCAGCGGCGGCTTCGGCGTAATGCCGGCAGCCGAATCCGTATTGAGCCTGAGCGTAGAGGGGCGCACCTTCGCCGCATCGAGCAGCTCGCGGCTGTACTCTCTCTCGGGCGCCTTGACGAAGTCCTCCACCTCGGCGAGCTCGATCAGCCTGCCGCCTTTCATGATCGCCACGCGATCGCAGTAATTCGCGACGATGCCCAGATCGTGCGTGATGAGCACGACACCAAGACCCAGATCCTTGCCCTTTTGCGCCATCAGGTCGAGAACCTGAAGCTGGATCGTCGCGTCGAGGCCGAGCGTCGCATCGTCGGCCAGCAGAATCTTCGGCTGCGCGATGAGCGCCATCGCGATGACCACGCGCTGGGCCATGCCGCCCGACATTTCATGCGGATAGGAATGCGCTCTCGCTTCCGGATTGACGATGCCGACCTGCCTGAAGAGTTCGATCGCTTCGGACCACGCCTGTTTCCGGCTCATGCGCTTGTGGTCGCGCAGCACGCGCACGACCTGCGCGCCGACCGTCTCGACCGGATCGAGCAGCATCTTTGCGTTCGTACCGATGAGCGCGACATCGCCGCCGCGATATTTCTGCCGCTCCTGCTCGCTGAGCTTGAGGATGTCGCGCCCCTCGACCTTGATCGTGCCGCCGGTCACGCGCGCGCCTTCCGGAAGCATGTCGATGATCGCGCGCGCCAGCACCGACTTGCCCGCGCCCGTCTCGCCGACGATGCCGATGATCTCGCCACGCTTGAGTGAAAAGCTGATGCCATCGAGCACTCTGGTCTGCTCGTCGCCCCAGTCGACCGACAACTCGTCGACTTCGAGCAGCAATGAATCTGCGGAAGTATTCATCTTTCACCTTTCGAGGCTGGAGCAGCAAAGCGTTTGAGCGCGTCCCCGAGGACGGCGAATGTGAGCACGGAGACCACGATCGCCAGACCCGGAAAGAGCGCTGCCCACCAGACACCCAGAATCATTTGCTGAGCGCCGTTCGCGACCATGAGGCCCCACTCGGGCGTGGGCATGCGCACGCCAGCGCCCACGAAAGACAACCCGGCGGTCAGGAGAATCGCCATGCCGATGCTGATCGAAATCTGCACGATGGCCGGCGTGATCGCATTCGGCAGGATGTGCCTGAACATGATGGCGCCATCCGTTGCGCCACTGCAGCGAGCCGCGCTGATGAACGGCCTGTCGCGCAGGGAGAGAACCTCGCCCCGGATGAGCCGGGCGAACATCGGTACGAACAGCACGGCCAGGACGATCGCCACGTTCCAGATTTCCTGTCCCATCACCGAGACCAGCGCCATGCCGATGACGAACACGGGAAACGACTGGATGAAGTCGAACACGCGCATCACGAGCGTACTGACCGCGTTGCGGTAGAAGCCGATGATCAGCCCGACCGGCACGCCGATCACGAACGCGCCGGCCACCGCCGTGATGCTGATCAGCAAGTTGATCCGGGTCGCGTAGATGACCCGGGAAAGGATGTCCATGCCCGATACATCGGTTCCGAACCAGTGTTGCCAGGACGGTGCCTTCAGCACGTTCAGCGGGTCTGCATCCACGGGCGAATACGGCGATATCCACGGCGCGAACGCGATCAGCACGATCTGCAGACCAAGCAGCAGACAGCCGACCGTCAAGCCTGCGCTGAAACGCGCGTCGGAGAAAAGTCGGAGCGATTTCATATTTCGATCCTCGGGTCGGCCAGTCCATACATGACGTCCACGGCCGTATAGACAAGAAGAATGAAACCTGCGGCCACGAGCACGAAGCCTTGAAGCGCCGGATAGTCGCTGTTGACCACGGACTGAACCGCGTACTGGCCGAGCCCGCCCCACGCGAAGATCGTTTCCACCAGCACCGCCGCACCGAGCAGAAAGCTGAAGAGAAACCCGACCATGGTGATGATCGGCGGAAGACTATTGCGCAAGGCGCTCAGGATGATGCGCCGCTCGGAAAGTCCCGATGCTCGCGCATGCCGGATGAACTCGCTCTTGTAGATATCCTCGAACACGGATTGACTGAGTTTCATGAGACCGCCGGCGTTGACGATGCTCAAGGTCAGCACAGGCAGGAACAGGTGCGAGACTGACGACCTCAACGCAACCCAGTTACCGGTCAGGATGCTGTCGATCGTGTAAAAGCCGGTTATCGTCGGAGGCGGCGTGATGAACGTATCGATGCGGCCGAATGGAGCCGGCGCGATTCCGGCCATATGAAAGAGCGCATAAATCAGCAGCAGGCCAACCCAGAAATCCGGAATCGCGCCCGCGGCGAGCCCGTACACCTTGCCCATGCGATCGACCACGCCACCTTTACGCACCACCGATACGACGGCCAGCCCGACACCGATGACGATGGTGAGCAGCATCGAATACACGATGAGTTCGAACGTCGCGGGGACGCGCTGGAAGAGATCGGCCGTGACGGGATTCGATGTGAACATCGAAGTCCCTAGATCGCCATGCGTGAGCGCGTCGAGATAGGCCCCGAATTGCGACCAGATCGACGCATTCAGATGAAGCTTCTCGCGCAGGGCTGCGATGGCTTCGGGCGTCGCCATATTCCCGAGCATCAGCAGTGCCGGATCGCCCGGGAGCAGACGCACGAGCAGGAACGTCGCGAACATGACCCCGAACAACTGGGGCACCAGCGTTCCGAGCCGAGCAAGGATGATGCGAAGCGGCCGTGGAATCGACCGCCAGAACGATATCAGCGCCATTGTTGCCTCACTTTCATCGACATGAAGAGGGGCCGGCGGCCCCGGTCAATCAGTTTTTCGAGAAGTCGTACCAGGTATTCCCGTTCGTGGTGTTCCAGCTGTAGCCCTTGACGTTGTTTCGCGTCGCAAGCTGGTATCCGGGATTGATGAGAAAGACCCACGGAGCCTGCTGCATCACCAGTTGCTGCACCCGTTCCATCTGCGTCTTGCGCTTCGGCTCGTCTGTGGACGAAAGACTTTCGTTGATCAGTTGATCGACTTCCGGATTCTTGTAATGCGAGTAATTGATCAGCGACGCGCTATTGAGCCAGAGATTGGCGACATATCCCGCGTCCGGGACGATCGCCATATCGCGAAAGAAGTACATGGGCATCGTTCCCTTCGAATATCGCTCGACGAGCGTCGAAGCCGGCAGCTTCTGCAACTCGACATCGACGCCGATCTTCGAGAAGGCGGTCTTCAACACGATTGCGAGCTCCTCTTCAGTCTGGTCGCCCGTCGGGTAACCGAGCTGAGTCTTGAAGCCCTTCTCGAAACCGGCTTCCTTCAGAAGCGCCTTTGCCTTTTCGATGTTATTGCTGTAGTCGTAGTACTTGTCCGTATAAGCCGGGTAGATCTCCGAGATGGGGCTTTTCGTCGGACGCGCCGTGCCATAGAAAATCGACTTGAGAATTTCATCGCGAGGCACGGCATAGTTCAGCGCCTGCCGCACCTTCTCGTTGTTGAACGGGGGCGTGTTGTTATTCATTTCCACGCGCTGTACATAGTTGCCATACACCTTCCAGACCTTCACCGTCGGAATGCTGGAGAGCGTGTTCAGCTCTCGCGGCGGCAGCCATTCAGCAACGTCCACCGCGCCCGCCTGCAGTGCGGCCAGCCGATTGGCCGAAGTCGGCATCTCACGGAAAATCACCCGTGAAATCTTCGCCGCGCCGCGATAGTAGTTCGGATTCGCTTCATACACGACCTCTTGTCCCGGCGAGTATTTCGTCACCTGATACGGCGCGAAAGAGGCCGAATGACTCGACAGCCAGCGCGAGGCCCAAGGGTCTTCCGGTGTGGTGTGCTTTTTGGCTTCCACGGAATCGAGAATGCCGAGGTCGTTGTTGACCCAGATTCGCTCGATGAGCGGCGACGGCTTCGGCAGCGTAACCTTTACGGTCTGGTCGTCGACTTTCTGGAATGCGGACTTGAAGTCCTGAATCTTCAGGACCTGGGTCATGTACCAGTGGAAGTTTGCCTTCAGGTTCCATCCCCGCTCGAATGTCCACATGAGATCGTCCGCGTTGAGCGTGTTGCCTGCCGCGCTCTTCACGCCCTTTCGCAAGTGAAACGTGATGGACGTCTTGTCCGGTGACGTCTGCCAGGACTCGGCCAGCGCGCCCTTGAGCTTGTCGAAGTTTTCGACCGTGACGCCACCTTCGCCAGCCTTCATCTCGTAAGTCAGAAGCCGCTCGAAGATATTGCGCCGCGCTTCGTGACTGGCTTCGGTCGGCGGGTACTCCTGATCCAGAGACTCGGGCGTACGCGGACCGGCTACCACCAGCACCGAATTGTTGTTCTGGGCGTGAGCCGGTGCGACGGCACCGAGCACCGCGACAAGGGCCACGCTCGCCAGCGCGATGCCAAGCGGAATTCGACTCGACCGTAAATCAGCAGATACGTTTGTGATTTCTTTCATCATATTGGCCTCAGGTACAGTTATCGATCACGTTGATATGTATAGCTAACTATTTTCTAATCCACTTGCTATTCAAATCGATTCATTGACGTCAGCGGCGCAGCGTTGGAAGTCCGCGGCGCAGAAACTTGCCCTCGCCCGCCGTGCCTGTGAATTCCTTTCCGTCCCATACAACCCTCCCACGGCAAAGGGTGAAAGCCGGCCACGCGCGGATTCTGCGTCCTTCATAGGGCGTGTAGTCGACGGCGTGATGCAACATGTCATTCGTCAATGTCCGCTCGACTTCATCCCATATGACGAGGTCTGCATCGGCGCCGATGGCAATCGTCCCTTTCCTTGGATGCAGGCCGTAAAGCTTCGCGGGATTCGTGGCGGTCAATTCGACAAACCGGTTCAGAGAAATGCGTCCCTCCAGAACACCTTCGGTGTACAGCAGCGGCAGCCGTGTCTCGAGTCCAGGGATGCCGTTCGGGATGTAGGGAAACGCAACCTGCTCCCCGTTGGGGTGCTTTCCCGCTTCATCGTCGAAGGAAAAGGGGGCGTGGTCAGACGAAAGAATGCTGAATGTGCCGTCCGCCAGCCCTCTCCATATGACGCTCTGATTCGCGGAGTCGCGCGGCGGCGGACTGCATACACACTTCGCACCCTGATAGCTGTCGTCGATGCCAAGGTCTTCGGCAGTCAGGAAAAGATACTGCGGACAGGTCTCCGCCAGAATATTCATCCCGCGATTTCGCGCCCATTGAATCTGCTCGACCGCCTCGCGGCCCGAAACATGCACGATGAGAATGGGCACATCGACGAGTTCCGCGAAGCTGATGGCACGATGCGTCGCTTCACGCTCCACCAGCATGGGTCGAGCATTCGCGTGATAGCGCGGCGCCGTGAGCCCGTTGTTCACGAGGCTTTCTGTCAGCCACCCGATGCATTCCGAGTTTTCCGCGTGGACCAGCGTCATCGCCCCATGGCGACGCGCCGCCGCGAGCACGTCGAGCATCTGGCGGTCGTTCAACTTGAGGTCGTCGTAAGTCATGTAAATCTTGAACGACGTGTATCCCTCTTCGATCAACTGAGGCAGTTCTTTCGCGACGACGTCCGCCGTCGGATCGACCACGATCAGATGAAATCCGTAATCGACGGTCGCGCGTCCTTCGGCTCGGCGGTGGTACTCCTCGACCGCGGCGCGCAAGGACGCTCCTTTTTGCTGCGCGGCGAAAGGAATGACCGTGGTCGTCCCGCCGCACGCAGCGGATTTCGTGCCAGAGAAGAAGTCGTCGGCCATTCTGGCCGGAGGCGGAATGACCTGATCCAGATGGCAGTGTCCATCGACGCCGCCGGGCGTCACGACACGGCCATTGGCATCCAGCTCGCGCTCACCCTCGGGCAATGAAAGCCCCAGGTGCACGACCACGCCATCCTTGATGCCGATGTCGGAACGAAACGTGTCACTGGCCGTGGCTACGTGAGCGTTTCGAACCACCAGATCGAATGCTTTCGGCATTGCTCGTCCTTGCGTTCGGAAATGTTGCATGGGGTATCGACTTGCAGCGAATGTACCGTGTCAAAATTCCGTCAACAACTATCGTCGACATTTTTTTCGACATGTCATGTCTACACGCTTGTTGACATGAATTTGATATTCAAATCAGTGCATTGAGAACACAATTGGTGAAAACCCGATGTGTCAATCTGGCAGGAAGGAGATGAGGCAAGGCGAGCGCCCGGACGTAACACGCGAAAGAGGCTTATAAGCGGCAGTTGCAGCGCCGACCCGTTTCAGTGACCCGATGCCCTCGAATTCATTGATTCGGTTTCCTTATTATATGATGCGACGAACTGGAGGAAAGGTTGTCGATAGCGGAATCGTCTTTGAAAGGACAGCGTCCCGGCATCGCCACTACGGGCGATCCGGGACGCTTTTACGGGCTTGACCTGGGAATCAATGGCTACCGTTGGCCGCCTTGACCCCGACCTGCTTCGGCAAAATATCCGCTAACGAGTTTGCTTGCTGCTTCCCACAGAATCGGCGAGCCACGCGCGATCACAGGTCCGTACCGCTCCATCACCTGCTGTTGCGTGACACCGTTCTCCGTCCACGTTCCACCGTTCGACAACGTATTGATCAACAGCGGCTGCAATCGATCCAGTGCCTTCGCAAAGACGGCTTCGGGCGTTTGCGCCGCCTCGAACTCGCGCCAGAGTTCGAGCATTTCACGTCCTTGTTGTTCGGGCAATAGACCAAAGATTCGCTCGGCTGCACGCTGTTCAGCTTGTTCGACAAGCGCGTCGCTCCCACTGGTCGAATGTATCGGATGATCCCCGGCGTCGATCTCTACGATGTCGTGAACGAGCAGAAGTTTGACGACATGAAGTGCGTCGACATCCTTCGCATGCGATGAGAGAACGAGCGCGAACATGCTCAGATGCCAGGAGTGCTCTGCAGAGTTTTCCTTTCGGCTCCGGTCGATCAGCGGCGATTGCCGCATGATCGACTTCAGCTTGTCCAGCTCGACGAGGAAGGCAAGCTGGCGTGCGATTTCATCAGGGGACGAATGAGTCATAGCGCATTCCTTTTCGGCTGAGAACTGTTTCCGGCGCGAAGCGAAAGCCGTCGGGAACGCGGGGAATTATATAAGCAAGCGTCACGTGTGAACGGCCTTCGCAACCACCGGTGTCGAAGAACGCCGCGCACCGATGAAAAGCAGCGCCGCCAGCACGACGACACCGCTCAGCAGGATCAATCCCGCCACGCTGGAACCGAAGCTCGCATCGGCCCATGCCTTCACGTTCGGCGAGACGAAGTTGCCGATATTGCCGATCGTGTTCACCATCGCGACGCCCGAGACCACCGCCATACCGCCGAGATAGTTCGTGAGCATCGACCAGAAGATCGGCTGGACAGCCCAGAGACCCGCTACCGCGAGACACAACGCGATCATCGACACCAGCGGTGACGCGCCTGCGGAGATGAACATCGAGACCGCGGCGACCAGCAGGCTCGCGCAGCCGAAGACCACCAGCCGGTTTCCGCGCGCCGCCCATCTCGGCACGGCAAAGGTCGCGATGAGCGCACACGTCCACGGAATCGCTACGACGAAGCCCACGAGCGCATTCGGCCCGGTGCCGAGCAGTTTGCCGACGAAGGTCGGAAGATAGAACACCACGACCGACACGCCCATCTGGATGAGAAAGAAGATCAGGCCGAAGTACAGCACGGTCCTGTCCGTGAGCGCGGCGGCCACACCGTGAGGCCCGCGTGAAATCTTCGACGACTGCTCCGCCTGCAGCACGGCAAGCAGTTCGCGTTTCTCATCGGCTTCAAGCCACTTGGCATCGGACGGCTTGTCGTCGAGATAGAAGTAGGCCCACACACCAACCGCGGTCGCTGCGAGTCCTTCGAGCATGAACATCCACTGAAAGCCGTGCAATCCGAGCATGCCGTCGAAGCGCAAGAGATAACCCGACAGCGGCGAACCGAACATGAACGCAAGCGGCGCGCCGAAATAGAAGAGACCCATGACCTTCGCACGGGTGCGATCCGGAAACCAGTAGGTCAGATACAGGATCACGCCGGGAAAGAAGCCCGCTTCGCACGCACCCAGAATGAAGCGCAACGTGTAGAAGCTCGCCGAACCCTGCACGAACATCGTCGCCGCCGAGACGAGACCCCACGTCACCATGATGCGGCACATCCAGGCGCGCGCGCCTACCTTGTGCATCGCGAGATTGCTCGGGATTTCGAGCAGCACGTAGGCGATGAAAAAGATGCTCGCGCCGAACGCGAACGCCGCATCGGATATGCCGACGACATCATGCAGCGCCTGTTTCGCGAAGCCGACGTTGGCGCGATCCAGAAACGCGAGCACGTACATCAAAAGCAGAAAGGGTATGAGGCGTCTGGTCGACTTGCGAACTCCGCGGTCCGCGGCCGTCCCGCCATCGATGGCGATATCCATGTTGTGTCTCCTCCGGTGAAATCGGTTCAGCGTTATGCCGCGTCCCACGCTGCGCGCAGAAACGCCGCGCTCTCGCGCATCGATGCGAGCGGTTCGTCCTTGAAACCGCATTCGGCGCTCAGAAGACCCTGATAGCCGCGCGCTTTGAGATGCCCGAAAAACGTCGGATAGTCGTACGAACCCGTGCCCGGATTCAGCCGTCCGGTGTCGGCCAGATGAATGTGCGCGAGCCATGCGCAGTGCTCGCGCAATGCATCGAGCGGCTCGGTTTCTTCGTCCATGTGATAGAAGTCCGCAAGGCCGCGCACTTCATTTCTATTCAACGATTTTGCAAGCCGCGCGCCATCGGCGACGCTATTCACCAGATTCGACTCCTTGCGATTCAACGGCTCGATCACGAGCGTGGCGCCGCTGCCCTGCAACGCATCGGCGCACCATGCGAGCGTCGTCAGGAATTCATCTTCGGCCTGAGCCTGCGTCCAGCCTTCCGGAATGTTGCGCGTCCAGCCGCTGCCGAGCACGACGACGCGCGCTCGCGCGAGCGTCAACAGGTCCACCACCCGATCGAAGTACGCGCGATTGCGACGCTCGTCCTTCTCCGGACCGACGATGCGCGCATCGTGCGGAAACAGATAGCTGAACGCGTGCGCAGGCAATGGCAAATCGCCGACGCGCGCTTTGGCATCGCTGAATGCCGCGTCGTCTTCGAGTTTCATCGGCACCAGTTGGGCCTCGATGTAATCGAGACCAGCGTCTTTCATCAATGCAGCGTTTTGTAGTAGTCCGCACCAACCGAATTGAGGTGTCGTCGTCATATCGTCTCCTTGTCAGTAGCTCAGCTTCGCGACCGAGCGCAGCACTTCAGGCGTCGTCGTTGGAAAGCCGAAGAATTCGAGGTAAGCGGGAATCTGCTCGAACAGCATGTCCGAGCCCACCTGAAAACGGCAGCCGCGCGCCTGCACGGCCTTGAGAAACGCCGTCATTTCGGTCTTCATCACCACTTCCCCGACGAAAGTCTCCGGCGCGATGCGCGCTACATCGACGGGCAACGGATCGCCGTCGTTCATGCCCATCGGGGTCGCGTTGACGACGAGGTCGTAACCGGCGGGGTCATTGCTGCCCGTCGTGACTTCGAGTCTGGGGTAGTGAGCCGTGAGACGCTCTTTCAGCCCTTGCGCCGATTCGGCTCGCGCATCGAAGAGGCTGAGCCAGGCCACGCCCGCCGCAGCCAGCGATGCGGCGATCGCCGACCCCACGCCACCGCAGCCCACGACCAGCACGCGCGCGCCTTCGAGCCGGCATCCTTTGCGGCGCACGCCGCGCACGAAGCCTTCGCCATCGAACATGTCGCCGATGAGCCGCCCGTCTTGCGCACGCCGCACCGCGTTGCACGATCCGGCGATCTTCACGGTGGGCGTGACGTCGTCGAGCAAGCCGACCGTGGTCACCTTGTGCGGCATCGTGATAAGCGCGCCACGAATGTTTTCGAGCGTGAAGATCGAGCGGAGAAAGGCCGCGTAATGCTCGGGCTTGCAGCCCATCGGCACGACGACGGCATTCACACCGGCGTGTTCGAAGTACGGGTTGTAAATCATCGGCGACTTGAAAGCGTGCGTCGGATAGCCGATGTGGGCGATGAGTCCGGTATTGCCATTGATCATGCTTGTCTCCGTTTCAAAGCATGATCAGAGGTTACTATCGCCGATCCAAACTATTATTATTCGATCCAGCACCCCATAATCACCAGATCATGCTCAATGAACCGATGCTCGGCGATCTCCGCCTGTTCTGCGAAGTCGCGCGCCGGCTGAGTTTCGTGGCGGCCGCGCATGAGTTCGGCAATTCGCAAACCCACGTCAGCAAGCGCATCGCCTTGCTGGAAAAGACGCTCGGCGTGAAGCTGCTGCATCGCACGACGCGCCGGGTGTCGCTCACCACCGATGGCGAAACGGTCGTTCGCTGGGCGCGCGCGATCCTGCAGGACGTCGATGCCATGCGCGACGACCTGTCCAGTTTGCGGGTAAATCCCAGGGGCTCATTGCGCATCAGTTCGAGCCAGCGGCTCGGGCGCAGCCACATCGCGCCGATCGTCTCGCTGATGAAAAAGCGCTATCCCGAACTCGAAATCTGGCTGGAACTGGTCGACCGCCGCGTCAATCTCGTCGACGAAGGTTTCGATCTCGACATCCGCGTGGGCGCGGTACAGGAGCCGGGGCTGATCGCGCATCACATCGCCGTCAGTCCGCGCGTGCTGTGCGCGGCGCCCGGCTATCTCGATACGCACGGCCGGCCAAAGAGCGTCGACGAACTCGCGCAACACGACTGTCTCGTCTTCCGCGAGCGCGACGAGCCGTTCGGCGTGTGGCGTCTGCTCGGGCCGGGTGGCTGGAGCACGGTGAAAGTCACCGGGCCGCTTGCATCGAATCACAGCGACGTAGTGCTCCGCTGGGCCCGCGATGGTCACGGCATCGTGATGGTCGGACAATCGTATGTGGCGCACGCGCTCGCGGAAGGCTTGCTCGAGCGCGTGCTGCCTGCGTGGGAGCAGCCTGCGGACGTCTGGGCCATGTCCGCGGCGCGCGCGGCGCAATCGGCCAAGGTGCGCGTGTGCATCGATTTTCTCAAGCAGGAACTCGCGCAGGGCGAGTTCGCGCTGTGGAAACCGTGACTCAGCGCAGGCTGCTGAACAACTGCGCCACCATTTCGCGCAACCAGCGATTCCCTGGCTCGTGGTGATACCTGGCGTGCCAGTGCTGCCGCACGGCGAAGCCCTCTACGGGAATCGGGCACGGATGGATCGACAGGTCATTGACCTTCGCGAGCGTCTGGCCGATATGCCTTGGCAGCGTGGCGATCAGGTCCGTCGTCTGAATGATCGCACCGAGGCCGAGAAAGCCCGGCAACTCCAGCACGATGTCCCGCTGAACCTGCGCCAGCACGAGCGCCTGCTCCAGCAACTGGGCGCCCGTCCCCGCCGCGATCGCGACATGTCCCTCCGCGCGATATTGCTTCACGCCGAGCTTCGCGCGCACACGCGGGTGATGCCGATTCGTCAGACACACCCAGTCCTGCGTGTACAACTGCTGCTGGTAGATGCCGCCGCTCAGCCACGGCACATGGCCGATCGCAAGATCCGCCTCGCCAGATTCCAGCGCGCGTTCGGTGTTCCCGTCGATCCTCGCCGCCTCCAGACGAACGCCCGGCGCCTGCGCGCGGATATGCGCCAGCATGCGGGGCAGCAGCGTGATGTGGCTCGCATCGGTCATGCAGATGCGAAACCGGCGCTTCGCGGTAGCGGGATCGAACGCGATTTCCCACGCTGCGAAGCGCCGCAGCGATTCGAGAATCTCGCGGCATGGGCCGATCAAGGCATCGGCCTGCGGCGTCGGCGCCATGCCGCCCGGCGTGCGGATGAACAAGGGATCCTGCAGGAAGTCACGCAGACGCCCGAGCCAGATGCTGATCGTCGGCTGGCTCTGCCCGAGCTGCTCCGCCACGCGTGTGACGTTGCGCGTGTCGTACAGGAGGTCGAAAAGCTGCAGCAGCTTCAGGTCGGGCAATTCGCTCGGGGTCATGGCCATTATTACGCTACGCAATAACGTCATTGTAGCCATTGCATTGCCATGATGAACGGCGACTTCTATCGTTGCGTCAACACATCGGGAGACGCCAATGAAGATCGCAATTCTGGGAGCCGGCGCGCTGGGCTGCGCCATCGGTTCGACACTGACCGAGGGCGGGCACGAAACCTGGCTCATCGACCGCTCGCCGGCACACGTCGAGGCGATGCGCCGCGACGGCCTGCAAGTCGACGACGCCGATGGTTCCCGGCGCGTGAAAGTACGCGCGGCGACGCGCGCCGCCGAAGTCGGCGCCGTCGATCTGGTGGTCGTGCTGGTCAAGTCCTTTCACACGGATTCTGCGATGCGCGGCGCGCTCGATCTCATCGGCCCCGACACGCTCGTGCTGTCGTTGCAGAACGGCCTCGGCCACGAAGACGTCCTCGCCGACATCGTCGGGCGGGAGCGCGTGCTGGCGGGCAAGACGTATGTCGGAGGCGTGCTGCGCGCGCCGGGCCATATCCAGTCCGGGGTACGGGGAAAGTTCACCTTTATCGGCGAGCTCGACGGCCAGCTCACACGCCGCGCGCGGACGATCGCCGACGCCTTCAATGCATCGGGTCTCGCGACGCAGGTCAGCGACAACATCCTCGGCACGATGTGGGACAAGCTGCTGATCAATGTCGCGACGGGCGCGGTGACCGGCATCACGCGTCTCACCTACGGCCAGCTCTACGAAGAGCCTGCTCTCAAGGCGACCGCGCTCGCTGCAGTTGCTGAAGCGATGGCCGTCGCGAAAGCCAACGGCGTCAAGCTGTCCATGACCTATGCGGAACAGGCCTGGAATCTCGCCGCCGAAGGACTCGCGCCCGAGTTCAAGACCTCGATGCTGCAAAGTCTGGAAAAAGGATCGGTCACGGAGATCGACTTCATCAACGGCGCGGTCGTGCGCTGGGGTGAACGGCTCGGCGTGCCGACGCCGGTCAATTCGACCCTGGTGGCATGCATCAAGGGCATCGAGCGTGCGATGACCGACCGGCAACGCGAAGGAGCCACAGCATGAACGGCTCCAAAGCGTATCTGGAACACGTCGCGATCTGGGTGAAGGACATCCACTGGCACGTTCGCTTCTTCGAAGCAGTGCTCGGCATGTCCATGCGCGAAGTGGACGGGACTCTCGAAGCGCCGCGCCAGTACTGGACCCTCGGCGGCCTGCAATTCATCCACGATCCGCGTTACGAAGGTCCCGAAGGCCGGCTCGCGCATCTGGGTGTGATGTGCGAAGACCTCGACGCCGCGCTCGCCGCAGCGCAAGCGTTCGGCGTCACCGAAATGCCGCAGGGGCGCAACTGGCTGCGACTGCCCGACGGTCTCGCGGTCGAACTGATTCAGGCGAAACCCGCCGCGTGCGTCGCACGGGCGCTGGCGATCAATCCACGCGCGGAGGCGCAAGCATGACGATCATCGAGAAATACTGGGACGACGCCCGCGAAGGCGACGAATGCCTGAGCCCGGCCTACACGGTCACCAAGGCGCGAATCCTGGCGTACGCGGACCTCACGGGCGACCACACGCCCGTACACGTCGACGAGGCGTATGCCAACGCCAGCCACTTCGGTTCGATCGTCGCGCATGGTCTGTTCGGCTTGTCGATCGCGGACGGGCTCAAGACGCAAAGCGAATATCGCTTCCTGCCGGGCATGTCGCTCGGCTGGACGTGGGACTTCCTGCTGCCGATCAAGGTCAACGACGTACTGCACGTGAAGTTCCGCGTCGGCGCGATGCGCGCGAGCAAGAGCCGTCCGGACTGGGGCATCGTCGTGCTGCCGTCCGAACTGATCAACCAGGACGGCCAGGTCGTCCAGCGCGGCGAACATCGGCTGATGGTGCCGCGTCGTCCGGGAGCGTTCTGATGCAGGCCCGTCCACTCGAAGGATTGCGCGTCGTCGATTACAGCCACTTTCTCGCCGGCCCGTATGTCGGACGCTGTCTGGCGGCGCTCGGCGCGGAAGTCATCAAGGTCGAGCGACCCGGCAACGGCGACGCCGGGCGCCAGCACGCCACCGTGCTCGACGACCAGCAAAGCGCCTATTTCCTGCAACTCAACATGGGCAAGCGCGGCGTGAGCGTCGACATGAAGGACCCGTGCGGCAAGGAATTCATGCAGCGTCTGTGCGACTCGGCAGACGTGTTCATCGAAAATTACCGGCCGGGCGCGCTCGATAAACTCGGCCTCGGCTATGAAGCGCTCTCGGCGCGCAATCCACGCCTCGTCTATTGCTCGATCTCCGCGTATGGACACACCGGGCCGGATGCGCATCGCGCGGGTTTCGGGCTGATCGCCGAAGCGAAGAGCGGCATCATGCAGATGATCGGCGAGCCCGGTTCGCCGCCGCCGCTGATGCGCATCTCGCTCGGCGACATGTACACGGGCATCCACGCGGTCGCCGCGATCAACGCCGCGCTGCTCGGTCGCGTGAAGAGCGGCCGGGGCCAGCATATCGACATGGCGCTCTATGACACCCTCGTGTCGATGCACGAATACGCGGTGCAGTGCTACACGATGCAGGGCATCGTGCCCGAACAGACGGGTCATGACATGCCGACGTCGACGCTCTACGGCGTGTTCCGCGCCGCCGACGGCGATCTCGTCATCGCCGCGCAGGTGGACGACGCGTGGAAGCGCTTCGCCGCGCTCGTCGAAGCGCACGGCGGACCGGCGGGCTTTAACGCCGACACGCGCTTCCACACCCTCAACGGGCGCAATGCCAGCCGCGTGGAAATACTGTCGATCGTGAAGCCGTGGGTCGCGGCGCAGCCGGTCGCGCAGGTGCTCGAACTGCTCGACAGCGTCGATGTGCCTTGCGCCAAGGTGCAGCGCATCGACGAAGTGCTCGCCGATCCTCAGATCATCGCGCGCGGCATGGTGGTCGAGCAACAGCATCCGCGCTTCGGGACGCTGCGCCTGCCGAACCTGCCGTTCCGCTTCTCCGATTGCGACACGACGATCCGCGAGGTCGGGCCCGACCTCGGTCAGCACAACGCCGAAGTGGCGCGGTCGCTCGGCTTCGGTCCCGCGGAGATCGACGCCATGCAGACCGCAGGCGTTCTTTTCTCGAAGTGAGGCGATGATGACGGACCAATACGCGGTGATCGGCAATCCGATCGGACACACCAAATCTCCGCTCATTCACGGGATCTTTGCGGAGGAGACGCGGCAGGACATGGCTTATACGGCCATCGAAGGACCGCTGGAACCCGAGCAGGCGTTTGCTGAAACCGTGCGCGCATTCGCTGCGGCGGGAGGCCGGGGAATGAACGTCACGGCGCCCTTCAAGCTGAAGGCCTTCGCCATGGCCGACGAACGCAGCGAGCGCGCGGCGCTCGCGGGCGCCGTCAACGCGATGAAATTCGAGAACGCCCGGATCATCGCCGAGAATTTCGACGGTATCGGGCTCGTGCGCGACATCGAAGTCAATCTCGGCCTGCCGATGGCCGGCAAGCGGGTTCTGATTCTCGGCGCGGGCGGCGCGGTGCGGGGCGCGCTGCTGCCGTTTCTCGCTGCGCGTCCGGCCGAGGTGATCCTGGTGAATCGCGACATCGCCAAAGGCCGCGCGCTCGCGGCGCAGGTGAGCGCGCGCGGTCCGATTTCCGCTTGCGGATATGGCGATCTGGAAGCGATGGGACGCTTCGATCTGGTGGTCAACGCGACATCGGCGAGTCTCACGGGCGATCTAGCCCGTTTCGCCGAGTGTCTTCAGCCCTGAAGGCGCGGCCTACGAGCTTGCCTACGGAAAACGCCTGACGCCCTTTCTGCGGCTCGCGCGCAACGCGGGCGTGCGTGGCATCGCGGACGGCGTCGGGATGCTGGTGGAACAGGCGGCGGAAGCCTTCGACTGGTGGCGCGGCGTGCGCCCCGCCACGCGAGCGGTGATCGACCGGCTTACGGTGCCTCTGGACTGAACACGCAAGGAAACGGCAAATGAAAAATATCCTGATGCTTCACGGCATCAATCACAACATGTTCGGCAAACGCGATCCCGTGCAGTACGGAACGATCACGCTGGCCGAAATCGACGCCCGCCTGCAGGCTCTCGGCAGCGAACTCGGCGCGCAGGTGGAATCGTTTCAGACCAACAGCGAAGGCGCGATGTGCGAACGCATTCACCGCGCCTTCGAGGAGCGCTGTGACGCCGTGCTGATCAACGCCGGAGCGTGGACCCACTACAGCTACGGCATCCGCGATGCGCTCGCGATTATCACCTGCCCGGTCGTGGAGGTACACATGTCGAACATCCACGCGCGCGAGCCATTCAGGCATCACTCCGTGTTCGCCGAAGTGGTCGACGGGCAGATTTGTGGCTTTGGTCTGGAGAGCTATCTGCTGGCGTTGCGGGCGGCGCTTGCTCAGGGCAAGCAACGGGGCGCGCGCTAATGCGTCATCGAGTCTGTTACGTTTCCGGCGCCACTGTCGAGCGCTCCGCCTTGGCCGCTTTCGCGTCGGCGAGAGTCTGCGCGCGTATCCGATGGTATTCCCTATGGTTGACTGGCACGCCGCCACGTTTGCCCAGATCGTTCAGGTGGACGCGGTAAGTCTCCCGCGCAGTCAACGCCGCCACCGCCGCGATGATCGTCGCAGTCAATGTGATCGCGCCGATCGTGAGCGGAATGTTGGCCGTTCCGCCGGGAGGCGCCACGGCGACGAACAGGGCAGGCATCAGCGCCGCGATGGTGATGCCGGTGTTATGCCCGATCGCCACGCCCGTCACGCGATTGCGGGTGCGGAACAACTCGGGATAGAAACTCGGGAAGACCGCGTTGAAGCCTTGATACGCGACGCCCCACATCAGCAGCGCCATGACGATCGCCAGTGGCGCGTTGCGGATGCTGATGGCGTAAAGATATCCGAACGAAAGCAGGCCGGAGCAGAGCGCGCCGACGATCGTCGGGAGCTTGCGGCCGAGCTTGTCCGACAGATTGCCGACATAAGGAATCAATATCACCGCCAGAATATTGCCGAGCACCGGAATCCACAGATAGACGTCCGTATGGAAGCCGATGCCATAAGCGGGCTGCACGGCATACGCCGCACCGAAAATAGTCGCCACTACGGGAATAACGGTCGTCAACGACATGCAGGCGACGCGCAACATATCGGCCCAGCTATCGGTGAACGCCTGGAAGATCGGCGAGCGCGCAATCTCGCCCTGCTCGCCCTCTTCGACGAAGGCCGGTGTCTCATCGACATCGCGGCGAATGTAGTAACCCGCGACGATGATGAAAAAGCTCAGGATGAACGGTATGCGCCAGCCCCAGACATTGAATGCATCCTTCGGCAAGTAGTGCGCGAGTGGCAGGAACACCGCCGCCGCCAGAATCTGGCCAGCCTGCACGCCCTGCAATGTGAAGCTCGCGAAAAATCCACGCCGGCCGAACGGAGCGTGCTCCAGAACCATCGAACTGGCGCCGGCGATTTCCCCGGCCACCGCGAAGCCCTGAATCAGGCGCATGGCGACCAGCCCGGCTGGCGCCCACAGGCCCAGTTGCGCATAGGTCGGCAACAGGCCGACGGCCATGGTCGAGAAGCCCATCATGAACATGCACAGGATCAGCACGAACTTGCGACCGTGGGTATCGCCCAGGTGGCCGAGCACGAGCGCGCCGATCGGACGCGCGACATAGCCCACGCCATAGGTCGCCAGAGACGCGACGATGGCGATCTTGGGATCGTTCTGCGGAAAAAAGATCTGCGGGAAGATCAGCGATGCCGCCGTCGCGTAGATGAAGAAGTCGTAGTACTCCAGCGTCGAACCGATCCAGCCGCTGGCGGCGGCTTTCTTCGACTGGTGTCGGTGTCTCGGCTCGCTATTGCTTCGTGTGGCCATGCATGTCTCCGAAATGGTGGGTCGTTTCGCGTGATCGACGTTTCAGACGAGCGCCGTCAACGCTGGAACGGCTTCGAAAAGATCCTGAGCCAGTCCATAGTCCGCGACGCTGAAGATCGGCGCTTCGGGGTCCTTGTTGATCGCGACGATGACCTTCGAATCCTTCATGCCGGCCAGATGCTGGATCGCGCCCGAGATACCGACCGCCACATACAGTTGCGGCGCGACGATCTTGCCGGTTTGTCCGACTTGATAGTCGTTCGGAACGTAACCCGCATCGACCGCCGCACGCGATGCGCCCAGCGCCGCGTTGAGCTTGTCCGCGAGCGGCTCCAGCGTCTTCGTGTAGTTCTCGCCGCTGCCCAGACCGCGACCACCCGACACGAT
>NZ_FCOE02000070.1 GCF_001544915.2 Caballeronia pedi | reverse complement strand
GGATGGGCGGCGCACATCATCGAACAACGCATCGACAACAAGATCATCCGGCCGAGCGCGAATTACACCGGACCGGACAATCTCGAGTTCGTCCCGCTGGCAAAACGTGCGTAAGAAGTTCAGGCCCCGCTGCCGCACATGGCGGTGGGGCTTTTTTATGGGCAAGCGCCTAAAATAGCCCGAATGATCAAACGAAGGGGTCGCCCCCACAATACCCTTCGAGCGTGGCACCTGAAAGACCATGCAATGACCGAGACACCGCGATGAATACTGCAAACCGCAAACCCCTGCCCGGCTCCTCGCTCGAATACTTCGACGCGCGTGCGGCCGTCGAAGCCATCGCGCCCGGCGCCTACGACACACTGCCCTACACCTCGCGCGTGCTCGCGGAGAATCTCGTGCGCCGCTGCGATCCGGCGATCCTCGAACAATCGCTGCTGCAGCTCGTCGAAAGGAAGCGGGAGCGCGATTTCCCGTGGTTTCCGGCGCGCGTCGTGTGTCACGACATTCTCGGACAGACCGCGCTCGTCGATCTCGCGGGCCTGCGCGATGCGATCGCGGACCAGGGCGGCGATCCCGCGAAGGTGAATCCCGTGGTGCCGGTGCAGCTCATCGTCGATCATTCGCTCGCGGTCGAATGCGGCGGCTTCGATCCGGACGCGTTCGCGAAGAACCGCGCGATCGAGGACCGGCGCAACGAGGATCGCTTCGATTTCATCAACTGGACCAAGAAGGCTTTCAAAAATGTCGATGTGATTCCACCGGGCAACGGGATCATGCATCAGATCAATCTGGAGCGCATGTCGCCGGTCATTCACGCGGTCGATGGCATTGCGTATCCGGACACGCTCGTCGGCACCGACAGTCACACGCCGCACGTCGATGCGCTCGGCGTGATCGCGATCGGCGTGGGCGGGCTCGAAGCCGAGAACGTAATGCTGGGCCGCGCGTCGTGGATGCGCCTGCCGGATATCGTCGGCGTGGAGCTTTCCGGCAAGCGCCAGCCGGGCATTACCGCGACCGATATCGTGCTCGCGCTCACCGAATTCCTGCGCAAGGAAAAAGTCGTCGGCGCGTATCTCGAGTTCTATGGCGAAGGCGCATCGAGCCTCACGCTCGGCGACCGCGCGACGATCTCGAACATGGCGCCCGAATACGGCGCGACCGCCGCGATGTTCTATATCGACGAGCAGACGATCGAGTATCTGCGTCTGACGGGTCGCGAAGACAAGCAAGTTGGCCTCGTCGAGCAATACGCAAAAACCGCCGGACTGTGGGCCGATTCGCTGACGCGCGCCGAATACGAACGCGTGCTGCGCTTCGATTTGTCGAGTGTCGTGCGCAACATGGCGGGGCCGTCGAATCCGCACAAACGCCTGCCTGTTTCCGAACTCGCGACGCGCGGCATCGCGGGCAAATGGGACGACACGCCCGGACAGATGCCGGATGGCGCGGTGATCATCGCTGCGATCACGAGTTGCACCAACACCAGCAATCCGCGCAATGTGATCGCCGCGGCGCTGCTCGCGCGCAATGCGAATGCGCAAGGTCTCACGCGCAAGCCGTGGGTGAAGTCGTCGCTCGCGCCTGGCTCGAAAGCGGTCGAACTGTATTTGCAGGAAGCGGGCTTGCTGCCGGATCTGGAGCAGCTCGGCTTCGGCATCGTCGCGTTCGCCTGCACGACGTGCAACGGCATGTCCGGCGCGCTCGACCCCGCGATCCAGCAGGAAATCATCGATCGCGATCTGTACGCGACCGCCGTGCTCTCCGGCAATCGCAACTTCGATGGCCGCATCCACCCGTATGCAAAGCAGGCGTTTCTCGCGTCGCCGCCGCTCGTCGTCGCGTATGCGATTGCGGGCACGATCCGCTTCGACATCGAACGCGATGCGCTCGGCATCGGCGCGAACGGCCAGCCCGTGTACCTGAAAGACATCTGGCCGAGCGACGAGGAAATCGACGCCATCGTCAAACAAAGCGTCAAGCCCGAGCAGTTCCGCAAGGTCTATGAGCCGATGTTCGCGCTGACCCCTGCAAGCGGCGAAGCCATCAGCCCGCTCTACGACTGGCGCGCGCAAAGCACGTACATTCGCCGGCCGCCGTATTGGGAAGGCGCGCTCGCGGGTGAACGCACGCTCACGGGCATGCGCCCGCTCGCGGTGCTCGGCGACAACATCACGACGGACCATCTCTCGCCGTCCAATGCGATCCTCGCGAACAGCGCGGCGGGCGAATACCTCGCGAAAATGGGCTTGCCCGAAGAGGACTTCAATTCATACGCGACGCATCGCGGCGATCATCTGACGGCGCAGCGCGCGACCTTCGCGAATCCGACGCTCATCAACGAAATGGCGGTCGTCGACGGACAACAGAAGAAAGGCTCGCTCGCGCGCGTCGAACCGGAAGGCCGAGTCACGCGCATGTGGGAAGCGATCGAAACCTACATGGCGCGCAAGCAGCCGCTCATCATCGTCGCGGGCGCGGATTACGGGCAAGGCTCGTCGCGCGACTGGGCCGCGAAAGGCGTGCGGCTCGCGGGCGTGGAAGCGATCGTCGCGGAAGGATTCGAGCGCATTCACCGCACGAACCTGATCGGCATGGGCGTGCTGCCGCTCGAATTCAAGCCGGGCGCGAATCGCCAGACGTTCGGCATCGACGGCACCGAGACGTTCGACGTGATCGGCGAGCGCAAGCCGCGCGCGGATCTCACGCTGATCGTTCATCGCGCGAACGGCGAGCGTGTCGAAGTGCCGGTGACGTGCCGGCTCGACACCGCCGAGGAAGTCTCGATCTACGAAGCCGGCGGCGTGCTGCAACGCTTCGCTCAGGATTTTCTCGAATCGTCGAAAGAAGCGGCCTGACAACGTACGGAGACCCGAACCCCATGTCACATGCACCACAGATCAAGATCGCCGCGACCTACATGCGCGGCGGCACCAGCAAGGGCGTTTTCTTTCGCCTGAACGATTTGCCCGAAGCGGCGCGCGTGCCCGGCCCCGCGCGCGATGCGCTTTTTCTGCGCGTCATCGGCAGCCCTGACCCGTATGGCAAGCAGATCGACGGCATGGGCGGCGCGACCTCGAGCACGAGCAAGACGGTCATCGTGTCGAAGAGCACGCGGCCCGGTCATGACGTCGATTATCTGTTCGGCCAGGTTGCCATCGACAAGCCGTTCGTCGACTGGAGCGGCAATTGCGGCAATCTCTCCGCAGCGGTCGGACCGTTCGCGATCGCGAGCGGGCTCGTCGATCCGGAGCGCGTGCCGGACAACGGCATCGCTATCGTGCGGATCTGGCAGGCGAACATCGGCAAGACGATCATCGCGCATGTGCCGATGGCGAGCGGCGCCGTGCAGGAAATCGGTGACTTCGAACTGGACGGCGTGACTTTCCCGGCCGCCGAAGTGCAACTCGAATTCCTCGATCCGGCAGCCGAGGAAGAAGGCGCGGAAGGCGCGATGTTTCCCACGGGCAATCTCGTCGACGACCTCGAAGTGCCGGGCATCGGCACGTTCAAGGCGACGATGATCAACGCGGGCATTCCGACGATCTTCGTGAACGCGGACGCTATCGGCTACAAGGGCACCGAGCTTCAGGACGCGATCAACGGCGACGACGCGGCGTTGAAGCGCTTCGAGACCATCCGTGCGTACGGCGCGCTGCGCATGGGGCTGATCAGAAACCTCGACGAAATCGCCAAACGTCAGCACACGCCGAAGATCGCGTTCGTCGCGCGTCCGGCGGAGTATGTTGCATCGAGCGGCAAGCGCATCGGCGCGGACGATGTCGACGTGCTCGTGCGCGCGATGTCGATGGGCAAGCTGCATCACGCGATGATGGGCACGGCCGCTGTCGCGATCGGCACGGCGGCGGCGATTCCGGGCACGCTCGTCAACCTCGCGGCGGGCGGCGGCGAGCGGCAGTCGGTGCGCTTCGGCCATCCTTCGGGCACGTTGCGTGTGGGTGCGGAGGCCATCGAATCGAATGGCGAGTGGCAGGTGAAGAAGGCCATCATGAGCCGCAGCGCGCGCGTGCTGATGGAAGGCCGCGTGTACGTTCCCGACGTGCCGCTGGATTGAGTCAAAGCGCTTACGCGAGCCGGTACACCTTCGCCACCGTTCCTCTGAACAGCGCCTGCCGCTCTCCATCACTGGCCTGAGCGGTCAGGCGCTTGAACGCGTTCCAGCCATTGCTGAACGGATAAGAGCCTTTATCCACGGGAAAATTGCTCTCGAACATGCAGCGGTCCGCGCCGAAGGCCTCGATGCAGGTGTGCATCCATGGTTTCCACGCGTCGGCGAGTTGCGTCGATGAAGGTGGGCGCTCGCCCTTGTCGAAGTCGAAGCCGTTGATACGCATCCCGAGCCCGCCGACCTTCACATAAACGTTCGGCAATTGCGCGAGTTCGCGCATGGAGCGCGACCATGTATCGAATACTTCCTTGCGCTGATCCGTATAGCTCGCGATGCGCACGACGCCACCGCAGTGATTGACGATGACCGGCGTATCCGGATAAGCCTTGGCGAGATCGAATAGCTCGGGCAGTTGCGGGAAGAAGAGCCACGCATCGTACGAAAGGCCCAACGCTCCGAGCTGCGCCACGCCCGCGCGATAGGTGGGATCGAGCAACAGCCCACGCGGCGCGGCCGACAAGGGATTCACGAGCGAAGTGTCGGCGTCCCACGTCACGAGATGCCGTACGCCGCGCAAGCGTCCATCGCCGGCCTGAAGCTCCGCCTCCAGCACGTCGCGCACAGCCGCCCCGCGACGCAGATCCGCGTATCCGACGATCCCCTTCGCGACCTGAGGCCCGCCCTGTTGCAACGGAGCCGTCACGCCCGCTACGTACTCGATCTCGCCAGCCGGTCGCAACTGTTCCGGTCCGGACGCTCGATAGCGCGTCAACGCTTGCATGTACACCGACGCGGTGATGTTGTGACCCGACCGCGCATCCTGAAGGTATTCGTCGAGCAGATAGGTCCAGCCCGCGCGTTCATAAAAATGATGATGGGCATCGATGATCGGCATATCCGGTTCGAGCGCGGCCTCGGTACCTGACGCGAGCCATTGCGCGCGAACGGGCAGATAGTTGCTGGTCGTGCTCATGGTGCGTGTTTCCTCTTTTGCCCACGCCCGTCGCGAAGCGATGGCCGCAATCATGATGGATGCCGCTGCCGCGCCGAGAAGCTGGCGCCGCCGGGACGAATGAAGCGTCGTCATCTTCATTCCCCCTGGTTGAACGCGAACAGCGAAAGCGTCAGCAAGGTCGTGATGGCCAGCACGACGGACAGGCCGATCATGCCCGCAGTAAAGGTGCCGAAGCTGTCCTTGAGATAGCCCACGAGGTAAGGTCCGGCAAAGCCGCCGAGCGCGCCGATCGAGTTGATGAGCGCCAGGCCGCCCGCGGCGGCTTGCCCGGAGAGAAACCTCGCCGGCAACGTATAGAAGATCGTGCGGCCCGCGATGGTGCCGATGAGCGCCAGCGTGATGCCGGTCATCGCCGGGACCAGTTGCTGAAAGTACGTCGATACGCCGAGCGCCACGGCGCCGATCAAAAGACCCGCCGCCAGATTCGCGATATGTCCGCCGCGCCGATCGACACGTTTGGCCCACCAGAGCAGCGCGATCGTCGCGAAGAAATAAGGCACCGCGGACACCCAGCCGGTCTGCGTCACGCTCATGCCGTGCGCCTTGAGCATCTGCGGCAACCAGATGCCGATACCGTATGAGCCCATCGTGAAGCCGAAGGAGATCATCGCGAGGAGGTACATGCGCACGTCCTTCAGCGCGGCGCCGAAGTTCTTTTTCTTCTGGCTCGCCGCGCCTTCGCGGTCGAAGGCGCGCTGAAGGGCCTGACGTTCGGCCGGCGAGAGCCACTTCGCATCGGCGGGCTTGTCCGCGAGCATCTTCAGCACGAAGAAACCCAGCAGACATGCGGGCAGGCCTTCGACGATGAACATCCATTTCCAGCCCGCGAGGCCGAGCACGCCATCCATCTTGAGAAGCCAGGTGGAAAGCGGACCACCGATGAGCGACGAAAGCGGCGTGGATACGGTGAACCACGCGAGCACGCGCGTGCGATAGCTCGCCGGAAACCAGACCGCGAGGAAGAAGATCACGCCCGGAAAGAAGCCCGCCTCGCCGATGCCCAGCAGCAGCCGGATCGCATAGAAGCTCGTCGGCCCCACGGCGAGCGCCGTCGCCGCCGCGAAGAAGCCCCACGTGATCATGATGCGGGCCAGCCAGCGTCGCGCACCGAAGCGATACAACGCGAGATTGCTCGGTACCTCGCAGATGCAGTAACCCGCGAACATGATGCCCGCGCCCCAGCCGAACTGCGTCGCTGTCAGGCCGAGATCGCGATTCATCGTCAGCGCGGCAAAGCCCACGCTGGTGCGATCCAGATAGTTGAAAAAATACGCAAGCGCGAGCAGCGGTATGAAGCGCCACGCGGCTTTCCTGACCGCCTGCTGTTCGAGCGTGGCGTCGACGGGACTATCGGCCGTCATGTTCGAGGAAATGGATGTCATGGTTCGTCTCCGGACGAAATCACTGGCCGAGCGAGGCCCTGCCGGTCCGCGGCCCAGTGATTCTTTATGTGCTTTGGTTTCAGGCGCTGGCGAGTTCGTTTGCCGACGGCTTCGATGCATCGCCCGGCTGACGGTCCCGGCATTTCACGACGCCAGCCTCGGTCAGTTGCCTGAGGTCTTCCGCCGTATAGCCGAGTTGCAGCAACAGCGCCTGCGTGTCCTGCCCGAGCGAAGGTGGCGCTGCACGCAAGTGCAGGCGCTCGCCGTCGAGCGTCAGGGGCAGCAACGCCGTCTTCGTGGACACCGGCTGACCCGCGCCGCTCGCGTCGGGCGGCAAGGTCACGTCGGCGAGGCCGCCGGTTGCGAGCAGATGAGGATCGTCGAAGAGATCCTGAGGCTTCGTGATGGGCGCATACGGCAAGCCGCAGCGTTCGAAGATGGCGCTGATCTCGGCGGCCGTGAACGCCTCCATGTGCTTGCGAAGCTCGGGCAACAACCACTCGCGGGCCTGCACACGCTGGTTATTGGTGGCGATCCGCTCGTCGGCTTTGAGCACGCTCAGGCCGAATGCATCGCAGAAGAGCGCCCACTGCGTATCCGATACGACCGCCAGAAAGATCTGCTCGCCGTTCTTCACCGAGAACACGTCGTAGACGGCCCACGCGGAAATGCGGCTCGGCATCGGCGCTGCGGCGTTGCCGGTCACGGCAAACTGCATCATGTGCTGCGCCACGAGAAAGACGTTGTTTTCGAACAGGGCGCTCTGCACTTCCTGACCCCGGCCAGTGCGCTCGCGTTGCGCGAGCGCGGCCATCGCGCCGATCGCGCCGAACATCCCGCCCATGATGTCGTTGACGCTCGTCCCCGCGCGCAGCGGCCGGCCTTCCGGTCCCGTCATGTAGGCGAGGCCGCCCATCATCTGCACGACTTCATCGAGCGCGGTGCGGTGATCATAGGGACCGGGCAGGAAGCCCTTGTGCGACACATAGATCAGGCGCGGATTGAGCTTCGACAACGCGGCGTACCCGAGGCCGAGCCTGTTCATCGTGCCGCTCTTGAAGTTCTCGCTGAAGACGTCGGCGCCCGCGAGCAGCTTATGGACGATCTCGATCCCGCGCGGATCCTTCACATCCACCGCGATGCTCTTCTTGTTGCGGTTGAACGTGCTGAAGAAGCCCGCGCCGGACCCTCGAAGCGAACGCGTGCTGTCGCCGGCGATCGGTTCGATCTTGATGACCTCCGCACCAAGATCCGCGAGCACCATGCCGCATGTCGGCCCCATGACCATATGCGTCATCTCGACGACGCGCACGCCGCTGTACGGCAAAGACGAGTTCACTTGTGCTTCGCTCATTGTGCGGCTCCCAGCAGACAGCCTTCCGGTTGCGGCGCGCTCGGTGCGCGCCCGTCAGCGTAGGCGAATCCCTTGGGCAGCCCCGCGTCCTGTACATGACCGTAGAGCGCTTCGCCCTGCAGCGCGTCGGTGAGAATCGCGCGCGCGGCAATCAGTTTGTCGATGTCCACGCCGGTGTCGTAGCCCATCGCCTCCAGCAGGAAAGCAAGGTCTTCGGTGACGATGTTTCCCGTTGCGCCAGGCGCGTACGGACAGCCGCCGAGACCCGCCTGACTCGAATCGATCGTGGTGACGCCCGCATCGAGCGCCGCGACGACGTTCGCCAGTCCCTGCCCGCGCGTGTTGTGAAAGTGCGCCCCGCCGGCCTTGCTGCCGACTTCGGCTTGCAGCCGGCGGAACATGCGCCGGACCTGAACGGGATTGGCGTATCCGCTGGTATCGGAGAGACCGATTTCGTCCACGCCGCACTCGGCCATCGCGAGGCAGATTCGCATCGTCTGGTCGTCGGGCACCGTGCCGGCGATCGTGCAGCCAAACGCAACCGACACACCCGCCTCGATCTGCACGCCCTGAAACTGCTCATCGCGCAGGGCGACGATGTTGCGAACCTCGTCGATCATCTGCGCGGTCGTCTTGCGGATGTTGGCCATCGAATGCTCGTCGGTCACCGAGACGGGCAGCGTGATCTTGTGCACGCCTGCTTCGAATGCGCTGCGGGCGCCGCGCAGATTGGGCGTCAAGACGGCCACATGCAGGCCTGGAATCGAGAGCGCGTGTCGCACGACCTCGCGGACGTCCGCCATCTGCGGCAGCAACGCCGGCGGCACGAACGAGCCCACCTCCACTTCCTTCAGGCCCGCTGCGGCCAGCGCTGAAATCCATCGCAGTTTCGCCGCTGTCGGCATGACGCGCCTGATGCTCTGAAGACCGTCGCGCGGTCCGACTTCGCTGATCAGGATGCTGCGTTCTGAATGACTCAAGATTTCCTCCTAAGTTCTACCTGATAGACCCGTGTTCTGTTGAAAAGAACTATAGGCGCGTGACAATCCGTCGTTAAGACGGGTAAACCCCCGAAATCGCGCTTTTTTAGAACTTGAGTTCTGCCTGATGAAACCGTAGAGTGACGGAATACTGCTGACAAGAAACAACACCGTGGCTGTACACGCAGATGCGACACCTGAATCCACGACCGACAGTTCGAGCGGCGTTGCCGTGCTCGATCGAGCGTTCGCCATTCTCAACGCGTTCGGACCGACCGACGACCGCCTGACGCTCACCGAGCTTTCTCGCCGGACCGGTCTTTATAAAAGCACGGTCCTGCGCCTGCTCGGCGCGCTGGAGCACGGCGGATACATACGCAAACTGAGCGACGGGCAGTACGCGATCGGTCATCAACCATTGCGCCTCGCCACGCTGTATCAGCGATCCTTCCAGGTCGGCCCTGCGATCGAACCGTTGCTTCAGCAATTGAGCCGCGACCTCGGCGAAACCGCGTCTTTCTATGTGCGGCAGGGCGACCAGCGCCTGGTGTTGTATCGCGTCGAACCGTCGCGAAGCGTGCGGGTGTCGATCAGGGTCGGAGAGGAGTTCGCAATCGATAAAGGCGCTTCAGGCAAAGTCCTGCTCGCCTTCACGGAAACGCAGGACCCGCGCTGGGACGAGGTGCGCGAGCAGCTCTGGGCGGTCTCATACGGTGAACGCGATCCCGAAACGGCATCGACTTCGGTACCCGTCTTCGATTCGACGGGAGCGCTGATGGGTGCGCTGACCTTGTCGGGGCCCAAAGGCCGGTTCGACGCGCCCGCGACCATCAGGGTCGCGCTGGCAAGTCTGCTCGACAGCGCCAAGCGCGCCACCATCGCACTCGGCGGCAAGGGCGCGCGCTACGATGCGAGCATTGCAAAGCTGGCTCAGGAAGACTCCGGCGGCGCGGATGGTGACGAGCCTTGAGCCGCACGATGCCGCGCGAGAAAGCGGTCCAGTTGTCCTGCGAACGTTTTGCTATCGTTCGCAGAATACGGCGCGGGACCGCCTGTCTCCACGCCCGAGCCGCGCAGCTGGTCCATCACGTCGCGCATCGTGAGACGTTCCTGGATATTCTCGCGGTTGAACCAGTTGCCGCGCGGGTCGAGCACATGCGCGCCCTTTTCGAGCGCGGCGGCGGCAAGCGGGATGTCCGCCGTAATGACGAGGTCGCCGCTTTCGACCAGTTCGACGATGCGGTCATCGGCGGCATCGAAGCCCGCGGGCACCTGTAGCGCCTTGATGAAGCGCGAAGGCGGCGTGCGCAGGTATTGATTCGCGACCAGCGTGACGCACACTTCGACACGCCGCGCGGCCCGAAACAGGATCTCTTTGACGGCAAACGGACAGGCGTCCGCATCGACTAGCACTTGCATCGAAGCATTTCCGGTAAAGAGAGGGAGCAACGATGTTACTGCTTGTCCGACTCCGACGCGAACGTCATGTCAGCACCGCGGCCTCGTGGGCCTTCGCCAGATCCGCCATGCTGTCGAAGCGGAAATCGATGTTCGGCTGCGCACCGGGGTCCATCGTCGCGCCGAAGCCCGGCTGCCCATGACGGCGATAAATCCAGCACGACGCAAGCCCGAATCCATTGGCGGGCTTGTGATCGTGAAAGAGACTTTCGGCGGTGTGCAGGATCGTCTCCTTGCGGATGCCGCGCTCGCCCAGCTTCTCCAGCATGTATTCGAAATTGCGCGGCGAAGGCTTGTAGGAACCGATATCTTCCGCCGTGAAGATCGCATCGAATTCCACTTTCAGCTTTGCGTTGCTATGCGCAAAGCTCTCGTCGTCGACATTCGACAGAATCACCAGCTTGTAATGCTGCTTCAGATATCGCAGCGCGTCCGCTGAATCCGCAAACGCAGGCCAGTCGCGAATGGACCGGCCATATGCAAGACATTCCTCGTGCGTGTACGACACGCGCCATTCCTCGGCCAGCCGTTTATAGACGATAGCCAGCAGCTCCTGATAGCGCTTGCCCGGCGTGTATCGCTGCTGCGACGACTCGTGACGCGCATGCGCCTCCAGCACCTGATCGCGCGTCAACGCAGGATCGACGCGATCCAGCAGCGCGCGCAGCCCTTCGAAAATACCTGTTTCCCAATCGATCAACGTGCCGTAGCAGTCGAAGGTCAGCGTGTCGAAGTCGGTCAGTTTCACATTCGCTCCTTTTGTTCGATCAGATGCCATGTTACAAAACCGTGCGTTCCGGATTATTCGTTACATGGAGTTGGTGTATCGTCGGTCCACTGCTTTTGCTTAATGCGCGTGAATGCGCCAGCATATATTCTTATGAATCTTCGCGTTGCCTTGTCGCCTCATCGTGATTTCACGCAATCGAACTCTTCAGATGCCCGATACCCTACCCGAACCACAAGCCGTCTGTAATCCGATTTCCCGAAGCGCGATCTTTCTCGTCGCCACCGTGTCGCGCGCCGAAGGCAAAGCCGATGTCGTGCGCTCCTGGTGCGGCGATATCGCGGCGCTGGTTCGCGCGGTCGGCACGCGCGCGCCGTCCGCGAACTTGTCCTGCGTATGCGGCTTCGGCGCCGACGCGTGGGACCATCTGTTCGGCGCGCCGCGTCCGGCGTCGCTGCATCCGTTCCGCGAAGTCGGCTCGGGCGAGCGCCGCGCGATCGCGACACCCGGCGATATCCTCCTGCATATCCGCGCGGATCACATGGATCTGTGCTTCGAACTCGCGGCGCAAATACTCGATAAGCTCGGCGATGCCGTCACCGTTGTCGACGAAGTGCATGGCTTTCGCTACTTCGATCTGCGCGACATGGTCGGCTTCGTCGACGGCACCGAGAATCCGACAGGCAAGAGCATGGCGAAGTACACGCTCATCGAAGAAGAAGATCCCGATTTCGCCGGCGGCAGCTATGTGATCGTGCAGAAGTATCTGCATAACCTCGATGCGTGGAACGGGCTGACCGTCGAGCAGCAGGAATTGATCATCGGACGTGAAAAGCTATCCGATGTAGAACTCGACGATTCGATCAAGCCTTCCTGCTCGCACAGCTCGCTCACGACGATCGAGGAAAACGGCGAGGAAGTGAAGATCCTGCGGCACAACATGGCTTTCGGCCGTCCGGGCGCGAAGGAGTTCGGCACGTATTTCATCGGCTATGCGCGCACACCCCGGCCGATCGAACAGATGCTCGAAAACATGTTCGTCGGCCGGCCGCCGGGCAACTACGACCGCCTGCTCGACTATAGCCGTGTCGTGACGGGCGGCCTCTTTTTCGTGCCGTCCGCCGATCTGCTCGACGCGCTTCCCGACCGCAAACCGGATACCGCGTCGTCTGCCGCCGGCGAAAGCCAGCAAGAAGATAGCCGCGCGGGATCATTGAACATTGGCTCACTCAAAGGAACGTCACACGATGAATAACCTGCATCGGGAACTCGCGCCGATTTCGAGCGCGGCATGGTCGCAGATCGAAGCCGAAGTCGCCCGCACGTTCAAGCGCGCGCTCGCGGGCCGTCGCGTCGTCGACGTGAAGAGTCCGGGCGGCGTGGCGCTGTCGGGCATCGGCACGGGACATCAGACGAACATCGCATCGCCGAACAAAGGCGTCTCGGCGAAGCTCTACGACGTGAAGCAGCTCGTTCAGCTCACCGTGCCGTTCACGCTGCAGCGCGAAGCCATCGACAGCGTGGAGCGCGGCTCGAACGATGCCGACTGGCAGCCCGCCAAGACCGCCGCGAACGAACTCGCGCTCGCGGAAGACAGCGCCATCTTCGATGGCTTCGCGGCTGCTGGCATCGTCGGCATTCGCGATGGCAGCTCGAATGCGCCGACCTTTCTGCCCGCGGATGTCGCGGACTACCCGACCGCCATCAGCCAGGCGCTCGAAAAGCTGCGTCTGGCCGGCGTCGAAGGTCCCTACTCCGTGCTCCTCGGCGCGGATGCCTATACCGTGCTCGCCGAAGCGAGCGATCAGGGCTATCCGGTCATCGAGCACATCAAGCGCATCGTGAGCGGCGATCTCGTGTGGGCGCCCGCGCTGCAGGGCGGCTGCGTGCTCTCCACGCGCGGCGGCGATTACGAACTGCATATCGGACAGGACGTGTCGATCGGGTACACGAGCCATACCGATGCGACCGTGCAGCTCTATCTGCGCGAGACGCTCACGTTCCTGATGCTGACGAGCGAAGCGTCCGTTTCCATCGCGGCCGGAGAATAGCCGCATTAGATTTACGGAGCATGATCATGTCGAGTGAACAAAGCGGCCTGAGCGACGAATTCATCGCGCAGCAGCAGAAGCGTCTTCTCGCGATGAAGCGCGAGCTGCTCGGTACCGAGGAAGGCACGATCGCGAGCGAGCGTCGCCTTCAGGAAGAGCGCGGTTCCGAAGCCGAAGAGTACGAGGACGATGCGCAACGCATGGAACAGGACATCGCGAATCAGGCATTGCGCAACGTGAACGATCAGCGTATTGGCGACATCGAACGTGCGTTGCAAAAGATCGCGGAAGGCACCTACGGGCTATCCGACGAAAGCGGCGTGCCCATTCCGAAAGCGCGCCTCGAAGCGATGCCGGAAGCCCTCTTCACGGTCGAAGAGCAAGGCAGGCGCGAAGCGGGCCAATGACGCTGCGCATCGCGCGCATCAATCGTCGAAGGTGCCCTGAAATTCGGGCGCGGCGTCGGATCGCGTGTTCATTTCGAACATCACGCCGCCCGGCGCGCGGCAGAAGAAGCGCGAGCCGCGTCCGTTGTTGAAGATGCCCGTCTCCATTTCCACGCCTTCCGACTTGAAACGCTCATAGAGGTCGCGCACGCTATCGAGACTCGGCAATTCGAAGCCGACGTGAAAGGCGCGCGGCCAGTCGAGTCTATCGTCGCGCGCGTGATCGATGACGACATCGAAGCCCGGGCGCTTGAGAATGTACGACCGGTCCCATGTTCCCGATATCGTGAAGCCCAGATAGCGCTCGAAGAAGCGCGCTGTCGCGGGTGTATCGGCGGAAGGAAAGCTGAGGTGATTGAGCTTCATGCTGTGAGTCGAAAGTGTCATCGTCGGTCTCTCATGAGTCGAGTGGCGGCAGCCCCATGCCATTGCCGCCTGAGGACTTCAGAATATAAGTAAAAGCTCACATTCGACTACTCGCATTGCGAAGGCTTGCTACATGCGCCCGAAGCCCGCGGCAAGGCGCGCTTTCATGCGATCGATGCCAAGGCGCGCAACGCCATTACTCGCATTTGCACGCCTTCATGCGCCGCCACTTCGCGCCAGATAGCCGAAAACAGCGGCTCGCACGCGACGTTCGAGATCATCCAGATCGCGCTCGCCGCGCTCGCCCGCTGCATCGACCATGCCTTTGACGATGGCGAGCAGATCATGCGCCGCGACGTCGGGACGCGGATGCCGCGGCGCGGCGCGCCCGACGATCGTCCCGACCAGTTCCGACATCTCTCCTTTCGCGGTCTCATCGCGCAGCGCAGGACGCCCTTCGGCGATATCGAGCAGGCGCGCGAGCATCGGGCGTTGCAACTGCTGGCGCACCGCCGCGCCGATCAGATATTCGAGCGCAGCCTTGCCGCTGCGCTTCGTCAGCGCAACCGAGGCGTCCTCATGAAACCGCGCGCTTTCGCGATGAATCAACGCGACGGTCAGCGCATCCTTGCCCGGAAAATATTGATAGAGCGAGCCGATACTGACGCCCGCGCGGCGCGCGACCGCATTCGTATTGAACCCTTCGAAGCCCTCGCTTTCGAGCACCTGCGCCGCCGCCTCGACGATGGACGCGACCGTCGCTTCCGAGCGCGACTGCGCCGGCGCCTTTCGAGGCCTAAAGGTCTTGCGCGATGGACGTTGGCTCATTCGACTCCTCTCGTGAAATGCCGTGCCCGATTGTACAAAGCCCGTTCGAGCACGTTTGCTGTCGACCTGATAACCTCGGCGAACCTGTCGAATTCGCATTGAGGAGCATCAAGCATGAGCGCATCGCCCGAATATGTGCCACCCACCGTGTGGACCTGGAACAAGGAAAGCGGCGGACGTTTCGCCACTATCAATCGCCCTGTCTCGGGACCGACGCACGAAAAGGCTTTGCCGGTCGGTCGGCATCCGCTGCAACTGTATTCGCTCGCCACACCCAACGGCGTGAAGGTCACCGTGATGCTCGAAGAATTGCTCGCACTCGGCCATCGCGGCGCGGAGTACGACGCGTGGCTCATTCGCATCGGTGACGGCGATCAGTTCGGCAGCGGCTTCGTCGACGTCAATCCGAATTCGAAGATTCCCGCGCTGCTGGATCGCAGCGGCGCCACGCCCGTGCGCGTGTTCGAATCGGGCGCGATCCTGCTCTATCTCGCGGAAAAGTTCGGCGCGTTCGTGCCGGCCGATCCGGCGAAGCGCGCCGAATGTGTCTCATGGCTCTTCTGGCAGATGGGCAGCGCGCCGTATCTCGGCGGCGGATTCGGGCACTTCTATGCCTATGCGCCGAGCAAGATGGAATATCCGATCGACCGCTTCGCGATGGAAGTGAAGCGTCAACTCGACGTGCTCGACAAGCGTCTCGCGGATAGCGCATATATCGCCGGCGACGAATACACCATCGCCGATATCGCGATCTTTCCGTGGTATGGCGGCCTCGTGAACGGCTGGCTGTATGACGCGGCCGAGTTTCTCTCCGTGCACGAATACAAACACGTATGCCGCTGGGCTCATGCGATCGGCGCGCGTCCCGCCATGCAGCGCGGCCGGATGGTGAACCGGACTTTCGGCGAGCCGTCGAGCCAGTTGCACGAACGTCACGACGCGAGCGACTTCGAGACGCGCACACAGGACAAGCTCGCCACGGAAAAGTAACGCCCGGAACGCGTCGGTCGCCTCATGGAACTGCGCCATCTTCGTTACTTCATCGCTGTTGCGGAGTTGCGCAGCGTGCGCGCCGCGTCGGAGCATCTGCATGTCACGCAGCCGGCCATTTCGCGGCAGATTCAGGATCTGGAAGAGGCCATCGGCGCGGCACTATTCGAGCGCACGCCGCGCGGTCTGAAGTTGACGCCCGCAGGCGTCGCGTATCTCGACGAAGCGCGCGATATCCTCGCGCGCGTCGATGCCGCGAACCGGCTCGCGCATCGCATTGCGTCGGGTGTGCAGGGACGCTTGCGCATCGGTTTCGTCGAGAATGCGTCGTGGAGCGGTGTGGTGTCGTCGGCGCTCAATGCGTTTCAACAATCCGCGCGTGACGTCGCGCTCGAATTGCAGCCGATGAATACGCCGGAGCAACTCGACGCCATCGCGGCCGAGCATCTCGACGGCGGCTTCTGCTATCGCTTCGGCGCGTTGCCCGAGGGCTTCGACAGCGTGCCGCTGCTGGAGCAGACCGTCGTGCTCGCGGTGCCCGAGCATAGCCCTGTCGGACAGCACGGTTCCGTGAATGCACGCGAACTGTCCGGCCTGCCCTTCATCGCGTTTCCACGGCGCGTCTATGCCGCGTACTACGACCGGCTCATCTCCGCCTGCGCGCAGCAGGGCCTCACGCTCGATATCCGTCAGGAAGCCTCCACCGAAACCGCGATACTCTCGCTCGTCGCGGCGGGCGTCGGCGCGGCGCTCGTCAATGCGGCCAACCGGGAACGTCCGCCCGCGCGCGTGCGTTTCGTCGACGTGGCGGATTTGTCCGTCCGCCTGCCGCTCGAATTCTGCTTTCTCTTGCAGCACGGTAATGCGGCGCTGCAACGCTTCATCGATCTGCTGAAACCCGCTGCACAGTGATGCTCGCAAGGCATCGCCCGCCGCAGAAAACGGCATTGGCCAGGCGTTTTATCGTCGGCAATAGTGGAGTCGAACTCACTCGATTCGAACTCCGCTCATGTCCACGCCCGCCTCGCTCATCGCCACCGATATCGACTACGAACGCACCGGCTTTCAGACCGGCACATTGCGTCTGCCGTGGTCGCACGACCGCTCCGCCTACGGTCACATTCCGGTCCCGCTCGCCGTCCTGAACGCGGGCGATGGCCCCACCGTGCTGCTCACCGGCGGCAATCACGGCGACGAATACGAAGGCCCAGTCGCGCTGATGAAACTGATGCAGCGCATGCCGACGCTCGCGATTCAAGGCCGGCTGATCGTGATTCCGGCGCTCAATTTCCCGGCGTTTCTGAATGGCTCGCGCACCTCGCCCATCGACGGCGGCAATCTCAACCGGCTCTTTCCCGGCGCGCGCCACGGCAAGCCGACCGAGATGATCGCGCATTACATCGAGACCGCATTGCTGCCGCGCGCGGATGTCGTGATCGATCTTCACGCGGGCGGCGCATCGTTCGAACACGCGCCGACCTTGCTCGCCTCACCCCCGCCCGCGAGCGACGCCGCGCAACGCGCGCGCTATCTCGACCTCGTGCGTGCATTCGGCGCGCCCAACACCATGATCATGGATCTGCTCGGCGAGGACCGCACCTTCGCCGCGGCGGCCGAGCGTCACGGCACGCTCTTCATGTGCGGCGAATTCGGCGGCCACGCGGGCTGCGATGCGGCCAATCTCGCGATCGTCGAAAGCGGCTTGCAACGTGTGTTGCAGCGTCTCGGCGTGCTGCGCGACGAAGTCCACGCACAGGCCCCGACAACGCGCTACTTCCGCGTCGAAGGCCCGCAACACTATGTCTATGCGCCGCATGCGGGCGTGTTCGAACCGGCCTTCTCACTCGATGACGACGTACGCGCGGGCCAGCTCGCCGGCCGTCTCTTCGATCCGCACGAACCGTGGCGCGCGCCGCGCGAGATCGCGTTTCGTGGCGACGGCCGCGTGATGTGCGCGCGCACCTTCGCGCGCGTCGAAGCAGGCGATTGCATCGCGCTCGTCGCCGCCGAATCCTCTCTCGACTGACATTCAACAGGAGCCATGCATGAGCGCTCATCCCCTGCCCGCCCGCGTGCGCACGCCCAGCGACGCGCGGCATCCGACGTATATCGTGTGGTTGTTCTTCGTCTGCTTCGCATTCTCGTATCTCGACCGGCAGATCGTGAGCATTCTCGTGCAGCCGATCAAGCTCACGCTCGGCATCACCGATACGCAGATAGGCTTGCTGCAGGGCTTCTCGTTCACGATGTGCTATGCGACCGCGGGCGTGTTCGTCGCGCGCCTGGTGGATCGCGCGAACCGCGTGCGACTGATTGCGGCATGCGTCGCGATCTGGGCGATATCGACCGCGCTCTGCGGCTTCGCAACGAGCTTCGCCGAGCTGCTCGCCGCGCGCGCCGGCACGGCCATCGCTGAAGCGGCGTTGAGCCCCGCGGCGCTTTCCATCTTCAGCGACATCTTTCCGCCGCGCAAAGTCACGCGCGCGAGCAGTGTCTTCATGCTCGGGCCGTATATCGGCGGCGGGCTCGCGCTGTTCGGCGGCGGCATGCTGCTTTCCGCGACGGGCGGCGACGCGGCCTTATGGCTCGCATCGCGTGGATTCGCGCCGTGGCAGGCCGTGTTCGTGCTCGTCGGCTTGCCGGGTCTCGTGCTGGCGGCGCTCGTCGCGTTCACGGTGCGCGAGCCCGCAAGACACGAAGCCGATGACGCCGCGCTCGTCGGCGATGCGTTGCCCTCGTTGCGTGAAGTGCTCGTCGAACTGTTCGTGCGCAATCGCTTCTGCGCGCCGTACTTCGCCGCGTATGTCGCGCTCATCACGCTGTTCTACTCGCATGCCGCGTGGTTTCCAACGCTTCTGATGCGGCATTTTCATCTCGCGCCGTCGGCGGTCGGAAAGATGGCCGCGCCTGCGTACATGATCGGCGGAATGATGGGCGTCGCCGCTGCGGGCATGCTCGCGACGCGCGTCACGGATGAGCGCGCGTTGCGGAAGGTGCTCGCGCTATCGACGTGCGCCGTGACCGCGCTCGTGCCTGCCGCGATCGCGATGCCGCTCGTCGCCGACAGCACGCTCGCCATCCTTCTCTATGGCGTATGTGCGCTGGCCGCGAGCATCGCGATGGCGCTCGCGCCCGTGCCGTTGCAGATCGCCGTGCCGAACCGCATGCGCGGGCGCTCCATCGCACTGCTCGTGTTCATGACCAACGCGATCAGCGGCGGCGTCGGGCCACTCGCGGTAGGCTATCTGAACGAACATGTCGGCGGCGCGCATGCGCTCGCGATCGTCGGCGGCAGCGCCGCGCTCGCAAGCGCCTTGCTTTATGCGCTGGCGACGCGCCGCATCGCGCCCGCGCGCAAGGAGGTTTGACGATGAACCACGACGCGTTCCGTTGCCGCATCGGCGACATGACGATTACGCGCATCGACGAAACGGAATTCGGGCTCGCGCCGGACCGCCTCTATCCCGATTGGAACGATGCGAGCGCGGGCGAGGTTCGCCTGCGCACGCATCTGTGGGTGATCGAACGCGATGGGCTCACGTTCATCGTCGATACGGGCATCGGCAACGGCAAGGCGCGGCCCTTCAGCGCGCTCTTCGACCGGCTCGGCAATCCCGTGCTCGAACGTTTCGCCGCCGCAGGTTTCGATCGTCATAAGGTCGATTACGTGCTGCTCACGCATCTGCATGTCGATCATGTCGGCTGGAACACGCAATGGGAGAACGGCCACTGGACGGCCGTATTCCCGAATGCCACGCATGTGTTCGGCGAGCGCGAGCGCGCGTTCTTCGATACGCCCGAAGGCGGGCCGCGCCGCATGGTCTATGAGGACAGCGTGCTGCCGCTGATCGATGCGAAGCTCACGCGCATCATTGCCGACGAAGGCGCAACGCTCATCGAAGGCGTCCGCTTCCTGCCGACCTTCGGGCATAGCGCGGGACACATGGCGATCGAGATGGAATCGAACGGCGAGATCGCGATCTTTTCCGGCGATGTCATGCACAGCCCGATTCAGGTCTGCAGGCCGCTATGGAACTCCGTGTTCTGCCTGCAACAGGATGAAGCGCGAGCGTCACGCGAGTGGTTGCTGAAACATGCGGTCGAACGTTCCAGCGCGATCTTCACCGCGCATTTTCCGCACACGTCCGCTGGCAGAATCGAAAAGTCGATGGACGGCTTCGCGTGGAGCTGGCTTTCCGCATCCGGTTGACGCGGCCTGATCCCAACTTAGCTCATCCCCCGAAAGGAGGGTATGCGACGCCTGCGAGTTCCGTGACCATAAGGACTTAATAAATTCCTTAAGAAAGCGGCATGAACCGCAGAAAAACCCGGCTCACCGACGCCCGACGACTCGCCCTCACCGACGCCGACATCGCGCATCTGCGTATCGCGATCGAATCATCCGTGCGCGACGATCATCCCGCGCTTCCGCCCGCGTACTGGCGGCGTCGCCTGAACAGACTGTTGCGCGATGAGAATCTTCTGACGACTCAGATGCAACAGATCGTCGAACTCCTCGACCGGCTCGGACCTGCGCGAGACGCAGACGGCGCATAGAAATCGCACGAACGTGAGCCGCTTTTCATCAGTGGCTGCATCATTGCAGTGCGAAAATCACGATTGACGCCGCCCCCGTGAAGCTGTCACGATTCGTAGGCCGTACGATCCGTCATCGCTTGATTCATGCGTTTTCGTGCGACGAATGGCGAATCGTTCTTTGAAGGCGCCCGCCTGCGGTGCCTGCCACGTGAAAGCCGACACACGGGAGAACGTCCATGCTGAACGCTCGGGTTGGCGTCAGGTCCGCGGATAACGTCCGGACCATTGCGGCTCTTCTGATGCTGGTCGCGGCGGGTTTCGTCGCGATCCGCATGGTCATCATCTATCACTACACGCTGTCCTACGGAGCCGATCATCCGAAGGCCTTCAGCGATTTCAATTTCTACTACTACGCATTCAGTACCGTGCTCAACTCGGCGCACGATCCATCGCTCATGTACAACAACGAGCGTCTGGTTTCGTATCTGTCGAATCTCGGCGCGAACACCGTCGACGACATCCTGATCTATTGCTATCCGCCGCAGTTCGCGCTTATCTTTGCGCCGTTCGCGCTGTTGCCTTCGTTCACCGCGAAGCTGCTCTGGGTCGCGATGTCCGTCGTGCTATCGATCATCGGCGCGATCCTGCTCGCGAAGATGGCCTATCGCGGTGAAGACAGGCGCGTGACCGCATTGCTGATCGCCGTCACGATGCTGAGCTTTCCCGTTCTGCACGACGCATATCTCGGCCAGTCCAACGAGTTGCTGTTCTTCCTGCTGGCCACTGCGTTCTTCCTGATCGAACGCGACAGGCGCTGGATCGCAGGCGTCTTTCTCGCGTTCGCGGTCGTCTTCAAGGTGACGCCGCTCGCGGTGGTCGGCCTGCTCCTGTTGCGGCGTGAATGGCGCACGGTGGTATCGACAGGTGTCTGCGCGATCGCCATCACGCTCTTCACCGCGAGTCAGCTCGGCTTTCGCATCATCTGGGATTACTTCACCGTCGAGATCGGGCGCGCGCAGGCGCATATCGTGAATTCGGGCGGCTTGCCCGGCAACAGTTCGGTGCGCGGCGCATTGCAGACGTTCTCCGCGAAGCTCGGCATGCCCGCGTCCGAAGCGACGCTTCACGCAACGTCGACGATCTTCGCCGCGATCGTCTGCGTGATGGCGTGCTATCTCGTCATCCGCCGCAGCCGGGACACGCGCATGGACTACGGACTCGCATGCATCACGATGCTGCTCGCCGCGCCGATCCTGGAGCCGATCCATATGGTCGTCGCGCTGATTCCGCTGGTCATTCTGCTCGGCACCGCGCTGGAACGGCACGATCTGCGGCAGTCCGCAATCAGCCCGCGTGTCGAGATGTTCCTGCTCGCGATCGCCGTGTTGCTGTTGTTCTTCATGGAACGATCAGCGATGTACACCGCCTCGGCGCTGATCACGTATGTGCTTTGCGTTGCGCGCTATTTCCCGCCGGTGTCCGCGTTCCGGCGCAATCCGCATGCGGAGATTGGCCGGCACGCGTCGAGCTAGCGTTCGTTCACGCGAACACCGATCAGCGCTTTCGGTTCGAGAAACGCCTCGATACCGAAAGTGCCGTATTCGCGCCCGATACCCGATTGCTTGAAGCCGCCGAACGGCGCGGCCGGTTCATGCGCGAGCGTGTTGACGAGCACGCGCCCCGCTTCGATGCACGACGCCACCGCATTCGCACGCGCGGCATCGGATGATGCGACGTAGGCTTGCAGGCCATACGGCGTATCGTTAGCGATCGCGATCGCATCTTCGGTATCGCGATACGCGATGATCGACAGCACCGGCCCGAAGATCTCCTCGCGCGCGATGGTCATGTCGTTCGTGACATCGCTGAAGACGGTCGGACGCACGAACCAGCCCGCGCCGATTTCATCCGGACGCCCCTCGCCGCCTGCGATCAGACGCGCACCTTCGTCGATACCGATGCGGATATAGCGCTGCACGCGCTCCCATTGCTTTCGGCTCACCATCGGGCCGATGCTCGTGCGCGGATCGCGTGGATCGCCCGCCTGAACCTGCGCCACCGCGCTCGCGATCTTGCGCTCGAACTCCGCGAGCCGCGCGTGCGGCACCAGAATGCGCGTGCCCGCGATGCACGCCTGTCCGCTGTTCATGAAGCCCGCATCGAGCGCGAGCGGCACAGCTTGATCGAAGTCCGCATCGTCGAGCACGATCATCGGCGACTTGCCGCCGAGTTCCAGCGTCACGCGCTTGAGGGTATCGGCGGCGGTGCGCAGAATCGTCTTGCCGACGATCGTCGAACCCGTGAACGACAGCTTCGCGACATCGGCATGCGCACTGATTTCCGCGCCGACCGTCTCGCCACGACCCGTGACGATATTGAACACGCCTGCCGGAAGCCCTGCTTCGTGCAGCGCCTCGGTGACGACGCGGGTCTGCAGCGCGCTCATCTCGCTCGGCTTGATGACCGCCGTGCAACCGGCCGCGAGCGCCGCCGCGAGCTTACCGCAGATGAAGCCCGCATTGCTGTTCCATGGCGTGATCAATCCGGCGACGCCGAGCGGCTGCATCACGACTTTCGCCGAACCCGCCTCGCGCACGAACGCATAGCCTTCGAGGACTTTCGCCGCTTCGAGGAGCACATTGCTCGCGTGTTGCGCCATCCAGCGGGCCCGCGATACCGGCGCGCCGTATTCTTCGACGATCGCCTCGAAAAGCGCGTTCTCTTTCGCGACGACCGCCGCATGCATGCGCTTCAACATGTCGATGCGCTCGTGTTTGTCCGTCCGCGAAAACGCCGGAAATGCGCGCTTCGCTGCCGCGATGGCATGACGCGCGTCTTCCGCGTCGGCAAGGCGCACGCGGCCAATCACCTGTTCAGTGGCCGGATTGAAGTGATCGAAAAGCTCGTTGCCGTGCGGCGTGACGAACGCGCCGTCGATATAGATTCGGTCGATGATCTGCATGATTGATCCGTAAGTCGATGTCCTGATCGCAAAGATAAGCCCTCTGCATTGATTCGACTAGCCGTACAATCCGGCATGACCTCTTGAACGATTTAGCATAATGAAAACGTCCGGGCTCGCCGAACTCGAAGCCGTTCTGGCCGTCGCGCGGCATCGCAGCTTCCGCGCGGCGGCGAGCGAGCTGAGCGTGTCGACCTCCGCGCTCAGTCACGCGATCGCCGCGCTCGAAGCGCGCATCGGCGTGCGGCTCTTCAACCGGACGACGCGCAGCGTGTCGCTGTCCGAAGCGGGCGCGCAGTTCGTGCAGCACGTCGCGCCTGCGCTGTCGACGATCCGCGACGCGCTCGAGCAGGCCGGCAGCTTCCGCGATACGCCATCGGGCACGTTGCGCATCAACACGTCGGTGGGCGCGGCGCATCAGGTGATGCCGGTGTTCATCGCGTTTCTGCAGCGCTATCCCGACATGAAGCTCGACATCGTCACCGAAGGACGGCTGATCGATATCGTGACCGGAGGCTTCGATGCGGGCATTCGTCTGCTGGAAACCGTGCCGCAGGACATGATCGCGGTGCCTTTCGGCAAGCGGCAGCGCTTCGCCGTCGTCGGCAGCCCGGCCTACTTCGCGCAGCACAAGCCGCCGCGCACGCCCGCGGACCTCGCGGCGCACCGCTGCATTCGCAGCCGCATGCCGAGCGGGTCCATCTATCAGTGGGAATTCGAGCGGCACGGCGAACCGCTACGCATCGACGGCGACGGTGCGCTGACACTCGACGAGCCGGGCCTGATGCTGGCGGCCGCGCGCGCGGGACTGGGTCTCGCCTATCTGACCGAATGGAACGTCGACGCGGAACTTGCGAACGGCACGCTCGTGCGCGTACTCGAAGACTGGACGCCACCACTCGACGGACTGTGCCTCTATTATCCGGGGCGTCGGCATGTGCCCGCCGGGCTGCGCGCGCTGACGGAGATGATCCGCGACCATGCCGACGCGAACAGAAAGCGCGCAGCACCGAAAAAGAAGCGCGGGCGCGTCAATTCAAAGGCTTAACGCCGCCATCAGTTTTGTTTATCGCGATTACCTCATCGAATCCGTCTGTCACTGTTTGAAGAAGTCTCGCCCCGCAAGGGTTTGTTGCGCGTCGCGGCGTCGCCTCGCAATGTGCTGCCGATGCGATCCCACTGGTTAACCCTTTCTTTCTGCATCGTTTGAACGGCGTACGTTCGGAGGCGCGGGCAAAAGGCGCGCGGTGCGCCAAGCCATCGCGTCATCAATCCAACGACAACGATGAGGGGTTCTCAAGAGTGAAACGTCAACTGAAGCCATTGAGTGCGGGCGTGTTTGCTTATGCGGCGATGATCGCGACTCCGGCATTCGCGCAAAGCAGCGTCACGCTGTACGGTATCGTCGACGATTCGATCGTCTATCAAAGCAGCCAGACGAA
>NZ_FCOE02000046.1 GCF_001544915.2 Caballeronia pedi | reverse complement strand
GCTGCGGTGACCACTGCAACTGGAGCTTGCCTGCCACGATCTGCGCTAGCGCCCGGGACTCAACCAGCTTGCAGGCTTTGGGACGCTTTGCCCGATCCCAGGCAAGCGCATCGGCATGGCTTGCCCGGTAACCTTCCTTTCCACCGTTGCGTTTGATCTCGCGGCAGATGGTGGAGGGAGCCCTGGAAAGTTGCTTCGCAATCGACTGGATCGAGTCGCCCACAGCGAGCGCCCGCGATATCTCTTCGCGTTCCGCCAACGTTAGCGTCAGTTGCGCGCGATGTCGCGGCGCTGGCCGGATGCCGCCACTTTCAGCCAGTATCCGTTGGATGGACGAGTGGTTCCGGTCAAACAGTTGCGCGATACGCTGGAGGGACTCCCCCTTCTGCCAGCGCTCCCACATCAACGCTTTCTGAGTTTCAGTGTAGTAAATCCGGCGTCGCTGTTTCATTTGCAACACTCCCACTGCTCACGCAGCTTCTAGTGTGTTGCATCGACCGGTTGAATCCGCCACCGTAAAGCGGACGTTCGCGACCTCACCAAACGGCCGATTGGCGACCTTCCATGGTGTCCTCAAGATGACGTTCGAGTGCCCGCAGAGTGCTAGACAACTGCCGTCCATGCGAAGCTCGAACGTCGGCAAGTGATACTCGACGCACCTAATGTCGCGGCGCAGTCAGACGACTAAATCGCTTCTATGAAGCCTTCATCGCATCGTGGTCCTCCGCCGCGTGCGAGGCGAGGTATCCACGCGCGAAACCGGCACCCATTGCGGTTTCAGGCTTGCTTTCTGTCAAGGACCGCAGCGACCCATTCCTGATCCTGCGCACCGCCGATGAGAACGGGCGATTAAGGTTTTCCAAGCGTCTATCCCAGCCAGGCCGACTAAAGCGGTCCGATCACATTCTTCCTAGCTCAGACACTTCCTCAAGCACCTCGCCGCGGCGAAACTATCATCTCACTTGGTGGCTTCCGCAGCAAACTGCTTCTCGTCGCGCGTCGAAAGCAGTTTTGCGCAATCCATCAGCGCGCCTCGTCACTGCCTATGGTCTACGTTTCAAAGGAGCTGACTTCCACGACTCCATCGACAAGCACCGACAGTTCGATGCAGGCACGCTTCAACACAGTATCAGCGCGGCGCCCGGGAACGTCATCGCTTTTGCATCTCCGTCACCATTAGGCCGCCGCCGATGTTCTCCGCCACGAAGTCTATCTTGTCGCCAACCTGAACCTGCGACATCATCGCCGGGTCCTTGACCTTGAACGACATCGTCATCGCGTCCATGCCGAGGTTTTCCAGCGGTCCATGCTTGATGGTCAGCTTACCCGCGGCGGTGTCGATCTTCCTGATCTCGCCGTGCGACATCTCGGTCTTCGCGCCAGCGTCCTGCTTGGCGTCGCTGCCCGTCATGTCCATGCCGTGCATGTCGCCGGCCGCATGGGCCAAGCCGGCAAGCATCAACGAACAGCCCATCGCGATCGATACAAATGCGCCTTTCATGATTCAATCTCCCAAGTTGAATGAAGTTGTCCCGGATCCGACCGGCGCAACTCAGTTGTCCGGCAGTTCGCCGGTGTATTCATAAGCCACGGTTCCCTTCGGATGACGGAACCAGCCCGGATCGCGATAGTCGTTGCGGCCCAGTCCGTCGCGAACCTTGACGACGGTGAACATGCCGCCCATCTCCAGCGCGCCGAAGGGGCCGGTTCCGGTCATCATCGGCAGCGTGTTGTCGGGCAAGGGCATCTCCATGTCGCCCATCGCGCCGCCTGTGCTGCCCATCGCCATGTAGTCGGGAACGAGCGAGTTGATGCGTTTGGCAAGGTCGCGCTGCTGAACGCCGATCAGATTCGGCACCTGATGTCCCATCGCGTTCATCGTGTGATGCGACTTGTGGCAGTGAAACGCCCAGTCGCCGGGACGATTCGCCGTAAATTCGATCGCGCGCATCTGGCCCACGCCGACATCGGCCGTCACTTCCGGCCAACGCGCGGCCGGCGCAATCCATCCGCCATCGGTGCCCGTGACTTCGAAGCGGTATCCATGCAAATGGATCGGGTGATTGGTCATCGTCAGATTGCCGAAGCGGATGCGAACCCGATCGCCCGTGCGCACCGGCAGCGGATCGATGCCCGGAAAGACGCGCGCGTTCCACGTCCACATGTTGAAGTCCGTCATCTCGTTCACGCGCGGCGTGAAGCTGCCCGGATCGATGTCGTAGGCCGACATGAGAAACACGAAGTCCCGGTCCACCGGCATGACGCTCGCGTCTCGCGGATGAACGATGAACGCGCCCATCATGCCCATCGCCATCTGCACCATCTCGTCGGCGTGCGGGTGATACATGAACGTGCCGTGCTCCTGCAACTGGAATTCGTAGACGAACGTCTTGCCAGGCGGAATGTGCGGCTGCGTGAGACCGCCGACGCCGTCCATGCCGCACGGCAACAGCATGCCGTGCCAGTGAACGGTGGTGTGCTCGGGCAGTCTGTTGGTCACGAAAATGCGAACCTTGTCGCCCTGCACGGCCTCGATCGTCGGGCCGGGCGCCTGACCGTTATAGCCCCACAGATTCGCGTTCATGCCGGGCGCCATTTCTCGCACCACGGATTCGGCGATCAGATGGAACTCCTTCCAGCCATTCTTCATGCGCCACGGCAACGTCCAGCCGTTCAGCGTCGCGACGGACGTGTAAGGACGGCCGTTCGGCGGCGCGAGCGGCGCTTGCGTCGTGGCCGTGGACATCGTCGGCGCTTCGGGCAATGACGCCGCGCCAGCCTTGCTGACCAGCGCGGCTCCGGCAAGCGCGCTTCCCGCGCCTGCGAGAAATTTTCGACGGGACACCATGTTCATTTGACCTCGGATTGGGCGGGCGAAGCCGGTTGCGTGACCGGCGCGAGCGTCGGGTTCATCGCGAGCGGCGGGAGGCGGCCGCCGAGCGCCTGCTGCAAGTCCGTTTGCGCGAGCCAGTACGCCTTCAGCGCATCGATATAACTCTTCACTGCGTCGATCTGTCCGCGCGAGTCCGAGAGCAGTTCGAACACGCTCGCGAGCATGCCGTTATAGCGAAGCAGCAATTCTTCGGAGATGGCCTTGCGGATGGGCACCACTTCGTCCCGGTAATGTTTCGCGACGTCGTAACCGCTCACATACGCGGAATACGATTCGCGCACCTCCGAGCGCGCGTTGATGGCCGTCTCCGCAAGACGATTCGCCGACTGCATGTAGATGGCTTCGGCGCGATGTTCCTTCGCGCCGCCCCAATCGAAGATCGGAATCTCGATGCTTATTTCATAGCCGCGTTCGTGTCCCTTGTCGGTTTCGAAGTTGTTCAGATAACCAGCGTCGAGCACGTTGATGAAACGCGTCGCCCGCGTCAGCCCCAGCGATGCCGCCACGCTCTGCGTCTGCTGTTTCGCCGCCTGAATGTCGAGGCGGTTCTGCATCGCGTAGCTTTCGAGCGCCGCGAGTTCGGGCCGGTCCTTCGGCAGGTCTGGCATGCGTTCGGGCAACGAATACTGGCCGCCCTCACCCCACAGGCCCATCGCGCGCGTGAGCTTTTCGCGGGCGGCGACCGCTTGCTGTTGCGCTTTCGCCTGCTGCGCGACGGCTTCGGCGTAGAACGCCTGCTCGCGCGCATAGTCGAGCTTGCTGAAGTTGCCCGCCTGCTGCATGCGCCGCGCGAGTTCCGCGCCGGCTTCCGCCGAATCCCTGACGCGTTCCGTGTACGCCGCGCTTTGCGTGGCGGCCACCGCTTCGATGTACGCGCGGCGCGCATCGGCGGCGAGCTTGAGCATCGCATCGGCGGCGAGCAGCTTCGTGTTTTCGAAGCGCTGGCTCTCGATGCGGCTCGCGAACGGCAGCAGGAACACGCTCAGGATGTCCATCGAAAACGCGCGGCCGATGCTCAGGTCGTTGCTCGAACGCGTCCGGCTGAAGCTGAATCCTGGGTTCGGCAAGCGGCCCGCCTGCACGAGATCCGCCTCGGAAATGCCGAGTTCGCCATACGATGCCTGCAAGCCGCGGTTGTTGAGCAGCGCGATCTGCACGGCATCGTCCATGCTCAAGGGCTTCGACAGGAGTTCGCGCGTGCGACTCGCGACGGCTTCGCGGTCCTGATCGGTGTTCACCAGCACGGCCGTTTCGCCGAGCCGCTCGGACGCGGTCTTCGACACGGTGCCGAAGCCGCCATCCGGTGAAAACGTCGTGCAGCCCGAAAGCAGAATCAGCGCGCCTGCAAGCGCGGCGACGCGCGCGCGAGTGACGAACGCGGCGCTCATCGGGCGGGCTCCGCGTCGCCGGACGTGTGCGGCTGAGCCGCCGCGTGCGTCGCGGGCGGACGGCCGACGGCGTCGTTCAGCGCACGCCAGGACGGCGCTTTTTCATCGCGATAAGGCCGGTAATGCGTGAAGGCCGACGCCTCATGAATCGCCGGTTGCGACGCCATGGCGTCGGTCGGGTCGGGAAGCGCGTCGGCGGCGTGCGCGGACGCCGATAGGGCGGCTGCTGCGGCGAGCAGCATCGCAGAAAACATTCGCATGTGAAGTCTTGTCGTCAGAAGTCATCGGATGAACCGGCGAAAAGACGCCGGAACGATGTGATGCGCCGCGAAGGACGCTCAGACGAAAAGACCGCGTGGTGGCCGCTCGATGCCGCCGGTCAGGAACGGCACGGCATCGTCGGAAGCGGGCAGCGCGCGCACGCGATACAGCACTTGCGCGACGCTCGCGATGCACGACGCGTCCGGCGAGCCGGGCACGCTGCACGCGACGCAGACCGCGCACGAACGCTTGCGCTGCGCGTCGCCGTGCGCTTGGCCGGAATGGCAATCATCGGCGGTAGAAGCCGATGTCATGTGATGTCCGTGATGATCGCCGCTAACCGAATGCGCTGTGAAGACGGCCTCATACGACTGAAGCGGAAGGCTCAGCAGCATCAGCACGACGACGAGTAGCTTGCGGCAAAAGGACATGTCGATCGCGCGCTAGACGCGCGCTTCCTCCACGGGCGTGAAGAACGGATCGGCGTGGAAATTCTTCGGCCGCATGCCTTGATTGCCGCAGAGTTCGCCGACGGCATCGACCATCGCGGGCGGCCCGGCAACATACGCTTTCCACGCTTTCATCGCGACCGGAAGGTCGTCGGCGATAGCCTGATGCACCATGCCGCGCCGATACACGTCGCCGTCACGCGCCGACGACAGCACTGCATGCACCCGAAGCCGCGGATGCCGCGCCGACAGCCGCCCGAGATGGTCCATGCCGTACACGTCGATGACATCGCGCGCGCCGAAGTAAACGTGAATCGGCTGATGCATCGCCGCCTGCACCGCCCTTTCGACGATGCACAAGATCGGCGCGAGGCCCGAGCCGCCCGCCACCGCGAGGATCGGCCCGGCGTGATCTTCGCGCAGATAGGCTTCACCGTAAGGCCCGTCGATCTCGACCGTCCAGCCGGGACGCGCCGTACGCGCGATCGCCGGGCTGACGCGGCCGTTCGGCACGGTGCGCACGTGAAAGGCGATTTCGCCGTCGACGGATGCGTGCGCGAACGAATAGCTCCGCGACGGCAAACCGGGAAACATCACGTGACCGAACTGTCCCGGCGAAAAGCTGAACGCGCGCTCGGGCCGCAGCCGGATTTCGACGATGTCATGCGTCATCGGCGCGACGGCCGTAATCGTCGCCCGCTGGCGCACGACCGGATGCGCGATCTGCGGCTGCGCGAGCCATCGGACGACAACATCGGACTGCAACTTCGCGCGGCACGCCAGAATCAGTCCGTGCTCCTTTTCGCTCGCCGTCAGCGAGAACGGCGTGTGTGGCAGCAACTCGACCTGCCCCTCGATGAGCCGCGTCTTGCACGACCCGCAACGCCCGGACCGGCAGCCATGCGGATACGCGACGCCCGCGTCGAGCGCGGCGAGCAGCAGCGTCGTGCTGTCGTCGACAGGAATCTCGCGGTCGGCGGACTCGATTCGCGCGCGATGCGTTGTCATCAGAACGACTCCGCCGGGACCGCGAGCGCGGGCGTTGTGTCGCGGTCGACGGCCTGCGTCGTGAAGCGCTTCAGCCGCAGCGCGTTGCCGAGCACGAAGACGCTCGACATGGCCATCGCGCCCGCGCCGATCATCGGCGAAAGCAGGATGCCGAACGCCGGAAACAGCACGCCCGCGGCGACCGGAATCAGCAGCACGTTGTAGCCGAACGCCCAGAACAGGTTCTGCGCGATGTTGCGCATGGTGGCCTTGCTGACCGCCAGCGCATTCGTGACGCCGCGCAGATCGCCGCCGATCAGCACGACATCGGCGCTTTCGATCGCCACGTCCGTGCCCGAGCCGACCGCGATGCCGACATCCGCGCCGACGAGCGCGGGCGCGTCGTTGATGCCGTCGCCGACATACGCGACCACCGTGCCGCCCTGCTGCAACTGGCGAATCGCGTCCATCTTGCCTTCGGGCAGCACTTCGGCGAGCACGTTGTCGATGCCCAATTGCTTTGCGATCGCCTCGGCCGTGCGGCGATTGTCGCCCGTGATCATCGCGACTTTCACGCCGAGACCGTGCAACGCGTCGATCACGCCGCGGCTCGTCGGGCGCACGGTGTCCGCGACGACGATTGCCGCGGCCGCACGGCCGTCGATTGCGCAATAGACCGGCGTCTTGCCGAGCGCCGCGAGTGCTTCGGCGCGCGCGCTGAGCCCGGACAGATCGTAGCCGCGCTCGCTGAAGTGATGACGCGAGCCCACTTCGACGCGATGCCCCTCCACCGTGGCGACCACGCCGTGACCGGGCAACGCGTCGAAGTTCGATGCGGATGGCACGTTCATGTCGCGCGACTCGGCCGCACGGACAATCGCCTCGCCGATCGGATGCTCGGAGCCCGCCTCGACCGCCGCCGCATAGGCCAGAACCTGCCGCTCGTCGAACTTCGGCGCGACGATGATATCCGTCAGGTCGGGCTTGCCGCGCGTGAGCGTGCCGGTCTTGTCGAACGCGACGACCTGCACCGCGCGCAACTGCTGCAACGCTTCGCCCTTGCGAAACAGAATGCCGAGTTCCGCCGCGCGGCCGGTGCCGACCATGATCGAGGTCGGCGTGGCGAGTCCCATCGCGCACGGGCACGCGATAATCAGCACCGCGACGGCGTTGATGAGCGCGTAGGTGTAGGCCGGCGCGGGACCGAAGATCATCCACGTTGCGCCGGTGATCACCGCAATGGCGAGCACCGCCGGCACGAACCAGCCCGTCACGCGATCGACCAGCATCTGAATGGGCAGTTTCGCGCCCTGCGCCGACTGCACCAGCCGGATGATCTGCGCGAGCATCGTGTCGCCGCCGACCTTGGTCGCGCGAAAGCGAAAGCTTCCCGCCCGGTTGATGGTGCCGCCGATCACGTTCGACCCGGCGGATTTGGCGACCGGCATCGGCTCGCCGGAAATCATGGCTTCATCGACATGCGAGGAACCGTCGATCACTTCTCCATCGACGGGAATTCGTTCGCCCGGACGAATGACGACGACATCGCCCGGCGTCACGGCATCGAGCGCGACTTCGAGCACACCGCCGTCGCGTTCCACGCGCGCCGACTTGGCCTGCAGCCTGACGAGCCGGCCGATCGCCTGACTCGTGCGGCCTTTCGCGCGCGCTTCGAGCAGACGGCCGAGCAGAATCAGTGTGACGATGACCGCCGCCGCCTCGTAATACACGAAGCGCGCTTCGGAAGGCAATGCGGACGGCAAAAAGGTCGTGACGAGCGAGTAGCCGTAAGCGGCCGACGCGCCGAGCGCCACGAGCGAATTCATGTCGGGCGCGCCGCGCAGCAGCCCGGGATAGCCCTTGCGGAAAAAGCGCCAGCCAGGCCCGAAGAGCACGATGCTCGACAGCACGAAATACGCGATATAGAGCGCGTGCATGGGAATCGCGCTCATCACCCAGTCGTGCATGGGTTCGTAGACATGCGAGCCCATTTCGATGATGAAAATCGGCAGCGTCAGAACGGCGGCCAGAATGAAATCGCGCCGCAAGTGGGCGATTTCGGCGGCCTTGTCTTGCGCGCGGTCGGGCTGGTCGCTCTGGCTCACGAGCTTGTAACCCGCCTTTGCGATGGCGCCCGCGATCGCGCGCTGAAGGCCGGCATCGCCAATCGCCTCGACGGTCGCGCGCTCGGTCGCGAGATTCACCTTGGCCGACGTGACGCCCGGCAACGCGCGAAGCACCTTTTCGACCCGCGCGACGCACGAGGCGCAGGTCATGCCTTCGATTCCCAGTTCCGCCGTGACCGTACGCACGCCGTAGCCGGATGCCTTGATCGCGGCGGCGAGCGCGTCGGCGGAAAATCCTTGAGCTGTTGCGAGCGCGAGCCGCTCGGTGGCGAGATTGACGGTCGCCCTTTCCACGCCGGAAACCTTGAGCGCGGCGTTTTCCACGCGTTTGACGCAGGACGCGCAGGACATCCCTTCGATCTGAATGCTGAGTTCAGCGGTAGTCATTCACTGTTTCCATCGGTATGGCAGGCGGGGCCGCGCCCGCGACGATCTCGCGCGCCGGCGCGGCATCTCGACTTCAGCTCAGGACGCGTTCGGGGCTGTAACCCGCCGCGCGAATCGCTTCGATGGCGAGCGCTTCGTCGCCATCGACGGTAACGACGCCCTTGTCGATATCGATGCTGAACTTCGCGCCCGGAAGCGTCTCTTCGATGGCGCGCGAAATGACGCCGGCGCAATGGCCGCAGGTCATGTCCGACACCTGAAACGTCACGCCCGCAATGGGAACCGATGCCGCCGACGTCGCGCTGGACTGTTGCCGATGAGCTTCACACATGGAACATTCTCCGTTGGAAAAAACTGGGATGTAAAAACTATGAAATTTCCCACTGTGGGAAGGTCAAGCACTTTGTTCGACTTCTTCAGGCTCGCGTGAAGCGCGGTCAAATGGCCAGACGACCGGCGCCAAGCGGCATGTCGGCCACGCCTTCGTGTTTGCCCGCATTGAGGCCCGGAATGGTTCCGAGCAGCTTGCGCGTGTACGCCTGCGCCGGTCCGGCGAAGATCGTTTCGGTCGGCCCTTCTTCGACGATCGCCCCGTTCTGTAGAACGATGATGCGATCGCTCACCTGCGCGGCGATTCTCAGATCGTGCGTGATGAACAGCATCGTCAGGCCAAGCTTGTCGCGCAGATCGGCGAGCAGTTCGAGCACTTGCGCCTGCACGGTGACATCCAGCGCGGACACGGCTTCGTCGGCGATCAGCAGGTCGGGTTTGACCGCCAGCGCCCGCGCGATGCCGATGCGCTGGCGCTGGCCGCCGGAGAATTCGTGCGGATAGCGCTCCACCACGTTCGGGCTCAGCCCCACCAGCGACAACAGTTCGGCCGCTTCTTCGAGCGCCCGTTTGCGCGGCGTTCCGTGAGCGATGGGGCCCGCCGCGACCGCCTCGATCGCTTTCTGCCGTGGATCGAGCGAGCCATAGGGATCCTGGAAAACGATCTGAATGCGCCGCCGCGCGTGCTTGAGGGCTGCGCCCTTCAACGAGAAGAGATCGACGCCATCGAGCTTGATGGTTCCGCAATTGACGGGCGTGAGCTTGGTCAGACACCGCGCGATCGTCGACTTGCCCGAGCCCGATTCTCCGACCAGCGACACCACTTCTCCTTTACAGACGCTGAAGGACACTTCGTTCAATGCGACGAGTTGCCGGCGCTTGAGCAAGCCATCGGCGACCGCGTAGCGCTTGCACAGGCCCGCTATCTCGATCAGCGGCACGGCGCGCTGCGCGGCGCACGGCCGGCATGCACCGAGACGCGGCACGGCGGCGAGCAGCTTGCGCGTGTATGGCTGCGCGGGATGTTCGAACACTTGCCCGCTCGTGCCTATCTCGATCAGATTGCCGTGCTGCATTACGGCCACGTCCGTTGCGATATCCGCCACGATGCCGAAATCGTGCGTCACGAAAAGCACCGCCATGCCGGTCTCGCTTTGCAGGTCCGAGATCAGTTCCAGCACCTGCGCCTGCGTCGTGACGTCGAGCGCGGTGGTCGGCTCGTCCGCGATCAGCAGGCGTGGCTTGAGCGCGACGGCCATCGCGATCATCACGCGCTGGCGCTGTCCGCCGGAGATGCGAAAGCTGTACGAATCCGCGATGCGGCGCGGCTCGCGAATACCGACGCGTTCCAGCAGACCGTGCACCTTGTCGCGCATTTCGGCGCGGCTCAGCACGATGCCGTGCGCGTTGAAGACTTCCGAAATCTGGCGTCCAACGGGCATGATCGGATTGAGCGCGGTCATCGGCTCCTGAAAGATCATGCCGACTTCGCGTCCTCTCACGGTCATCCATTGACGCTCGTTCAGTGAGGTCAATTCGATTTCGCCCAGCCGGATGGAACCCTTGATCGACTGGCGCAGAAATTTCGGCAGCAGGCCCGCGATCGCGCAGCCCGTCACCGATTTTCCCGACCCGGATTCGCCGACGAGACACAGCGTGCGTCCGGGCGCGAGTTCGAAGGAGACATTGTTGACTGCCAGCGGCCGATCGGCGCCTGCCGGGAGCGCGATACTCAGGTTGTCGATTTTTAGCATGGGAGGCTCACAGATGGCTTTGACGGCGGCCATCGAGCGCGCGGCCCATCCCGTCGGAAATGAGCGTCAGCGCCAGGACCGTGGCGAACAGACCGACGCCGGGAAACACGCTCATCCACCACGCGGAGCGCAGCAGCGCACGCGACATGCCGATCATCGCGCCCCACGACATCTTGTCGACGTCGCCGAGCCCGAGAAAACTGATCGTGGATTCGGTGAGAATGGCGCTCGCCACTTTCAGCGAGGCGATCGAGATGATCGGGCCCAGCGCGTTGGGCAGCATGTGCGCCCACACGATCTTCCGATGACTCTCGCCGATCACCGTCGCGGCCAGCACGAATTCGCGGCTGCGCAGCGAGAGAAACTCGGCGCGCATGAGACGCGCGACGGAAGGCCAGCTCACCAGCGCGATCGCCAGCACCACCGACCAGATCGACGAGCCGAGCACGGCGACCAGCACCAGCGCCAGCCCGAGACCTGGCATGGTTTGCAGGAACTCGGTGAAGCGCATGAGGATGTCGTCCACCACGCCGCCGAAGTAGCCCGCCGTCCCGCCGATCACCGTGCCGATGCAGATACCCGCGAAGGCCGACACGATGCCGATCAGCAAGGAGACCCGCGCGCCGTAGATGATGCCGGAGAGCACGTCGCGACCGAGCATGTCGGTGCCGAGAAAGTGATCCGGCGACAGCGGCGGCAGATGCGGCGCGCCGCTGATCATCCACGGTCCGAAGGGCGCGAGCAGCGGCGCGAAGAGCGCCACCAGAACCAGCATGACGAGCAGCCCCATGCCGATGGTGAGTTGCCAGTCGCGATTGCGCAGCGGCAACGCGTGAGAAAGCAGGCCGAGAGCGTGGTTCATTGGGTCAACTCGATTCTGGGATCGACGAGGACGTAGAGCACGTCGACGACGAGATTGAGCAGGATGACCATCGTGGCCGTGGTCAGGAAAACACCGAGCAGCATGCTGTAGTCGCGTTGCATCAGCGCTTCGTAGCCGAGGCGTCCGATGCCGGGCCACGCAAAAATGGTCTCGACCGCAATCGATCCGCTGACGAGACTTCCGGCCTGCAACGAAGCCATCGTCAGAATGGGCAGCACCGCGTTGGGCAGCGCGTGGCGGCGCAGGATCGCGCGCGCGGTCAGTCCTTTCGAGCGCGCCGTGCGGACGAAATCGAGGTGCAGCACGTTGATGACCGAACTGCGCGACAGCCGGAAGTACACCGCGATATAGAACAGCGAAAGCGTGAACGCAGGCAGGATCAGGTGGTGAATGAAACCCGGCACGCCGGCATCCGCGCCGTACTCGTAGCCCGTGCCCGAAGCCGGAAACCAGCGCAGGCGCACCGACAGAACCAGAATCGCCATAAGGCCGATCCAGAAGACCGGAATCGCGTAGAAGCTGAGCATGACGAACTTGAGCGCGTGATCGATCTTGCTGCCGGCTCGCGTGCCGGCGAACGCACCGAGCCCGACGCCGATCACGAGCGACAGCACGAATGCCGAACCGGTCAGCGCGAGCGTCGCCGGCAAGCGATCGGCGATCAGGTCGATCACGCTGCTTTGCAGCCGGTACGAAAACCCGAGATCGAGCGACAGCGCGTTCACGAGATACGTCTTCAACTGCACGATCACGGGCTGATCTAGTCCGTACAGATGCCGGATCGTCGTGAGAAAGGCTTCATCCGACATCCCGCTTTCGCCGGCCAGCACCGAGGCCGGATCGCCCGGAATCAGGCGGATGAGCACGAAGTTGAGCGTGACGACGCCAAGCAGAATGCAGAGCGCCTTCACGAGCCGCGAGCCAACGTAACGCACCATGTCCATGAGCGCCTCACTGATTGGTATCGATGTACGCCTGATCCCATGAACCGCGCTGGCCAAAGGCCGTGGTGATCAGGTTGTGAACGCTTTTGCGGTAGACGGTCAGCTTGTCGAGTTCGAGCAGCCAGATCATCGCCACGTCGTCGACGAGCTTGCGTTGAATGCGCATGTACAGGTCGGCGCGTCTTTGCGGATCGTTTTCGGCGCGCGCCTGACGGAACCAGTTGTCGATATCGGGGTTCGAGTAGCCGCTCGTATCCGTGTACATCGTGCCTTTGCGGATATTCGCCGAGTCGAAATAGCGCTGAATGCCCAGGGCCGGATCGGCGTACTGGCTGAGCGACGTGATCGCGATGTCGTAGTTCCAGTTGCTGACGCGCTCATCCCACGAGGCCAGTTCGGTAACCTGAAGATCGACATCCACGCCCACTGCCCGCCACGCTTCGCGCAGATATTCTCCGAGGCGGGCATAGCGCTCGTCTCCCGGCAGAACGAGCAGCGCGACCTTGACGCGGTTGCCTTTGGCGTCGTGCCGCGCGCCGCTCGCGTCCGCATGCAGGCCGATTTCTTCGAGCTGCGCCTTGGCTTTCTCGGGATTGAAGTCGTAGCGCGGCACGTCGCTGGTATAGAACGGCATCTTCGAACTGATCGGCCCGCTGGCCACGCGCCCTTCTCCGAGCCAGATGCGGTTCAGAATGAAATTCCGGTCGATCGCCAGATACAGCGCCTTGCGGAAGCGCACGTCGCTCAGCAGCGGCTTGCGCCAATTCATTTCGAGCATGGCCATCGGGCCGAGGTATTCCCAGCCGGCGCCCGTCACGCTGAAATTCTGGTCCGTGCGAAAACGCTTGATATCCGTGCTGTCGAGGTCGAGGGATGTTGCGACCTGGATGTCGCCGGCATCGAGGGCAATGGCGCGCGAGGCGGCATCGGGAATGATCCGGAACGTGACGGACTGAAGCCGCGGCAGACCTTTCTTCCAGTACAGATCGTTCTTCACGAGACGGATATACGAACCGCGCTTCCACTCGGCGAGCTTGAATGGCCCCGTTCCGACCGGCTTGGCATTGGCGGGATTGCGCAGGTAGTCCGTGTTTTCGTAGACGTGCCTGGGCATCATCGGCAATTGAACGCCGGGGAAGACCATCAGGAAGTACGGCATCGGCTTCTTGAGCTTGATGACGACGGTTCCCGCGTCGGGCGCATCGACCGATTGCACTGCCGTCAAAGCGATGCGCGCGGCCGTGCTCGTCTTCGGCAGCATTTGCGTCAGGCTGAACACGACGTCGGCCGAAGTGAAGTCCTGACCGTCGTTCCATTTGACGCCGGGCTGAAGGTGGAACGTGTAGGTCAGGCCGTCGCCGGAGACGTCCCAGCTTTTCGCGAGCGCGGGTTGCGGCTTGAGGTCTTTCGAGTATTCCAGCAGGCCTTCGTAGATTTTGGAACCGACGAACTGCGCAGGACCATCGGGGGTGAACGCCAGCACGAGTCCGGGCGGGTCGGAGTGAAGCACGGCGGTGACATTGCCGCCCTGGGGTTCGGACAGAACGGGCGTGGATATCACCCCGATCAATAGCGCTAACGCAAGAGCCTTGCTTTGTACCAGTTGCTTGATAGAAGACACGGCACGTTCCTCTTCGCTTGGGTTGCTTCCGCGACATGGCGGGCATTCGAACAGCACCACAGGCCCCGCAAACTGTCGACACTTTGTGTTTTGTCAACGATTTAATTCTGTAAAGCTAAAATTGGAAAGTCAACAGAAAGGCGTGAATTTTGTCGGGTGACGAATCCTCCGTTCGGCAAATTCATCAGTAATCCTGATTTCATAGGCGGCGGCGTTCAGATGCCTGCGCGCTTCCGGTCCATCCAGTCGAGCATCTCGTAGCCCGCCACCGCCAGCGGGACGAACCATGGAAAGTCGCCATACGGCGGAAAGGCCTTGAACGGTGAGGTTTCGAAGAGCGTCGGCGTGGCGCGAACGCCGAGCATCCTTTCCGCGGCGAGCCGCCCGACGTAGGGCATAATCGCCGCGCCGCTGCCGTTGCAGCCGACGGCGTAGTAAATCCCGTCGACGGAGCCGATCTGCTGCAAATGGCTCGACGTCATCGCCACGTTTCCCGTCCAGCAATGCGAGATCTTCGTGGCGGCGAGCTGTGGGAAAACCTGGCAAAGAAAGCCATGCAGCGTCGTCGCCGCCTCTTCGACCGGTACCGGCATGGCCGCCGGACGCGCGCCGAAGAGAATCCGCTCGCCTGAGGGCGAAGGCCGGAAGTACCACAGGTTGCGTTTGCTGTCGGAATACATGCGCCTGTTCGGCATCACGCGCGCCATGAGCCCGGCCGACAGTGGTTCCGTCGCGATGATGTACGACGCCGCCGGCGCGATGCGCCGCTTGAGATAGCCGAACGCGCCGTCGGTATAGCCGTTGGTCGCGAACAGCACGTGCCGCGCCGATACTGTGCCGCGGGCGGTGCGCACGTCGAAACGGCCGCGCGTTCGCGCCACATTGCTGACACGCACATGCGACGCGGCCAGTCCGCCGGCGGCGAGAAAGCGGTTGGCCAGGGCGCGCCCGAATTTCGAAGGATGGATGCCGCCGAACTCTTCGACGACCATACCGCCGAAGTAGAAGTCCGACCCGATCTCCCGATGCAACTCGCTGCGCGCCAGCACGCGCGCGGAAACGCCGGCGCGCGCGCGCAGCACGCGTGCATGCTCGTCGAAGCGCGCGGCGTCGGAAGGCACGGAGGCCAGAAAAAGTCGTCCGCACTGCTGGAAATCGAAGTCGAGCTTTTCATCGACGGCGAGGCCTTTCACATAATCGAACGCTTCCGCATGCAGCAGGCTCACCGCGTCGACCTTTTCCTCGCTGAAGCTCTTTGACGCACCGTTGAGCAGGAACTTCTGTCCGCTCGACAGCATCGCGCCGCTGCGCGAACTTGCGAGTCCGCCGATCGGGCCCGCGTCCACGACGAGCACCGTCTGTCCCAGTTCGAGGCATCGCAGGCCCGCCGACAACCCGCAAAAGCCCGAACCGACGATGACCACGTCGACTTGCGGCGGCAGCTCGATCCGGTGAGTGAATGGCGCCGCCTCTTCCCACCAGAACGGCTGGGCCTTGAAATCCGAGGTCAGGATATTTCCCGTCATGTTCATGAGTGTCTTGTGATGTGTGCACGGCTTCCCGCTTCGGGTCCGCCGCTGGCTTTGCTCTCTGCCAAGCACGAACCGAAACCATTTGCAAACTGTCAACACTTGACGTAGTGTTGACGAAAGCATCGTGCGACGACTATTTTCACGTGTCAACACAGATTTAGCTGCGTAGTTACCCGTACATCGAGCATGTTGACAGCGGCTTTTCCTTCACATAAAACTGTCAACACTTAGTGTTTTATTAAACATCAGATCAAATTCATCGAGATGCCAACCGACATTTCCACCGTCGAGACCCTCGACATCCGCCCCGCCACCGATGCCGATTTCGCGCTGCTCGCGCGGATGAATCGCGAGTTGATCGAGGATGAAGGTCATCGCAATCCGATGACCATTGCGCAACTCGAAGCGCGCTTCCGGCGCTTCGTGAGCGAGGACGGTTACAGCGTCGACCTGCTGTTGCTGGACGGCGAAATCGCCGGCTACACGACGCACCGCTACGAGCCGGACAACGCCGAACCGAGGGGCCGGCGCGTCTTCGTGCGGCAGTTCTATATCGCGCGCGGCAAACGCGGCGGCGGGCTTGGCCGCCGGGCGCTGGAACGCCTGATTCACACGCGCTTCGCCGAGGGCGACCGCGTTTTTCTCGATGTGATGGAAACGAATCCTGGCGGCAAGGCGTTCTGGGCGCGCACCGGCTTCACGCCCTATTCCACGACGATGGAACGCGTGGTCCGCAAGTCCTGAACGCTTCGGCGGATCGTTTTCGGAGACCGGCGCGGCTGTCGTCTTTCGTCGCTGCGAGCGGCGCCATCTGACTCATTCCTTTTCAACCACAATGGGGAGCACAGTTGTCCATGTCGAATACTCAGGGCGTCAAGGACGCCACCCGGATCGGTCGCAGCTCGGTGGCGAAAGCGCCGGAATTCCAGGAACTCTATGACTTCGACGCAGCCGCGAAAACGCTCGTCGACGCCACGTTCCCGTACGAAAGCGACATTCATCATGCGCACGTGGTGATGCTCGCCGAATGCGACATCATCAAGCGCGACGAAGCGGCCCAGATTCTGCGCGGTCTCGAAGCCGTCGACGCGCAGGCGAAGGAAAATCCGTCGCTGCGGACCTATCTTCCGTACGAAGCCGCGTTGAAGAAGGCGGTCGGCGCGGTCGGCGGCAAGATGCACCTCGGGCGCAGTCGCAACGACCTGGCCAATGCCGTCAAGCGCATGTTCCTGCGCGATCAGTTGAACCGCGTGATCGAAGCGGTGATCGCGCTGCGCGCGAGCGTGGTCGCCAAGGCGGCCGATCATCTCGACACCGTGATGGTGGTGTACACGCAGCGCAAGGAAGCGCAGCCGATCACGCTCGGCCACTATCTGATGGCGTATGCCGAAAGCCTCGGCAAGAGTCTGGACCGCTACGAACAACTTTATGCGCGCATCAACCAGTGCCCTCTCGGCGCGGCGGCGACCGCCGGCACCGGCTGGCCGCTCGATCGCGAACGCACTTCCGCGCTGCTCGGCTTCGATTCGCTCGTCGTGAATACGATCGAGGGCGTGGCGGGTTGGGACCACATCGCGGAGTTCGCGGCGGACAACGCCATCTATATGAGCAGCCTGAGCCGTCTCGCGTCCGAGATCCAGTTATGGAGCACCGACGAATATCGCAGCGCCGAACTCGATCCGGCCTTTGCTGGCACCAGCAGCATCATGCCGCAGAAGAAGAATCCGGATTCGCTCGAACGCACGCGCCAGGCCGCGTTCGCGACGATGGGTCCGCTCGTCGCGATTCTGACGTCGCTCAATGGAATCGAGTATCAGTACAGCGCCGCGCGTGTCGGGCTGGAGCCGCGTTCGATCGACGGCATGATCGCCGCCACGCATGCGATGACGGGCGTCGTGCGCACGCTGCAGCCGAACGCCGCGCAAATGCTGCGCTACGCCGCCGAAAACTTCGCGACGATGACCGACCTGACCGACATGCTCGTGCGCAAGACCGGCCTCGACTATCGCGAGGCGCACGAAGTGATCGCGCGAGTCGTGAACGCCGCGCTCGATCAGGGTAAGAAAGCGAACGTGATCGATCTCGATCTGGTGCAGGATGCGGCGCGCGCGCAACTCGGCCACACGCTCGATATCTCCGCAACCGACGTGCGCGACGCGCTCGATCCGGTGCAGAACGTGGCGCGGCGCAACGGCATCGGCGGTCCGGCTCCGGTTGCCGTGCAACGCACGATCGACACCGCACAGCGCGAACTCGACGAGCAGCGCGCATGCTACGACACGCGCATGCGCAAGCTCGCCGATGCATCGCGCGAACGGGCGCGCGCCGTTGCCTCGATGACGGCGGGCTCATAAGCAAAAACGGGCGGATGCATCTTCATGCATCCGCCCGCGTGACGGTTTCCTGAAACGTTAGATCTTCTCGTGCGGCTCGATCAGATGTTCCATTATCGTTCCATAAGGCGTGAAGCCGGTGCGCAGCCAGAACACCTTGCCGCCGGGATTGTTCTCGATCACCTCGAGGAAAATACGCTCGCCCGGCTGGAAACGCGCGCGCACCAGTTCGTCGAAGGCGACATGCCCCGCGCCGCCGCGCCGCCGGTGACGCACGATATAGAACTGACGCAGATAGACGTGCCGCCCGCCCGGTTCCGCCGGGTCCGGCTCGTAGCGATGCGTCGCGTAGCCGATCACTTCGTCGTCGAGCATGAACAGGTCGACGTTCCAGCCTTCCTGATCGACGAAGCGCCTGAAGCGCTCTTCGAGTTGCGCAACCGTCATCGGGTTGCGATGGCCTTCGTCGTCGGCGAGTTCGCGGTTCATGCGCGCAAGCAGACCCAGGTCCTCGCGCTGATGCGCGCGCACCTTGATGCGGCCGCTCAGCGAAGTGCTGATATGCACCTCTTCGGCCGCCTCACGTTCGGCCACGGGCACGACCACGCTGTCGCCGTGCGGCCCGAGATACTGCAACACTTCGTCGCGCTCGTCATTGATGTGCCGGCGCACGCTGCTGACAGCGCGGTCGAGACCGCGCGAACGGATATCGTCGAGAATCGTGGCATGGCTCTTCGCCGCGGCCCTCAGGCGAGCCTGCTCCGGATTCATCAACAAATGCACGAGGCGCAGTTCGGACGCGAGCTTGATGAAGGTATCAGTGATGCGGTCGTTGTGACCCGCCTGGCAGATAGCCGTGTGAAACGCGACATCCGCCTCGATCATGCGGCTCTTCGCATTGGCCAGCGCGGCGGTCTCGGTTTCGTGCATCGCGCGCTCGATTGCGGCGAGATCGGCCGAGGTCGCATGGCGGATCGCATCGGCGACGGCGGAGCTTTCGAGCAACGAGCGCAACGCGTAGATATCGGAGACTTCTTTCTGATTCAGCGAGCGTACGAACGAGCCGCGAAACGGCTGCGAGTCCAGCAGGCCCGCTTCCTGAAGTTGCCGCACCGCCTCTCGGACAGGCCCGCGGCTCACGCCAAGCCGACGTGCGATCTCGACTTCGTTGAGCTTGTCGCCGGGCTTGAGCTCGCCTTCGAGAATGATTTGAGAAATCTCGCGCGTCACCGTATCCACCAGTGGACGCCTCTTCGACGCTTCGGGCTTCGATTCGTCGATAGCCACCGGCGACAGGTATCGGTTCATTCGTTCTTCTCCAGATCGATGACCCATGATAGCAAGTGTCAACACATTCGGCAATGTAAGTGTTGACACTTGACAATTGGCAGCTTAGATTGAAGTCATGCTCGACGTGACCATCGAGTGTGTCGAACACGCTGAAGCCGAACAAGAACATCGCAGCCGACTGATCTTGTTTTGCATGCCTCATTATTACTAGAGAGACAGCATGACCGGTACTTTCTTCGACTGGCATTATCTGTGGGACGCAACACCGCTTCTTCTGACCGGACTGCGCCTGACCGTCGTACTCGCGTGCGCCTGTATCGCGGCTTCCATCGCGATCGGTTATATCGGCGTAACCATATTGTTCCTCGAAGTCCCCGTGTTGCGCCGGCTGGTTCGCGGCTATATCGCCCTGTTTCGCAGCACGCCGTTGCTCGTGCAGATCTTCTTCTTTTATTTCGGACTGCCTGAGATTGGCGTGCGCGTGGATGCGTTGACGTCGGGCATCATCGTGTTGTCGCTCTGGGGCGGCGCCTATCAACTCGAAAACCTGCGCGGCGCGGTCGATTCGCTGCCGCGGCGGCTCATCGAAGCGGCCCGTTCGCTGGGTCTTCATCCGCTGCGCACGTATTGCTTCATCATCCTGCCCGTGGCCACGCGCACCGTCGTCCCGGCGATGATGAACACGGCCGTCTCGACCACCAAGAATTCGGCGCTGCTGACCGCGATCGGCGTGCCTGAACTCACCTATGTAGCGATGGACAACATCGCCAACAGCGCACGCGGGCTGGAAAACTTCTTCGCTCTCTTCGTCGGCTATCTGATCATCGTGGCGGTGATGTCGTGCATGTCCAGCCTCGTCGAGGCGCGGCTCGGACGGGGGTTTGCACGATGAGTCTGCATCTGATCACGGACAACGCCGGGTTCTTCCTGCACGCGGCACGCCTGTCCGCCTTCATCTTCCTCATGAGCGTGCTGTGCTCGACGGTCATCTCGCTCGGGTTCGGCGGCATCGCCACGTCGCAGATCGGCTTCCTGCGCGTCGGCGCGCGCGCCATCATCGAATTCTTTCGCGACGTGCCGCTGATCGTCAGCGTGTTCTTCGTGTTCTTCGGCGCGCCGATGTTCGGGCTGCAGCTCGGTCCGGTCGAGGCGACCATCGTGAGCCTATCGCTCTGGGGCGGCGCGAACGGCGCGGAGATCGTACGCGGCGGCATCTGCGCGGTGCCGCGCCATCAACTGGAGAGCTGCCGGGCGCTCGGCGTGCGCGGCATCGACGCGTTCTTCTTCATCGTCGTGCCGCAGGCGATCCGGCCAGTCATTCCGGCCTATGCCGGGCTATGCACGATCCTGTTGCAGTCGACCTCGCTCGGCGCATTGATCGGCGCCACCGAACTGCTGAAGGGCGCGCAGATCGTCATCGAACGGTCCGCGTACTTTCATGGCGGCATGCCGGGCATCACCGTCTACACGTTCATTCTGCTCGTCTACCTCGCGGCGGGCACACTGCTGATGCGTGGCACGCGCAAGCTCGAGAAGGTCTTCGGCGCGCCGGTGCGACGCTCGTGATCCATCCGATTGATTCGACTATCTGGAGTGTTTCATCATGCCCGAAACAAAGGAAGCGCCGATCATCGAGACGCGGGCGCTGCGCAAATCCTACGGCGAACTCGAAGTGCTGCGCGGGGTCGATCTGAGCGTGCAGGCGGGCGAACGCATCGTCGTGATGGGATCGAGCGGCTCGGGCAAAAGCACGTTCATCCGCTGCCTGAACGGGCTCGAAAAGATCGCGGGCGGCTCGATCGTCTACAAGGGCCGCGACATCACGAGCCTGAGCGAGAAAGCGTGGCGCGACGTGCGCCGCAACATGGGCATGGTCTTTCAGGACTATTCGCTGTTCCCGCATTTCACGGTGCTGCGCAACCTGTGCTTCGCGCCCGTGCGTGAAAAGGTGCTGTCGTGTGAAGACGCCGATACACGCGCCCGCGCGCTGCTCAAGCGCGTGGGTCTCTACGACAAGGCCGACGCCTACCCGGCCCAGCTTTCCGGCGGACAGCAGCAGCGCATCGCAATCGTCCGTTCGATGATGATGCAGCCGGACGTGATGCTGTTCGACGAGCCCACGTCTGCGCTCGATCCCGAGACCGTCAGCGAAGTGCTCGCGATCATCGACGACCTGACCGCCGACGGACTGACATCGATCGTCGTCACACACGAAACCGGCTTCGCGCGGCGTTGCGCGGACCGCATCGTTTTCATGGATCAGGGGACGGTGCTGGAATCGTCTCCGCCGGATGTGTTTTTCGACCGTCCGGCGACGGAGCGCGCGCGCCGCTTCGTCGCCAATCACAAATGAAGACACGACGAGATTCGCGGGCAACGCAAGGAGCTTCACGATGAAGACCGCATCGACAAGAAAGACTTTGGCAGTCGCGGCGCTCGTATTCGGCATGGCGGCGTTTTCGCGCACGTCCTTCGCTGCCGACGCCGCGCTTCCCGAGACCCTGAGCCACGCGGGCCAGCTCAATGTCGGCGTCAAGTGCGACGCCCCGCCCGCCGCTTTCCTGAATGCCCAGGGAAAGCCGGAAGGCATCGACGTCGACTTCGCGCGCTACATCGCGAAGAACGCGTTCGGCGATCCCGGCAAGGCCGTTTTCACCTGTGTCACCTCGGCCACCCGCATGCAGATGCTGATCAGCGGCAAGGTCGATCTGGTGATCGCCACCATGTCGCCGACCGACGAGCGCAAACGCGTGGTCGACTTCGCCGACTCCACCAACTGGGGCGCGTCGGGCGTGCTGGTGCGGCGCGGCGAGCAGTACAACAAACTCGAAGACTTCAACGGCAAGACCCTTCTTTCGATGAAGGGCGGATGGCAGGCGCAGTACGTGCGCAAGAACTATCCGGACATTCATCTCGTGTTGCTCGACAGCATGAACGACGCCATCACGGCGCTGCAGCAGCACCGCGCCGATGGTCTGACCGAAGACGTCAAGGCGCTGCTTCCCGCCGTGGCTCGCGATCCCGACATGCAGCTCTCGAACGTCTCGTTCGGCATCAGTTGGGGCGCGCCGGCGGTGCGGCGTGGCGACGACGGCTTGCGGAACTACGTCAACAGGATGATCGCGCAGGCCAGGCAGGACGGCACTTTCGAGCAGGCCGTGAAGAAATTCACCTCGGGACGGCTTCAGGAGGCCGTGTTGAACGGCTATCTCACCGCGCCGCCCGATGGAAGCTCCAGTGTCAACACGGTGCTGCGCTGATCTCGTCTCGGCTTTATCGATAAATCGTGGAGAACGCATGGTATGAGCATGATCGAGCTAAGCAATCCTTTTACCGGCGAACGGGTGTTTTCCGCGGCATCGGAAAGCCTGGACGATGTTCATGAAATGATCACGCGCGTGCGCGCGGCCGCCCGAATGTGGGCGACATGCCCGCCTGCGCAACGAGCCGGCCAGTTGCGCCGCGCGCTCGATTATTTTCGCGGTCACAAGGACGAGATTGCCCGCGACGTCACGCGCGAGATGGGCAAGCCGCTCAGCGCGGCGGCGGCGGAGATCGACTACATGATCGAGCGCGCCGAGTTCATGTGCCGTTTCGCGGAGGACGGCGCCCTCGCCCCGCACGATCTTGCGCGTTATCACACGGACGACTTCGCCGGGCGCATCGAGTTCGTTCCGAAAGGCGTGGTCTATATCATCACGCCGTGGAATTACCCGCTGTTCTGCGCCATCAACGGCACGATGTGCGCGTTGCTCGCCGGCAGCGGTGTCGTGCTCAAGCACACGACGACGCCATCCGTCGGCCGGCATTTCGAGCGGGCGTTCGGCGAGCTCGGCGGCATCGGGCCGTTGCTCGTCAACGTGACGGTGGACTACGACGTGTCGGCGCGGATCATCGAAGAAGCCGATATCGATCATGTCGTGTTCACCGGTTCCGTGCAGGGCGGCCGCGCGATCCAGACGAGCGTGGCGCGTCGCGCGAACCAGCCGGTGCGCAAGCCCTTCATCGGCTCGTCGCTCGAGCTGGGCAGCAATGACGCGGCCTATATCGCGGAAGATGCCGATGTGGACAGCGCGGTGGAATGGACCGTGCGAATCGGACGGCTGCATAACTCGGGGCAATCGTGCTGCGCGGTGAAGCGCGTGTTCGTTCACGAGAGCTTGCACGACAGGTTCGTCGGAGCCGCCGCGCGCATCATGCGCGAGCAGCGCTCGGGCGACCCGATGCACCCGGACACAACGCTCGGCCCGTTGTTCGGCGGCGAACGCGCGGTTCACGCGCTCAAGAACATGATCGACGACGCGCTGGAAAAAGGCGCGACCGCCATCGCAGGCGGTGTGACGGAGCGCATCGGCAACGCGCTCTTTCTGTCGCCGACGCTGCTCGCCGGCGTCACGACCGAAATGTCCGTGATGCGCGACGAAACCTTCGGCCCGGTGCTGCCTGTCATGCGCGTCGCTTCCGACGAACACGCGATCGAACTCGTCAACGCGAGCCGCTACGGACTCAGTGCTTCGATCTTCACGCGTTCGAAGGCGCGCGCAGAACGCTTCATCGACGAAGCCGAGACGGGGACGGTATATGTCAACCGATGCAATTTCGTCGATGCGCGACTGGGCTGGATCGGGCACAAGAACTCGGGGAACGGGTCGATCGCGCTGTCGCCGATGGGACTTCGCGCTTATAGCGATCTGCGTTCCGTCAATGTCGATCCGACGCTGTTGGGCTAGACGCTGCGCGCCCTTTTTCCCGGACCGAGGCGCCACGCCGCCACGACCAGCGGCGTCGCCAGAGCGATCCACGACACCCAGCGCCCTGCTCCCTCGCCGCACGCCGCCGATGTCAGGCCGACAAGCGTGCTGACTGCGATCAGCAGAGGCGTGCGCCATATCCTTGTCTGATGCTGGACGGGCTGGCTCATGATCGACCTTCGATATCGACGCCGCGGTCTCTGTTCGACGCAGACGAGAGCTGTCTGCCGCGCCTCCTTTCTGCGCGGCGGCGCGCGAACCAGAGATACAGACCGCCCGCGAGCACCACGATAGTCATCAGATCGAGCATCGCCCAGAGCGCCTTGAAAGGCAACCCGCCGTAGTCGCCGAAATGCAGCGGCCGCGACGCCTCGAGCGCCACGAGATACCACGGCAGCTCGCCGACCGCGCTAACCTGGAGCGTGCGGGCGTCAACGAGCACGGGCGCGAGCACTCTCGAAGTGAGCGGCGTCTCGCCGCGCATGAATACCGTGTAGTGATATCGGCTGCTGAAGAACGACCCCGGATACGCGACGAACGAAGGCGTTCTGCCGGGGACGGCCTTGCGTGCGACTTCAGTGGCCCGCGCGACCGACGCCGGATGCTCGACTGGCGGAAGATCGCGATACGGCTTGATCAACTCGGCGAGCTCCGTCTTCTGCCAGTAGCCGAAAAGCATCGTGTCGAGCGTATTCAGGATCCCTGTCGCGCCCACGACCAACGCCCAGCACAGGGTAGCGATGCCGAGCAGGTTATGCAGGTCGAGCCAGCGGATGCGTCGCCCGCGCTCGTGCCGCACCGTGCCGAACTCGAGCTTGCGCATGAAGCGGCCGTAAATCACGACGCCGGAGACGAGTGCAATGACGAACAGAAGCCCGACCGCGCAGAAGACGAGGCTTCCTGCCGTGCCCATCAGCAAGTCCGTATGCAGCGCGAGCAGAAACGTCATGAAATTGCCGCGTCGCCAATCTCGTTGGCTCCATGCCGCGCCGAGTACCGCGCCGCTATGCTCATCGACGGCGACGAGGCGATTGCCGCGTTTCACGCCAGCGGGCGGCGCAAGATTGACCTTCAGGAGATCCGGCCCGTCGTCGCTCCAGATGACGAACTGCACGCGTTCGCCGGGATAGCGTGCCGCCACATCCGCGACGATGTGATCGAGATCGACGGGCAACGCCTCGCCCGCTTTGGCGACGACGGACCGGACCGGCGCAGCGTCGATCAGCGCGTCGATCTCATCGTGAAAAATGAGCGGCAGGCCGGTCAAGCACAACAGGAGCAGGAACGCCGTACAGATGAGACTGCTCCACGTATGTAGCCGGTGCCAGATGCGCATCGCGTTCACCACTGATAGCGCGCCGTGCCGATGATCGTGCGGCGCGCGCCGTAAAAGCATTTCGTCGCCGTGGCGCACGACGAGACGAAGGTGCGATCCGCGAGGTTGTCCACGTTGAGCGCAAGACGCCAGTGATCGATGTCGTAATGCGCGGCGGCGTCCAGGAGCACGACGCCCGGCACGCTAAAGCTGTCGTTCGCGGCGCCATAGCTCGGGCCGATGTATCGCACGCCCGCGCCGAACCCCAGTCCGTTCAAATGCTCGCCGCGCAACGTGTAGTCGAGCCAGAGCGTCGCCATGTGCGTGGGAATCATCGCGGGGCGCTTGCCTTGCGTGCCGTCGTTGGCAGACGTGACGACATCGTTCAGATACGTGTAGGACGCGATCATCCCGAGGCCGCGCGTGAGTTGCGCGTGGGCTTCCAGTTCGACCCCGCGCACGCGCACTTCGCCCGTCTGAATGCTGAAGAGCGGATTGTCCGGATCGGTGGTAAGCACGTTCTGCTGTTTGATCTGGAACGCGGACGCGGTGAAGAAGCCGTTGAAGCCGTGCGGCTGGTACTTCACGCCGACTTCGTATTGCTCGCCCTTGGTCGGGTTGAACGGATTGCCGGCGACATCGGTGCCGGCCGTCGGCTGGAACGACGTCGAATAGCTCGCGTAAGGCGCAATGCCGTTGTCGAAGAGATAAAGCAGGCCCGCGCGCCATGTGAACGCGTGGCTGGCCTGATCGGTCGATGTGCCCGCCGTGCGGTCGTCGGTATCGGCGGTGGTCCAGTCCTGCCGCACGCCGAGCTGGAGCGCCCATTTTCCGAGCCGCAACTGATCCTGCGCATAGACGCCGAACTGGTTCTGCACCTGATGCGTCAGTTGACTGAGCGCGGGCTGCGTGAACGCCTGATAGTAGACCGGGTTCAGGAAATCGAGCGTCGGCGCGCTGCCGGTGCCCTGCGCCTGATTTTCCGCGAAGCGCTGGTAATCGAAGCCGAACAGCACGGTATGCCGCAGCGGCCCGGTGCCGAATTTCGCTTCGGCCTGGTTGTCGAGCGTCAGCGAATCGCTGTGTTCGACGGTGTGGATCGCGCGCCGGTTGAGCGTATGGCCGTCGGCCTGCAGGCCATTCGAATAGACCGACTCGTAGTCCACGTCCATGTGCATGTAGCGCGCGTTCTGGCGGAAGGTCCAGACATCGTCGAAACGATGCGAGAACGCGTAGCCGAACTGATATTGCGTGCGGTCGAAACGGTCGAAGTCGGGATCGCCGTCGAAGAAGCTCGTCGGAATCTTGCCCGCCGGGTTGTAGAGCACGGTGCCCTGCGCGGGCAGGAAGCCGAAGTAGCCCGCGCGCGGATCGTGCTGATAGTTCGCGAGCAGCGTCAGTTCCGTATCGCGATCGAATCTGAAGGTGGCCGATGGCGAAATCGATATGCGCTGTTCGCGCGCGAAATCGGCCTGCGTATCGCTATCGCGTGCGAGGCCCGTCAGGCGGTAGAGCGCGGCGCCATTCTTGTCGACCGGGCCGCCTACGTCGAACGCGCCCTGCCAGCGGTCGTGATTACCCGCTTCCAACTCGATCTCGTGAAAAGCTTCCTCGGGCGGCCGCTTGCTGGTGAGGCTCAGCATGCCGCCGGGATTGACCTGTCCATAGAGCACCGACGCCGGGCCCTTGATGATCTCCACGCGGTCGAGGTTATACGGATCGATCTGCGGCACGGCGTAGTTGCCGCCGAGAAGGCGCGTGCCGTCGAGATACGAATAGTCGTAGTTCACGCCGCCGCCGAATCCGCGATAGGAGACCGTGTCGTAGCGGCTGCTGCTGCCGCCGCGATATTCCGACATGACGCCCGCCGTATAACGCAACGCTTCGCGCACGCTCTGCACGCCCTGATCGTCCATCTGTCCGCGCGTGACGACCGACACGGATTGCGGTGTCTCGATCAGCGCCGTATCGGTCTTGGAAGCGCCCGTACTGCGATGCGCCACATAGCCATAGACCGCGTCGCCTTCCTGACGCTGGCCTGTCACGACGACCGGCGCGAGTTCCACGCCTTGCGCCTCGCTGGCGTCTGCGTTTTGGGGTTCGGATTTTCGCAGGGCAAGCCGGTAGCCGCCGGAGACATCGCCAACGGCTTCGAGTCCGCTACCGGAGAGAATCGCGTCGAAGCCTGCGTCGAGTCCGACACTGTCGTGCAGCCCCGGACTACGCTTGCCCGCGGTCAGCGCGCTGTCGACCGTCAGCAGAACGCCTGCGGCGCTCGCGTATCGGTTGAGCACCTGATCCAGCGTGCCTGGGGCGATGTCGTAAGGCCGCGCGGCCGGGCTCGCGACGACAGCGGGCGCGGATTGCGCGGTCGCGGCAAGCGGTGCAAGCGCGAGGCAGCCCACCAATATTGGCTTTGGCGTGAAGCGCAAACTCATTCTTTGATTTCCTTTCTCGACCAGTGGATGAACAGTGCTTTCCTGATATCCCGGGCGAGAAAGAGAAAGTGCTACTCGCAGATGCAAATTTTTTTCGGCGCGACCGGCGCGACGCGCTCAGCGCGCGTCTACGGTCACCCAGTAACGCGTCGCATAGCGCGTGCTGACGGGCAGCGCCTGTTCGAGCGCGGCGAGTACACGGTCGGTGTCGGCAAGAGGAAAGACGCCCGACACGCGCAGATTCGCGATCGACGGATCGCAGCGCAGGAAGCCTGTGCGATAGCGGCCGAGTTCCCTCAGGAATGCATCGAGCCGCATCTGCTCGACGATCAGCAGGCCGCGCGTCCAGCCGGTGGCGTCGGCGTTGGCGGGAGAAGGCGCCTCGACCTCGTCGCGCGAAAACGCCGCTTGCTGGCCCGCGTCGATGCGCCGCGCGGACGCCGCATGCATTGGCCGGACCGATACCGCACCCTCGTAGACGGCGACGTACGAGCGCGAATCGCCCTGCCTCACCGTGAAACGCGTCCCGAGCGATTCGACCGCGCCCTGCGCCGTATCGACGATGAACGGTCGATACGCTCGCGACATTTCATGCGCCGTCGCGACATAAATTTCGCCGGCGCGCAGCAGCAAGCGCCGTTCATTCGGTCCAAAGCGCACGTCGAGGGCGGTTCCCGTGTTCAGGGTGAGACGCGTGCCGTCCGCAAGCTGGACGGAGCGTTGTTCGCCCGTCGCCGTGCGATAATCCGCGGTCCAGTTTCGCCACGGGACTGCGTCGCGTGCGGCCCACGCGAGCGCACCGGTTCCGCCCGCGAACAGCAGGGAGCGGAGCACGGCGCGCCGCCCCGCGCGTGCGCGTGCGCCGCGCAGCGCCGGCCCGGCTATTGCGGTTGGCAACGCGCCGAGCCGGTTATCGATCGACTGAACGCGCTGCCACGCCGCCTCATGCGCCGGATCGGCACGCCGCCAGCACGCCAACGCTTCGCGTTCCTTGTCGCCGGCCTCGCCCGACCACAGCGTGACGAGCCACTGGAGCGCTTCATCGAGCACGGCATCGTCGATACGGGGCTGCGCCAGCGCGGGCGACACACGGCCGCTCATTCGCCGAACGCGAGAAGACAGGCGTGCAGCGCCCTGAGCATGTACTTGCGCACGCTCGCGACGGACACGTTCAGACGCGTTGCGATCTCGGAGTAGGTCAGCCCGTCGAAACGCGAGAGCATGAAGGTCTCACGCACCTTCGCGGGCAAGGCGGCGAGCATCGCATCGATTTCGGAGAGCGTTTCGAGCACGATCGCCCTCGCCTCCGCTGACGGCCACTGTTCTTCCGGTATCAACGCAAGCGATTCGCGAAACGCCGCTTCGATCTGCCTTCGTCGATAGAGATCCACGACGAGACCCTTCGCGATCTGCATCAGATAGGCGCGCGAGTCCTCCGGCTCAGGAAGACGCCGCGACGCGATCAGACGAACATAGGTATCGTGGGCGAGATCAGCGGCTTCGAACCCGCAGCCGAGCTTACGCCTCAACCAGCCTTGCAGCCAGGCATGGTGGTTGGCATAGAGATGCTGAACGGTATCCGTGCCTGAAACAGACATGATGGCGCCACTGGCGGAAACTAAAACCGCAGTGTAAATGAGAATTAATCTCATATCCAGCGGATTGTCCCATGCCGGCTCCGCTTCCGCGTTTCACACGCCTCATCGAGACGTGCCGACCGGTTTATCCCCGCTCCTGAAGTCGGATGGTTGGCTTGATGGTTCGATTACGCGAGCTTAATTCGACGCGTACTCGTTTGAATGTGGCGTGCCTCCACTTGCGCTCGTGTGGCTCGCCGACAGCACCGCTTACTCCGTCACCGAGCCGAATCCGGCGCATCCTATCCTCGCCGGGCCGAAGGCCATCGGCGCGGCCATAATGGCGGTCAAACGGCACTGTGGCTCGACGAAGCGACCGGCGAGCGCATCGCCACAGTGCGTGGGACATTGGCGCTGAACTGCTATGGACGAACAGCAGCGGGACGACCCGAACGCTCCTCAAGATCAACACGCATCTGAGCCATGTTCGACTCGGCAAGGCATTCGAACTGCCCCATGAACTGTCGACGGTCGCACGACAACCATGCGTAGCGCGCTGCCGCCCGACTGGCTGGAGAGATGCGCCGACATTGCACTCATAGACGGAGGGCATCCGAATCCAAGGGGAACTCCGATGCGAGCCGACCGGCTGCTACCCGACCACCGCTATGCGGGCGCGATTTTGACGGTGTGACCCTTCGCAAAGGGACAGTTGGCGCTTTCCTTATCAACGCACGCGTGTGGAGAGACCAAGGCGCCGACGATGCGGCGCGTGCAAATGCCGCTGCCGATAACGTCGAAGCGGTGCCCGCGCTGCGCGCACTTGGGCTTTTTGACGTGCTCGATGTCCGCGACCCGGCGCTGCGCGCGTTGATCGACCAACACCTGGCCAAAGAGGCGCGCGTATGAAAGCTGCTGTCGTGACGCGCAAGGGCACTACCCCGGTATATGCGCCCTTTGACGAACCTGCACCGCTCGCAGGCCATACGTTAGTCGACGTTAGCGCGTCGGCCTTGAGTCATGTGACCCGTTCGCGCGCCTCCGGCACGCACTATTCATCCTCGGGCGCGTTTCCGGTCGGACGGCGGCAGGACGGCTCGCCCGTCTATTTTTTCGCGCCGACCGCACCGTTCGGCGGTCTCGCCGAGCGCACGCTTGTCCCTGACAGGCACTGCGTGGCACTGCCCGAGGCGCTGGCGCCGCACGTGGCCGCCGCGCTTGCGATTCCGGGGATGTCATCGTGGGCGGCGCTTAAACAGCGCGCTCGCTTTATCGCTGGCGAGACGGTGTTAATCAACGGCGCGACCGGCACGTCGGGCAGTCTCGCCGTGCAGATCGCAAAGCATCTCGGCGCGGCGAAGGTGATCGCGACCGGCAGACATCGACCGACGCTCTCTGCGCTGCACGCACTGGGGTGCCGACAGCGTGATCTCGCTCGAGGAGGACGAACGCGCGTTGGGCGACGTGTTCGAGGCGCATTTCTGCAGGGGCGTTGATGTGGTGCTCGATTATCTATGGGGCACGAGCGCGCGCGCATTGCTCGTTCGCGCGGCGACGGCGCTGCCTGATGCATATCCGCTTTGCTTCGCGCAGATCGGCTCGATCGGGGGCGACGCGCTCGAATTGCCAGGCGCCGCCTTGCGCGCATCAGCGATCACGCTAATGGGCAGCGGCATCGACAGCGTGCCGCTCCCACGGCTACTGAAGACCGTGGAAGAGGTGTTGCACGCAGCCATACCCGCGCGTTTGCAGATCGCCACGCACACCGCGCCGCTTGCCGACATCGCTTCGCAATGGGCAAACGCTGAAGGCCGTTCGCGCACCGTGCTGATGACGTAAACGATATGCTTTTCCTGTGGCCTGCGAAGGGAAGGCGCATGGATGGCAGTGTCGGACTGGCTTCGGGCCCGTTGCGCCATAAATTCATGACCGCTGTCAGGCTCCACAACGGGTGTCCTGACAATAGCTTATTTGGGCACCACGTCCACCCGAACGCGTTGAGGTAAATCAACCTGCCGGCCGATGCTCTGATGAGAGCGGTAGCAAACTGAATCGCAGGCTTATCCATGCCGACGGCAGAGGTGCGCCCGCGAAGCCATAACACCAGACTCGCCGAGTCACGGAATTGCCGCGACCAGGTGTTCATCCACGCGTCAGCTTCGCCCTCTCATCGACGCCTCCGCTTCATGCAAATAGGTCGTGAAGCCGTCTCTCGCCGGTGAAACGGCGTTGAGCAGCATAAGGGCGCTAACCTGGCCGCGGTGGCCGGTTCCGTGGTTGATGACGTGCATGAGCATTTCCTCGCGGGACATGCAGCCCGGTGCACCATCGGTGAATACAAAATCGATCCGTTCAACTAGGGCGTCGCGGTCGAGCAAAGACACGTAATTGATGTATTCCTGATCGGACGTCCTGATGTCCGCAGCCAGATCGTACAGCGTTGGCAACTCGCTCAGGTTAGACGACGTATAGGGATGAGACTTTCGCTGCAGATGCGCGGCGAAGATCCGGTCGACGACGTAGCTGTGGCTCAGAGCCTTGACGGCCAGTCGGGTAAGGGTGAGTCGACGCCAAGCCCCAAGCCCGGCCAGTCTGGTGAGTAGCTCGTCGTTCGCCCAGGCCTTGTATCGAAACAAATGTTGCAAGGTGTCGTGCATGTCGTGAATCCCCAAGAGTTTTCCGCGTCGCGCCCGTTGCGCAAGGTTCTGCCCTGCATTTCCATCTTGGGTAATGTACGAGCTATCATTCGCTTTTTATACTCGCATTGGTGGCGTGGAAAAATGGCACGCAGACCGCTCACAAAACCCAGGAAAGTCGCCACCCAGCAGCGATCGCGCGCGACCGTCGCCGCTCTGGTTGAAGCGACTGCTCGCATTCTCGTCAAGGAAGGCTTTGACAAGGCCAGCACCAACCGCATCGCAGCGGTGGCGGGAGTGAGCGTTGGTTCGCTCTACCAATATTTCCCCAGCAAGGAGGCACTCGTTGCCGCCGTCATCGAACGCCACCAGCAGGAGATCATGCAGATGGTTCGGGGCGAATTGGTGGGGGTTTTGACCGAATCGGTCGACAAAGCGGTGCACAAACTCGTCGCGGTTGCGGTTAAGGCTCACCGTGTCGATCCCAAACTGCATCGCGTACTCGCGGAGCAGATTCCGCGCGTGGGCAAGCTCGAGAAGCTGGAGAGGTTCAATCGTGAGAACTTCACCATGTTCAGCACTTATCTGGAGAGGCACCGCGACGAACTGCGTATCGACGACCTGGGGCTCGCATCATTTGTATGCGTGACGGCCATTGAGGCGTTGACGCACAACGCAGTGCTGCAGTATTCCAAGATGCTTTCGGACGAAACGATGGAGGCGCTCATCGAGGAGGCGACTCGCCTCGTGACCGGATATCTGAAAAGATGAGCACCAGTCGCACTGCGCCTGTAGCCCGTACGGAGGGGTGGCCTGGAGTCGTACACAAAGCGCCCGTTTCCTCGCCGCCGCGGTCGAGCGTAGCGGCTGTCACGAACGGCCGGTTCGGAAGAACCTAGCCTGCGCCGCAAGTGACCGAAAGTGGCTCTGCCGCGAGTTCCTTCGCACGGGCTTACCGGGGCGATCCGTAAAGGATAGTGACGACCTACACGCGAGGTAGTACTCGCGTCTCATTGAAAGATGTGTTCAACTGGCCGACGTGCGCGACGCCAGATAACGCTGTGGCGGCTCTCCAGTAGCTTGGCGAAACATGACGATGAAGGCACTGGCGCTGCGATAACCGAGCTTCTTTGACACCTGCGTCACTGGTTGTCCTAGTGTGAGCAGCGTGATTGCTTCCGCTACGCGTATTTGCTGGCGCCACGCGCCAAAAGTCAACCCCTTCTCGGCGTTCAGATAGCGCGCCAAGGTCCGGCCGCTGGTTTCGAACTGCTCGCCCCAGAAATCAAGCGTCAGTTCGCTCGCCGGATCGCTCATCATGTGCTCGCATATCTGCAGCAGCCGTGCGTCTCGCGGTAATGGCACACCAGGCTCGGCGAGAGCGGGCGTTTCTTTCAAGACTTTCAGCAATAGCGGCGCGCAGAGCGCAGCGCGGCTTCCCTCGGCGTATCGCTCGCCTGCGCCGCCAAGCGCAATAGCCAGCTCCCTCATCAACGGCGACACGGCGATCACGGCCGGTTGATGCCATGACCAGGGAAACACACGCGGTTCGAAATACACGCTGCACAGTTGCATTTCGCCGACGGCGTGCAGTTCGTGATCGACATCGGACGGCAACCACACGGCGCGCGACGGCGGCAGCGCCCAAGTGCGCGCGGGTGTGAGCACGCGCACAACGCCCTGCACCGCAAACACCAGTTGTCCACGCTTGTGTTGATGCCACGTCACACGTTCGCCATGGCGATAGTCGAAGAGACTTGCGATCACGTCTCGCGGCAACGGAACGCGCTCCGTCGGATAGCGTTTGAGTAGGAAATCTTTCATACCCAGAATAAGTCGTCCGGATGCAATATCGCGAATTGGCAAAGTTTTGTCAAAAATTCGATATCCGATGTCGGCCTGGTGTTTCAGCAAACCGCTAGACTTGTGCCCACTCATGGCTTTGCACCGAATCATCGGTCGAAATGTTAACGATTCGTATTCTCACGTTACTCGCATCTCAACGAGCATTTTGCTCTCAAGCTCTGGGCAGGCACACGCATGCTGTCCCTGGCTCCACCGAAGGTGTGCGCTTCGTGTCGCTGCTAGCCGCGTCGATCCGCAGCGCGCCCGCCCTGCTGCCCGTCGCGCTGGTCGTCAGCCTAGTTAGCGGCGCGGCGAACGCGGCACTCGTCGCCCTGATCAACCAGGCGCCGCGCGCAAGAGGCGACAAGCTGCTTACGCTCGGCCTGCGCTTCGCGGCGCTGGGCGTTGTGGTGCTCGTCATACGTGTGGTTTCGCAGATGCTGTATGTACCTCGGACAGCACGCAAAAGCGCGCCTACACTTGCAGACGATCGGCCGTATCGCGCGCGCGTCGTACCGGGATCTCGAACGATGCGGCGCCTCCCGCGCCATCAACCCGCTGCCGCAGGATCTCGACACCATCGTCGTGTACTTCAAAAGCCTGCCGTCGATCGCGATGCCGCGCGCGGTGATCGCGGGTTGTCTGGTCTCGTCGCGCTTCGCGAAGGGCGACTGCTGATGTGCAGGGACACGGCGGATATCGTCGATCCAGCGCGGCTCGCAGCTATCTATGGCGTGCCGATGTCCGTCACGACCGATGCCGCCATTGGCCGCCGCGTGGGTTTTGCGTTATGACATCGCAGCACCGACGTACACTGCTTCGAGGCGCCGCCGCCCTCTTCGCGTTCTCGCCTGCCGCGAGCGCAATAGGCAGACCCGCGCCACGACGCATCGTCGTATTGAACTGGGAGCTGACCGAGACGCTGCTCGCGCTCGGGCGCGCGCCGGTCGGCATTCCGCTGCCCGCGTGGTACACGAACACCATCGCCGTGCCCCCGCTGCCTTCCAATGTCGCGGATGTTGGCCTTCTATATCCGCCCAATTTCGATGCCCTGCTCGCGCTCGCGCCGGACCTGCTGATCGTCACGCCCGCGCATGCTGGGCTGCTCAAGCCGCTGCGGCGCATCGCGCCGACGCTCACGCTCGGCGCGTACATGACCGACGCGCATCCCTACGCCAGTCTCTGCGCCGAAACCCGCACGATGGCCGATGCGCTCGACTCCCGCGCCCGGGCCGACGCACTCCTCGCCTCGACAGTGCGTGTACTGAGCGACGTCGCGGCGCGCATGCCGCGCGGCCGGCCGGTGGTCGTCGCGGACGTGATCGACGAGCGGCATCTGCGCGTGTACGGCGCGGGCAGTCTCTTCGACGACGTGCTCGCTAAAATCGAAATGCCGAACGCCGCGAATGGACACGTGCGCTGGACGACGAACGGGATGGGTTCGGCGGTCGTGCCGCTGCCACGCCTGCTCGATATCCCCGACGCCGATATTGCGCTGACACAGCCACTCGCGCCCGACATTCGCGCGGCGCTGGCATCGAGTCCGCTGTGGCGCGCGCTACCCGCGGCCCGCGAAAAACGCGTTGCAGTGTTGCCGATCATCGCCCCATACGGCGGTCTCACCTCGATGCAACGATTTGCCATGGCGATGGCGGATGCACGCGTCACTATCGATAACGGCGGAGGCGGGCTTGCGTAGCAACCGCGTCGGACCCACTCGCCCATCCGCCACGCCGCGCGACTGGCGGCTCGCGCTGCTCGGCCTGCTGCTACCCGCCATGTGTCTCGCCGTGCTGCATCTGCATGGTGCCCTCGAAGGCGCGTCGGTCTGGAGAGCGCTCGTCTCGCCCGACCTCACCGACATGCGCGACGTGCTGGTGCATGAGAGCGTGCTGCCGCATATCACCATGACGCTGCTATGCGGCACAGCGCTCGGACTGGCAGGCGTGCTCGTACAACAAGTGCTGCGCAATCCGCTCGCCGAACCGATGACGCTCGGCATCTTTCCAGGCGCATACCTCGCGATCGCCGTTGTGAGCGTGTGGCTGCCGGGCTGGCTGGCCGCGGGCCGAGAACCCATCGCGCTGGCAGGCGGCGCGCTGGCGATGGCCGTCGTGCTCAGCCTGGCGTGGCTGCAACGCATGTCACCGGCGAGCGTGATTCTCGCGGGCATGGTGGTCAATCTGTACTGCGGCGCAATCAGCCTCGCAATCGGCGTCATGCATTTCGATCTGCTGCAGGGTTTGCAAATCTGGGGCGGCGGCGCGCTCGACCAGACCGGCTGGCAACCTGCCGTGCGCGTCGCGGCGTGCGTGGGCGGCTGCGCGCTGGCGGCGGCGCTGCTGCATCGTCCGCTGCAACTCTTCGATGCCGGCGATGCGACCGTGCGCAACCTTGGTGTCGCGGTCGGCTGGATGCGCGGCGTGGCGCTGCTGGTGGCGGTCACACTCACGGCGAGCGTGGTGGCGCAGGTTGGCGTGATCGGGTTCATCGGATTGGCGGCGCCGCTGCTGGGGCGGCTCGCGGGCGCGCGCCGGTTGCGCGAACGGCTCGTATGGGCGCCCCTGCTGGGCGGCGCTCTGCTCTTTCTGACCGATGAACTCGTGCGCCTCGTCACGCAAGGCGAGGTTTTCTCGGCGCACCTGATTCCAACTGGCACCGTCATGTCGATGATCGGCGTGCCGCTGCTGGTCGCGCTGCTGCCGCGCCTGCGCACGACGCCGGACATGCACGAAGTGCACGACCCTGGCACCGCCGTGCACGGAATACGCGCGATGCCGCTCGTGTGGGCGACGCTGCTCGTGATCGCGTGCGCGCTGTCGTTCGTCGTCACGCGCGGGCCACAGGGCTGGCGTCTCGCGCGCCTCGCCGATATCGACGCACTGATGTTCTGGCGCGTGCCGCATCTGCTTGCCGCGCTCGCGGCGGGCAGCCTGCTCGGTACGGCGGGCGCGCTGCTGCAGCGTATGACCGCCAATCCGATGGCGAGCCCCGACCTGCTCGGCGTCGGTTCGGGCGGCATGTTCGGCGTGATCGCGGTGCTCATGATCGCCGGCAGCTTCGAGCCGGCCGCGCTGTTTGCAGGATGCGTGGCCGGCGCGTGCGTCACGCTCGGCCTGCTGCTTTGGCTCGGGCGACGCGCGCAGTTCGCGCCGCAGCGGCTGCTACTCGTCGAACTGTCGATCAGCGCGCTGTTTCAAGCCGTCGTCGGTGCGGTGATGGCGAGCGGCGATCCGCGTGCGGGTGTGTTGCTCGATCTGCTTGTCGTTTCGACTTATTACATCGAGCCGGCGATGGCCTTTGTCACCGCCGCGCTCGCGGTGCTGATGCTCGTCGTGGCGCCACTATTCGCGCGATGGCTCGCGGCGCTCGGCGTCGGTCCGCAGGTGGCGGCGAGCGTCGGCGTGCCGATCGGGCGCGCGCGCTTCGGCCTGCTGCTGTTGGCTGCGTTGTCAACGGCGGCGGCGACCGTCGTGGTCGGGCCGCTGTCCTTCGTCGGGCTGATCGCACCGCATATCGCGCGGCTATCGGGCGGGCGGCGTCCGCTGCCACAACTCTATCTCGCGGCGATGCTCGGCGCCCTGCTGATGGTAGTCTCGGACTGGCTAGGCCGGCAGCTTCCGTACCCGGAGCAGCTTCCCGCCGCTCTCGTCGCGACGCTGCTCGGCGGTCCGTGGCTCGTCACGCTGATTCTGCTGCGCAGCGCGCGGCGCACATGAAGTTTGCATCGAAGTGAAAAGAACGGGGCCGCACGTGCCTCGATAGATAAAACAAATGTCCCCATCCGATTCCAGCCCGCATGCAGCGGGATGACGCCGTTTGGCTATTCAACGATGGGATGTGAAAACATGAAAACAGAGAAAGACCAGCTCGGCGCGATGCGTACGCCGATGACGGGATGGCACGCGCGCATGACGCCGCTGGCACTCGCGCTTCTGACAATGCTCGCCGCGATGCCTGGGCAGGTGCGCGCGCAGGCTGCGAATCCGGCGGGCGGCGACGTGACGTTGCCCGCCGTGACAGTGACCGACAATACCGGCGCTGATGCGACGACCGAAGACACAGGCTCGTACGCGGCGAGATACGCGACCATCGCGGGCAAGAGCGCGCAGTCGATCAAGGAAACACCGTATTCGGTTTCCGTCGTCACGCGTCAGCAAATGGACGACCGCAACGACACGACCATCGAAGAAGCGTTGCGCTATGTGACCGGTGTGAGTTCCGTCAGCTACGGCGACGGCACGGCGTACTTCCGCGCCCGCGGCTCGCAGCTCGGAATCGAGTTCGATGGCACGCCTATCGTCAGCGGCCTGCAATATCTGACGCAATTCGACCTCGCGATGTACGACCGAGTGGAAGTGTTGCGCGGGCCGGCCGGCGTGATCGACGGCGCGGGCGAGCCGGGCGGCGTCGTCAATCTCGTGCGCAAGCGGCCGCAGAATCAGTTCCATCTGACGACGGACACGCAGGTCGACTCGTTCGGCGGCGTGCGGCAAATGATCGACGTCACCGGGCCGCTCAACAAGGACGGCAGTCTGCGCGGGCGCGCGGTGATCGTCGGCGAGGCGGCGCATGAATCCATCGACCGGGCGCGCCACAAGGAATTCATGGCGTACGGCGCGATCGACTACGACTTCACGCCGCGCACGACGCTTTCGCTTTCCGGCGGCTACGACGTCCTGCCGATGTATGGCCTGGACTACGGCGCGAGCGGCGTGCTCAACGCGGATCAGACGGCGCTCGTCGGCCGCGTGCCCAGTCCGTATTTGCAGAACTTCAGCCCGAGCTGGAACAACTCGTACACGTCGATTCAGGAGGCCAACGCGATCCTCGTGCATCGTTTCGAAAGCGGGTGGAAGTCGTCGACCACGCTGTTTTACCGGCACATGCTGACGCGGGCCTACTACGCGTATTCGGGACCGGGCGCCACCGCCGACGGCCTCAGCTATTATGGCGATCAGAACCAGCGCAATACCTACGACTGGTTCGGCGCGGACACCAACGTCTCCGGTCCCGTTCAGCTATTCGGTCATACGCACACGCTGACGGTCGGTGCGAATTATTCGGTGATGTCGTCCACGGCGCTCTCCGGCTTCCAGTCCGTCGACGGTCCGTTCGACGGTGGCACCTTCAGCCTGTTCGATCCGAACGCGGTGCCGCAGGTCGATACGCCTTTCAACTTCGGCACCAACGAGCGCACCGTCCAGTACGGCATCTATGCGCAGGCGCGCATCAAGCTCGCCAGGCCTCTGACGCTGGTGCTCGGCGCGCGCGAAGCGTTCGTGCAGGATCGCACGCAATCGACGCTTCCCGATGTCTCGGGCTGGACGACGAATTCGCAAGTCAACCATCGGTTCCTGCCGTCGGCGGGCATCGTGTGGGATATCGTGCCGGCGGTCACGGCGTACGCAAGCTACGCGCGCTTTCTCGATGCGCAGACGCAAACCACGTTCTCCGGCGCGGGCATTCCGCCGCGCTCCGGCGAGCAATACGAAGTGGGCGTGAAGAGCAGCGTGCTCGGCGGGCGGCTGAATACGAACGTGGCGCTATTCCGTATCAACGACAACAACCGCGCGGTCGATGACCCCGATCATCAGTATTACTACCTTGCGGCAGGCAAGGCACGCAGCCAGGGCCTGGAACTCGAAGTCACCGGCCAGCCGATGCCGGACTGGAACGTCTATGCAGGCTACACCTACCTGAACGAACACTTCGAAAACGATGCCCCCGGCCTCACCGATGGCACGGACCCGAAGCATCTCTTCAAGCTGTGGACGCGCTACCAGTTTTCGCAGGGCGTCATGCGCGGGTTCTCGGTTGGCGGCGGCATGCTCGCCCAGACGCGCATCTCGCGCGGCGTCGAACAGGGCGCGTATGCCATCTTTAATGCGCAGGTGGGATATCGCTTCAACAAGCATCTCGAAGCGACGCTGCAGTTGAACAACATCTTCGACCGAGGCTATTACATTCGTCCACCCGGCCAGTTCTATAGCGTGTTCGGCGACCGACGCAATGTTATGTTAACTGTGCGAACTGACTTCTAAAGTGTGCGCCGACGTCTGGGCGGGTATCAGCCCGGCTGTCGGCAGACAGGCGATGTTCGGCGTCATCCGTTGTCCGCTTATTCGCTTTTCATGAAAGAAGGGGGCGGGACGGACCGCGAGTGGACGTGCGTGGCGAAAAACAGAGCGCCGTCCCGAAAAGGCCGGCGCTGTCAGAGGAAACATCACTCGTCGAGCGGTTTCACGCGCCACGACGCGCTATGGCGCAGCAGTCCCGATCACTCGCCGTCGAGGGTGGAATCGCAGCTATATTGCGCAAGAAGCTCATCCAGTTTGCGGTTTCAACATCGAGTCCGGCCGCTGTCTAACGATCCAGCTACTCCAGTGTCGACGCCTTGAAGTCTTGCCTTCGAGGACTCAACCAGGCGAACCCATGGCCGACTGCTGATAGTTCTGGATGCCCACTTTGTCGACGAGAGCAAGTTGTATCTCCAACCAGTCGATATGACCTTCGGTATCGTCGAGGATTTCGACGAAGATCTCTCGCGACACAAAGTCCTTCACGGACTCGCAGTACGTGATTGCTTCCTTGCAATGCGCCTGCGCGGCCTGCTCGAGCTTCAGGTCGCATTGCAAGACCTCCTGTACATCCTCACCTATGAGAAGCTTGGCCAGATCCTGCAAGTTGGGCAGACCGTCGAGCATGAAGATTCGCTCGATCAGTTTGTCCGCATGCTTCATTTCTTCTATCGACTCGCCATATTCGTGTTTGCCGATCGAGTCGAGACCCCAATGCTCGTAGAGACGCGCATGCAGAAAGTATTGATTGATAGCGGTTAGCTCGTACTTCAGTTCCGCGTTGAGATACTGGATGACCTTCGGATCGCTTTGCATCTCACCCTCCCGATTCACGACGCCATGACATTGAGGATAGACGTTTCAAACGGCCGCGAGGTGAATGCTACCCGCAACGAAAATCATTTCGCTTCGCATCTGATGTGGCAAATTCAGCTTTCCATCGACGGATTCGCGTTCTTCGGTTTAACCGGTTTATCTTCGGCGGCCGGGCGAAGCATATTTACCTGTCTCGCCGACGCCAGACCTGATCCCGTGACAAAGACTGCATGCATGCCATGCGAAAAGCGATTGAGCCGCGAAATAAGGGTACTGTTCGCGCGAACGAGAGCGTTGTAGCCGAGCACGGCAGGAATCGCGACGAATAGACCAAACGCGGTCATGATCAGTGATTCACCGACAGGTCCCGCGACCTGATCGATCGAGGCCTGTCCCGTCGCACCGATCCTGACAAGCGCGTGGTAGATGCCCCAGACGGTGCCGAACAAACCGACGAAAGGTGCCGTGCTGCCGATCGATGCGAGAATCGCAAGCCCGCGCTGCATGCGCGCCGACCAATCGTCCATCGTGTCGTGCAGGTTCCGCGCGATCCAGTCAGAAATATCGAGTCGATCATGCAAGTGCGGCTGAGACTGGTGATGATGCTCCAGCGCCGCCTCACCCGACAGAACAAGCGCAAGAAACGGATTGTCGCCCTTTGACGGCGTGTCGGTGGCGAGTTCCCTGATGCGGTCGGCGACGTCCCCGGATTGCCAAAACGCGCGCTCGGCGTTTCTCGCCAGCCGTTTCAGGCGCATCACGCTCACGCTTTTGATGACGATGACCGTCCATGTCAGTACGGACATGATGAGCAGCGTCAGCGCAATGCCGCGCGTCACGAAATCGCCTTGCGACCACACGTGACCCATTCCGTATGTTTCCATCGGGACTTCCTCGAACATTGGCTACCGCCGATCGCGCCGCGAAACGCCGCAAGCTCAGCGCCCGCGGTGGCCTTCGAGAACCGTCTCGCTCGCGCCGAACGAAGTCTCGATATCGTGCATCGAAAAGGCAAACCGTGACCACGCCTTGCGCGCATAGCGCTGAGTGCCATCACGATAGTGCGGCGATACCGGATCGTCCGATTCCGAATGCGCGAGCAGCGTATCGGCATGCGGGCCGTCGTCGCCGAACCCGACCACCTGCACATAGCTGTTACCGTGCGCATCGCGATCAAGCGCGAGACCTTGTTTGTCGAGGCCATGCAGCGGGCACGCCACTGTGAAGTAACCCTCCGGATCGCATCCTCCGTACAACGGAATTTTTGCGCCGCCACGATCGAGCGCATAGAGCACGTCTCCTCGCGCGGAGTCGAGCGCGAAACCGTTGCGCGTCAGTGCGACGGCTGCGCCAGCCAACGCGCGCGCAACCTCGGGATTGGCGCTCTTGAATCCGGCGGGCGTCACGAGAGGCCGCTGCGGATCGAAAGGCTCGGCGTATAGCTGCGCGTCAGAGATCTCGCTCGCACGGCGCCAGAACTGGTCCCACAGATTCGCGCCGCGCGCGTCGACGGATGCCGTGCCATTCCAGTCACGCAGTACGCGACACGGCACACTCAGATCGACGATTGCAGGTTGTGTGCCCTTTTCCTTCACTTCGACCGCGCGCGGCTCGCTTCCCGGCTTACACACCGAATCGAGCAACGGCTGACGCGCAATTCGCTCGGACATCGATGTGCTGTCGAGCACGGCGCGCTCTAGCGAATCGCGCGTCGCGCCTCCGGGTTCATCGACGATCTGCGCGGCAAGCGCATGGCCGAGCCGCGTGCGCAGCGACTGTGGCGTGCCGGTCTCGCCCGTCACGTGATCGAAGCCCGTGAGCGGGGTGTGCGGATTGGTCAGCCAGTAGCTGCCATTGAAGTTGCCGACATAGTCGGTGTTCATGAGGCTCGGCATGCGCTCGACGGGCAGCGCGCCGGCTTGCACCGGCTTACGCGCACCTTGTCCCCAAGCACACGCGGCGCGCGAGCCGTCAAGAAACGGTACCCCCGGCGCCTTCGCATCAAACGCCCGGCCAAGCGGCGTCGTACATGCGGCGACGAGCGAATCAGGTGCATCCGGCACTGCGCCAATATCAGCAAACCAGACACGCGGATCATTGCGTCCGATCGCAAATGTGTTGACCCAGGGCATTGCCGCGAAACGCTTCTGGATGGACAGGAACTCATTGAGCGATTTCGCCTGGTTCCACGCAAGAAAATTGGCGAAGGCGCGTGAGTTGTCCGCATTCACGTCGCGCAACGCGAACGCGTGCTGAGCGCTCCATGCGAGTTGCGGCGCCATCGACGAGAGATCGACGAGCGGACCGTAGCCCGACCGGTACAGCGTACGCGTGACCGCTGCGCCATCGCGTGTCTTCACGGTTATGCGCACAGGCTGCATCGGCTCGATCTTTCCGTCGACGATGTAGCGTGTCGGATCAGCGGGTGCGAGCTTCAGTTCGAACACGCCAAAACGCCGCGCGTTCGATACCGTGTGCGTCCACGCGATATCGCCGTTGAAGCCGATCACGATCACCGGCACCGCGAGAAACGACACGCCGGCCACGTCGAGCTGCCCGGGAATCGTCAGTTGCGCTTGGTAGAAACGGTCCGGGCCGTTCCAGAACCAGTGCGGATTCCCGAAGAGCAGGCTCTTGCCGTCCCGAGTGTCCTGACCGCCGAACGCGAGCGCGTTGCTGCCGATGCCTACGTGTCCGCCCACGTTCAGCGACACCTGCTGGTTAGGCGTTTCATCGGGTTTGCGCGCGCCCGGAGGCGCCGCATTCGCGATGCCTTCGAGAAAGCGTGCCGCGCCGCCCGCGAGGCTGAGCGCGATCAGACGGCGGTATAGATCGTCGCTGCTGATGTGCCCGACCCAAGGCGCATTCGCGCATTGCGCATGCGCGCCGGGAAAGCGGCCGGTTTGCAGGTCGTCGACGTAGCGATCGTAGCCATCGGCGAAGCCATCGATCAATTGACGGAGCTTCTGCGGTTGCGCGGACTTGTAGCGCTGCACGGCCGCATCGTCGGCCATTAGGCGAAAGAAGAAATCGGAATCGAGATTGCGCGGCCGGCCAAACGACGACGGGGCCGTCGCGCGTGTATCGGAACCGAAGTTCGCGGCGCGCTCGCCGCGCCAGGTCACGAAGGAATCCGCGAGCGTACAGAGATCGTCCTGAGCCTGCGAATAGCCCACGCCGTAGCCCAGACTGCCCCAATCGTCGGCGCGAATATGCGGCACACCGTCCTGAGTACGCCAGATGCTCGCGTGGTAATCCTTGTTCGATGAATCGTTTTGCAAGGCACAGCCGAACAGCAACGCGGCCGCACAAAGTGCGAAGAAGAGTCGATGCATAAGCTCGTAATCAATGCGCGAAGCTGATGGGCGTGCCGCCGCGCGGGTTCGGGACGATGCCCATTGGAATGCCATAGATGGCTTCGAGCGTATCCGCACGCATCAGATCCTCCGACCGTCCGCTTGTGAGAAGACGGCCGCCTTTCAGCGCGATGAGATCGTCGCAAAAGCGTCCCGCCATGTTGATGTCGTGCAGCACGACGACGACCGACAGACCGCGCTTCTGGCTCAGTTCGCGCACGAGGCCGAGCACTTCGATCTGATGCGCGATATCGAGCGCGGAAATCGGCTCGTCGAGCAGCAGGCAGTCGCTGTCCTGCGCAACCAGCATGGCGAGCCACACGCGCTGACGCTCGCCGCCCGAGAGACTGTCGACAGGGCGCTCGGCGAAGCGCACCACATCGGTCAGCTCCATCGCCTCGAGCACCTTCGCGCCGTCGCGCACGCCGAAACGCCCGAGCGCACCATGCCACGGATACCGCCCGAGCGAAACGAGTTCGCGCACGGTCATCCCATCGGCGGCCGGAGGCTGCTGCGGCAGATAGGCGACCTTGCGGGCGAGCGAACGATTCTCCCAGTCCGCAAGCGGCTTACCCGCAAAACGGATCGCGCCCGAAGTAGGCGCTTGCTGCCGCGCGAGCAGCTTGAGCAGCGTGCTCTTGCCCGACCCGTTATGACCGATGAGCCCGCACACACGCCGCGCCGGCAACGTGAGGCGCAGCGGATGCAGCAGCACGCGCGCGCCGAGCGAGAACGAGGCGTTGTCGATCTGGTAGATAAGGTCGTCGAGCGCCGGGGCGTCGTGAGTCGCGAGATTCGAGGTCATCGATAGTCAGAGCGCGGTGCGTCCGCGCAGCATCAGCCACATGAAATAAAGCCCGCCGACGAGCGTCGCCTGCAGCCCCACCGGCACCTGATACGGAAACAGCATGTTGCGCCCGAGCCAGTCGGCGACGGCCATCACCAGCGCACCGAGGATCGCGGCGCTTGCAAGCTGCGCCGACGCGCGTCGAAATCCGAGCATGCGCGCGAGATGCGGCGCCATTAGACCGACGAAGCTGAGCGGGCCGACGACCATCGTCGCCACGCCCGTCAACGCCGCGGCGAGCAGCATCAGCGCGATGCGGCTCGCGCCGAGGCCCACGCCGAGGCTGCGCGACACCGTGTCGCCGAGCGGCAGGATGTCGAGCCAGCGCGCAAAGCACAGCGCCACTGCCAGCAGTACGACGAGCGCCGCACACGCGAACATTGCATCGTTGGCGGTGACGCCGAAGGTCGAGCCGGACAGCCACGCAAGCAGGTTGGTGAGACGCGGATCGCCGGTGGCGAGCAGCACGCTCACGAGCGCGCTGAACGCGGTGCCGAGCGAGACGCCGAGCAGTAACATGCGCTCCGGCGCGAAGTGGTAGCGGCGGCCCAATGCGAGCATCAGGACGAGCGCGGCGAACGCGCCCGCGCCGGCCGCGCCGGTCTGAAGCAGACGCCCCGCTTCCGGCGCGACGAACGCGAGCGCGATCACCCCGAGCGACGCGCCCGCCGAAATGCCGAGGACTTCGGGGCTCGCCATCGAGTTGCCGGTCACGCGCTGCAGGATTGCGCCCGCGACCGCGAGCATCCCACCCGCCGAAAGCGCCACGGCGACGCGCGGCGCGCGCCAGGGCAACAGCGCATCGAAGCCCGCGCCGCGCGCCCAGGTCCAGCCGTCTGGGGAGCCGCCCAGCGTCAATCCCAGCACGACAGCCACCGCGAGCAGCGCGATGCCGAGCGCGATCCAGCGCGGCAGATGCACGCGCCGGAAGCCCACGGCTCCCGCCGACAGATCGACCGTGTCGGGAAGCGCGGGCAGACGCGGCAGCAGCCAGAACACGAAAGGGGCGCCCACGAGCGACATCACCGCGCCGGTCGGTAGGCCAGTGCGCCCGCCGGGGATCATCTGGACGAGTTCGTCGGTGATCCACAGCAGCGCCGCGCCGAAAAGCGGCGCCCACATCAGGCGCGAGCGGAAGCGCCGCGCGCCCGCAAGCCGCACGACGAGCGGAGCGAGCATGCCGAGAAAGCCGATCACGCCGACCGACGCCACCACCGATGCGCTCAGGAATACCGCCAGCGCAAGCGCGGACACACGCACGAGACGCAGCGACACACCAAGCGCCTGCGCGCCGGCGTCGGTGAGCGACATCATCGTGAGCGGCCGCACGAGCGCCGCGGCAAGCACCGCGCCGGCGGCGAGATGGAGCAGGAGCGTGCGCGGCGCATCCCAATTGCTCTGCGCGAGCGAGCCCGCGCTCCACATGAAGAGCGATTGCAGGGTCTCACGATGAAACAGCGTAAGCACCGCACCGAGCGAGCCGCAGTAGAACGTTACGATCAGCCCCGCGAGGATCAGCGCGACAGGTGCGAGGCGCCGCCGCCAGGACAGCGCGAGCACGAGCAGCACGGAGGCGACCGCGCCGGCGAGCGCGACCCACTGCTGCCCGCCGAAGAGCCACTGCGGCGCGAACAACGTGGCGATGGTAAGCGCGAGCGATGCCCCCGCCGACACGCCGAGCGTCGTCGGCTCGGCGAGCGGATTTCGCAGCACCTGCTGGAAAATCGCGCCCGCGAGCGCGAGCTGCGCACCACCGAGCAGACACACGGCGATGCGCGGCACGACACTTTCATGCACGACGATCTGCTTCAGATCGCGCGTATCGGGATCGACGAGCGCGCGCCACCACAGGCTCGCGGGCAGGAGTTCGGCGAAGTGACGCAGCGCCAGCGCGAACGCGCAGCTGATCAGCACCGCGACGAGCCACGCGGGATGCATGCGCAGGCGGCGCGGGGCTGCGCTCATGGCGACGCTCTCAGCCATTTGCAGAGCTCCCGCGCAGCGTCGCCGCAACGAGACCACGCGTGAGGCCGTCGGCGCATTGCGTCGCGCACGACGCCGCGCCGTAGGTGAAGAAGCCCGGTAACGGATGAAAGCGCCCTTGCGAGGCGAACGGCAGGCTTCGCCACAGCGGGCTGCGCGACAGGTTGGAGAGCGCGATGCGGTCGCGCGCGCCGTGGCTGATGTAGAACATCTGGGCGTCGCCCATCGTGGCAAGATCTTCGACGTTGAGCAGCACCCAGCCGGTGTCGGTGTTGCCTCGCCATGCGTTGGCGATTTTCAGCCGCGTCATGACGTCGTGAATCATGCTGTTGGGGCCATACACGAAGAAACGGCGGCCGTCGTCGTAGAGATCGACCACGAGCACGGGCGGCGCATCAAGCGCGGCGACAGTCGCGGCGCGGGCGGCGAGCTGGCGATCGACGTCATCGAGATAGGCGCGGGCCTGCGCCACTCGATCCAGCCGCGCGGCGAGCCGTCCGGTTTCCTCGACCGCACGCGCGAACGGCTTGCCGCGTCGCGAGTCGTAGATGTCGATCGCAAATGTCGGCGCGATGCGCTGAAGCTGCGCATCGAGATTCGACTGATCTTGATCGAGCACGATGAGATCGGGCCTGATCTGCGCGAGCAGTTCGAGATTCGGCTCGCTGTGCGACCCGAGTTCGAGCACGTTCGGCGGCATCGGCGGCAATGCGCCGACCTTGGGATAGCTGTCGAGCTCGGTGAGCGCGATTGGCGGCGCGCCGATCGAGACGAGAATCTGCGCGCCCGCCCAGCTCAGCGAGGCGACGCGCGGCGGCATGGCCGCGCGCACGCGCGATGCCAAGGGCAGAAACGCGAGCGCGCCCAGCATGCGGCGGCGTCTCGGGTTCGACGGGTTCTGGCGAGTCTTCACTTCGCGGCTTTATCCCAGCGACACGCGTTCCCGCGCATGGCCCGCACCGTGTTCGTGAGCGTACTGTTCGCCTCGCCCTTCCTCGACAAGCTGACCATAATCGAGCTTCACATAGCGGTCGGCGAGATGGAAATAGCGGTCGTCGTGCGAAATCACGAGTACCGTCTTGCCCTGCGCCTTCAGGTCCGGCAGCAGCCGGCGATAAAACACGTCCTTGAAGACCGGGTCCTGATCGGCGGCCCATTCATCGAACACGTAGAACGGGCGATCCTCGAGATAGGTGACGAGCAGCGCGAGGCGTTTGCGCTGTCCTTGCGAAAGATCGGTGGTCGAGAACACGCCCTTCTCGATCGTCACCTTGTGATCCAGATGCAGCGCTTCGAGCAGAGCGTGCGCACGTGCGTCGAGGCCGTCGAGCGTAAGGCCGTGCAGCGCTTCGAAGAGATAGAAGTCGCTGAACACCACTGAGAAATGCTGCCGATAGATGTCGCGCTCCGCTTCGCCGACCGGCTTGCCATTGAGCAGGATGCGGCCGCCTTCAGGCGCATAGAGGCCAACGAGCATCTTCGCGAGCGTGGTCTTGCCGCTACCGTTGCCGCCGATCAGAAAGACCAGCTCACCTGGCAAGAAGGCGAGCTCGATCGGCCCGAGCGTGAACACTTCGTCCTCGCGCTCACGGTAATAGCGATGCGTGACGCCTTCCAGGGCGATGCTGTCGAAGGCGGCGGCGTCGCTGGCAGGCAGCGTGTTTTCTGGCGGCAGATCCGCGTTAATCGCGTCAATGCGCTCGATCGCGACCTTCGCGGAGCTGATACTCGGCAATGCGGAGAGCAAGCCTTCGATCGGCATGATCATGTAGAGAAAGATCATCGCGTAGCCCGACATTACCGGCCCTTGCACGGGGTAGAAGCGCGTAAGCAGAAACAGCACGCAGCCGATGAACGCGAAGAAGATGAAGCTGCCCCAACTCGCGGCGGCCGCATACAACACATAGCCGCGCGTTCTTTGCACGCGCACCGCTTCGACGTTGGTGGCGAGCGTGTCGTCGATGAAGGCCTCTTTGCGATTGCGATGCAGCTTCAGTTCCTTCGCGCCGTCGAAGAGCGCGCGGAAATACTTCACGAGGTCGTCTTCTCGGCGGCGCGAGGCACGCAGGTGAAACTCCGCGCGTGTGTTCGCCAGATGAAAGCCCAGCGAGCCGAGAAAAATGGTGACGATCGCGAACAGCAGGATCTGCCAGGACAGGTAGCCGAGATACATCAGGCAGCCCACGATGACCGCGCCATGCATCGCGAGATTCGGCAGGCTCACGAAGAACACGACGATGGAGTCGAGGTCGGCGGTCAGCACGGAAAGCGCGCGCGACGCGCCCTGCTTCTCCAGATGCTGATACGACGCCGCGCCGATACGCCGGATCGTGCTCATGCGCAGCGTCGCCTTGGCGTTCTGGCCGAGCTTCATGAAGAGCGTGGACGAAACGGCCCGCGTAACGAGCACGAGAACGCTCAAGGCAAGGAACTTGAGGCCGAGTTCGCCGAGCGTTTCGCGCGACGCGCCGAGCGCCTGATTGATGAGCGCGACGAGACCCGCGCTCGCGAGGCCGCTGATCACGCTCGTGACCATGGCGACGAGCAGGGTCCAGCGCGAATTGCGGATCAGATACCAGATTAGCGACATCGATGCTCTCCTTCTGCGATGCCGGCAAGCTGCACCGGCATCGAGTCCTTCAACTGCGGGTCGGCAATGCGCGAAGCACGCACATTACCACTGGTACGTCGCGCGTCCAATCACGCTGCGGCGCAGGCCATAACTACAGTACGTATCGCTCTGGCAGTTCACGTAGATGCGGTCAAACAGATTCTGCGCGTTGAGTTGGAAACGCCAGTGCGCGATGTCGTAGTGAATCGCGGCATCGACGAGCGTCGTCGATGAGAGCTTGAGTGTATTCGCCTGATCGCCATATTGGGAGCCGATATAACGAATGCCGCCGCCGAATCCGAGCCCTTTGAGCGGACCCGTTTGCAGAGTCTTGTCGAGCCAAAGGCTCGCCATGTTGTGCGGCACGTTCGCCGCGCGATTGCCCGCATAACCCTGATCGCTGTCGGTGACCTTGCCATCCATGTAGGTGTAGGCGGCGGTCAGGCTCAGCCCGCTGCCGAGGTCCGCCACGCCCGACAGTTCGACGCCGCGCACGCGAATACCGCCCGTCTGCACGACGAAGTTGCCTTCGGGATGATCGAAGTCCGGTTCGACGACGTTCTTCTGCTTGATGTTGTAGACCGAGAGCATCGCGAAGCTCTTCTGATTCTTCGGCTGGAACTTCACGCCCGCCTCGACGCTCTGCCCTGTCGTCGGCTTGAGCGACGAGCCGTCGAATGTATTGCCGAGACCCGGCTGAAACGAGGTCGCGTAGTTCACGTAGGGCGCAAAGCCGCTGTCGAACAAATAGACGAGACCCGCGCGGTACGTGAAGCGGTTCGCATCGTTGGACTGCGAATTCATGCCGGCGACATTGTCGTATTGCTTCGTGCTGGTCCAGTCCTGCCGCACGCCGAACGTTGCAACGAATTTGCCGAAGCGGATCTGGTCCTGCGCATAGAGGCCGAGCTGATTGAGCGTGTCGTGCACGCTGAAGTCCGGCGCATCCGGCAGCACGATGCTGCTCGCGCCGCTATATACCGGCGCATACGCGTTGATCGACGGCACCTCGAACGCGTCGCGCTCGTCCCAGCTATCGACCGAGCGGGTGTAGTCCAGGCCGACCAGCACCGTATGCTCGAGCGGACCCGTGCCGAATCTCAACTGCGCCTGGTTGTCGACCGTGAACACGTTCGAACTCGCACGCGCTGCGTATGCGTATCGGTCGAGCGTCTGCTGATCGTCTTCGAGGCCCGCATCGCCAACGATCTTCTGATTCAGGTGCGTATGCGAGTAGCGCAGGTTCTGACGCACCGTGAGGATGTCACTGAAGCGGTGCTCCAGCTCGTAACCGATCGCCTCATCCGTGCGACGATATTCGTTGAACTCCGGCTCGCCGAGGAACGTGCCCGTGCCGATGCGCCCGAACGGACTGGCGTAGAGCGTGCCGACGGAGGGCAGGTCGACGTTCTGGCGGCCCGTGTCGCGATAGCTGAAGTGCGAGAGCAGCGTGAAGGTCGTGTCGGCGTTCGGCTTCCATGTCAGCGCAGGCGCGACGTAGATGTGCTTGTCCTGCACGAAGGCGGTCTGCGTGCTTTCGCTGCTCGAATCCGCGGTGAAACGATACAAGAGCGTGCCGTCCTTGTTCACCGGCCCGGACAGATCGACGCGCCCGCCAATAAGCCCGCGGCTGCCGACTTCGATCGACGCTTCATGCAGAGGATCGGCGGTTGGACGCTTGGTGACGAGGTTGACCATGCCGCCCGGAACGGTCTGACCGTAGAGCACGGAAGCCGGCCCGCGCAGAATATCGACGCGCTCCAGGCCGTAGGTGTCGTAAGTCGGCGAAAGCACCGTGAAGAAGGTCTGTGTCGAGAGGCCGTCGACGAACGGCATGGTCTGCTGGAAGCCCCGCACGGTGTAATAGTCGACCGTCGAGTCGAGGCCTCCGAACTGCTCGCCGATCACGCCAGGCGTATAGCGCAGCGCCTCGCCCACGGTTTGCGCCGCTTGCGCCTGCATCTGGTCAGCGGTAATGACCGAGATCGATTGCGGCGTCTCGATGATCGGCGTATCGGTCTTGGTTCCCGTTCCGCTGCGGCGGGCCACGTAGCCTTCGACGGGACTCGTCGCAGTTTCCTTCTCGCGCTCGCCCGTGACGAGCACCGGATTCAGTTGCTGATTCGTGCCGCTCGAATTCGACGGCTGCGCGGTCTGCGGCGCGCGGCCTTCCCCGCTCGTTGCCGGGTCGCTCGTCGAATCCGTGCTCTGCGCATGCGCGGCGCCGCCGAACAGCACGAGCGCGGCGATCGCAATATTCCGCTTGCGCAAGCCTTGCGCGATATGCGGCGGATTCGCCCGCTCTCCTCTTGCCATAATGTTCTTATGCCTGCGCGCTCTCATGCCGGCCCTTTCTTTTCAGAAAACTTACGTTAGTGAAGTTATCGCGATATAAATGGAAGCTAACGTGTCGCGAAACGCCTGAAACCGCTCGAAAAACACCCGCGGCGACTATAACCGAGTAACGCCGATAACTGCAAATGATTCGCATTCATGCGAGGGATTCTGTCTCTTTCGCGCCTTTCAGAGTTCCGAGATCAGGTCGAGTAACGAAGCCGCATCATTTGTGTTCCGATCGTTCGTGATATGAGCGTCCTGAAGCGCCCGCGCCACTTCATGCAGCGGACGATTGCTCATCAGCAATGGCAATGGCGCTTCGATGCGTTGGCGTCGAAGTGCCGATTGCACCTGCATCGCCGCGAGCGAATCGCCGCCCATCGCGAAGAAGGTGTCATGACGGCTCACGCGCGGCGCGCGCAGCACATCACTCAGGGCTTGTGCGAGCGCGCGCTCCAGATCGCCTTCGGGCGCCTCGAACGTACCTTCGCTGTGGCATTCGCCGTCCCAAGGCAGGCGCTGCCGATCGATCTTGCCGGCCGGATTCAGCGGCATCGAGTCGATCACCGTGAGCATCGCGGGCACCATGTAGTCCGGCAGCCCGGCGGCGAGGCGCGCGCGCAGACCGTCGGCATCCGCATCGGCGGTAACGAAGGCCACGAGCCTGATCGCGCCGGCCGTTCCGCGCGCGAGCACCGCTGCTTCCCGCACTTCGGGCATGCGCAGCAGGTGCGCCTCGATTTCGCCCGGTTCCACGCGATAGCCGCGCACCTTGACCTGATGATCGACGCGGCCGAGATAATCGAGCTCGTCGTGGGCGTTCCAGCGCACGATGTCGCCCGTGCGATACAGCCGGCCGCCGCTCGTCGAGAACGGATCGGGAATGAAGCACGCCGCGCTCGTCCCGGGCTTGCCGCAATAGCCGCGCGCGAGCAGTTCGCCGCCTACATACAGCTCGCCCGCAACGCCGGCAGGCACCGGCGCGAGCAGCGCATCGAGCACGGCGACGCGGCGCCCGTCGAGCGGCGTTCCGATCGGAATGCGCGCAGGTACGTCGGCCCCGGCGACGAGACAGGGCGCGCAATCGAATGAGGTCGCGGTGACGGTGGCTTCGCTCGGACCATACATGTTGACGAGCTCGATATGCCCGAGACCCGCGGCCTTCCATGCGCGCACGCCGTCGCCGTACATCGCCTCGCCGCCGACGTGAACGCGCCGCAACGTGGCGAGCGCCTCACGCGCGCGGGCGTCGTTTGCGAAGTCGAGCGCGAGCGTGTTCCAGTACGCGGTCGTCAGATCGGCGAGCGTAATGCGCTGCGTTTTCACTTCGTGCATGAAGCGCGCGCTGTCCCATAGCGCGTCGTCGCGCAGCACGACCGCGGCGCCCGCGCACAGCGCGGGAAAGAGCTGATCGACGAACGCATCGAAGCTGAAGGTCGAGAACTGGAGCACGCGATCGTCGGGCCTCGTGCGCGCCAGGTTCATCGCGGCATGCGTGTGCCGCGCGAGCGCCGCGTGCGAAATCTCGACACCCTTGGGCTCGCCCGTCGATCCCGATGTGTAGATGACGTAAGCGAGTTGCGCCCCGCTCACGGCGACGTTCGGATCGGAGTCGGCCAGGCCCTCGCCGCAGCGCGTGACATCGAGCACGGTGAATCCATCGAGCGATGCCGCCGCCGATGTCAGCACGATGCGCACGCCGCTGTCGCGCGCCATGTAGGCGAGCCGGTCGGCCGGATACGATGGATCGAGCGGCACGTAGGCGGCGCCCGACTTCAATACGCCGAGCAGCGCGACGATCATGTCGATGGACCGCGGAATCGCGATGCCCACGCGTGACTCCGCCCCGACGCCGCTCGCGCGCAGCGCATGCGCGACGCGATTCGCGCGCCGTTCGAGTTCGCCATGGCTGATGGATTGCGTGCCTTCCACGAGCGCGCAGGCGTCGGGAGAAACACGCGCGATGGCCGCGATGCGTTCATGCACCGGCGTCGCATCGAGCGCTTGCGTGCTGCGCTCGCCGAGGCGCTGCAAATGCGCGAGTTCGCCTGCATCGAGCATGGGAACATCGGCGAGCGCGCGCGATGGATCGAGCGCGAGCGCATCGAGCAGATTCGACAGATGCTGCGCGATGCCCGCGACACTCGCTTCATCGAACGCATCGCGCGCGAAGGAGAAGTCGATGCGCAATCCGGCATCGGATGTGCCGGGACGTTGCGTGACCGACACCGTGAGCGGATAGCTCGTCTGCTCGCGCGCGCGGATTCCCGAGAATGCCAGACCGCCGTGCGCAGCGCCGCGCAGGGCATCGTCGAGCGGATAGTTTTCGAACACGAGGATGCTGTCGAACAGCGCCTGCCCGCCTTCGAGCCGTGCGAGGCGCTGGATGTCGTACAACGCCACGTGTTCGTGCTCGCGCGACGCGAGACGCTGGCGCTGGATCGCATCGAGCCATTGCGCGACGCTCATGCCGGGTTCCGGAGCGGCAACCACGGGAATCGTGTTGATGAAGAGTCCGACCATCTTCTCGACGCCTTCGAGCGTCTCCGGACGGCCCGCGACGGTCGCGCCGAAGCTCACCGTGCGCGCGCCCGTGTAGCGCTGCAACAGGATGAGCCATGCGGCCTGCACGAGCGTGTTCAACGTCACGCGCCGGCTCCTCGCGAAGCGCGCGAGACGCCCGGTGCGCGCTTCATCGAGCGTGAGCGGCAGATCGCCGAGGGTTGCATCGGTATGCGCCTCTCGACGTGACAGCGATGCGGCGATGTGCGTCGGTCCTTCGAGCGGCGCGAGCAAGGCGCGCCACCAGCTATCGGCTTCTTCCCTTGCCGATGCACGGTCTTGCAGCCACGCGATGAAGTCGCGATAGCGGCGCGGCTTCGCATCGACGTTCGCGCCTTCGTAGTGCCGCAGCACTTCGGCGAGCACTTGCGCCATGCTCCAGCCGTCGAGCAGCGCGTGATGGAACGTCCAGATGAAGTGGTGCCGGCGCTCGTCTGTGCGCACGAGCGCGATGCGCATGAGCGGCGGATGCGCGATGTCGAAGCCCTGCGCGACCTGCGCGTGCGCGAGCGCATCGAGCGCGGCGTCCCGCGCTTCGCGGCCGCGCCAGTCTTCTTCGATGACGGGCACGCTCACGTCGCGCGCGACCCATTGGCGCGGCGCATCGTCGAGCTGGATGAAGGCCGTGCGCAGCACGTCATGACGCGCGAGCACCGCCTTCCACGCGGCGAGAAAGCGCGCGCGGTCGAGTCCGTCGATATTCACGCGCAACTGGTTCACGTAAGCGCTCGCCTGCGCGCCGAGCAGGCTATGGAACACTATGCCCGTTTGCATCGGCGCGAGCGGATAGAGGTCGGCAAGGTTCGATGTATCGAGCGGCAACGCGTCGAGCGCGGGCTGATCGAGCGCGGCGAGCGGCACATCCGAGGGCGTGATGCCGTGCGCGCCGCTCGTGCAATGCGCAATCAGCGTGTGCAGTTCGGTTTCGAGTTCGCGCGCGAGGCGTTCGAGCGTCGCGGCATCGTAACGATTGCTCCGGCGATGCAGCAGCATCACCGACAACTCGCCGTCCATCACCTGTCCGACGATTTCGAGCACGTGAGCGGCCACCGCCTCTTCGTCCTGCGATGCGCCCGTGGACTCGGTCGCGCGACGCCAGTCCCCTTGCGCGTTCAGCGCGCCACCAAACTGGCCGAGATAGTTGAAGACGACATCGCTGTTGCGGGCATCGCCGAGTGCTGCGCGTTGCGTGTCGTCGCCGCCATACTTCAGCATGCCAAAGCCGAGGCCGGCATACGGCACGGCGCGCAAGGCTTCTTTCACGCGCTTGATTGCGCACGGCAGATCGCCCGTGGGACGCAGCGCGACCGGAAAGAGCGATGTGAACCAGCCGACGGTGCGGCTCAGGTCGGCGTCGCCGAGATGCGCTTCGCGGCCGTGGCCTTCGAGATCGATCCGCAGCGCATCGACGGCGGCGAAGCGGCACAGCACGCGCGACGTCGCCGCGAGCAGCAGGTCGTTGATCTGCGTGCGGTACGCGGCGTGCGCGTCCTGCAACAAGCGGCGAGTGGCATCGCGGTCCAGCTTCGCGGTTGCGCGCAGCGGCGTGTTCGCGTCGATCGTGGCATGAGGAAGCGATGCCGGGACAGCGATCACATCGCGCCAGTAATCGATCTGTGCGGCAACCGCCGATGAGCGCGCGGCCATCTGCACCGAGCGTGCAAACGCGCAGTACGACGTGGTGCGCGGCGGCAATGCGATCGTCTGGCCCGCGTCGAGTTGCGCGCATGCGAGCTGAAGATCGTCGAGCAGGATGCGCCATGAAACGCCATCCACGGCAAGATGATGGATGACGATGAAGAGCCGCCAGGTACCATCGTCGATCGACATCGCCACGGCGCGGATCAGTGGGCCGTTTTCGAGGTCGAGGCTTCGTTGCGCCGCATCGCACGCGCGTTCGATATCGCCCTTGGGGACGGTGTTTTCGATCGTCAGGATCGGAGCGGATCGAGCCTCAGCGTAACGCTGAAGCCATGTGCCCGCGCTCGTTCGTTCGAAGCGCAGACGCAAGCTGTCGTGATGCGCGACGAGTGCTTGCAGCGCCGCTTCGAGATGCGCGAAGTCGGGCTTCGTCGCGCGCTCCAGCAACACCGACTGATTCCAGTGATGACGCGATGGCATCGATTGGTCGAAGAACCATGACTGGATGGGCAACAGCGCGAAGGGTTCACTGGAGTCGTCGGTTTGCTGCGTGTGTTCATGCCGCGCTTCGATGGCGACCGCCGCGAGTTGCGCGACCGTCTGATGTTCGAAGACCTGGCGCGCGTTCAGCATCCAGCCCGCCTGACGCGCACGCGCGACGATCTGCAAGCCGAGGATCGAGTCGCCACCCAGCTCGAAGAAGTTATCGTTGCGCCCGATGCGCTCGACGCCGAGCAACTCCGACCAGATCGTCGCGAGTT
>NZ_FCOE02000019.1 GCF_001544915.2 Caballeronia pedi | reverse complement strand
CTGAATCCCTCGCTGTACTTCGCCATGAAAAACACCCCAAAGGTTGGATCTGTGTCCAACTTTTGGGGTGCAGTTCAGAGCGCGTGGGGTTTTTTCATGGAGCGCATCAATGCGCCGCAGGAGGCCGCCATTTCAGCAAACGTTGCTCGACCGCTGTAAGCAGATAATCCGCCGCGAGCGCGACCACCGCCAGCACGATCATCGCCGCGAACACGCCGCTTGCATTGAACGCGCCTTGCGCCGTCGAGATCAGCAACCCGATACCCTGTTTCGAGCCGAGAAATTCGCCGACCACCGCGCCGACCAGCGCGAAGCCGAAGCTCACATGCAGGCTCGCGAGAATCCACGAGAGCGCGGAAGGAATCACGACCGACGTCGTCACCTGACGGCGCGACGCGCCGAGAATCTGCGCATTCGCGATCATGTAACGGTCTGCTTCACGCACGCCCTGAAACGCATTCGCGAACACGACGAAGAACACCATCACGACGGCCAGCGCCACTTTCGACGCCATGCCGAGACCGAGCGCGATCACGAACACCGAACCGAGCACCACGCGCGGAATCGAGTTGGCGATCTTGATATAGACACTGAATACATCGGCCAGCAGCTTGTTGCGGCCGAGCACGATGCCGCAAAACACGCCCGCCACCGAGCCGATAAGAAACCCGAGCACCGTCTCTTCGAGCGTGACCCATACTTGCGTGAGCAGTGGCCCTTGCGAGGTGCCTTCGACGAACCACTCGACGATCTGATCGAAGATCGCGGACGGCATCGAGAAGAAGAACCGATCGATCCAGTGAAGGCGAGCCGACAGTTCCCAACCGCCGAGCACGAAGACGAGCACCGCGATGCGCAGTCCGATCACGAGCGCTTGGCGCTGCTTGATGCGCTTTTGCGCTTCGCGTTCGACTTGCGCGAGCGCGCCGGGATCGATGCCCGCGGGCATCGCTTGTTGAGGCGTGGACATGGGTGAGGTTCCTCTCGAACAGGTTCAACCGATCTGCACTTCTTCGCGCAGGTCGTGCCAGATATCCCGCGAAATCTCGATGAAATGCGGGTGATAGCGAATCTCCGACGTGATGCGCGGGCGCGGCAGATCGATCTCGTAGACGCGCTTGAGCGTCGCGGGGCGGGCGGTGAGCACGAACACGCGGTCCGCGAGCGCGATCGCTTCTTCGAGATCGTGCGTGACGAACACGACCGAGCCCGCGTTCGCCGACCACAGTTGCAGCAACTCGTCCTGCATCAGCGTGCGCGTCTGCATGTCGAGCGCGGAGAACGGCTCGTCCATCAGCAGGATTTCCGGCTTGTTGATGAACGTCTGCGCGAGCGCGACGCGCTTGCGCATGCCGCCCGACAACTGATGCGGATAATGCTTGCCGAACTTGTCGAGACCGACGCGGCGCAGCCATTCGTTGGCTTCGTCGTAGGCGGCGGACTTCGAGCGGCCGCGATAGAGCGGGCCGGCCGCGATGTTGTCGAGCACCGAGCGCCACGGAAACACGGCGTCCGCCTGAAACACGAAGCCGATGCGCGGATCGATGCCGTCCACCGGCTGGCCCATCACGCGCACTTCGCCGGTCGTCGGCTTGAGCAGGCCCGTGATCATGCTGAGCGTGGTGGACTTGCCGCAGCCCGTCGGGCCGACGATCGCGACGAACTCGCCCTTCGCCACCGACATGCTGAATTCGCGCAGCGCGACCGTGGCCTTGCCGTCCGGCGAGACGAAGCGGCACGAGACGTTACGCAGTTCGATGGCCGGTTGTGTCGTCTGGTTCATTGTGCGAGCCTCACTTCGATGCCGTCGCGGTGCCCGACAGATACTCGTTCGAGTACGTGCGCGCGAGATCGATATGCTTGCCCTTCACCGAAGGATTGAACGCGGAGAGCACCTTCAGCACGGTTTCGGGGCCGTCGGCGGGCATCTTGCCGTCCTTGGTGAACATCGGCAGCGAGGCCTTCAGTGCGCCCACGTAAAGCTCCTTGTTCTTCGCGTAATAGTCCTTCGGCATCTTCTCGGTGATCTCTTCGGCGCTATGCGTGGAGATGAAGTTAAGCGTCTTCGCGAACGCGCGCGACAGCTTCGCGGCGTCCGCCTTGTGCGATTCCGCCCACGCGCGCTGCACGTAGAAGCTCGACGCCGGATACGTGCCGCCGAGCGCGGCGCGCGTGCCTTCGAGCGTGCGCATGTCGACGAGCACCTTCGCCTCGCCGGTCTTCAGCAGTTGCGACACGGTCGGCTCGGTGGTCATGCCCGCATCGATGCGTTCCTGCTTGATCGCCGCGATGAAGCTCGCGTCCGCGCCCACCGGCAGCAGCGTGTATTCCTTCGAGCTCACGCCCGCGCGCTGCGCGAGGTATTGCGTGAGAAAGCTGGTCGACGATCCGAGGCCCGTCACGCCGAGCGTCTTGCCTTTGACGTCGGCCATGCTCTTGAGTTTGTCGGCGGCCTTGGTCGAGACCAGTTCCACTTCGCCCGGCACCTGACCGAAGATCACCAGCGCCTGCACTTCCTTGCCCTTGCTCTGCAGGTCGATGGTGTGATCGTAGAAACCGACGACACCTTGCACCGCGCCGGCGAGCAGCTCGTTTTCCGCATCGACGCCCGCGGGCTGCGAGAGAATTTCGACATCGAGCCCTTCGTCCTTGAAGTAGCCGAGCTGCTCGGTCAGCTTCGCGGGCAGATAGATGATCTTGGTCGCACCGCCGACCATGATGGAAATTTTCTCGGCATGAGCCGACACGGATGCCGCGGCAAGCGCGAAAGCGATACCGGATACCGCAGCGATCTGGCGCAAAGTACGCATCAGGAGTCTCCTTGATGTGGGGCGGGACGTAAGGAAAGGCCCGCTTGTTCGAATGTGTGCGGCGATTATAGAAAGGTGAATCCTTCTGCCAGCTTTCTGTGTCGATAGCGAAACATGGGTGTTAACCCGATGCATCATGTTTCGTCGAAGCCAATACAATCGCGCCACCATGAAACTGCTGCTGATCGAAGACAATCCGACGCTGTCGCTCTGGCTCGCCAAGATGCTGGAACAGGAATCCTTCGCACTCGAAACCGTGCAGGATGGCGAGTCCGCCGATCAACTGTTGCGCACCAATCAATACGATGTCGTGCTGCTCGATCTCAACCTGCCGCGCCTGTCAGGCAAGAACGTGCTGCGACGAATGCGCCAGCGTGGCGACGCGACGCCGGTGATGATCCTGACCGCGAGCGGCTCCATCGACGAGAAAGTGGAGTTGCTCGGCGCGGGCGCCGACGATTACCTGGTGAAGCCGTTCGAGGTCCGCGAGCTGGTCGCGCGCGTGAAGGTGATGATCCGGCGGCGCACGTCATCGACGGCGAACGAGGTGTCGTGCGGCGATCTCGTCTTCGATATCGACACGCGCCAGTTCACGATGAAAGGCGCGCCGCTCAACGTGACGCCGCGCGAGCGCAGCGTGCTCGAAGCGCTGATATTGCGGCTGGGCAAGACGGTGTCGAAGGCGTCGTTGCTGGATGCGATCTTCACGCACGAGGACAGCCCGAGCGAAGACGCGCTCGAAATTTACGTGTCGCGGCTGCGCAAGAAGCTGGACGGCAGTTCCGCCGCGATCGTCACGCTGCGCGGACTCGGCTATCTGTTGCGCAAGAAGGACGATGACCAATAGCCTGCGCGTTCGCCTGCTGTGGTGGCTGCTCGTGCCGCTCGCGTTCTACGTGTTTGTGACCGGCAAGGCCGCGTACGACAACGCGCGCCACACCGCCGATCTCGTGCAGGAGAACACGCTGCTCGCATCTGCGCGGATGATCGCGGGAGAAGTCGAGTGGTCGGACGGCCGCTTGCTCGTCGATGTTCCGCCAGCCGCGCTCGAAGTGTTCGCGTCGCCTCAGGGCGATCAGGTTTTCTACAACGTGAGCGTCGACGATGGCCGTCTGCTCGCGGGCGCGCCCGATTTTCCGCTCGGACCGACCGCCGCGATCCACGATACGCCGATGTACTACGACGCCGATCTGCACGGCAAGCCGATTCGTGCCGTCGGCTTCGTGCGCCAGATGTACGACAACGGCGCGATCCGGCGCGTGCTCGTCTCGGTCGGCAAGACGCAGGCGTCGCGCGACGCGATGATTCGCGAACTCTGGCGTCCGCAGCTCGTGCGGCAGATCGAGATGGTGTTGCTCGCGGTCGCGCTCGCGTGCATCGGACTGACGTTCGAATTGCGGCCGCTGCTGAAGGTGAAGAAGGAAGTGATGGACCGCGATCCGATGCAGCTCGAACCCCTGCGCGTCGAGCGTTTGCATACGGAGTTGCGGCCGATCGTCGAGGCGATCAATCAGTGCATCGCGCGGCTCGGGCTTCAGGTGGCGGCGCAGCGGCGCTTCATCGCGGATGCGGCGCATCAGTTGCGCACGCCGCTGACCTTGCTGGAGACGCAATTGCAGTTCGCACGGCAGCATCGTGAGATGGCGCCGTCGTTGCAAGAAGCGCTGGCGGCGATGCAGCGAAGCAACCGCTCGATGGTCGGGCTCACCAACAAGCTGTTGCTGCTCGCGCAGGCTGAAGCGGCGGACTATACGCAGCTTGCGAAGCATGAGGTCGATCTTGCCGCGATCGCGCAGAACGTCGTCGAAGATCTTGCGATGTTCGCGCAGAAGCGCGAGATCGATCTGGGCGCGGAGCTGGTCGAGGCGGCGTGGATGATCGGGCATGAGGGATTGTTGTCGGCGCTGGTGCACAACGTCGCCGAAAATGCGATTCGATATACGCAGGCGGGTGGGCACGTGACCGTCGCCGTCAAGCGCGATGCGCAACGCGTCACGCTGACCGTCACCGATGACGGCCCCGGCATTCCAGCGGAAGCGCGCAGTCGTGTGTTCGAGCCGTTTTATCGCGCTGCGGCGGATGTGGAAGGGACGGGTCTGGGGCTCGCGATTGCGAAGGAAATCGTGCAGGCGCATCGGGGAGAGATTCGGCTCGGCCAGCGGGAGCATCCGGGGCGCGGGGTGATCGTAACCGCGACATTCGAAAGCGCTCGCGGGCGAAATCGTTGATTTTCCTGGATCTTATGGAATGACCATTCGAGTTTGACGGCTCATCGCGAAATATAATTCTGCTGAGTGACTCGGGAGAATAAGATGAGCCGAATCAGAGCGTGGTCATTTGCATTATTGTTAGGAATGCTGGTTAGCGGGTGCGGCGGAAGCGATAGCAGCGACGCTGCGAGCGCGGCGAAGCAGGCAAGCGAGCAGGATAAGGCCACAGCAAAGGGTTACGCGTTGTCGACCGTTATCTGGAAGCAGGAGCCTATCGGCGTTTGCTGGGACATGAGCAATGCGGATTTCGCGCTGTATACCAATCAACGCACCTGGAGCCGTCTCGCGGTCGAGGCGAGCTGGCAGGCGCATTCCGGCGTGACGTTCACGGGCTGGCAGCAATGCACCAGTAATCCGAACTACTACGGTATACGGATTTCGATCGAGGATAACGCCACGAACGGGCCGCATACACAAGGACTCGGAACGACGCTGAACAACGTGGTGGGCGGCATGGTGCTCAACTTCACGTTCCACAACTGGAGCACGAGTTGCGTGGGTCGCGAAGAGTATTGCATTCGCAATATCGCCGCGCATGAATTTGGTCATGCGATGGGTTTTGCGCACGAGCAGAATCGGCCGGATACGCCATCGACATGCAAGGAGCCTGCGCAAGGTACGTATGGCGATACGTTGATCGGTGCGTGGGATCTGGCATCGATCATGAATTACTGCAATCCGGACTGGAATGGCAACGGGCAGTTGAGCACGACGGACATTGTCATGGCGCAGAGGTTTTATGGGGCTCGGTGAGGCTTGACACGATTCTTCCGAGATTGAACGCTTTCGGTAATTGCCTTTTCGCAAGAGCATTCATCGAATGATCGCCTAAAAGCAATTGATCAAAATTTGACACGAAACTCGGGGAAGTTTGGAAATATTCTGTAATGGACGTGTCAGTTTGATAGCGCGCTGAAAATATACTTCTCCTACCACGCGTGAGGACGCGTGGGCAGTCATTACGGAGAAGAAGATGAAGGGTTTAAAAGGTTTAGCCCTGGCATTATTGTCAGGATTGCTTATTAGCGGTTGTGGCGACGGTGGCGGCACCAATGGAGTGAGTTCCACGGCCAAGACTTCAGTCGAACAGTCTGCCGCGCAGGACAAGGCCACGGTGAAGGGCTATGCGTTGTCGACCGTTATTTGGGATCGGGTGCCTATCGGTACTTGCTGGGACTTGAATAATGCGGATTTCGCACGGTATTCCGCGGAGCGCAACTGGACTCGGCTCGCGGTCGAGGAGACCTGGGAGCAGAATTCCGGCGTCGAATTTTCCGGTTGGCAGCAGTGCACGAATGATCCGAACTACTACGGCATACGGATCTCGGTGGAGGACATCGTCGGCAGCGCGCCGCACACGTGGGGTCTGGGTGCGATGTTGAACAACGCTCAAGGCGGAATGGCGCTCAATTTCACCTTCAAGAACTGGAGTCCGAGTTGTCAAGGGCGCGAGGAATATTGCATTCGTCGGATCGCCGCGCACGAATTCGGTCATGCGCTGGGCTTTGCGCATGAGCAGAATCGGCCGGACACACCATCGTCGTGTATCGAGCCCGCACAGGGCACCAAGGGCGATACGATGGTCGGTCCGTGGGATCTCGCGTCGGTCATGAATTACTGCAATCCTAAGTGGAACGGCGACGGCAAACTGAGCCCCACCGACATCGAGATGGCGCAGAAATTCTACGGCCCGCGCCGGCAAGCGGTGTTCTATGAAGTGACACGTGAAGTCGCTCCGGTTCATCTGACGGTGTACGACTACGCGACTCGTGCGATCGTCAAGGAAATCGATCTTGGTGTCGCCGTTCCCTATGACCGGGCTTCGTTGATGCGATCGAGTCCGGACGGGCGTCGGATGTATTTTGTGCTTGCCAATGAAGCTGGTAATCAGCAGTACCTGGCCGCCTTCGATGTTGCGAGCAATTCGATTGCCTGGGTTTCGGGCCTTAACTTGAGTTCGTCAGTTCTCGGTATGAAGGTCTCTTCGGACAACTCGCGCATATTTATCGCTGCAGAGTCGGTAAGCGTCTTCGATGCGGCTAATGGCGCGTTGAAGGGAACCATTTCTGCTCCTCAGGGACTGCGTGTGAGTCAAGTCGCCACGGCCTCGGACGATTCAGATGTGATCTACGCGCTGGCATCGAATAGCGGCCTGAAGCGGGACTGGATTCTCAAACTGAGTGCGAATGGGCTGAATGTAGTGAAGACGTTCGAGCTCGGAGATTGGAATCCCTATAGGAACGAGCTTGCTGTTACGCCCGATGGGAAACGAGCTTACTTTGACGGTCCTAGCTCGCCAAACTATGAGCAGCGTGTGAGAGAACTGGACATGACGAGTGGTGCTGTGAGAGAGTTCGCCGCGCTTACCGAGTTGAACCCCTTGCATATCCAGACAATCAACAATCAACAGATCGTCTTTACCAACAATAGCTCCACGCTCAATCCGGTCATCCTGTACGACGTGCAAAAGGGCGTGAAATCGACCCTCGGCGTTCTGAGCACAGCGGTTAGGCAGATTCAATTTGACCCGAAATCGCAATCGATCTTTGTACTGAAGTCGTCCGATTTCAGTCAGTTCGACCGGCAGGACGACGGAACGTATAAGGACGTTGATCTCAAGTTGGCGTACTCGACCAAGGGCGGAATGCACTATTCGTCGTTCGGAGATTTCTTTGCATTTCTTCGCAAATAATCTCTGTCTTGGATAGACCGCTGCGAGGTCACGGCGGGCAACTCGAAACCCCGCTCGTTCCTCGATCTCCGGCACCCGGCCACCTTGCCGATCAGTTTTGACATAGCCGCCAGGCCTCGGATGCTTCGAGGCCTGGCGTTTTTTATGCGCCTTGAACGCGGCGCTTCGTCTCTTTCGATTCCACGGTCCGACTCAATTTCGAGATAGTCGAGGAGCTCACGAAATCTGCATCGCGACGCGACGATGCTGTTGGCACGAGCTCGCACGCTTTGGCGCGCTTCTCACTTATCACTTTTTGATGATCAATAGTTGACGCACCTACGTGAACAGTGAAGTTTTTTGGAAACGTTTTGTAATGGAAGTTATATGTTCATTACAAAACGAAAATATACTGCTCTTGCCACGCCCGAGGATGCGTGGCCTTTCGAAAACGGAGCGGAAAATGAAAAAACTGAGAGGGCTGTTATTGGCCTTATTATCAGGATTGCTGATCAGTGGATGCGGCGGAGGCGACAGCAGCACCGACGCGCTGAGCGCGGCGGCCAAGAACGCGGCAGAGCAATCCAGCGCGCAAGACAAGTCGACGGTTAAGGGCTACGCTTTGTCGACCGTCATCTGGAAGCAGGTTCCAATCGGGGTTTGCTGGGACATGAGCAATGCCGATTTTGCGCAATATGCCACTCAACGTGACTGGACTCGTCGTGCGGTTCAGGACAGCTGGGAGGAGAACTCCGGCGTCGAGTTCACCGGCTGGCAACAATGCGCGAACGATCCGAACTACTACGGGATTCGGATTACGGTCGAGGACATTGCCGCGAACGGGCCGCATACCCGCGGGCTCGGCGCGATGCTGAACAACGTGGTCGGAGGGATGGCGCTCAACTTCACGTTCAAGAACTGGAGCACGAGTTGCCAAGGCCGCGAAGAATACTGCATTCGCAATGTGGCCGCGCACGAGTTCGGCCATGCGTTGGGTTTCGCGCATGAGCAGAATCGGCCGGATACGCCGTCGAGTTGCAAGGAGCCCGCGCAAGGTACGAATGGCGACACGATGATCGGCGCGTGGGATCTGGCGTCCATCATGAATTACTGCAATCCGGAATGGAACGGCAATGGCAAGCTGAGCGCGACGGATATCACGATGGCGCAGAAGTATTATGGGGCGCGGCGGGTCGGGGAAACGATCTACGTTTTGACGCGTGGATCGGCACCGGTTCAAGTCACCGCTTACGATTTCGCAACTCGCGACGTGAAGGCCACATTCGATTTTCCTGACTACTCGACGGCCAGTGGTTTATATGCGAGCGCCGATGGTAGACGCGTGCATTTGGCTCTGCGCAAACAGTCAACAGGTTTGGCGCCCCACCTCGCGACCATCGATACAGCAACCAATTCGGTCATAAGCAAAACCGGCCAACTGGATGCATACATCAACCGTAACCACGCCAGCCTTCTGCCTGCACTAGATGGACGCAATTTCTATGAAATCTACGGAAACAAGATTGGGATCGTCGACACCGATTCCGGGAAGGTGACGAAGACGATCGTGCTACCCGAGAAATACGACTTGCTCAGGATAGCTACGGCCCGCGACGATGGCGGAAGCGTTTATGTGCTGGCCGACACCGTCGCACCGGCGGCAGACAAACGCGAGATTCTTAAAGTGAATCTGACGAATGGCTCGATCACGCGCTCGTATCAGTTCGGCGCGGTTCCAAGCGGCAGTTACGAGTCCAATCGGCGTCAGCTTGCGCTAACGCCTGACGCAAGAAAAGCCTATTCTTATTTCTTTACGTCGGCGAGCGAAGGCAAATTGGGAGAGGTGGATCTGGCAAGCGGTGAGGTACGCTTGTTGACCGACCTGCCGGAGAAGAACCCGAAATACTTGTCAGCGATTGGCTCTGATCGCATCCTCTTCAACGAAGCCGACATGGAGAGTGTTAACCGGTCCGATCCGAGTATGAATCCAATTGTTATCTATGACGTAGTCAACCGGCAAAGAGCAATACTCGTGACGAACAGCCCATTGCTGCAGCAACTTCAATACGACGCAAGGACCGGCTCGATCTTTCACGCCGGTGGTTCGCAAGGGTCCGTTCAACAGTTGAAACCGGACGCAGCGGGCAAGGGATATAGCAATACTTATCTTAGCTTTGGCTACAAGGACGTCTCCGGCGACGTCACTCCGGTGGTGTTCGTCGCACGCTAAGAATTCAAGCGCGCGGTAGAACGGAACGGAAAGCCTCTACGAGTTTCGAGGCTTGCCGGGGAATCCTTGTTCATACGAGAACGCTTTCGACAAAATTGGATCCAAAATCCTTGATTCAATTTTGATATGGGCGCACAATCCCCCGGAACCGCACCCCACGCGACCGAGGGAGTCACCATGACCGACCGCGCCAACGCCGTTGCCAGTCCGTACGCCGCAAGCGATCCGCCGAAAGCCTCCTCCAAATCCAGCCGCGCCGTCACCGCCGCGGTCGTCGGCAACATCCTCGAATGGTTCGATTTCGGCACCTACGCGTTTCTCGCGACCGTCATCGCCAAAGTGATGTTCCCCACCGGCGACGATTTCGCCGCCATGCTCGGCACCTTCGGCGCGTTCGGCCTCGGCTTCGCCGCGCGGCCGCTCGGCGCGATCATCTTCGGCTGGCTCGGCGACAAGAAAGGCCGCAAGTGGACGCTCACCTTCGTCATGCCGCTGATGGCCGCCGCCACGCTCTTCATGGCGTTGCTGCCGACCTATGCGTCCATCGGTATCTGGGCGCCGATCCTGCTCGTCGCCGCGCGCATGCTGCAGGGCATTTCCGTCGGCGGTGAACTGGGCAACGCGGTTGCGTTTCTCGTCGAATGGGCGCCGCCGAACAAGCGTGGCTTCTACGGCAGCTTCCAGCAATGCAGCACGCTCGGCGGCATGCTGCTCGGCTCGGGTGCGGCCGCGCTCATGACCACGCTGCTCAGCCAGCAGGCCATGCTCGACTGGGGCTGGCGCGTGCCGTTCATCGTCGGTGCGATCGTGATCGGGCCGATCGGCTGGATCATCCGCAAGCGCAGCGAGGAGACGCCGGTCTACCAGAGCGCCAGCGATGAAGCGCCCAAAGCCAAAGGCCGCCCGCCCGCGCTGCTCGGCTTGCAGGCCTGCGGTCTCGTGATCGTGTGGACGGTGTCGCTCTATGTGCTGCTCAACTATCTGCCCTCGTTCACGACGAAGTACGTCGGCATGAACGCGTCGACGGCGCTGTGGCTCAACACGGCGGGCCTGATCATGATGACGGCATCGATTCCGTTCTGGGGCGCGGCCTCGGACCGCTTCGGCCGCAAGCCCATCTATACGATCGGCTGCATTGCGTTCCTCGTGCTGCCGTATCCGATCTTCCATCTGATGCTCGAATACAAATCGGCGGCGATTGTCGGCGCGGTGCAGGTGCTGGGCGGCGTGATCATCGGCATCTTCTCGGGCGTCGGGCCAGCCGTGCTCTCCGAACTCTTTCCGACGAAGATCCGCACGACGTGGATGTCGATCGGCTACGGCATCGCCAACGCGGTGTTCGGCGGTTTTGCGCCGATGATCTCCATCGCGCTCATCAAGGCGACGGGCTCGCCGCTTTCGCCCGCGTACTTCGTGATGCTCGCCGCTGTGCTCTCGACCTTCACGGTCTTCACCATCAAGGAGACGGCGCACGCGCCGCTGCAATAACATGCGCTGGAACCGAACGCTCACAGTAGTGAACTGCCACGCCGAAGGCGAAGTCGGCAACGTGGTGACGGGCGGCGTCTTCGACGTGCCCGGCGCGACGATGTTCGACAAGATGATGCATCTCGAAGAAGTGCGCGACGACCTGCGCCGCATCTGCATCTTCGAGCCGCGCGGCTCGGCCAATCAGACCGTGAACTTCCTGCTGCCCGCAACCGACCCGCGCGCGCAAATGGGCTACGTGATCGCCGAATCGACCGAATATCCGGCGATGTCCGGCTCGAACACGATGTGCGTCGCGACCGTGCTGCTCGAAACCGGCATCCTGCCGATGGTCGAGCCCGTCACCGAGCTCGTGCTCGAAGCGCCCGCCGGGCTGATTCATCTGCGCTGTACGTGCGCGAACGGCAAGGTCACGAAGGTCGAATTCACCAATCAGCCCGCGTTCGCGAATCATCTCGACAGGACGATCGAAGTGGAAGGCGTCGGCAGCCTGACTGTCGATGTCGGATATGGCGGCATGACGTATGTGATCGTCGATGCAGAAAAACTCGGCTTTCAGATCACGCCCGATGAAGCGCGCGAACTGTGCGAACTCGGGCAGATCATCAAGGCCGCCGCAGCGGAGCAGTTGCCTTCGCCGCATCCGTTGAATCCGCTCATCAAGGGCATCACGATGACCGAGTTCGTCGGGCCGCTCTCGCGCGAGAACGGCGTGCTGAAATCGCGCAACACGGTGATCGTGTCGCCGGGCCGCTGCGACCGTTCGCCGTGCGGCACGGGCACCTCCGCGCGGCTCGCGGTGATGCACGCCAAAGGACTCATCGACGTGGGTGAGACCTTTCTGCACGAGTCGATCATCGGTTCGATCTTCGAGAGCCGCATCGAATCGGTCACGCGCCTGGGCGACGTGCCCGCGATCGTGCCCGTCGTATCCGGCCAGGCGTGGATCACCGCGATATCGCAAGTCGGCGTCGATCCGACCGATCGCTTCCAGACCGGCTTCACGCTCGCGGATACGTGGTGCGAAGCCGTCGACGACAAGCTCATCAAGTCGCGCGTGAGTTCATGAGCATGACGGGCGAAGAAATCGCGGATGTCGTCGTGATCGGCGCGGGCATCGTCGGGCTGGCTTGCGCGTGGGCGGCGCTGCGCGATGGCGCGCGCGTGGCCGTGATCGATCGGGACTTCGAAGGCGATCGCGCATCGCACGGCAACGCGGGCGGCATCGCTGTGACGGAGAGCACACCGATCGCCGTGCATGGCATGTTCACGAAGGCCGCGAAATGGCTGATGGACCCGCTCGGCCCGCTCGCGCTCGACTGGAAGCATCTGCCAAAGGCGCTGCCGTGGTTCATGGCGTTTCGGCGCGCGAGCGAGCCGGCACGCTTTCAGGCGATATCGCATGCGCTCGCAATGCTGAACAACCGCGTCTACGACGACATCCTGCCGATGTTCGACGATATCGGCGCGAGCGCGATGCACTACCGACGCGGCGCGTTGACGGTCTATGAAACCGACGAAGCCTTCGCCGCCGATCAGACCGAATGGATGTTCAAGCGCGAACTCGGCGCGCGCTGGCACGCGCTCGACGCGCAGCAGGTGCGCGAATGCGAGCCGTCGCTCGCGCCCGTGTTCCGGCATGGCGTGTTTCTCGATGACTGGTCGCATATCGGCGATCCGCGCCGCATCGTCACGCTGCTGCGCGAGCGCGTGCGTGCGCTGGGCGCGCGCTTCGTGACGGGCGTCGCGCGTGCGATCGAGTCATCGGATACGGTCTTGCTTGCGGACGGCAACCGCGTGAAAGGACTACGTATCGTGATCGCGGCGGGCGCGTGGTCGGCGGCGCTGGCGAAGTCCATCGGCGATAGCGTGTTGCTCGAAAGCGAGCGCGGCTATAACGCGACGTTGCCGAAGCATGGTGTCGTACTCACTCGCGAAGTGATCTTCGCCGAACGCAAGTTCGTCGCGACGCCGCTCGATGTGGGCTTGCGCATCGGCGGCGCGGCGGAGTTCGCGGGCATCGATGCGCCGCCGAACTATCGTCGCAGCGACGCATTGCTCGCGCTCGGCAAGCGCTTCATTCCGGGCATCGACGATACCGACGCCGCGAAATGGATGGGCCATCGCCCCGCGACGCCCGATTCGTTGCCGGTGATCGGCGCCTCGCCGCGCATGCCATCGGTCGTGTATGCGTTCGGACACGGTCATCTCGGCCTGACGCAATCCGCAACCACCGCCGCGCTCGTCGCCGATGTGCTCGCGGGCCGGACACCGCGCGTGCCCCTCGCGCCTTATTCGATTGCACGTTTCTAAACTGGAGGAACAATCATGCAAGTGAACTGGAAAGGCGTATTTCCCGCCGTCACGACGAAACTCAAGCAAGACGGCTCGCTCGATCGCGACGCCATCGTGAGCGGCCTGAACCGCCTGATCGATAACGGCGTCGGCGGTGTCGTGATGATGGGCATGGTCGGCGAGAACGCGCAGCTCACGCCGGAAGAAAAGCGCACGGTGCTGAAGATCGCCGTCGAAACGGTGAAGGGACGCGTGCCCGTCATCTCCGGTCTCGCGGAACTGAACACGGCCAACGCAATGCAATTCGCCAAGGATGCCGAATCAATCGGCGTGCAAGGCCTGATGGTGTTTCCGGGCCTCACGTATCGCTCGGACGATCGCGAGACCGTCGAATACTATCGGTCGATCGCGCGTTCGACGAAGCTCGGCCTGATGATCTACAACAATCCGCGCGGCTATGGCGTCGACATGCGTCCGGACTTGCTCGCGCAACTCGCCGATGAAGCGAACGTCGTCGCGATCAAGGAAGAGACCTACGATACGACGCGCGTCACCGATCTCTACGCGCGCTTCGGCGAGCGCTTCGTCGTGTTCTGCGGCGTCGACGATCTGATCGTTGAATCCGTCGCGCTCGGCGTGACAGGCTGGGTTTCGGGCATGGCGAACGCGATGCCGAAGGAATCCGTCGACCTGTTGAACTACGCGGTCAACGGCGAGTACGACAAGGCGCGCACGCTGTATCGCGCGTTGATCGATCTGTTCCATCTCGACACGCATGTGAAGCTCGTGCAATACATCAAGCTCGCGGAAAACATCACGGCGGGCTATCCGGAATACGTGAAGGCGCCGCGTCTGATGCTCGAAGGCGATGAGCGGCAGCGAACCATCGAAATCGTCGAGAAGGCGATTGCCAATGTGCGGGCGCTTGCGCAATGAAATCCACGTTCTTCTGCATCGACGGACACACTTGCGGGAATCCGGTGCGCGTCGTCGCGGGCGGTGCGCCGCCGCTCGAAGGCGCGAACATGATCGAGCGCCGCGCGCATTTCCTGCGCGAGTTCGACTGGATTCGCACCGCGCTGATGTTCGAGCCGCGCGGCCACGAAGTGATGTCCGGCAGCATTCTCTATCCGCCGACGCGCGCCGACTGCGATCTCGCGATTCTCTTCATCGAAGTGAGCGGATGTTTGCCGATGTGCGGTCACGGCACCATCGGCACGGTGACGACGGCTATCGAACACGGACTCGTGCGGCCGCGCGAGCCCGGCGTGCTGCGGCTCGATACGCCGGCGGGTCTCGTCGTCGCGCGATATCGGATGAATGGCGAGCATGTGGATTCGGTGCAGCTCGTCAACGTGCCTTCGTTCCTGCATTCGCGGGATTTGTCCGTCGAAGTCGAAGGACTCGGCGAGATTCAATTCGATGTCGCGTATGGCGGCAACTTCTATGCGATCGTCGAGCCGCAGCGCAGCTACGAAGGCCTGCACGCGCTGAAGCCTTCCGACATCCAGCGCCTGAGTCCCGTGCTGCGCCAGAAGGCGAACGAGAAGTACACGTTCGTGCATCCGGAGAACGACGCGATATGCGGCATGAGTCACGTCATGTGGACGGGCGAGCCGACCATCGAAGGCGCGAGTGCGCGCAATGCGGTGTTCTACGGCGACAAGGCCATCGATCGCTCGCCGTGCGGCACGGGCACATCGGCGCGCATGGCGCAGCGCGTCGCGAAAGGACAGTTGAAGATCGGCGAGCGTTTCGTGCACGAGAGCATCATCGGCACCTTGTTCGAAGGCGTGCCCATGGAAGCGGCGCGCGTCGGCACATTCGATGCGATCGTGCCGGCCATCGAAGGCTGGGCGCGCGTGACGGGCCACAACACGATTTTCGTCGATGACCGCGATCCGCTCGCACACGGATTCCTGCTGAAATAACGGGAGAGATCAAGCCATGCTGATACTGAAAAACGCCCGCGTGCTCGATGCCGATCACGAACGCGACGACGGCCGCTATTCGATCGTGATCGAAGGCGACACGATTCGCGAGGTCACGCGCGAGCCGGTGCAGGCGAGCGGCGCACAGGTGATCGATGTCGGCGGCAAGACGGTGATGCCCGGCATGATCGATTGTCATGTGCATGTGATCGCATCGGTCGCGCATCTCGGCAACAACAGCCGCTTGCCGAACACGTTCGCCGTGCTGCGCGCGGTGCCGATTCTCGCCGGCATGCTGAATCGCGGCTTCACGACCGTGCGCGATGCGGGCGGCGCGGACTACGCGCTGTCGCGTGCGATCGAAGAGGGCGTGATCGCGGGGCCGCGTTTGTTCGTCGCGGGCAAGGCACTCTCGCAGACGGGCGGCCACGGCGATTTCCGCGAGCGTTATGACAACTCGGACCCGGACCCGTGCGGCTGCAATCGCAACATGGGCGCAATCGGGCGCGTGGTCGACGGCGTCGATGAAATGCGCCGTGCGGTGCGCGAGGAAATGCGCGCGGGCGCGCATCACATCAAGATCATGGCGTCGGGCGGCGTGGCTTCGCCGACCGATCCGATCGGCAATCTGCAATTCTCCGTCGATGAAGTGAAGGCCGCCGTCGAGGAAGCGCAATCGCATCAGACCTACGTGATGGCGCATGCCTACACCGCGAAGGCGATTGCGCGCGTGGTCAGGCTCGGCGTGCGCACGATCGAGCACGGCAATCTGATCGATGAGGACACCGCTGGCGTGATGGCCGAGCACGGCGCCTATGCAGTACCGACGCTCGTCACGTATGACGCGATGTCGAAAGTCGGCGCGCAGATGGGCCTCGCGAAAGACACGCTCGACAAGAACGAGTCCGTACGCAAGCGCGGCCTCGAAGCGCTCGCGATGCTGCACGCGCGCGGCGTGAAGATGGGTCTCGGCACCGATCTGCTCGGCGACATGCACGAGTATCAGAGCGATGAGTTGTCCATCCGCGCGGATATCGTCGGCGCGTTCGAGGCCATTCGTCAGGCGACTGCCATCGGCGCAGAGATCGTCAACATGAAGGGCAAGCTCGGCATCGTCGCGGCGGGCGCGTATGCGGATTTGCTCGTCGTGGACGGCGATCCGCTGAAGGATATACGCGTGCTGACCGGGCAGGGCGAGCGCATCGCGGGCGTGATGAAGAACGGCGCGTGGGTGCGTGCTACGATGCCGCAAACCTACGAATAAGCGCTAAAGAAGCACATGTCTCCGGTCGCCACCAAACCCCGTCGAACAGAAGCACCCGTCGCGAGCGATTCCACGCACAGGATCGTGCGCACGACGACGGTCGAACTCGTCACGACCGCGATCCGGCAACGCATCCTCTCGGGCGATCTCGCGCCCGGCGAAGTGCTGCGTCAGGAAGCGCTCGCCGACGAACTCGGTGTGAGCCGCGTGCCGATCCGCGAAGCGATCACGCGTCTCACCGGCGAGGGCTTGCTGACCAAGGTGCCGCATCGCGGCGCGTATGTCGCGGAGCTGTCGATAGAAGAAGTGCAGGAGACGTTCGAGATTCGCTTGCGTCTGGAGCCGTGGCTGTTCTCGCAGGCGATTCCGCATATCACCGATGCCGAAATCGCCAAGGCCGAGAAGCTCGTCAACGAGATGGATGACGCGGATTCGGGCGTCTGGGGGCAACTGAACTGGCGTCTGCACGAAACGCTTTATCTGCCGGCGCGGCGCGATATCACGTTGCAGATGCTGCGCGGCCTGCACGATCGCAGTGACCGCTATTTCCGCTTCCAGGTCGTGCAGGTGCCGATCCGCGAGCAGTCGCACGAAGAGCACATGAACCTGATCGATGCGTGCAGGAAGCGCGATGCGAAGCTCGGCGCGAAGCTGCTCGAACAGCATGTGAAGACGGCGGGGCAGCAGATCATCTCGGTGGTCGAGACGATCATGGCGCGATGATGCGCACGGTCGCGGGCAGCGTTGCATCGCGTGCTTCGATTTCGATGTGAGCATCGGCGCGTGCGAGTTGCGCGAACGCGGCTTCATCGACCATCACGACCGGCACGTTCGAGGCATACAGTTCATTCGCGACGATCGCACCAATCGACAAAATCAGATCGCGCTCCGTCAGCACGATGCCCGCCGGCCCCGTGCCGTTGCGCAACGCTTCGGCGAGCACGCTGCTGCTCGAACTCGATCCGCGCGCTCGCGGCATCACCAGAATGCGCGACGCGAGACTTTGCCCGTGACCGTCATGCGTGGCATCGACGATCACGCCGCGTTGCGCGTCATAGCCGCCCCAGAAGCTGAGCGGCGGCAACGCGATGCCCGCAGCTTGCGCGTGGCCCGGCACGAGTGTGACGGCCTCAAACGGTTTCATCGATACACACCTTTCCTTCGAACGCCGATCGCACGCATTCGCCCATGCTGCCGAACGCGACCGTCACGCCGATATTCGCTGGCGCGTAATGCGCCCATTTGCCCGAGTTGGTCATCACGAGGCCGCTCACCTGCTTCATCACCGGCGTGATGTACGTGCAGGTATCGACGACGATCTGCACGCCGCGCGCGGCAAGCTGTTGCGCGATGCCTTCCTCTTCGAGTTGCCACAGCACGAAACGGCTCGTGTTCACATAGACATCGCAGCGCGGCGCGCCTTCATGACGTGCGAAAAGCGCGGCGAGCGTGCGGAACTCAGCGACGGAAAAATGCGGCGTGCCGAGACTGACGGCGGCGAGCGCGTCACCCGGTTGCGCGTGGCTCCAGCGCGCGCGCACGGCACGAAGGTCCGCCGCGCTCACCGAAATCGTGCGTTCGGGCGCGCGCCCTTGCAAGGCGGCTTCGAGCGTCGCGGCCTCGGGCGTGATGCCGACCGCATGAAACAACGCCACCGATCCGCTCGATGCCGCCGCCGCGCCGAGCGCCTTCAGTTCGTCTTCGGTGGTGTCGTCGGGCAGGCCGGTGATGGCGGCGACCGTCGCGCCGACTTCACTGCCGAGCACGAAGCCGAGCGCGGCGAAATCCGCATCGCGATGCGGCGACGCGCGCAAATCGGGCGCGGCGATCACGATGCGCGCCGCGCGATTCGCCGTGACGTGCAGGCCCGCGTTCGGCACGCGCCCGGTGATCGCGGCGGCGAGATCGAGAAAATCGCCGTAGCGGCTCGTGCGCGCGCCGAGCACCGAGTTGGCGAAGACAATTGCGTTCGATTCGGCCCACGCGATCTGATCGCCCAGTTTCGGGCGATGCTTCAACTGATACGGCGCGCACGTGAAGCTCGCTTCGCAGCCGAGTTCGATATGCGCCTGCATGAGCCGCTTGCCCGCGCTCGCGATGCCGGCATCGCCGCGAAACAGCTCCGGGTGAATGAGATCGAGCGAGCCGACATTGAGCGTGGTCGGCACGGCGACCTTCGCACCGCTCGCGACGAAGCGCTCGACGAAATCGAGGCTCGCCGCGCCGTGATACAGACAGCCGTCGATATGCGCGCAGGTGATGTCGATGAGCGTATCGGCGTCCATGACGCGCGCCGTCGCGGCGACGATGCGCATCGCGAGCGCGAGGCCAGCGCCGAAATCGCCGTCGAGCATCGCGGTGTCGCGTGGGGAAAGAGTGAGCATCAGCGCAGGATAACGGATAGGCTCGATTCGATCTACCCGACGCGGGTGGCGCGGCTCATGCGCGCATCTGGCTTACTGACTCGATCGCATCAATTTCAAACCGGAGACAGGCGGACATGGGCGTTTTGAGCGGAGTTCGGGTTCTGGAGTTCGAGGCGATCGGTCCTGCGCCATTCGGTTGCATGCTGCTCGCGGACATGGGCGCGGATGTGCTGCGCGTCGATCGTCCCGTCGCGGCCGGCGATCTCGGGCCGAAGATCAGTGGCAAGCACAAGAATCTGACCGGGCGCGGCCGGCGTTCGGTCACGTTGGATCTAAAGCATCGCGAAGCCGCCGACGCCGCGCTCGAACTGATGTCGAAGGCGGATGTCGTCATCGAAGGGTTTCGGCCGGGCACGATGGAGCGGCTCGGTATCGGACCGGATGCGGCGCTCGCGCGCAATCCGAAGCTCGTGTATGGGCGCATGACGGGCTGGGGGCAGACAGGTCCGCTCGCCGAGCGCGCGGGGCACGATCTGAACTACATCGCGCTGTCGGGTGTGCTGTCGGGCATCGGCCGTGCGGGCGAGCCGCCGGTGCCGCCGCTGAATCTCCTCGGCGATTATGGCGGCGGCGGCATGCTGCTCGCGCTCGGCGTGGTGGCGGCGCTGTTCAACGTGCAGCGCGGCGGCGCGGGGCAGGTCGTCGACGCCGCGATGATCGAAGGCGCCGCGCAACTCGGCACGACCATCTGGGGATTGATTGCATCGGGGAACTGGCGCGAGGCGCGTGAAAGCAATCTGCTCGATGGCGGCACGCCCTGGTACGACAGCTATCGCACGCGGGACGGGCATTACATGGCCGTTGGCGCGGTTGAGGCGCGCTTCTATGCGCAACTGCTGGACAAGCTCGGCCTGGCTGGAGCGGATTTGCCCGCGCAGCATGATCGAGCTGGCTGGCCGATCCTCAGGGAACGCTTCGCCGCTGTGTTCGCAGAGCGCACGCGCGACCAATGGTGCCGTGTGTTCGACGGCAGCGACGCCTGTGTCGCGCCGGTGCTGGGCTTTTCGGAAGCGCCGGCGCATCCGCAGCATCGCGCGCGGGCGAGCTTCATCGAGTTCGATGGCGTGGTGCAGCCCGCGCCTGCGCCGAAGTTTTCGCAGACGCCTTCGGCAATCTCACGGCCCGCGCCTCGACGAGGCGAAGGAGGCGGTCATGCCTTGAGGGATTGGGGCCTCGATGAATCGGAGATTACGCGGCTGTGTGCGAGCGGCCTCGGGTTCGCGCCAGAAGTCTGACTGGTTGAAGCAGGCCCTTCAAACCGCGCGCATGTTATCCACGCCCGAAACGTCGGACGAAGCAATAGAAAATCCACGGATGGATCTTGAGCATGGCCATCACGATGGACAGTTTCGGGCGATGATCCGAGTACATGCCGACCAGATGCGCGAGGCGAAGCTTGTCGGCCACGCTGCATAGAATCGGCTTCGCCAGCCGATACGTCGGCGCCTTGATCGCTGTCTGGAACGCGATCGTCCGATAGCCGTAAATGTATTTCAGTCTGAACAAAAGGCGGCGGTAATTTCGTATCGGCAGCGACTCCGTGCTCTTCTCCACGCGATCCATGATGGCAAAAAGATCAACGATATTAGGATTGAAGCGCGTCGAAATTCCCGATTCCCGATACATATACGAATACAAAGTATCAGGCATGAGCCGCACGATCTCCGATTTACCCAGCGTCTGCACCGAGACGCAAATATCTTCGTATATCAGTCCAGTCGGATGTTCGATCGCGAGGAAGATGGATCGGCGCACGAGCTTGTTGAAGCAGTAGGCTTGCAGCGACAGATCGAGAATTCTCTCGACCGCCTCCACGCCGCTGATGATCGCATCGCCCGTCTCGACGCGATAATTGATCGTGCCTTCCGGACTGATGTTCTCGGCGGCGAAGATCACGACGTCCGCATGGTGCGTGTCCGCCTCGGCAATGACCCTGCGGATCAGGTCGCGATGAACGTGATCGTCGCTATCGACGCACAGAACATATTCGCCGCGCGCCGCCTGTGCGGCGATCTTGCGGGTTTCGGCGAGGCCCTTGTTCTCGCGATTCTTAATAAACTTCCACGGAATTCGGCTTTGCTGCGCGAGGATGCGCGACGTCATTTCTCCAGATCGATCAGGACTGCTGTCGTCGACGGCGATAATCTCGAAATCGATGGAGGTTTGCGACAGGAGCGAATCGAGACATTCTTCGATGTAGGGCTCAACTTTGTACACAGGCAGCAAGACACTGATTTTCGGCGGTGCTGGCATAGATGTGAACCCCGCTCGGAATTTTCAGGAGAACGACAATTGACCATGGATTCTACTTCGTGTTCCGCCTCGATGTATTAGGGTTATGGACTATTGCCAGCATGTTTTCCCGCGAACAAAAACAAAAAAGCACGTTCGGCCAACCTCCGAACGCGCCAAAGTGAAGCAACCCATTCTCTCGGTCAAGCAGTCCTACTGCAAGTTCCCCGCCACCGCGACCGTCTGCCCGGTGATGTAGTTCGACTCCGGCGAGCAGAAGAGATAGACGCCGCCCGCCGCCTCTTCCGGCGTGCCGCCGCGTCCGAGCGGATTGCGCTGCGCGTGCGATTTCAACATGTCGGCATTCAGGCCGACGCGAATGTCCCGGCCATCGATCTTCACCGACGCCGCGGCCTCGGTGCTCACCGTCATGCGCGTATGAATCAGGCCAAATGCGACGCAATTCACGTTGACGTTGAAGCGCCCCCACTCGCGCGCCAGCGCGCGCGTCATGCCGATCACGCCCGCCTTTGCGGACGAATAGTTCATTTGACCGGCGTTCCCGTTCAGCGCCGACGTGGACGAAATATTGACGATTTTCCGATAATTCTCCCGGCCCGCTTCCTTATCGGTGGCGTGTAGCGCTTTGATATGCGGATAAGCCGCACGCAGGATGCGGAACGGTGCGGTGAGATGACAGTCGATGATCGCGTACCACTGCTCATCGGTCATTTTTTGCACGACGTCATCCCACGTATAACCCGCGTTATTGACGATGATGTCGATGCCCTTGAACGAATTCATCGCGGTACCGATGAATCGGTCCGCGAAATCTGGCGCCGACACATTGCCGACACACGCCTCCGCGTCAGTGCCTTGCTTGCGTAGCAGCTCCACGGTTTCCTGCGCGGCCTCGGTATCGAGATCGTTGATGACGAGCCGCGCGCCTTCACTCGCGAGCTTGAGCGCGATCGCCTGACCGATGCCGCGCCCCGAGCCGGTTACCAATGCCACTTTGCCTTCGAGCTTTCCCATGATGTCTTCCCGATGAATGATTCAGAGCGCGACGACCGCGTCGCCGAGCACGCGCGCGTCGCCATATTGATTGACGGTCTGGATTTCGAGCCGCACGCGGCGTTCGCCTTCGGCTTCGAATTTTTCGGTGACCTTGCCCGTGCACGTCACCACATGCCCGAGTTGCGTGATGCCGACGAAGCGCACGCCGAACCCGCGCAACTGGCGCTGGTCGACCCACGAGGTCAGCAGCCGCCCGAGCCACGCCATCGACAACATGCCGTGTGCGAACACGTCCGGCACCCCGGCGCGACGCGCATAGTCGGTATCGATATGAATGGCGTTGTGATCGCCCGACGCACCCGCAAAAAGCGCGAGCGTCGTGCGGTTCACCGCGGGAAGCGTGAGCGGCGGCAAGGTGTCGCCGACGCGGATCGAATCGAAACTGATGTTGCTCATTCGCCTGTTCCCCGCTTATCGCTGAACGATGACGCTGCGCAGATCGGCAACGTGCTCGCCGCGCTGGTTCGTCACGCGTGTTTCGCGCACGATGAACCACAGCGCGCCGTTCTTCTTGTCGTAGATATCCGCGATGCGGCTTTCGTAGCGCAGCAGATCGCCGGCATACGCCACGCGGTGATACTCGAACGACTGCTCGCCGTGCAGAATGCGCGACGAGACGATGCCGAGTTCGTCGCGCCATGCCGTCGACGACTGTTCGAATTCGAGCGAGAACAGAAACGTGGGCGGCAGCGGCAGCGTGGGATGACCTGCGTCGTGCGCGGCGGCTTCGTCGAAATAGACCGGGTTCGTTTCGCCGATCGCTTTCGCGAAGAAGCGCAAACGCCACGCGTCGGCCGTCGCCGAGAATACCGGCAGGCGCATGCCGATATGTTTCTTCTCGATCGTCATCACGCGTTCCGCTTGTAGATGGTGACGACGCCCGCGCCGCCTAGCCCGAGGTTGTGTTGCAGGGCGAGCTTCGCGCCCTGAACCTGACGATCGCCCGCCGTGCCGCGCAACTGATGCGTCAGCTCGAAGCATTGCGCGAGTCCCGTCGCGCCGAGCGGATGGCCCTTCGACAGCAGACCGCCCGACGGATTGGTCACCCATTTGCCGCCGTAGGTGTTGTCGCCATCCATGACGAGGCGCTCGCCTTCGCCTTCCTTGCACAGGCCGAGTCCTTCGTAGGTCAGCAGTTCGTTCTGCGCGAAGCAGTCATGCAGTTCGACCACATCGATGTCCTCGGGGCCGACGCCCGCCTGCTCGTAGGCCTGCTGCGCCGCGTTGCGCGTGATATCGAAGCCGACGACGCGGATCATGTCGCCCGCGTCGTACGTGCTCGGCAGATCGGTGGCGAGCGACTGGCCCGCGATCATCACGTCGCTGCGCAAGCCGTGTTTGCGCGCGAACGCGTCGGACACGACAATGGCCGCCGCGCCGCCGCATGTGGGCGGACACGCCATCAGACGCGTCAGCACGCCTTCCCACAACACCGGCGCATTCATCACGTCTTCGGTCGACACCACGTTGCGGAACACCGCGAGCGGATTGCGCGCCGCGTGCTGGCTCGCCTTCGCCCGAATCCGCGCGAACGTCTCCAGCTTCGTGCCGTACTTGCGCATATGCGTGAGGCCCGCGCCCGCGAACTGGCGGATCGCGGTGGGAATCTCGGTGTGGCCGACGAGCTTGTTGGTCAGGTCGAGCGCGCGTTCGAGCGCGGGCGCGCGGTCATTCCATTTCGACGACAACGCGCCCGGCTGCATGTACTCGAAGCCCACGGCGAGCGCGCAATCGACCGCGCCGGACTCGACGGCCTGGCGCGCGAGAAAGAGCGCGGAGGAACCCGTCGCGCAATTGTTGTTGACGTTGATGACGGGCACGCCCGTCATGCCGACGCGATAGATCGCTTTCTGTCCGCACGTCGAGTCGCCATAGACATAGCCGGCATAGGCCTGCTGGATGGCCTTGAAGTCGAGGCCGGCATCGGCGAGCGCGTCGCGGATCGCGATTTCGCCCATCACGTCGTACGTTTCGCTCGCGCCCGGCTTCTTGAACGGGATCATGCCGACACCTGCGACATACACCTTGCGACTCATGTGCTTCTCCTTCAGTGAGTGAGGATTCGATGGATTCACAGCTTGCGCGAGATGAGGTCGCGCATGACTTCGCTCGCGCCGCCGTAGATGCGCGACACGCGGGCATCGACGAACGCGCGGGCGACCGGATACTCGAGCATGTAGCCGTAGCCGCCATGCAGTTGCACCATCTCGTCGAGCGCTTTGCCGAGGGTTTCGGTGGCGAACAGTTTCGCGATGGCCGATTCCTCGAGCGTCAGACGGCGGCGCATGTGCACGTCGAGGTAGTGATCGACCATCAGCCGCACGGCGATGGCTTGCGCCTTGATGTCGGCGAGCTTGAACTTGGTGTTCTGGAAGTCCCACACGGTCTGATTGAACGCGCGGCGATCCTTCACGTAGTTCAGCGTGTGTTCGAGACACGTTTCGAGTCGCGCAGCCGCGCCGACCGCGATGTTCAGGCGCTCCTGCGGCAATTCGGCCATCAGATACGCGAAGCCCTTGCCTTCCTCGCCGAGACGGTTCTCGACCGGCACGCGGACGTCGTCGAAGAAGAGTTCGGCGGTGTCCTGCGCGTGCATGCCGATCTTGTCGAGCTTGCGGCCGCGCCGGAAACCCTCGCGCGTCGTCTCGACGACGATCAGGCTCACGCCCTTCGCACCCGCGCCCGGGTCCGTCGTGCAGACGACCACGACGAGATCCGCATTCAGCCCGTTCGTGATGAAGGTCTTGCTGCCGTTGATGACATAGTGATCGCCGTCGCGGCGCGCGCTGGTGCGCACCGCTTTGAGATCGCTGCCGGTGCCGGGCTCGGTCATCGCGATGGCGAGAATCTGCTCGCCTTTGCAGATGCCGGGCAGCCAGCGTTGCTTCTGCTCCTCGTTGCCGATACGCGCGATATACGGCGCGACGATATCCGAATGCACCGCGAAGCCTGGCCCGCTCACGCCCGCACGCGTCATTTCCTCGTTGACGACGACCACATGACCGAAATCGCCGCCGCCGCCGCCGTATTCGCCCGGAATCGAGACGCACAGGAGACCTTGCTTGCCCGCCTTCAGCCAGGTTTCGCGATCCACGCGTCCGGCCTTGTCCCATTCCGCCTGATGCGGAACGCATTCGCGCTCGAAGAAGCGTCGAGCAGTAGTACGAAGCATTTCGTGATCGTCCCGAAAGACGGTGCGTTCGATGTGCATGTCAAGTTCCCGGAAGGTTGAGTCTTATCTGTTCGCGTGCCGCGACGAAGCGCCGCTATGCGCGATGTTCGAAGCAGGATCGGTCTGATACAGCGCGTCGATCAGATGCGCGCGGCGTGCGCGCGTGATCGCCTGATTGACGTAGCCTTTGTCGGCGATTTCGTTGGCGTCGAGCGAGGGCGGCTCCGCCATCAGCATCAGCCGCTCGATGACGAGCGTCGCGCCGCCCGCTTTCTGCTGCGAAAGACGCCGGCTCAGTTCGGCGACGACGAGCGGATGCGCGGCGAGCGCGCCAACATCGAGCGACGCGAGTTCGGGCGCGATGCGCTCGCACGCGGCGACGTTCGGCCATGCGAGCGCGGTGAGATAGTCGCGGTCGTGCCCGCAGATCACCGCATCGGACAATAAGGGTGCGCAGCAGTCGATGAGCGCGAGCCGCAACGCGCCGGTACGCACCCATGAGCCGTTCGCGAGCTTGAAGTCTTCCACCGTGCGGCCCGCGAAGATCATGCCCTGGGCCGGATCGGCGGGATCGGCCAGACGCACGGCGTCGCCGAAGCGGAAGTAGCCTTCGTCGTCGAACGCGGCCGCGGTAAGGTCCGGCTGTCCGATATACCCGCCGAACACGTTCGGGCCACGCATGCGGATTTCATAGCGGCCATCGCCGCCTTCGAGCGGCACGAGCTTCACTTCCGAGCCGAGCGCGGGCGTGCCGATGTTGCCGGGCGTGTCCGTCGGCCAACTGCAATACGTGCCCATGCCGGACGTTTCCGTCGATGCGAGACCGGTGCAGAACGTGATCCGCTCGCCGATGGTTTTCTCCGCGACGTTTTGGATGCGTTTCCATACTTCGACCGGCATGCTCGCGCCGCCGTAGCCGAAGAAGCTCGCCTTTGCGAAGAGGCTTTCGGCCAGTTGCGGATCGCGTTCGAGTTCGGTGGCGAGCACGGTCCATGCGGACGGCACGCTCGTGAAGATGGTCGGCGATACTTCGCGCAGATTGCGCACGGTGCGCTCGATCATGCCGGGCACGGGACGGCCATCGTCGATGTAATGCGTCGCGCCGAACTGGATCGCGCGGCCGAGATGCAGCACGCCGCCGAGGCCGTGATGCCACGGCAGCCAGTCGAGAAACACGGGCTGTGCGTCGAGCAGCCACGCGAAGCCGTCCGAATAATAAGCGGCGACCGCGCCCAGGTTGCCGTATGTGAGGCGAACGGCTTTCGGCAGGCCCGTGGAGCCGGAGGTGAAGAGCACGCGGGCGGTGTCGTCGGCATCGATGGCGGCATGGGCGCGCTCGATTGCGCGCCGGCTCGTTTCGTCGAGCGGGCTGCTCGTGAGCGCGTCCCACGTGTACTGGCCTTTCGTCGCGTCATCGACCGAGATGACCGGCACGGCCTTCAGATTTAACGCCGCGAGCGCCCGTGCATACGGCGCGACCGACTGCACGAAGACCGCGCCGGGCGGGACCATGTCGCAGATGGCCTTGAGGCGCGCGAAGTCCTTGCTCATCAGCGCATAGGTGGGCGATACCGGCGCGGCCGGAATGCCCGCGTATTCAGCGGCGAGCAGCAGCACGGCCTGCTCGATGGAATTCCCCGACAACAGCATGAGCGGGCGCTGCGCGTTCAGTCCCATGTCCAGCAGCGCGGCCGCCACGGCTCGCACTTGCCGCCAGAGCTCGCGCCAGGTCAGCGAGCGCCACGCGCCGTTCTTGTCGCGCTCGCAGAACGCGGCGGTATTGCCGCGCTGCACCGCCCAGCCCGGAATGAAGTCCGCGAACGAGCGCTGTTCGATGCGCGGCAGCGCGCGGGCGCTACGGAGAATCAGCGTGCCATCCGCGCGATGCTCGACGAGCGTCTGCCGCTCGGGAAACCGCACAGAACGATAAGACGGTGCCACCTTGCCGCTTGCTTCGAGCGTGCTCATTACATCTGTCTCCCGAGCATGGATGCTTTCTTGCCGGATGCGGCCACGAAGCCGCGCGCCGCCGTCCGGCTGTTGATTTGTCGATTCCGCCGTGCGGCGGCTCGTTTGCCCTTGATGAAGGATAGGGGAGGCGCACTCGCGGGTGACCACCCGAGGTGGGTGGCGGTCCGGCGCGCCGTGCCGCGTATCGTGGGTCTGTCTGGATGCGCGCTCTACGAGGATGTTCAATGGACCTGAATTATTCGCAAGAGGATCTCGCGTTTCGCGATTCCGTCCGCGCGTTTCTGCGTGATGGCCTGCCCCGCGATCTGCGCGACAAGGTGCTGAATCATCGCCCTCTCGAACGCGACGACGTGGTGCGCTGGCAGCGCATCCTGCATGCGCAGGGCTGGGGCGCGCCCGGCTGGCCGGAGAAGTTCGGCGGCACGGGCTGGACGGCGCTGCAACGGCTCCTGTTCGATATCGAATGCGGCCTCGCGGGCGCGCCGCGCCAGCTTCCGTTCGGCCTCAACATGATCGGCCCGGTACTGATGAAATTCGGCAGCGCCGCGCAGCAGGCGCGCCATCTGCCGCGCATTCTGTCGGCGCAGGACTGGTGGTGTCAGGGCTATTCCGAACCCGGCGCCGGCTCGGATCTCGCCTCGCTCAAGACGCGTGCGGTGCGCGCGGGAGACCATTACATCGTGACCGGGCAGAAGACCTGGACCACGTATGCGCAGCACGCGGACTGGATGTTCTGCCTCGCGCGCACCGATCCCGAAGCGAAGCAGCAGAACGGCATTTCGCTGTTGCTCATCGAGATGACATCGCCCGGTATCACGGTGCGCCCGATCGACACCCTCGAAGGCGCCGCCGACGTCAACGAGGTCTGGCTCGACGACGTCAAAGTACCCGCCGCGCATCTCGTCGGCGAGGAGAACCAGGGCTGGACTTACGCGAAGTATCTGCTCGGGCACGAGCGCACGGGCATCGCGGGTATCGGACATTGCCGGCGGGAATTGCGCTATGTGAAGGCGCTGGCGCAGCGCGAGCGCCGCAACGGCGCACCGCTCGCGGACGATGTGCGTATCCGCGAGAAAATCGCGCGCATCGAAGCCGAGGTCATGGCGCTGGAAATGCTGCTGATGCGCGTGGCGTCGGAGGCGAGTCAGCGCGGCGCGGGCGTGGAGTCGTCGATTCTCAAGATTCGCGGCTCGGAGTTGCAGCAGGCGTTGTCGGCGTTGCAGGTCGACATCGCCGGGCCGAACGCGCTGCCGTTCTCGCCCGGCTGGCTCGCAGACGGCTTCGACGGCTGGACGCCCGAGCCGGGCTATGGCGCGAACATCGGCAGCTTCTATCTGGACATGCGCAAGCCGACCATTTACGGCGGCACGAACGAAGTGCAGAAGGAAATCATCGCGAAAGCGGTTCTCGACCTCTAGAACGGGCAGACGTAAAGATGGACTTTTCATACAGCGACGAGCAGCGTCAACTCGCGGACAGCCTGAGACGCTTCACCGAGGAACGCTACCCGATCGACGCGCGCCGCAATGCGGTGCGCCATCCTGACGGCTTCAGCCGCGATGCGTGGCGCACCTATGCGGAATTCGGCGTGCTCGGACTGACGATCGCCTCCGACTACGGCGGTTTCGACGGCACCGCAACCGACATCTTCGCCGTGCAGTTCGAAGCCGGACGCGCGCTGCTTCCCGAGCCGCTGATTCCCTGCGCGGTGATGGCGGCCGGTCTGATTCAACGTTTCGGAACGGATGCGCAGCGGCAAGCATGGTTGCCCGCGATGGCCGAGGGCCGCGAGATCGTGACGCTCGCGTATCAGGAACCGGAGAACCGCTACGACTATGCACGTCCGTCGACCATGGCGCGCGCGCAGGATGACGGCTTCGTCCTCGATGGCTGCAAGGCGCACGTGTGGCACGGCGGGGCTGCGGATTCGCTGATCGTATCGGCGTGGAATGCGTCCATTCAGGCCGTGTCGCTGTTCATCGTGCCGGCATCGGCGGCGGGCGTGACAGTGCGCGCTTATCCGACGCTCGATGGCGAGCGCGCCGCCGAAGTCACGCTGGAAGCGGTGCGCGTGCCGCAACGGGCGATGCTCGGCGACGGCGCGCGCGGGCAAGCGATGCTCGAAGCGGCGCTGGAGCTGGGCATCGCGGCATCGTGCGCAGCCAGCGCGGGCGCAATGGAACGTCTGATCGAGATGACTTCCGAGTATCTGTGCACGCGCAAGCAGTTCGGGCAGGCGCTCGGACGCTTTCAGGCGCTGCGCCATCGCGTGGCGGACATGCTCGTACAGAAGGAACTCGCGCTGTCGATGGCGCATCTGGCCGCATCCGCCATCGAGGAAACGGACGCGACCGAGCGGCGCCGCATGATCTCGTCGGCGAAGCTGATCGTGAGCCGCGCGGCGCGGTTCATCGGCGAGCAGGCCGTGCAGTTGCACGGCGGCATGGGCGTGACGGCGGAGCTGGCTGTCGGCGACTACTTCAAATATCTGACGGCGGCGTCGCTGCGCCTCGGCGATGCCGATTTTCACGCCGATGTGCTCGCGAATCTGCCACTCGATTCGAACGTTCGAGGGGATCACGCGCCATCGCCCAGCGCGAGATCCCGCGAACGCGCAACGGCTTCATCACGGCTCGATACGCCTAGCTTGCTGTAGATGTTCTTCAGGTGCCATTTGACCGTCTCGGGCGAAATACCCATCGTCCGGGCGATCTTCTTGTTCGGCAGCGCTTGCGCCAGCAGGCTCAGTACTTTCGTCTCGCGCGCGCTCAGAATGTCGTGCGCTTTCGCGTCGCCGGAACGTGCTTTCGGTTTCGTCGATGCGGACTGTGCCGCGGCGGCGCGGACGTGCGCATCGCGCAGGCGGTCCGCGTAGAACTGCAGCACGGCGTCTTGCGATGCGTCGTTGCTCACGCGAACGATCAGATCCGGCACGGCGGGATCGGCGTCGAGCAGCGTGCGCACGAGACCGAGACGATGCCCGAGGCGCATCGCCGACAACATCAGCTTGCGCGCCGAACTCGCGTCGCCGAGCCCGTGCGCCGCGACGGCCTTCTGCGCTTCGAGGAACGCGAGCCGCCGTTGCCAGCCGCGCTCGCGGCATGAGTCGATCAGCGGCGAGAGCGCATGCGCCGCGGCGTCGTAGTCTTCGTGGGCGAGCCGCCAATCGACGTGCGCCTGCTGCGCGACCACCTGAAATTCCGCCGCTGCCGCCGCCGACATGTGCGACGCGGCGCGCGCCGCCAGCGCGTCGAGCCGCGCCAAATGCGCCTGAGCGGCGTCGAACTGGCCGCGTTGCAGATCGCGCCGGACCCGCAGCGCCAGGCAATGGGCGAGCACGCGGCGCAGATCGTGCCGCACCGCGTAGTCTTCGAGCCGATCGAGACACGCGATCGCGTCGAGCCGATGACCCGCGAGCCAATGCGACGAAGACAGCACCGTCAGCACGCTCATCACCGAGTCCGGAAACGAGACGCGCTCGATTACGTCGAGGCGTTCTTCGAGCAGTATGAGCGCCTGATCCGCCTCGCCCGCTTCATAGAGCGCTTCGCCGAGCAAGGCCGCGGCGAGCGCGGACGCTTCGGCTGCTGCGCTGCCGCGCTGTTCGGCTTCGTACAGCACATCGCGGCACACGCGCTCGGTCTGGAGCAGATCGCCTTGCAGCAGATGGCTGAAGCCCGCGAGCGCGCGCCCGCTCAATACGCCAGCCGACGTACCCATGATCGGCGTGCCGTCGGGCAACGCGGGCGCGCGGTCCGTCTGGACGCGACGCGCTTCGTCGAAATCGCTGCGCCGCGCATGGATCCACGAGAGCAGATTGTTGCGCGCGCCCACGGTGATGCCCTGCGCGTCGTGCGGCAGCGCGCGCAGAAGCGGCAGCAGTTCAGTGGCGGCGTCGAGATCGTCGCGCTGCACTGCGAGCGCCGCGTGCAGCAGCGTCAGGCGATAGCGCGAATGGGCGTCGTCGGGCGCGAGATCGCTGGCCACGCGCTCGATCGAGCTCGCGCAAGCGTCGAACTCGCGCGCGTAGAGATGCAGATGGATCATCCAGAGCCGCAGGCCAACGCGCGCCTGAATCTCCGCTTGCGGCAACAGACGCATCAGCGCGACGACCTTGCGCAAGTCGCCGCGCAACTGGAGACTGCGCGCGATGCGGGCGACCAGATCCGCCGCCGCCGCGGGTTCGCCGGCGAGCATGGCGTGGCGCACGGCTTCATCGGCGTGATCGTGCGCCTGGAACCAGCGCCACGCCGCGCAATGCACCTGCCGCCGCTGCGCCTCGCCGCGCGCGCGGAAACGTTCGAGCAGGGTCTCGCGAAACAGCGGATTCAGCCGATACCACGCGTGGTGCGCATCGTGACCGGCGGGCACGAGAAAGAGATTGTCGCTTTCGAGGCGCGCGAGCAGTTTCAGCACGTCGCCGGAATGGTCCGTGCCGCCGAGCAGCGCGGCGCACAGCGGCGCGCAGAGCCGTTCGCACACGGCCATGCGCACGAGCAGCTCGACTTCGCTCGCCGCGAGCCGCGACAGCACTTCGCGCTCGAAATATTCCGCGAAGGTGTGGGCATCGAGGAGTTGCGTGTCCGCGAGCGTATCGTCGGGCGCGTGCTGCGCCTCGACAGCTTTCCTGCGCCTCGCGCCGACCACCATCAGTTGCAGGCCGGCGACCCAGCCGTCGGTCAGTTCGTGCATCTGGCGGGCCTCGCGCGGTCCGATCTCCGGGCATTGCGACTTGAGAAACGCTCTGGATTCCGCCATCGAAAAGCGCAGATCGCGCAGGTCGAGTTCGAGGAGCAGGCCCGCATCGCGGATGCGCCCGATCGAAAGCGGAATCGCCCCGCGCGACGCGAGCACGACATGCAGATTCGGCGGCGCGTAGTCGAGCAGCCACTGAAGCGACCGATGACAGCGCCGCTCCGTCAGGCGATGCAGATCGTCGAGCACCAGCACCAGATCGCCCTGACGGCTGGCGATGCCGCGCACCAGCGCGATGATCGTGCGCTCGATCGCTTCGTCGTCCATGCCGCGGCCGCCGAGCAGCGCTGCGTCGCGCGACATCGCCGGATCGACTTGCGCGAGGCTCGCGGCGAGCGCGTCGAGAAAGCGGGCGAGGTCGTCGATTTCGTCGGAGAGCGTGAGCCACGCCACCTGAAACGCGAGCGGATAGAGCGCCTCGCGCCACGCGATGAGCGCGGTGGTCTTGCCATAGCCCGCCGGGCCCTGCACGACGATGCAGCGCTTGCGGCGCGCCTCGACGAGTTGCGCGACGAGCCGCTCGCGGCCCAGCACCAGCGTCGACACGCGCGGCGACGCACACGCAATGGGCGGCGCGGCTGAGTCGCCGATGCCATTATTCGGATTGCGAAGGATGATTGTTTCGGTCATCAAACACCTGCGTCATTCATTGTGGGCCTCTACCGATGATTCTAGCGCTCAGGACGCACGCTGCCCGCTAGGGAACATGTGTATCTCGCACTCCTGCGTTTATAGGAACAAAGCACTTGTCTGTGAGCCGAGCGAGTGATAGTCGGTGCAACGAATCAATTAGCGATCGAATGCGGGTATTCCCGCGCCTACTCGCTTCGGGTAGTGATGCGTTCGTCCCCGGCTGCAACACTCCATCGGAATGGGTCGGCGCGGCATCGGTGTGCGTTGCGCGACGCGATCGCGCGCGCCGGGCAGACCAGACACCCACAACGAGGAGACACTCATGCGTTTCATCACGAAGAGCGTTGCCGGCGCGGCGCTCGCGGTTGCGGCCGGCAGCGCGGCGGCGCAATCCAGCGTCACGCTCTACGGCGTCGCCGATGCATTTGTTCAGTGGTTCAACAACGGCGGCACACAGTCCTGGTCGATGCGAAGCGGCGGCAACAGCGGCTCGATGGTCGGCCTGAAAGGCAGCGAGGATCTCGGCGGCGGCCTCAAGGCGGTCTTCACGCTCGAAAACGGCTACAACATCAACAACGGCACGTTCTTCGCGGATTCCTCCGCGATGTTCTATCGCCAGGCGTGGGTCGGCCTGACGCACGAGAAGTACGGTTCGCTGTCGCTCGGCAGGCAATATCAGCCGACGTTCTGGTCGCTCTACCCGACCGATCCGTTCCGCGCGAACGAAGTGCTCTCGCCGCTCGCGGCGTCGTCGACGACCTTCGACCGCAACACAATGGCCACGCAGACCGGCGGCGGCCGTTCGAGCAACGCGATCGTCTACAAGTCGCCCAATCTCAGCGGCTTTCAGTTGTGGGGCATGTATGCGCTCGCCGCTTCCGTCACGCAGCCGTATCCGCAGACGACCGGCAACATGCTGGACGTCGCCGGAACGTACTCGGGTTATGGCCTGTATGTGGGCCTGTCCTACCAGTTCCAGCATCCGGGCTCGAAGAACATTCCGGGCTTGCCCGCCGCGGTTAATACCGTCTCGGTCGAGCATTACACCGGCGCGCTCGCTTACCGCATCGGCATCGTGAATCTGCAATTCAATTACACGTATCACAAGCCGGAAGACCCGGCGGCCGGTTCGGTCGCCGCGCGCCTGAATGCGGCGCATCCGTTCAGCGTCGCGGAACTCGGGGCGACGATCCAGGCGACGCCCGTCGACGCCATCGAAATCGCAGGCTTCCAGCGGCTCGTGCGTGGCGTGCACGACAACACGTGGGGCATCTAGGTGGGCGCGGATCACAACATCTCGAAGCGCACGTCCTTCTATGCGCGCGCGGGCTACATGAAGAACAACGGACTCGCGACGACGACCTGGCCCGGCCTTACGGCGATCGGGCCGGGCGAGAAGCAGACGCTCGTGGGCGTCGGCGTGTCGCATCGTTTCTGATTCACCTCCGGCGCGCTTCGTCCGGGCTTGCGGGCGCGGCGAAGTGCGCATGTCGGGTTTCATCGCTTCGGACATCGTTACAACGATCATGGCAACCAACAACACTATGAAATTCATTCGAACTGGCAAGCTGATGGTCGCGCTCGCCGCGCTCAGCGCTTCTTTGTACGTTCACGCGCAGGAGACGGCTTCGACGCCTGTCGCATCGGCGGCGACGTCCGCTGCGAGCGCGGGCAAGACATCAGCCAAAGCAGCCGATCGCGCGTTGCGCCGGCGCATTCTCACCGCGCTCGCCAAGGCGAAAGGGATGCGCGCGAACGGCGTCACGGTGCGCGCGACCAATGGCGACGTGATCCTGGAAGGCTGGGTGCCCGAAGAGGCGCAGATCGAACAGGCGACGCGCGTCACGCAAGGCGTGCAAGGCGTGAAGTCAGTGCGCAATACGCTGACGCTTTCGACGTTCTGACGACGTTCTGATCCAACCGCTTTCTTTGTCGCCCCGCGCCGGTTCCAGCCACGGCGCGAGGCGATTTGCTTATGCGCAGCCCGCGATCGACTTCGTTTCGAGGAATTCGGACAGTCCGTGTTCACCGAACTCGCGGCCGTTGCCGGAGCTCTTGTAGCCGCCGAACGGCGCGTTCAGGTCGATCGTCGCGCCGTTGAGCATCACCGCGCCCGCGCGCAGACGTGCCGCCACGCGCCGCGCGCGCGCCGGGTCGGCCGACGAAACATAGGCTGCGAGCCCGAAATCCGTATCGTTGGCGATCTCGATGGCTTCGTCCTCGGTCGCGTACGAAATCATCACGACGACAGGCCCGAAAATTTCCTCGCGCGCGATGCTCATGTCGTTATGCACGTTCGCGAACACGGTCGGGCGCGCATAGAAGCCGCGCGTCAGTGTTTCCGGCCGGCCAGGGCCGCCCGCGACGGCCGTCGCGCCCTCGTCGATGCCCTGCTGGATCATCTGCTGCACGCGCTCGTACTGCCGGCGATTCGAGATCGGGCCGACTTTGGTGTCGGGCAGCATCGGATCGCCGACCGTCAGCGCGTTCGCCGTCGCCGCCGCAATCGCGACGGCCTGCGCGTACAGATGCTTCGGCACCAGCATGCGCGTAGGCGCGATGCAGGTCTGACCGGAGTTGATCATGCAGGCGATCACGCCGCCCGATACGGCGCTTTTCAGATCGGCGTCGTCGAGGATCACATTCGGTGATTTGCCGCCCAGCTCCTGCGTCACGCGTTTGACGGTCGGCGCGGCCTTCAGTGCGACGTCGACGCCCGCGCGCGTGGAACCGGTGATCGACACCATGTCGACGCCGCGATGCCGGGCGAGCGCGCCGCCGATCTCGGCGCCATCGCCGTAAAGCACGTTGAACACGCCGGCGGGCACGCCTGCATCGTGCAGGATGTCCGCGAAGAGTTCGGCGTCGAGCGGCGTGATTTCCGATGGCTTCAGCACGACGGTGCAGCCCGCCGCGAGCGCGGGCGCGACCTTCGCGGCAATCTGATTGAGCGGCCAGTTCCACGGCGTGATCAGCGCCGCGACGCCGACCGGCTCGCGCACGATCTGCGTCGTGCCGCGTTCGGTGACGAACGGGAAGCCTTGCAGCGCGGTCAGCGTGCCGTGAAACTGGCCGAGCCCGGCGGGCGCCTGCCTTTCGCGCGCGAGCCAGGACGGCGCGCCCATTTCGGTGGTGATCGCGTCGGCGAGCGCGCCGATGCGCTCCTTGTACAGCGCCATCACGCGGCCGAGCAGCGCCGCGCGCGTCTCGACGCTCGTGCGCGACCAGACGGGAAAGGCGGCGCGCGCCGCCGCGACGGCGGACTCGACATCGGCGTTCGTACCCATCGCCACGCGGCCGATGACTTCTTCCGTCGCGGGATTGACGATGTCGGCAAAGCGCCCGCCGACGGCCGGCTCGACCCATCGTCCGCCGATATAGAACCTGTTCAACTCTTTCATGGCTTCTCCATTGCGCGGCGACGCGCTCAGACCGGACGGTCGCCGATGATCGTCGCGCGCATCATGCGGCGCACGGCGGGGTAATAGTCCTGCACCGCGTAGTGCTGGGCCGCGCGGTTGTCCCAGAACGCGATCGTGTTGGGTTGCCACTTCAGGCGCACCTGATATTCCGGCGCGGCCGCCTGCCGGAACAGGTATTGAAGCAGGTCCATTTCGGCCAGCTTGAGATCGAAGCCGAAGCGGTACGCGGTGGTATCGGCGTAATTGGCGAAGTGCGTGGTGAATGCTTCGTTCACGAAGAGAATTTTTTCGCCCGATTCCGGATGCGTGCGCACGACCGGATGCGTGACCGCCGGATTTTGCGCGCGCACGCTCGCGCGCTGCTCGGGCGACAGAACCTTGCCGAACAGCGGCAGGAGGTCGTGCACCGCCTGGAAAGTCGCGATGCGCGTCTTCACGTCTTCGGGCAGCTTGTCATACGCGAGCGCCATGTTGACCCAGATGGTGTCGCCGCCGACGCGCGGGCATTCGACGCAACGCAGGATTGAGCCCATCGACGGCACTTCGCGCCACGAGACGTCGCTGTGAAAGATGTTTTCGTGGCCGCGCTTTTCGCCCGATTTGTCGAACAGGGCGAGTTCCGGGTGATCCGGGTGATGGGCGAAAACCGGATGCACTTCCAGCTCGCCGAAGCGCTGCGCAAGCGCGACGTGTTGCGCCGGCGTGATGTCCTGATCGCGGAAGAACAGCACCTTGTAGCGGATGAGCAAGCGGCGCAGCGCGAGATAGGCCGGCTCGTCGAGCGGATCGCGCAGATCGATGCCGCCGACATACGCGCCGATCGCCGGGGTCGCGCGTTCAACGGTGAAGGGCAAGCTTTCATCGGGCGACGGATCGGGCACGCGCGCCTTCGGTGCGCAAACGGCTTGCTGCATGATTTTCTCCTGTTGATCGGGAATCGTCGCACTACCTGTCATAACAGGTATACCGGGCAAAACCCCTAGCCTGTCATGACAGCTACAATCGGTTTTTATCGTTGCCGTCCATCGAAAAGGAAAAAAGGCGCCATGACACAGCCTCGTTTCAAGCAGATCGAAGAAGCGTTGCGGCAGCGGATCGTCTCCAACGATCTCGCGCCGGGCGTCAAGCTTCCATCGGAGGCGGAGCTCGTCGCGCAACATGGCGTGAGCCGCATCACGATCCGGCAGGCGCTCGCGGGTCTGCATGCGAGCGGGCTGATCGAGAAGATCAATGGGAAGGGGAGCTTTGTCACACGTCCGGCCGAGCGGTCCGATCTCGGGCAACTGACGGGCTTCTACGAGGCGGCGCGCAAGCGTGGCCAGACGGCGCATGGCGAGTTGCTATCGGTGCGGCAGGTTGCGGCGCCGCCGTTTGCGCTGCGCACGCTTGGCCTTGAGGAAGGCGACACGCTCGTGTGCGCCACGACGTTGCGGCTGTGGGATGCCGTGCCGGTGGCGCTGTTCATGGTGATGGGGGATGCGGCGCTCATCGAGGCGCTCGTTGCCGAGGATCTCGAGACGAACGACGTGATGAGCATCTTTGAGGAGCGGCTTGGCTATCGGCTCAAACATGTCGACACTGAGAGCGCCGCGATCGCGGCCACCAAGGACCACGCGCGGCGGCTGAAGGTGGAGCCGGGCACGCCGCTGTTGCGCGTGCGCTGTACGCCGTTCGATATTCAGGGCAACGCACTGTGCTGCGCCGAGTTGCTGTTTCGTGGGGATCGGTTTGCCTATCGCGCGAAGGTTTCGCGGTAGGTTTGTCCGGCAAAAGCCCCAGGAACCGCACACTCAGGCGGCGGTAGTAGCGACCCGCTTCCCCGACGCGCCTCTCGACCGCTCAGGATGCAACCAGCACAACGCCGCGAGCGCAGCGACGATCAACATGCCCGCACTCGTAGCGAACCCGAGTTCATAGGCATGCGCGCTCGTGTTGCCGTGCGCCTGCACGATCCGGCCGATCAGCATGGGCGCGATCGCTGCGCCCGTACTGGCGAGCGCCGTATGAATGCCGATGAGCGCACCGCGCTGCGCATCCGGCACGACCTCCGACAACAGCGCGGGCGCGAGCGCAAAACACACGGTAGGCAACGCGCCCGCCAGCGCGAACACCGCGACTTTCTGTCCAGGCGATAGCCCCGGCAACATCAACACAAAGAACAAACACGCGCCGCCGACGAACGCCGCACACAACAAACGCACGCGCGCGCTGCGTGACGATGCCCCGCGCGCCAGCATGCGCTGCGACAGCCAGCTGAGCCCGAGGCTGAACGGCGCCGCCGTGGCGATGACGAGCGCGAACCATCGTCCCGACGTGATGCCCGAGTAACCGAGCGCCTGCTCCAGATAGGTCGGCAGCCACGTCATGTTCGCGCCGAGCATCCAGTAGCCGGCGAAGCCGAGGAAGAACACGCAGAGCACAGTCGGGTTGCTCAGCAGCTTGCGGTAGGGCACTTTCTGAAGCGGCGCGCTCGCGGACCCGCGCGGACGCTGCACCAGATTGCCCTCGCGCCCGACGCACAGCCACAGCACGCTCCACACCGCACCGATGATGCCAAGCACGACAAAGTTCGTCCGCCAGCCCCAGTGATGCGTGATGACCGGAATCAGCAACCCAGCGAGCAGCAGGCCGACGACGGCGCCTTGATTCAGAAACGCGACCGGCATGTTGCGCTTTTCGTCGGGAAACCACTTGTATAGTGCGTGGACCGACACCGGATAGAACGGGCCTTCCGCCGCGCCGAGCACCACGCGGCTCACGAGAAACGCCGCCATGCTGCTGAAGAGCGCCTGCGGAATCTGGAGCACGGCCCAGGTCATGCCCATTGCGAGCAGGAGCCAGCGCGTCTGGATGCGGTTCGAGAGAAATCCGACCAGCACTGTCGATACGGCGAACAGCCAGAAGAAACTTCCCGCGACGACGCCGAATTGCGCCGGCGACAGGTTCAGTTCGCGCATGAGCGGCACGGCCACCATGCCGAGCACGATCTTGTCGAGGAAGTTGATGAGGGCAAGCGCCGTCAGCATCAGGGTCGTCATCCACGCCGCGCGTGGCCTGTAACCGTCGAGTGAATTCATGGTCCGGGTCGGCTCAGTGATGGGCGCGCAGCGGCGCGCCGCAGGGTGCAAAGTGGGTTCGGCCGCGCTCGCTCGCGCGTCGTGCATGCCGCATGCTTGCCACGTTAAGTGCGCGTGGCAAATCGAACCCCCACCCGAAACAGGGAGGACAGGGAAAACGCCGTCCCGCACAGTGTGTCACGCAGGGAGAGCAGTCTGTCGCCGGGCCCAGGCTCACACTCGAGCCGACGACGATGGCATCGACCTTGCGTGTGGACGTCCCTTCGGTTTATCGACGCACCGTTTCGTCCCAAAAGGAGAGTGCTCATGAGTCTGGATCTGACGTTCCGCGCCGGTGAGGCCACCGTGCTGGCCGCCCCGGGACAAGCAACCGATGCAATGCCCGAAATTCTGATCGGCCGCGTCGACGGGCCGGTGGGCCACGCGTTCGCCAACATGATGGCGCAGTCGAAAGGCCACACCGCCATGTTCGCGATTCGCGCGTGCAATCAGATGGTGCGCCCCGCGACGATGATCGTTCCGAAGGTGACGCTGAAGGACATGGCGAATATCGACCTGTTCGGCGGCGTCGTGCAGTCCGCAACTGCCGACGCCGTGGTCGATTGCCTGATCGAAGGCATTCTGCCGAAGGATCAGGCGAACGATCTGTGCATCATCAGCCTGGTGTGGATCGACCCGCGCTGCGCGACGGACGCGAACCTCGACAAGAAGGACATGTACCGCACGAACTACGAGGCGACGAAGCTCGCGATCCAGCGCGCGATGAACAACGAACCGAGCGTGGACGAACTCATCGCGAATCGTCACAGCATCCGGCACGATATGGACGACTGGAGCTGAATCGGGCGCCCGTCAGCGGCTGCCTGCCGGGCGAGATTCGCGCTTTCGCGGCGCCGCGCGTCGACGCGCGGTGCGCGAAGCCTGCTCGCAGGCTTCGTCGGTGGCGGGGTCGAGCGCCTTGCGTTCCGTGGCGGAGGGCGGTGCGAGATCGGCTGCCTTCAGCGTGAAATCGACATGCACGGTGTCAAACGGAAACACGATGGCGCCGTGCTCGTCGTGCTCCAGCAAGCCGGCCTCGAGGAGCGCCGTGACATCGCGATGCACGCCTTTCACATCGCGTTCGATTCGCCGCGACAGTTCGCGGATAGACATGGGGCCGGCGCCGGTCATCGCGCGGATGATCTGCCAGCGTGGGGTCGTGAAGGTGCGAAAGAGCAGTTCGGGGGTGGCGTAGGAGAAGAACGTTCCATGCGATTTGCCGCTTTTGACGGCCGCGAGAAAGCGCTGGCTGACTTCCTCCATCGACGCGATGCCGATTGTGACGGTCTTCATCATCTTGACCTCCATCTATTCCAGATTTGCACGTTCGAGAGGAAGTCGGCATGCAGTTGTTCGACTGACCTGAAGACGTAAGGCGTCTCGACGCCGACAAAGTGACGATGATCGCCTTTGCCCCGTTCGTTGTCGTAACGCAGCACGCATTCACCACCCACCACGTATGCAAGCCTGTACTTGTACGGATGCGTGCATCCTGGGACGGGCTGCGGGAGGTGCCAGATCATGAGTTCTACGAACGCTCCGGGCGAAAACTCCTCGCGCTGACGTATGACTAGCCTTGCTTTTACGTTGGACATTTTGACAACACCCTGATGTGTTGTCAAATCCTCCAACACCCAACGATTCCCGACCATTTCCCAAACGGACGACTAGCGCGATGTTCCTCCCGGCGCATTCCGTCTGCCAACCGAACCAGACGCTGCTAGACTGAAAGACCCTGCCCATTCGCGCGAGGCACGCGCGACGCTGCGCGCTGGTCCGTCAAGCCCGATCCCTACACCGACTGGAAGGAGCTTTCATGACGAATCGAAGTCAGGCACGCCGGGCGATCGCGCCATGACGCATCGCTCGTCATTGCGCAGTGCAGCAAGCGCGGGCATCGCGAAAGAGCCGTCGGCTTATAGCCGTCACCTATCGGCGGCATTGCAAAAATCGCATTCTATTGAGCGTCGCTCTCACGTATTTTTCAAGATGAGTAAGGCTGCCGGGACGAGTTGCGCTCGTCCGCCGCGCGCCGCGACAACCCTTTCTGGACCAGGTTCGTGCAGCACGGAACGCACGCAAGCCTGACGCCTTGGAAGTGAGTAGTAGAAAAACTAGTGGGTACGTCCTCGCAAGGAGATAACGCATGTCGAACGAATCGAAGTGCCCGTTTACGCATGCCGCCGGTACAGGAACGACGAACCGTGACTGGTGGCCGCGGCAACTACGGGTGGATCTGCTGAATCAGCATTCCGGCAAGTCGAATCCGCTGGACACGGGTTTCGACTACGCCGAAGCATTCAAGAGCCTCGATCTCGCCGCGGTCAAGCAGGACCTCGCAGCGGTGATGACCGATTCGAAAGACTGGTGGCCCGCCGACTTCGGCCACTACGGCCCGCTGTTCATCCGCATGGCGTGGCACAGCGCCGGCACCTACCGCATCGGCGATGGCCGGGGAGGCGGCGGGCGCGGCCAGCAGCGTTTCGCGCCGCTCAATAGCTGGCCGGACAATGTCAGCCTCGACAAGGCGCGGCGTCTGCTCTGGCCGGTGAAGCAGAAGTACGGGCAGAAGCTTTCCTGGGCCGACCTGATCATTCTGTCAGGCAACGTCGCGCTCGAAACGATGGGCTTCAAGACCTTCGGCTTCGCGGGCGGCCGCGAGGACACATGGGAGCCGGATCAGGACGTCTACTGGGGCAACGAGAAAACCTGGCTCGGCGGCGATGTCCGCTATGGCAAGGGCGCGGCCGGCAACGACTCCGATCAGGGCGTGATTACCGCCGATGTCGAAAAGCACGGCGAGGAAGTCAGCCGCACCGACGATGGCCGCAATCTGGAGAACCCGCTCGGCGCGGTGCAGATGGGTCTGATCTATGTCAACCCGGAAGGCCCGGAGGGCAATCCCGATCCGCTCGCGGCGGCGCACGATATCCGCGAGACCTTCGCGCGCATGGCGATGAACGACGAAGAAACCGTCGCGCTGATCGCCGGTGGACACACCTTCGGCAAGACGCACGGCGCGGGCCCGGCGGACAACGTCGGCCCAGAGCCGGAATCCGCCGATCTGGAGAACATGGGCCTCGGCTGGAAGAGCAGTTACGGCAGCGGCAAGGGCGCCGACACGATCACGAGCGGCCTCGAAGTCACCTGGACCACCACGCCGACGAAGTGGGGCAGCGGCTTCTGGGAAAGCCTGTTCGGGCACGAATGGGAACTGACGAAGAGCCCGGCGGGCGCGAATCAATGGGTCGCGAAGGATTCGGCGGAAACCGTGCCGCACGCGCACGATCCATCGAAGAAGATCAAGCCGACCATGCTGACGACGGACCTGTCGCTACGCTTCGATCCGGAATACGCGAAGATTTCGAAGCGCTTCTGGGAGAACCCCGACCAGTTCGCCGATGCCTTCGCCCGCGCGTGGTTCAAGCTGACGCACCGCGACATGGGTCCGAAGGCGCGCTATCTCGGACCTGAAGTGCCATCGGAGGAACTGCTGTGGCAGGACCCGATTCCGGAAGTCGATCATCCGCTGGTCGGCGATCAGGAGGTCGCGGCGCTCAAGCAGAAAGTGCTGGCGTCGGGGTTGTCGATCTCCGAGCTGGTGTCGGCGGCGTGGGCATCGGCATCGACGTTCCGTGGCTCCGACAAGCGCGGCGGCGCAAACGGCGCGCGCATTCGCCTTGCACCGCAGAAGGACTGGGAAGCGAACCAGCCGGAGCAGCTCGCGAAAGTGCTGAAGACGCTCGAAGGCATTCAGGGCGAGTTCAACGGCGCGCAATCCGGCGGCAAGAAGATCTCGATAGCCGATTTGATCGTGCTGGCGGGCGGCGCGGCGATCGAAAAGGCCGCCGAGAAGGCCGGTCACAAGGTCACGGTGCCGTTCACGCCGGGCCGCATGGACGCCTCGCAGGACCAGACCGACGTGCAATCGGTCGGGGCGCTCGAACCGGTAGCCGACGGCTTTCGCAACTTCGTCAAGGGGAATGTGCGAGTGCCAGTCGAGTCGTTGCTGATCGACCGGGCGCAACTGCTGACGCTGACCGCACCGGAAATGACCGCGCTCATCGGAGGTTTGCGCGTGCTGAACGGGGCCGGCAAGGGCGCGCATGGCGTCTTCACCGACAAGCCCGAAACGCTGACGAACGACTTCTTCGTCAACCTGCTCGACATGAACACGGAATGGCAGCCGATGTCGTCGGTCCGCGATGTGTTCGAAGGACGCGATAGCAAGACGGGGCAGCGCAAGTGGACCGGCAGCCGCGTCGACCTGATCTTCGGGTCGCATTCGGTGCTGCGCGCGTTCGCCGAAGTCTATGCGAGCAGCGATGCGCAGGAGAAGTTCGTGAAGGACTTCGTCGCGGCCTGGGCCAAGGTGATGAACCTAGATCGTTTCGATCTGAAGAAGTAGAAGTAAAAGTAAGCAGACGCGCGGCGGTCCTTCGGGACCGCCGTTTTTTTGCGGCGCCTCAATGCGCCACACGCGCCGCCCGCTGCCTGAACAGCAATCCACACACGACGATGAACATCGCAAGTGCGATCGACGCGCCGTAGCGGCTCATCGCGAGTCCACCGTTCGCGATCGGCTTGTCGAGAAAATCGCCGACCACCGCGCCGAGCGGCCGCGTCAGAATGAACGCGCTCCAGAACAGCACGGTGCGCGACACCTCCGTGAAGTAATACGCGAGCACGATCAGCAGCAACAGGCCGCCGAAGATCATCGCCGCGCCCGTGTAGCCGAAGCCCGCGCTGTCGGCGGTCCAGTCGCCGAGCGCGGTGCCGAGCGTCTGCGAGAACATGATCGTCACCCAGTAGAACGCTTCGGCTTTCGGCGATGCGATCGTCGCTACCGATACCGACCCCATCGCGCGATGCCACACCACGAGCGACGCAAGCAGCAGCGCGAACAGGATTGCGCTGCCGCCCGCATAGCCGATGCCGAGCGAGCGGTCGGCGAAGTCGGCCAGCGTGGTGCCGACGGTCGTCGTCGCGATGATCGTGATCCAGTAGAGCGCGGGCTGAAACCGGTCCGCCCTGATCTGCGCGATCACCGCGACGACGAACACCGCCGCGAAGATGATCGTGCTCATCAGATAGCCGAGATTCATCGACATCGATAGCGCGTCGCCGCCGGTTTCGCCGAGCGTCGTCGCCGCGATCTTGATGATCCAGAACGCGAGCGTCAGCTCCGGAACCTTGGTGAGTGCATGCTTTGCTTGCTCCATGTCGTTTCTCATGGGATGGGAAAGGGGTCAAGCGTAGTGGGCGTTTGCTTAAGAGAGACTTAGTGACCAGCGCGGTTTCGCGTGATCGCGTATCGTCTACGTTCCGACCCGTTGATCGACAGGAGACCGTATGCCCCGCACCGTCGCCGAGAAACGCGCGGCTTTTCGCGCACTGCACGAATCCGGTTGTTTCATGTTGCCGAATCCCTGGGACGTCGGCTCCGCGCGTTATCTCGCGACGCTCGGCTTCAAGGCGCTCGCGACGACGAGTTCCGGTTTCGCCTGGTCGCGCGGCCACGCGGACAACCACGTGACGCGCGACGCCGTGCTCGCGCACTTGCGCGAGATCGCCGAAGCGACCGACCTGCCCGTGAACGCGGACTTCGAAAGCGGCTTCGGCGCGACGCCGGAGGAAGTCGCGCAAAGCGTGAAGCTGGCGGTGGAGACGGGCGTCGCGGGCTTGTCGATCGAAGACTCGACCGGCGATGCATCGGCACCGCTGTTTCCGGTCGATGTCGCCGTGGCGCGCATGAAGGCGGCGCGGCGCGCGATCGATGAAAGCGGCGGCGACACGCTGCTCGTCGGCCGCGCGGAGAATTTCTTCGCAGGCAAGCCCGATATCGACGATGCGATCGCGCGTCTCAAGGCCTATTCCGATGCGGGCGCGGATTGCCTCTACGCGCCGGGCATCAAGACACGCGAGCAGATCGAGGCGGTGGTGAAGGCGGTCGGGCCGAAGCCCGTGAATCTGCTGATCGGCGGTGTGTCCGAGTTCACCTTGAGCGATGTCGCCGCGCTCGGCGTGCGGCGCGTGAGCGTCGGCGGCGGGCTCGCGCGGGCGGCGTGGGGCGGGTTCATCCGCGCGGCGCAAGGACTCGGCGAAGGGCGCTTCGACGGCTTCAAGGACGCGGCCGCGGGCAATGATCTCAATGGAATATTCGACGCGCGCGGCTAGTTCCTTACGCAAAGGAGAACATGCATATGGCTCGCGAACTCATCCGCGTCGAACCGCTTTCGACCTGGCTCGAACGATTCAAGGCCCCGACATCCGCCGTCGCGCGCCACGGCGATACGGTCTACGTGTCGGGCTTTCCGCCGTTCGATCCGGAAACCGGCGAAGTGGTTGCGAATGCAACCATCGAACGGCAGACGGAACTGGTGCTTCAGCAGTTGAAACTGTGCGTCGAGACGGCGGGTTCGTCGCTCGATCAGGTGTTGAAGTGCAATGTCTATTGCACGTCCGTGGATGCGTTTCCCGTCGTGAACGCCGTCTACGGACGCTTCTTCGGACCGAACCCGCCGGCACGCATCTTCATCAACGTGCCGGCGTGGCCGGGTGGCTTCGACATCGAGATCGATTGCGTCGCGGCGCTCGCGTGAGTGTGGATAGCGTCAGTCCGCGTGCGCCCGGTCGAACGCCCACACTTCGGGGAAGCCCATCAGCTCGCACATCTCCGGGAACGGATACATCGCGGCTGACGCGCCCATCGTGCCCTTGCGCGCGAGAATCTCGCCATAGACATCCTTGAGCGCCTTCGCAACGGATAGAAACCCCGACGCCGGATAGATCGCCAGCGAGAATCCGAGCTTCTGCAATTCCTCGGGCGCCAACTGCGGCGTGCGCCCGCCTTCGACGACATTCACGAGCAGCGGCATGTCGAACGCGCGCCCGATCTTCTCCAGTTCCTCGACACTCTCCGGCGATTCGATGAACAGCACATCGGCGCCGGCTTTCGCATAGGCTTCGCCACGACGCAACGCTTCATCGAGCCCGAGCGACGTGCGTGCATCGGTTCGCGCGACGATCTGGAAATTGGCGTCGCCACGGCTTTCCACCGCGACCTTGATCTTGCGCACCATGTCTTCGAGCGCGATCACGCGCCGCCCCGGCGTATGACCGCATTTCTTCGGGAACTCCTGATCTTCGAGCTGAATGCCCGCCGCGCCCGCCTGCTCGTAACCACGCACCGTATGCGCAACGTTCAGCAAGCCGCCGTAACCCGTGTCGCCATCGCAGATCATCGGCGTATTGGTGCCGCCGCAGAACGCCGCCACGCGATCGACCATGTCGGTGTAGGTCGCGAGCCCCGCGTCCGGCAGGCCGAGATACGATGCGACCGTGCCGAAGCCCGTCATATAGAGGCATTCGAAGCCCATCGAGTCTGCCATCTTCGCGGAGATCATGTCGAAGATGCCCGGCGCGGTAACGATCTCCTTGCGCGCGAACCGCGCTTTCAGTGCCTGACGCTTGTCTGCATGCGTAACGCTCATGACGGTTTCCTTGAAAAGTTTCAACGATGTGATTCGCGCGACAGCGCCGATGCCGCGAGCGCGTCATCGGTCGCGGGCGAAGGCGCGATGTCTTCCAGCGAGCGGCGGTTCGTCTCGATGCCGAACACCGCCAGCACGACGGCCATCACGACGAGCGCGCCGATGATCATCGACAGCACGTCCTTCACGCCGCCCGCCGCGTACATCACGACGACGAGCTGCGGCGCGAAAATGCCGGTGATGCGCCCCGCGCAGCCCGCGATGCCGTTCGCGCGCATGCGGTTTTCGGTGGCGAAAAGCTCGGGAATGTACGTCGCGATGCCGAGCGCGACCATCAGATACGTCAGCGTGAAAAGCAGGAAGCCGAGCAACGTCGCCATCGCGACACCGGAGGAGTTCCCATACAGCCAGCCGATCACGGCCGCCAGCACGGCGACCGCGATCAGGCCGTTCTTGCGGCCGATCCGGTCGGCGACGAGCACGCCCAGGAGCGCGCCCGCCGGCCCGCCGAGCGCCATCAGCGACGAATACCCGAGCGATGACGCCATGCCGACGCCCTGTTTCATCAGGAACGTCGGCACCCACACGATGAAGCCGTAGATCACCATGTTGATCGCGATCTGCACGACGATCGACACGAACGTGCGGCGAATCTGCGAAGGCGAGAAGAGTTCGAGCAGGGTGGTCTTTTTGGTCACGGTGCGCGGCGCATCGTCGACGGGCGGCAGCGGCGCGTGGCGCGACGACTCTTCTTCGGCGGCGCGCAGGATCGCTTCGGCTTCCTCATAACGGCCTTTCGATTCGAGCCAGCGCGGCGACTCGGGCATCTTCTTGCGGATCACCCAGACGACCATCGCGCCGACGCCGACGATCGCGAACATCGCGCGCCAGCCGATCGTCGGAATGATCAGATAGCCGAGGAAGGTCGAGAAGAACAGCGCCGAGTTCGTGATGAGCGACAGATACGCCGACCATCTGCCGCGCACCGCGGGCGGCATGAACTCGCCAACCGAGCCATAACCGACGACGATCTCCGCGCCCAGCCCGAGCCCCATGAAGAAGCGGCACACGATGAGCCACGTCATGTCCGGCGCGAACGCGCCCGCCAGCGACGCGAGGCCGAACACCGCGAGGTTGAACTGATAGGTGAACTTGCGGCCTTTCGCATCGCCGAGCACGCCCGCCGTGAACGCGCCGATCAGCATGCCGATGAAGGTCGACGAGAGGAACGCGGCGTTGAGCTGCATCGTCGACCAGCCGGTCTTCGTGAGCGCGCCGAGCACGCCGCCCGCGAGATAGACATCGAAGGAATCGAGAAACATGCCCGCGCCGATCAGCCATAGCACGCGCTTGTGAAAACCCGAGATCGGTAATCGGTCGAGGCGCGGACCTGCGCTTACGGTGCTGATCGTCGTGCTGTCTGTGCCCGCCATGTCGTGTCTCCAGTGTCGATGCTGTTATGACTCGAACCGCTCAAGGCTGGAACGCGGAATGTTCCCTGTCGTGGCGGTCGAGCACCGCCTTTTCGGCGGCGAGGATATGACAGCGCGTGACGGCTTCCGCCCACGCGGCGTTGCGCTGTTCGAGCGCGAGTACGATTTCGAAGTGCTGACGCGCGCTGCGCTCGCGGTCACGGTCGTCGTAAGTGTCGAACGTCCATTTGATGAGCGGCGTTTCCTTCATCGACCTGAGCGAACGGTCGAGGCGCGCGTTGTTCGCGGCGGCCGTGATGATCGCGTGGAATTCGCCGTTCGCGGTGAACCACGCTTCGCAGGATTCGGCGGTCGACGGATGTTGCGTGATGGCGAGCATCGCGTCGGCCAGGTCTTTGAGACGCGCAATATCCGATGCGCCGATCGAAAGCGCCGCGCGCCCGGCGAGATACGGCTCGATCAGAAGGCGCGCCTCGAAGATCTCGCGTGCGTCCTGCAAGGTCCACGCCTTCACGCGCACGCCGTAGTTCGGGCGCGTTTCGACCCAGCCTTCTGCATCCAGCCGGCGCAAGGCTTCACGCACGGGCGTGCGGCTGACACCGAGGCTTCTCGCTAGCACTTCCTCGCGCAGATACTGGCCCGCGCCGTACTGACCGCCGGCGAGCGCGTCCTTGATGGCGACGTAGACGTCGTCCGCCGAACGCGCCACTTCAGGCTGGATTGTATGCAAAGCTGGCTCGATCTGCGGCACGATGCGTTTGTTTCAAATGGCTAACGCCAACATTGTATGCAATGTTGGCGCAGGGATGAAACGTGGGGATTTCCCTCAGTGCCTGCTTACTTCCGGTGTTTCGCCATGTATCCGAGATACGCGATGACGGCGTCGAGATCGCTGTCGCTGATGGCGTTCTTGTCGAAGCCGGGCATTTTCATGTCGGGCCAGGCGCGGATCGACTTCGGATTGCGGATGAACGACTTCAGCACCCACGGCTGGAAGTATTCGGTCGGGTTGTGCGGGAGATTGAGGTCGGGGCCCATCGAGGCATCCCCCGCGCCGTTCATCTTGTGGCAGACCATGCATTGCGTCGCGAGCACGGTTTGTCCGCGGCGAATGGGTGAATCGGCGGGCACGCTCTTGTCGACGGCGATTTGCGGAAACCGCGCGGCGAGCGTCGGCGCGATGCGGATCGCGTCGACCTTGAAGGGCCACTGCTCGCTGCTGACGCCCGACGCCGCCGGATCGATCCACACGACATAGAACGGACCGATATCGCCGATGCCCGGCGCTTGCGGCCACGGCGCGTCGGGCGGCTCGATCGCGAGCCACGGTTCAGCGCGCTGCTTCGCGGCGCCGAAGAGCAACTTTGCCGACAAGTGCGTGACGAACCCATCGGTGCCGGTGATCTGCAACTCCTTGCCTTCCGCCAATGCCGTGATGCCGAGCAGCGCGCGCAGCGGCACCGCGCGATACGTCATCGTGCGATGGAAGGTGATGTCGTTCGGCACGCGGATCGTCGCGGCGTCGGGACGCGCGAGCAACTGCTCGGTCGTGAGCGAGCGTTCACCGCCGACATTGATCGCGAGGCTCGCGGCCAGCGACGAAGCGCAGGCCAGCATCAGGCTCGCCAGTGCGAATGCATGTCTGAAGCCCATTCGAATCCTCTCGATTTGATCCTTTCCAGATTCGCGACACCCGAAAAGCCATGGGAGCAGCGCGTCCAGCGTTGTTCCTGTGTGTCTTGAATTACGAAATTATCAAATGGTACCGCCCCGAGGTCTGTCGCGGCGCTTTGCGCCGGGCCAGGATTCAATCGATGCGCGTCTGCCATGCCGCCACCACGCTTGCACAAAGCGCGACGCCGATGATGTAGTAGAAACCATCGAGCGAACTGAGGAAATTCGCCTGCTGCGTGACGACGCGGCTGATCTCGACGAGCGCCAGGCTTTTGGCCTCGGACGCGCTGCGACCCACGTGCTCGAACGCGCCGATCAGGCTTTGATACACGCTCTGAAAAGTCGGGTTGAACGGATTGACCGCTTCGACCAGCCGCGTCTGATGCAGCGCGGCGCGATGCTGCTCGAGGATGATGATCGTCGCGGTGGAAAACGAATAAGTCAGTTGCTTGACGATGTTCTTGAAGCGATAGCCGTGACTGTATTCATCGATCGCGAAAACGCGGAACGTCAGGTTCGCGACCGGCAGCGCGATGAAGAGCAGCAGCATGCCGCGCAGGATCATCGGCGCGATGAGCCACGGCATGCTGACATCGGGCGGCAGGTTGATCATCCATGTACCGATGAACGCGGCCATCAGAAAGCCGGTCATGATCATCCACTTCTTGTGTTTGATGCGTGCCGAATAGCGAAAATAGACCACGGCCATCGCGAGCGAAACCATCGACGTGAAGCCGACGAGCCGCCCCGCATTCTCCACCGGATAGCCGAGTCCGCCTTCGAGCAGGCGCGAGACGAGAAAGCTCATCGCGTTGTTGATGTAATAGAACGCGATGTACAGCACGATGCCCACCTGAAACGTCTTTTCGCGCAGTGCATGCAGCCGCAGCAACGGCTTCGGATGATGCCACTGATGCCACACGAACCAGCCGAGTGACAGGAGTCCGGCAACCGTCAGCACGATCAACTCGGGCGATGTGCTGAAAAGCTCGAAACGCACCTGCTGCATGACGATCTGCAACGCGCCCTGCGCGAACGCAAAGAGGATGTACGGCCAGAAATGCGCATCGCCGCGCGCCTCGGGCTGCACGCGGCCCGACGACGGCACGGCGAAGAACGCCAGCACGCCGAGCGCGACGCCCGCGAACGCGGTGCAGGAAAAGAGCGCGCGCCAGCCGAGCGACGCGACCAGATAACCGCCGCACAAGGGCGCGAGCGCGGTGCCGAGCAGGATCATGTTGAGAAAGCGGCGCGTCGCGGCGGGGCGTTCTTGCGCGCTGAAGCGCGTCTGGATCAGGATGCGCGCGGCGCTCATCATCGGACCGATGAAGTAGCCTTGAAAGCCGCGCGCGAGCGCCAGTTCGATGGACGATTCGGACAGCGTCGCCGCCACCGCGCCCGCCGCGAACAGCAGCAGACATCCCGCGATGTAACGCCGGTTGCCGAGCCGCTCGATCCACCATTGCTGCTGCAGGATGCCGAGCACGGAGGCCACCGCATACGCGCTCGATGCCCACACGAGTTCATCGGAGGACGCATTGACGCCGCCCGCGATATAGCTCGTGAAGAACGAAAAGACCGAGTTGTCGAAGTAATCGAGACCCGTGGCGAGCGCGATGGCCCACGGAAACAGGTCGCCACGCAAGCGTCCGACGATTTGCTTCGGATATCGAAACGAAGTCGTGGTCATCCGTCGATATCCTTGCGCTGCCTGCGCGCGGCCGTGCGCTCCTGCAACAGCGCTTCCTTGCTTTCGCCCGCGATTCTGCGCCGCAGATAGTCGAGGTCGCGGGCGAGTTCGCCGCGCACCGTCTGCGCTTCCTTCAGTTCGCGGCGCACGGCGGCGATGCGCGCATCGACCGCTTCGATCTGCTGCGACAGCGCGCCTTCGATTTCGCGCAACGACGAAGCCGAGTACCCGGTGCGGCCTTCGCCTTGCGCTTCCATCGGCCGCTTCAGCATCTCGACGATGCCCTGCAGCGAGAACCCCAGCGAGCGCAAGCGCAGAATCCGCGCAAACAGATCCAGATCCTGCTCGCTGTAGAGCCGGTAGCGGCCTTCGCTGCGCGTAGGCGTGACGAGCCCGCGCTCCTCGTAGTACTTGAGCGTGCGCGGCGTGACTTGCAGGCGCTCGGCGGCGTCGCGGATAGTGAGAAGTGCGGGCATGGCGGATATCCAGATGACCACGTAGATGTCGCGTAGCTTAACACAAACCTGTACGTTCACGTACAGGTTTGCCGGGCATGCGGAGTGCTTAGGAAAGAGGGCGCGATGATAGACTTGAACGCCCGGTGGCGCTGACGATCAGCGCCACCCGAACGTCACGAAGACAGAAACGATGAAAGCCAAACGATTCTCGATGATCCGCGATTTCCACCTGGCCGACTGGTTCACGCTGGGCAATGCGGTGTGCGGCACGGGCGCGCTGTTCTCGTCGATGTCCTACCTCGACGACTCCGACGTCCTGCATATCTACCTCGCCTGCGCCCTGGTATTCGCGGCACTCGTCTTCGACGTGCTCGATGGCCGCATCGCGCGGTGGCGGCAAAAGGCGTCGCTTTTGGGCAAGGAACTGGATTCGCTCGCCGACGTGATCTCGTTCGGCGTCGCGCCGGCGATCATCGGCTATGGATTCGGCATGCGCGGGCTGTATGACCGCGTGATCCTGGCGTACTTCGTCGCGTGCGGCGTGTCGCGTCTCGCGCGCTACAACGTGACGACCGAGGAAATGTCGGGTGCGAGCGGCAAGGTCACGCACTTCGAGGGCACGCCGATTCCCACGTCGTTCGTCATCGTGCTGCTGCTGACCATCGGCGCGTGGTCCGGCGCGATCGGCGAGAGCATGTGGCTCGGCACGGTGCGTCTCGGCGGCTTCACGCTGCATCCGCTCGTGCTGATCTATGCGATTTCCGGCTCGCTGATGATCAGCCGCATCCGCATCCCTAAACCGTGACCAGTTGCGGCGTGCTCCTCACAGCGCGCGCCACGTGGCCGGCGCTCACGTCGAACTTTCCCTGCAGCGACGTCGATAGAAATTCGACGAAAGTCCTGATCTTCGCGTCGATATGCTGGCGCGACGGATACACCGCGTACACGCTCGCGCCCTGCAACGGATAGTCGGGAAAGAGACGCACGAGACGGCCCGCCTTGATGTCGTCGGCGACGAAGTAATGCGGCATCGCCGAGACGCCCGCGCCCGCCACCAGCGCGACGCGAATCGCTTCGGCGTCGTTCACCACGATCTGATCGGCGGCTTCGGCGTTGCCGGTCCAGCCGGATGCCAGTTCCGCATGCCAGTCGCACGGATGCGCGAACGGCGCGTTGATGCGCGTGAGCGCGTGCATCGGCAGATCGCCGATGGATTCCACCGCGTGACGCCTGAGATACGCGGGCGCCGCGACGAGCACGCGCTGAAAGCGCCCGACGATGCGGTAGGTGTGGCCCGAATCGGGCAGCGAAGCCGCCGACAGCACCGATACGTCGAACTGCTCCTGCACGAGGTCCGGCATGCCCGGCAGCAGTTTCAGATCGACCGTCACCTGCGGATGCGCGCGCCGGTATTCGACGATCGTCGACATCAGTTGCGTGAGGCCCAGATCGGGCACCGCATGCACGCGCAGGCGGCCGCGCGGGATCGTGGCGGCGTCGCTGGCTTCGGCGTCGGCGGCGTCGATTTCGGCGAGGATCGTCTTGCACTTGCGGTAGTAGCGCTCGCCGCTGTCGGTGAGCGACACGCGGCGCGTCGTGCGCTGCAAAAGCCGCGTGCGCAGCGCGTCTTCGAGCGACACGACCGCGCGCGACACGATGCCCACGCTGCAATCCATGTCCTTCGCGACGCCGCTGAAGCTGCCGGTTTCGGCGACGCGCGAGAACACGCGCATGCTGAAGAGCTTGTCCATGTCCGCTTCACCTCCCGATTCCGATCATGTCATCGACGGAATCAAGATACGTTCGCGCAGCGCGCTACGCCATCAGCCGTGGATACAGCCGGATCATCCTTGCGTATAGGTGCTGGCCGCGTGACGGCGCCCGATCGCGATGAAATGCGCCAGCGCGATGAGCGGAAACACCGTCGCGACGGTCGCGACGAGCGTCCAGCCGCCGCGCTCGTAGAGCGGGCTCGCGAACGCCGAACCGATCGCGCCGCCGACGAAAATGCTCGTCATGTACACCGCGTTCAGCCGGTTGCGGCTCGTCGCGTGCAGCGCGTAGATCTCGCGCTGGCCGAGCACCATGTTCATCTGCACGGCGAAATCGAGCACGATGCCGGTCACGACGAGGGCGCCGACGCCCCACGCCGGATGAATCACCACCGGCAAGTACGCGATAGCCGCGAGGATCAGCGCGATGAACGTGGCGCGCACCGTGTGGCCCGCATCCGCGAGCCGCCCGGCGATCGGCGCGGAGGTCGCGCCCGTCGCGCCGATCAGCGCGAAGACGCCGATGGCCGTCTGCGTGAGCCCGTAATGCCGCGTCAGTTCCACGGGAATCGCGGTCCAGAACAGACTGAACGACGCGAACATCAGCCCCTGATAGAGCGAGCGATGCCGCAGGACCGGCATCGTGCGCACGAGATGGCCGAGCGAGCCGATCAACTGAAAGTACGTCGCGCGATGATCGGGCTGACGGCGCGGGATCGTGAGCGCGAGCACGGTCGTGATGCCGATCATCAGCACGGCGGCGACGCCGAACATCGCGCGCCAGCCGAAGTGGCCCGCGATGAGACTCGATATCGGCCGCGACAGCAGAATGCCGAGCAACAGCCCGCTCATGATGGTGCCGACCACCTTGCCGCGCGATTCGTCGGGCGCGAGGTGCGCTGCGAGCGGAATCAGGATCTGCACCGCCACCGACGAAAAGCCGACCAGCAGCGAGATCACGAGAAACCAGCCGGGCGTGTGCGTGAACGTGGCGGCGGTGAGGCTCGCGATCGATACCAGCGCGGTCGCGATCATGAGCTTGCGGTTTTCCAGCAGATCGCCGAGCGGCACGATGAAGAACAGCCCGAGCGCATAGCCGATCTGCGTGAGCGACACGATCAGACTCGCCGTGCCGCCCGCCATGTGCAGGTCGGGCGCGATGAGTTCGGTGATCGGCTGGGCGTAATACAGATTGGCGACGATCGCGCCGCAGCAGAACGCGAACAGCGCGATCAGGCCGCGCGTGAGCTGGACGTGCTTGCCGCTGTCGAGCGCGGTCGATGTTGGAGTCGACATAAGGGTTTCCAGGGAGGCAGAACGGGACTATACGGTGTTGCCGCGCAACGCGCTCGCTACGCCGCCCGCCGTTTCATCGCAGGAATGCCGGAATGGAAGCAAACGCTTCAAACCTATACGTACATATGATTTCCCGGCCGGCGCCGCGTGCGTAAGATGACCTTCATCCAAGCGGTGGACCAGTCCCATGCCCGCCGAATTTCACGCACGGTTCAGGACAACGCCCTTGCAATCCCCATCGAGAGTTTCCGTGATCGACGATGACGAATCCGTCCGCGTCGCCTCTTCAAGCCTGTTGCGCTCGCTCGGCTGGGAGGTCAGCCTGTATCCGTCGGCGGAGTCGTTTCTCGACGGCGATTCGCTCGACGGTCTCGCGTGCATCATCACCGATCTCAACATGCCCGGCATGTCCGGCCTGCAGCTGCAACAGCGCCTGCGCGAGCTGAAGCCGGGCGTGCCGGTCATGTTCATCACCGCATTCGCATCGGACGCCGCGCGCCGTCAGGCGCTCGACGGCGGCGCGGTGTGTTTTCTCGGCAAGCCTGTCGATGGCGCGGCGGTCGCGGATTGTCTGGAGCGCATCAGGCAAGGCTTTTTGAAGGGCTAGAATTCATTTTGTAATGTTTTCGATGCGTCGCGCGCGAACCGCGATCTTTTCAACGAACGTCTTTTTCGAACGCTCAATGACCCAGTCGCCTGTCTCGTTCGTCGTTCATTTCCACTCGCCGGCGTCAGACCGGCCGTGATGGAGACCTTCCAGAGCGCGCCGCGCGCGGTGCGTCACGATACCCGCATCGTGTGGATGCTCGCGGCGGTCATCGCGCTCGCCGTGTTCGTGATCGACGCGCTCACGCCGCTCGATATCGCCATCGCGGTGCTGTATGTGGTCGTCGTGCTGCTCGTCGCGTCGACGGGCAATCGCGCCGCGACCGTCACCACCGCGTGGGGCTGCGTCGTGCTGACGCTCATCGGCTTCATTCTTTCGCACGACGAGAACGTGTCGGGCGGCGCGCTCGCACGCTGCGCGGTGAGTCTCGTCGCGATCGGCACGACCGCTGTTCTCTCGCTGCGCAATCAGGCCACCACGACCAAGATGCAGGAGCAGCTCGAACTGCTCAATCTCGCGCACGACGCGATCGTCGCGCACGACATGAACGACCGCATCACGTTCTGGAATCGCGGCGCCGAAGTGCTTTACGGCTGCTCGGCGGACGAGGCGCTCGGCCAGCCGATCCAGCGCATGACGCAATCGAGCTCGCCGGTGCCGCACGCGCAGATCCGCACGGAACTGCTGCGCTCGGGCCGCTGGGACGGCGAGATCACGCGCGTGCGCCACGATGGCGGCGAGATCGTGATCGCGAGCCGCGCGGCCTTGCTGCGGGATGCGAAAGGCCTGCCGCGCGCGGTGCTCGCGACCAGCAACGACATCACGCAGCGCAAGCGCATGGAAGCGGAGTTGCAGCGTCAGCGCGACGCGTTGAAGCGCAGCGAGGCGTTCCTGCTCGACGCGCAGCGCCTGTCGCGCACGGGCAGCATCGCGACGCGCCTGCCCGCCGGCACGATGTGGTGGTCCGACGAGGCGTATCGCATCTTTGATTACCCGCGCGATATCGAACTGTCCATCGACGCGATTCTCGCCCGCACGCATCCCGACGATGTCGAGATCGTGCGCGGCGCGCATCACGCGGCGCTCGACGGCGCGTGCGACATCGACGTCGAGCATCGTCTGCTGTTGCCAGACGGCACGGTAAAGCACGTGCATTTCGTCGCGCATCGCGCATCGACGGAAGCCGATGGCGATGAATACGTCGGCGCGCTGATGGACGTCACCGATACCAAGCTCGCGCAGGAAGCGCTCGCGCGCTCGACCGCCGAGCTTGCGCACGTCACGCGGGTCACGATGCTGGGCGAGCTGGCCGCGTCGATCGCGCATGAAGTCACGCAGCCGATGGCCGCAATCGTCACGAGCGGCGACGCCGGCTTGCGCTGGCTCAACCGCGCGCAGCCGGAAATCGCGGAAGCGCAGCAATCGATCACACAGATGATTCGCGACGCCAGGCGCGCGAGCGAAGTCATCGCACGCATTCGCGCGATGGCGAGAAAGCGCGACAGCCAGCCCGCCACGCTCGACGTGAACGAGATCGTCGGCGAGACGATCGAACTCGTGCGGCGCGAGCTTGCGCGTCATCGCGTGGAGGTGCGCACCGAACTCGCGACGCCCGCGCCAAGCGTGCAGTGTGACCGCGTGCAGTTGCAGCAGGTGCTCATCAACCTGATCATGAACGCCGCGCAGGCGATGTCCGGCGTGAACGGGCCGCGCGTGCTGCGCGTCGCGACGGGCGAGAGCCTGAGCGATGAAGGCTATGTGCAGATCACGGTGCAGGATTCCGGCACGGGCATCAGCGAGGACAACGCGCGCCGCCTCTTCGACGCGTTCTTCACGACCAAGGCCGAAGGCATGGGCATGGGTTTGTCGATTTGCCGTTCGATCATCGAGGCGCACGGCGGCAGGATCTGGGCGGAATCGCCCGATGAAGGCGGCGCGCGCTTGCGCTTCGTGCTGCCCGAAAACGAAGGGGGAGACGATGAGCATTGACAAGGACGCGGACACGAAGACGAGCAGCGCGATGGTCTACGTGGTCGACGACGACGAATCGATGCGCGACGCGCTGCGCATGCTGCTGCGCTCGGTCGGCCTGAACGTGATGACGTTCGCGTCCGCGCATGAATTCCTCGCCTACGACATGCCCGAGGTGCCGAGCTGCCTGATTCTCGACGTGCGTCTGAAGGGCCAAAGCGGACTGGCAGTGCAGGAGCAGATGGCCGCGAGCCAGCTCGGCTTGCCGATCGTCTTCATGACGGCGCACGGCGATATCGCGATGACGGTGAAGGCGATGAAGGCCGGCGCGAGGGATTTTCTCGCCAAACCGTTCCGCGATCAGGACATGCTCGATGCCGTCGCGCAGGCGCTGGAGGCCGATCAGGAACGGCGCGCGGCGAGCCGCTCGGTGGCCGACTTGCGGCGCTCGTACGATTCGCTGACGCCGCGCGAGCGCGAAGTGATGGCGTTCGTCGTATCGGGTCTGATGAACAAGCAGATCGCGGCGGAAATGAGCCTGAGCGAAATCACGGTGAAGATTCATCGCGGTCAGGCGATGAAGAAAATGGCGGCGCGCTCGCTCGCCGATCTCGTGCTGAAAGCCGAAGCCTTGGGTGTGAAGATGCCGCAGGGCGCATCGACGCCGTCGCGCGCGCAGCGGCCCTGACGTAGGCTTATCGTTGCGGCGTCGTGCTGGACGCCATTTCCTCGTTGAGCGCGATGCGTTCCAGCGGCAATTCCGTGTCGTAACCGGCGCGATCGAGCGCGCTCCAGTCGTGCGGTGCGTTCACCGAGTACCACGTTCCGAACGCCAGCACGGCGGCGCAACCCGATAACAGCCTGCGTGTCGATGTATCGCTCATGATGCGCTCCGTTCGCCTGACGATGACATCAGGATAAGGATGCGCATGTGCGTTGACCATTCTACGAACGACTCGGCGCGCTCATACCAACGTGTGATGCGTCGCCGCCTTTACCACGCCCGCCCTCGATCCCCCAGCGCGGCGACGACCTGCTCGTCATTGGCCACCGCGTCGCCGTCACGTGCCGAAAACCGGAACCCGCCGCGTTCCTCGGACTTCGCCTCGTACAGCGCGGCATCGGCGCGTTTCAGCGCGCTTTCGAACGGCTCGTGCGGCCGCGCGAGCGCGATGCCGATGCTCACGCCCACCCGCAACGTCTCCCCGGACGCGAGCGCATACACCGCCGACAACTCGCGAATGATCTTGCGCGCGAATGCCGCGATCGACGCATCCGCGATATAGGTCGCGACGATCGCGAATTCATCGCCGCCGAGGCGCGCGGCGAGTTCGCCGTGACGCATCACGTTGCGCAGCCGGTCGGCGACGAGCTTCAGCAGTTCGTCGCCCGCGTTGTGGCCGTAGGTATCGTTGACGCGCTTGAAGCCGTCGAGATCAACGTACATCACCATCACTTTGTCGCGGCCCGCGCCGCCCGCCATCAGACGCTCGGCGTGATCGCCGAGATAACGCCGGTTCGGCAGGCCGGTCAGCGAATCGTGATGCGCCCAGTGCAGGATCTTCGCCTCGGCTCTACGGCGCTCCGTCACGTCCTCGATGATGATGACCGAACTGCCGTCCGGCACCGGGTTGCGGCTCAGTTCCAGATGCCGGCCATCGCGCAACGGCAGATCGAGCGGCAGGTTGCCGTCCTTGAGCCACTGCGCGCAGCGCTCGGAGAACTGCGCGCGCAGCGCCTCGCCGAATTTCGCGAGACCCACATAGCCGATGAATTCCGGCAAGGACACGTTCAGCCGCAGCATTTCGACGGTCGCGCCGAACAGCTCCGCCGCCTTGCGATTCGCGATCACCACCTTGCCCGCCGCGTCCACCGTGCAAAGGCCGTGCGGCATGTGCGCGAGCGCCGCGTCGAAGCGCGCGGCGATTTCGGCGTGACCCTGCTCGGCGGTCATCAGCGCGACGAGTCCGCGATAGTGGCGCTGCACGACCGAGACCATCGCGCCGGCATAGAGAAAGAGCGGCGGCACGAGAATCCAGTAACCGGGCGGACCGAACAGCCCGCCGACGCCGATCGGCAGCGCGCCGAGACACACCTGCGCGATCGCCAGATGCGGCGTGCCCGCGTTGCGCGACGCGATGCCGCCGAGCAAACCCGCCGTCACCATGATCGCGAGCGAGGTCAGCACGGCATCGCCGGAGATGACGCAGGCCATCGTGCCGAGGCCGGTCACGAGACACGTCACGAGCGCGAACGGCGCGTAACGCGCGGCCCACGGGCCGGGATGCGGCGCGCTCGGGCGGCTCAGCGCGCGATAACGGCACACGATGAACAGGCGCGCGGCGAGCAACAGCGCATCGGCGGCGACCCAGAGAATCGTCCAGACGGCCTGCAGGCGGCCGAGCGCGATCATCGCGACGAACGCGCCGGAGATGCCGGACAAGAGGAGCGGGCGGACGTCCTCGACGAGCGTCGACAGCAGCGACGCGCGAATGGCGGCCGTGATGCGCCCGTCCTCTGTCGCCGGCGTGGCCAGAATCGAATCGATCAAGGACGGGTTGCCTGACATACGGAAGACCGGGCCAACGAGAAGGCGAAATGAGGGCGGCGGCGATGCGGTCACCGCCGGTACTCGTGTTTACGGCTTCGTCTGCACAAGCTTTAGGCATGGCTAGAGAATAACGGCGGTGATTATTCTCCCGGAGCGCATTCTGACTTTCCTTTGCGCTGGATTATGTTTTCCAGTCGGCATAGTAATTTATCGCTCAATCCTTTCATCGATCGGGGGCGCGCGGGTTTTGCCTCATCGAAAGCTTTCGATACAGGGGCGATGATGGCTGGATGTCCGTTGCGCGTACAACGGGCATCGTCCGTCGAGAAAAGAAGGCAACTGTGATATCGGTATAGAAGCATCGTCGCGACGATGGCAGCAGAAACCGTCGGGCGAGCCCATAAAAGGAGACGTCATGGACACGAAGCCTGCCTCATCCGGTGCATCACGCGAGTCGCACGCCGAGCACCACAAGCAGACGAAGAAGGCCACCGCGAGCGGCTGGATAGGCTCCGCGCTCGAGTACTACGACTTCTTCATCTACGCGCAAGCGGCGGCGCTGATCTTCCCACAGCTTTTCTTTCCATCCGGCAATCCGAAAGTGGCAATTGTCGCGTCGCTCGCGACATACGGCGTCGGCTACGTCGCGCGGCCGATCGGCGCGTTCGTGCTCGGCCACTGGGGCGACACGCACGGCCGCAAGACCGTGCTCGTGCTGTGCATGTTCCTGATGGGCGCCTCGACGATGGCAGTCGGTCTGCTGCCGACCTACCACAGCGTCGGCATGCTCGCGCCGACCTTGCTGGTGATCCTGCGCCTCGTCCAGGGCTTCGCCGTCGCGGGCGAAATCTCCGGCGCGAGTTCGATGATTCTGGAGCACGCGCCATTCGGCCGGCGCGGCTTCTTCGCGAGCTTCACGCTTCAGGGCGTGCAGGCGGGGCAGATTCTCGCGGCCGCCGTGTTCCTGCCGCTCGCGTACTACATGCCCGAGGACGCGTTCAATGCGTGGGGCTGGCGCATCCCGTTCCTGCTTTCGGCGGTGGTGCTGATCGCGGGCTACATCATCCGGCGTGAAGTGCACGAAACGCCCGCCTTCGAGAAGGAAGGCGAAAAGGGCGCGGTGCCGCGCTCGCCGATCGTCGAGGCCTTCAAGTACAACCTCGGCGACATGATCCGCGTCGTCTGCATGGCGCTGATGAACGTGATTCCCGTGGTGGCGACCATCTTCGGCGCGGCCTACGCGGTGCAGGCGGCCTACGGCGTCGGCTTTCACAAGAGCGTGTATCTGTGGATTCCGGTCGTCGGCAATATTCTCGCCGTGATCGTGATTCCGATCGTCGGCAATCTCTCGGACAAGATCGGACGCAAGCCGCCGATCATCTTCGGCGCGATCGCCTCGGGCCTTATGTCGTATCTGTATCTCTACGCGATCAGCATTCACAGCGTCGGCCTCGCGATCGTCGCGTCGCTGCTGATGTGGGGCATCGTCTATCAGGGCTACAACGCGATTTTCCCGAGCTTCTATCCCGAACTCTTCCCGACCCGTACGCGCGTCTCCGCGATGGCGATCTCGCAGAACGTCGGCACGACGATCACGGCGCTCCTGCCCGCGCTCTTCGCGACCGTCGCGCCGCCGGGATCGACCAACATTCCGGTGATGATCGGCTCGATCACGCTCGCCGTGACGATCATTGCGGCCATCGCGGCGTGGAGCGCGCGGGAGACGTATCGCATTCCGCTCAATCAGCTCGGCGAGCAGGATGCACGGCCGGTCGAGAAATCGGAATACGACCGGCTGCGCGCGGAATCGGTGGCGAACGCGCGCGTTTCGTAAGGCTCTTTCCCTCTCGATTGCTTTCCTCACGGCGGCGCGTGGACCGCGCCGTCCGCGTGCCCTCGCGCGCGCTCTTCTTATCAACCTCGGTAGATTCAAGTGAATACGGACTCAGGTAACGCATCAGCAAAAACGCGCATCGCGGTGGCCGGCGCGGGCTATATCGGACAGGCGCACATGGGCGTCGCGCAGTCGAGCGCGACCTGCACGCTCTGTGCGATCGTCGATCCCGCGCCCGCCGCCGTCGATATCGCGGCGAAGGCAGGCGTGCCGCTCTACCGCACGCTCGATGAACTGCTCGCCAAAGACCGCCCCGATGGCATCGTGCTCGCGACGCCGAATCAGCTTCACGTCGAACATGCGCGCGTCTGTGTCGCCGCGGGCGTGCCGACGCTGCTGGAAAAGCCGATTGCGCCGACCGTCGACGAGGCACAGGCGCTCGTCGATGAAGTAGAGCGTTCGGGCGTGAAGGTGCTGATCGGACATCATCGCGCGCACAGCCCGATCATGGCGCGCGCGAAGCAGGTGATCGACGAAGGGCGGCTCGGCAAGCTCGTCGCGGTGATGGGCAGCGCGGTGTTCTTCAAGCCCGACGAGTATTACGCCAGCGCGCAGTGGCGGCGCGAGCCGGGCGGCGGGCCGATCCTGCTCAACATGATTCACGAGGTGCACAACCTGCGCATGCTGTGCGGCGATATCGTCGCGGTGCAGGCGTTCGCATCGCAGGCAACGCGCGGCTTTCCCGTCGAGGACACGGTCGCGATCAACCTGCGCTTCGCGAGCGGCGCGCTCGGCACCTTCATGCTGTCGGACACCGCCGCGTGCCCGCGCAGTTGGGAACAGACCTCGCAGGAGAACAAGGCGTATTCGACCTATCCCGACGAAGACTGCTACGTGATCGCGGGCACCTTCGGCTCGCTTTCGGTGCCTACGATGCGTCTGAAGTCCTACGGACGCGCAGAAGACCGCTCGTGGTGGAAGCCTTTCGAGGAAAGCATCGTGCCGATGCAGCGCGACGATCCGCTCGCGCATCAGATGGAACATTTCGGGCGCGTGGCGCGCGGCGAAGCCGAACCTATTGTCAGCGCGCGCGACGGGCTGCAGAATCTGCGGATCACCGAGGCTATCGTTCTCGCGGCGACGAGCGGCAAGATCGTCGAGACCGCCTGAGTCTTTTCAATTCCCCATTCCGTTCAAGGAAATCACATGGCAAAGATCCTGACGCTGCATGGCGTCAACCTCAACATGTTCGGCAAGCGCGACCCGAAGCAGTACGGCACGGCGACGCTCGCGCAGATCGACGAGCAAATGGCCGCGCTGGGCAAGGAGCTGGGCGTGGACGTGGAGTGCTATCAGACGAACATCGAAGGCGAGATGTGCTCGCGCATTCATCGGGCGTTCGAGGAAAAGGTCGATGCGATCATCATCAACGCGGGCGCGTGGACACATTACAGCTACGCGATCCGCGATGCGCTCGCCATTCTGACGGCGCCGGTCATCGAAGTGCACATGTCGCACGTGCACGCGCGGGAGGAGTTCCGCCACAAGTCGGTGTTCGCGGAAATCGCGAAGGGACAGATTTCCGGCTTCGGTGTGGGCAGCTATCTGCTAGGCTTGCGCGCGGCGGTCGCCGCGATCGGCGCGGGCAAGTAATACCCCGACGCGCTGGCGAGGCGCGCGCACCTCGCCAGGTTCATCGGGTCAGACCGGGCGGCCGTAGTCGCCCGAGCGGTTCGCATTCGGCTCGCGCTCGCTTTGCACGCGCAGCGGTTCCTGATTGCGCTGCGCCGCGCCGCGGATGAACAGCACCGCGCAGATCGCGCAAATTCCCCATACAGCCGCGATGATGGTCAAGTAGTTCATGTGTCCTTCCCCGATGTACGCGGGCGGCTTGCGGCCGCTTCCGCGCTTGGTCCCTGTCTTTCCTTTACGCCTGCGACGCGGGCATCGTCAGCAACTGGCCGATCAGATGTTGCGCAAGTTCCTGCTGCTCGGTGATCGTCACGGCGTCTTCGTCCGTGGCGTCGCGTCCGGCGTGCAGCTTGCCGGCGAGTCGCATGATGTCGTCCGACACCGATTGCAGCGTGCGCAGCAACTCGGCCTGCGTAGCCGTCGTGCCAACCTGCGATCCTTCGAAACCCTGCGCCGTTCGATGCGGCCTGGCGTTTCCTTCCATCGTCTGATACATGGCGACCCCGTCGTGAGTGGATGATGGGATTCTCCCGCCACCACGCCGTGGGCAATCCTCCGAACAACACCTGATTTCGGCCTCAAATCGTTTGCTGTGCGGATCTAAAGTTCGGAGATCAGGCCGCGAATGGTCCGCCCAACAAGGCTTCGCGGATCGCCGGGCGGTAAAATCGCTGCGCCGTCCTCGAATAATCGGCTCTTTTTTCATCGTCCTATGGGTCCGTCCGCACCAAAAAACAACAGTTTCCGCCCGAAACAAGAGCGGAAATGTGGGCGAAACGACATAGGCGATCATGCGGTCATATCAGAGCGGTAAATTTTGCGTTTCACAGGCATCGACATGATTTCCGGCACCACCAACGAAGCACCTCAAAACGAAACACTCAGGCGCGGACTCAAGAGCCGCCATATCCAGCTGATCGCGCTCGGCGGCGCGATCGGCACGGGGCTGTTCCTCGGCGTCGCGCAGACCATCAAGCTCGCCGGGCCGTCCGTGCTGCTCGGCTACGCGCTCGCCGGGCTGATGGCGTTCTTCATCATGCGGCAGCTCGGCGAGATGATCGTCGACGAGCCGGTCGCGGGCTCGTTCAGCCACTTCGCCGACAAATACTGGGGCCACGCCGCCGGATTCATCTCCGGCTGGAATTACTGGGCGATCTACATCCTCGTCAGCATGGCGGAGCTGTCGGCCATCGGCATCTACATGCAGTACTGGTGGCCGGGCCTGCCGACGTGGATATCGGCGCTCGCGTGCTTCGTGATCGTCAATGCGATCAACCTGACGAGCGTGAAGTCCTACGGCGAAACGGAGTTCTGGTTCGCAATCGTGAAAGTCGCGGCGATCGTCGGGATGATCCTGTTCGGCGGCTATCTGCTCGCGTCGGGAAAGGCGGGGCCGGAGGCGAGCGTTGCGAACCTGTGGCAGCTCGGCGGCTTCTTTCCGCACGGTGTGAACGGGCTCGTGATGTCGATGGCCGTGATCATGTTCTCGTTCGGCGGGCTCGAACTCGTGGGCATCACGGCGGCGGAAGCGGAAGATCCGTCGAAGAGCATTCCGCGCGCGACCAATCAGGTCATCTATCGCATCCTGATTTTCTATGTCGGCGCGCTCGGCGTGCTGCTCGCGCTGTATCCGTGGGACAAGGTCGCGACCGGCGGCAGTCCGTTCGTGCTGATCTTCCGCGAGATGAACAGCACGCTCGTGGCGAACGTGCTCAACGTGATCGTGCTGACGGCCGCGCTGTCCGTGTACAACAGCGGCGTGTACGCGAACAGCCGCATGCTGTACGGCCTCGCGCAACAGGGCAACGCGCCGCGCGCGCTGCTCAACGTGAGCCGACGCGGCATTCCGCTGACGGCGCTCGCGGTGTCGGCGTTCGTCACGGCGGCGTGCGTGGTCATCAACTATCTGATTCCGGGGCGCGCGTTCGGCCTGCTGATGGGCCTCGCGGTATCGGCGCTCGTCATCAACTGGGCGATGATCAGCATCATTCACGTCATGTTCCGGCGGCGCAAACGCGCGAGCGGCGCAACGACGTCGTTTCCGAGCGTCGGCTATCCGTTCACGAATTACGTCGTGCTGGCGTTTCTGGCGGGCATCGTGTGGGTGATGTTCGAGACGCCCGACCTGCGCCTCTCGGTGTATCTGATTCCGGTTTGGCTGGCCGTGCTCGGAATCGGCTACTATCTCAAAAAAAGGGGCGCTGACGCCGCGCGCGCCGATCGCCTTCCATCTCGCTGATCCCTCGTCCTGACACCCTCACACCATGTTCGAACATATCGATGCCTATCCCGGCGACCCGATCCTCTCGCTGAACGAAAACTTTCAGAAGGACCCGCGCACCAACAAGGTCAACCTGAGCATCGGCATCTACTTCGACGACGAAGGCCGCCTGCCCGTGATGCACGCGGTGCGTGAAGCGGAACTGTCGATCGCGAAGGAACCCGGCGCGAAACCTTATCTGCCGATGGCCGGTTTCGCGCATTATCGCGATGCCGTGCAGGCGCTCGTGTTCGGCCACGACAGCCCGCCGCGCGCGGACGGACGTATCGCCAGCGTGCAGACGCTCGGCGGTTCGGGCGCGTTGAAAGTGGGCGCCGATTTCATCAAGCGCTATTTCCCGCAATCGAAAGTGTGGGTGAGCGATCCGACGTGGGAGAACCACCGCTTCATCTTCGAGCGCGCGGGCTTCGAAGTGAACACGTATCCGTACTACGACGAAGCCACCGGCGGCCTTCGCTTCGACGCGATGCTCGACGGCATCGACAAGTTGCCCGCGAAGAGCGTCGTGCTGCTGCATGCGTGCTGCCATAACCCGACGGGCGTCGATCTCGACGAGGCGCAGTGGGTGAAGCTCATCGACGTGCTGCAGAAACGCGATCTGCTGCCGTTCGTCGACATGGCGTATCAGGGCTTCGGCGCTGGCCTCGACGACGACGCGTTCGCCGTGCGCGAACTCGCGCGCCGTGGCGTGCCGGCGTTCGTCGCGAATTCGTTCTCGAAGAATTTCTCGCTGTACGGCGAGCGTTGCGGCGGCCTGCATGTGATCTGCGACGACGCCGCCGAAGCCGACCGCGTGCTCGGCCAACTGACGAGCGCGGTGCGCGCGAACTACAGCAATCCGCCGACGCACGGCGCGAAGATCGTCACGCACGTGCTGAACACGCCGGCGCTCAGGCAGTCGTGGCAGGAAGAACTCGCGTCGATGTGTCAGCGCATCGCGCGCATGCGCCAGGCGATTCACGACGGCTTGAAGGATCACGTGCGCGGCGAAATGCTCACGCGCTATGTCAAGCAGCGCGGCATGTTCACGTACACGGGTCTGGTCGCGGAGCAGGCGGACCGTCTCAAGGAGGAATTCGGCGTGTACATCCTGCGCTCGGGCCGCATGTGCGTCGCGGGCCTGAACGACAGCAACGTGCAGGTAGTCGCCGAGGCGATCGGCAAGGTGCTTGCAGCGAAGTAAGCACGTTAATTTACAGCGCGGGACACGACAGCACTTTCTGCGGCGGCAGGCTGCCCGGTCCCGTGTCCACTTTCGTGCCGCGCGGCGGCGTCAGGATGAGCCGCACGCTGGTCGTGCCTTCGTTCGCGAGCACATACAGGTCGCCGCTTCCTTCCGGCTGCCAGTACACGCGATACACCTCGCCGTCCTTGTAGACATGCAGCGCGCCGTGACTCACGGCGCCGCCGCGCCAGAAATTCACGCTTTCCCCTTCGCGCAGCGCGATCATGCCGCCCTGGCCGTTGGTCGCGCTTTCGAGCGTGCCGCAGACGGCATCGTCGGCCTGCGCATGCGTGCAGACGGCGAACGCCGCCGCGACCAGAAAGTTTGATCCGCGATTCATCGATATCGGCTCCTCATCGGAAAAAGAATCGGCACGCGCGTTCATTGCGCGCGCGTGCGCCCCGCCGCGCTCGTCGCAAGATATGCGCCGACTTTCCGCCGCGCGTGTGCTACTTTGAAGAGAGCAGCGTTCGATCATGGAGGCCGTGATGACAGTGATGGCACCGGACGAGAAAGCGGAGTTTCTCGCTATTCTCGCGCGCCACCGGCTCGACGAAAGCGATTTTCTCGTGGCGGAAGGCGGGGCGTCCGATGTCGTGGACGATGTCTATCCGCTGCAGGGCACCGTCACCATTACGCGACGTTCCACGCTGAAGGAACGCGAATATCGCATTGGACACGGCACCGAATGGACGGCCGCGTTCGAGAAGGATTTGAACAAGGGCGTGTTCGGTTGAACGAGCACACCGCATGCAGGTTTTCCACGCACTTTTTGACGCGGAGCACGCGATGAAACCGACCGAATTCGAATCGTTCAAAGCGCACGTCGCGATGCTGCTGCGCGATCTTCCGCGTGGCATGACCGCCGATCTGACGGACGTGGCCGTCGCGTACTGGAACGGCACGAAAGTGGTCGGCGCCTATCTGCGCGACAACGGCCGGATCGACGAGGATTTCGATTTCGACGAGAACGCGTGGGGCAACTGGCGCGATGAATTCCTGACATGGTTCGACTCGCCGCGCTTTTCCGAACGCGCCGATCTGAAGGCGGCGTTCGTCGCCGGCGTCATTCCCGTGAGCCTGCCGGGCGGTCTATGGCCGCGGCGGCTCTGATCGCTGAATCGCGAGAAAGTCGTTTGTAAGCACTCCTCGCACGCGTTTCTCCCGCCGAACGGCACAACGATTGCTCTCTCCCACGACGCGACAGCGCCCGAACCACGACCGCCCGCGGCCGTGTTCCGCCATTCATCGTCACGGAGGGTTTCAGCATGGCTGGCAACGGAAGACTTCATCCGCTCACGTTCTTTACGGCCATCGTGTTCATCGTGCTCGGCGCGCTGCTGGCGGCGGGCGGCGCGTATCTCGTGACGGTGAAAGGATCGTGGTACTACGCGATCGCGGGCGCGGCCATCGTTCTGACGGGGCTTTTGCTGCTGATCCGGCGGCGCTCCGCGCTCCTGCTGTTCGCGCTCGTGCTGTTCGGATCGACCATCTGGGCTGTCTTCGAAGTGCGCTTCGATTTCTGGCAATTGATGCCGCGCTTGTGGATCTGGGTGCTGCTCGCGCTCTGGCTGCTGATTCCGTTCGTGCATCGCGGCGCGCTGTTCGGTCCGCCTTCCACCGCGCGCGCCGCGCGTACGCCGCTCGCGGCGGCGATCGTGCTTGCGCTGCTGCTCGGCGCCGGCACGTATTTCCACGATCCGCATGACCGGCACGGCCGTATCGACGTGAACGTGGCCGCCGATGCGAATCAGGCCGATTCCAACGCCGCGACCGGACGTCAGCCTGGCGACTGGATCGACTATGGCGGATCGCCGCTGGCGCAGCGCTATGCGCCGCTTGCGCAGATCACGCCGGAGAACGCGCATCAGTTGAAAGTCGCGTGGACGTATCGCACCGGCGACATGCCCGGCCCCGGCGATCCCACCGAGACCACCGACGAAAACACGCCGCTCAAGGTCGGCGACACGATTTTCCTCTGCACGCCGCACAGCAAGGTGATTGCGCTCGATGCGGCGAGCGGCAAGGAAAAATGGCGCTTCGATCCGCAGATTCAGAGCCCGATCGGGTTCAAGCATTGGGAGCACATGACCTGCCGGGGCGTCGCTTATTACGATGCCGCCGTGCATGCCATGCCTGCCGCGGTGGCATCGGAGGCGGTGGCCGCGTCCGCGCCCGCCGAGGCGAGTGAAGCGGTTGCGGCTTCCGAACCGCAGGCGGCTTCCGAGCCCGCCGCGCCCGTGCAGACGCCGGCGCAAACGACGGCGCTCGCCGAATGTCCGCGCCGCCTGTTCCTTCCGACCGCCGACGCCCGCCTGATCGCGCTCGATGCGGAAACCGGCAAGCCGTGCGCGAGCTTCGGCAAGAACGGCGCGATCGATCTGCGCGCGAACATCGGCCCGTTCACGCCGGGCGGCTATTACTCGACATCACCGCCGGCGGTGTTTCGCAATCTGGTGATCGTCGGCGGCCATGTCACCGACAACGAATCGAACAACGAGCCTTCGGGCGTGATCCGCGCGTTCGACGTCAACGACGGCCATCTCGTCTGGAACTGGGACCCGGGCAACCCGGACGCCACCGAGCCGATCGCGCCGGGCGGCACCTATGTGCGCAATTCGCCGAACATGTGGTCGATGTTCAGCGTCGATGAAAAGCGCGGCATGATCTATCTGCCGATGGGCAATCAGACGCCCGATCAGTGGGGCGGCGAGCGCACGCCGCAGGCGGAAAAGTTCGCGGCGGGCCTCGTCGCGCTCGATGCCGCGACGGGCAAGCTGCGCTGGAACCGCCAGTTCACGCATCACGATCTGTGGGACATGGATGTCGGCGGGCAGCCGACGCTCGTCGATTTGCAGACGGCGCAGGGCATGCAGCCGGCGGTGATCGCATCGACGAAACAGGGCAGCATCTACGTGCTGAACCGTGAAACCGGGCAGCCGATCGTGCCGGTCACCGAGGTGCCGGTGCCGCAAGGCGCGGCGAAGGGCGACCACACCGCGCCGACGCAAGCCGTCTCCGCGCTCAATTTCAATCCGCCCCGCGTGACGGAAGCGGACATGTGGGGCACGACGCCGTTCGATCAGCTCTGGTGCCGCATCAAGTTCAGGAGCCTGCGCTACGACGGACCGTTCACGCCGCCGTCCGAGCAGGGCACGCTGGTATTTCCCGGCAACTTCGGCGTGTTCGACTGGGGCGGGATTTCCGTCGATCCGGTGCGGCAGATTCTGATCGCGAATCCGGATTACATGGCGTTCACGTCGAAGCTGATTCCGCGCGAAAAGCTACAGGAAGGCGCGACCAGCACGAGCGAGACGAGCGGCATTAAGCAGGCGCGCGGCACGCCGTATGCCTATGAAATCAGCGCATTTCTCTCGCCGCTGGGCATTCCGTGCCAGGCGCCGCCGTGGGGCTTTATGGCGGGCGTCGATCTGCGCACCAACAAGATCGCGTGGATGCACAAGAACGGCACGATCGTCGATAGCGCGCCGCTGCCCATTCCGATGCCGCTCGGCGTGCCGAGTCTGGGCGGCACCATCGTGACGGCGGGCGGCGTGGCATTTCTGACGGGCACGCTCGATCAGTACGTACGCGCGTACGACGTGCGCGACGGCAGGAAGCTCTGGGAGGCGCGGCTGCCGGCAGGCGGCCAGTCCACACCGATGAGCTATGCCGATGCGAGCGGCAAGCAGTATCTGCTCGTGACGGCGGGCGGGCATGGCTCGCTCGGCACGAAGGCAGGCGATTACGTGATCGCCTATACGTTGCAATGAGGCTTTGACCTTACGCGCGGCGATAGGCTTCGGCCATCAGCGCGCTGACCTTCGCGCGCGTCTTGAGGGCGTCGCGCGCGGCGGTGCGCAGCTTGGCGGCGATGAAGGAAACGAGGGCGATCGGCGTGGCAGCGATGATTCCCATGGCGGGCTCCGTACTAGGGGTAACTAACTAGGTAATAACCCTAGGTTAGCACAGACGACGCGCTGCAACAATTTTCTTTTTCGGAAACGGCCAGTCTGCGCGCGCGAAACAACGAACCGCCTAGCGCGCGGGAAACCGGATGCGTTATATTCATGAATATATAGCGAACCGATTTGCCCGGCATCATGCTTACACCATCCATCGACATCAACGAGCGCGGCTACGGCGCGACCATCACCACGGTGAAGGCGGCGCAGGATCATGAGCGCGCCGAATCGTTGCGCGATCTCGTGGATGCGCATCGTCGGCTGCAGGGCAGCGTGCTGCGCTTTCTCTCGTTATTCGACGATGCCCGAGCACGGTCCACGCGCAATGAGCCGCGCGCGTTCGAGGTGCTCGTCGGCTTGCTGGAGAAAAAGGCGCGCGCGGCGGGATTTGCGCGTATGCGTGAGTTGAGCGCGGCCGTGCAGGCGGCGCGCGAGGCGGCGCGTCAGCGTGAATTGCTGTTCTTCGATTCCTTCGGCACCGATGCGCCCGCCTTGCGCGAGGCCGCTCGCGAACTGGAGCGGCTCGACGCGACGCTCGTCGGATTGTGTGTGGAGCACGTCCTGCGTCTGAATGCGCCGATGGGCGCGCGGCCCGGATTGCGCCGCGCCTAGACCGGCGGATTCATCTTCGGCGGGACGGCGTCGAGTTGACGGAACACGCTCAGCCAGTCTTCGAGATGCCAGGTTTTCGACACGCGGCCGTCGCGAATTTCGTGAAACGAGTGAATGGCGAAGCGAATCGGCTTCTTCGTCGCGGCGATGCCCATCAGCGGGCCCGATTGCGTGCCGCTCACTTCGGCGCGAATGCCGACGCGGTCGTCCTGCGTCAGCATGTCGAGAATCTCGATGCGCATGTCGGGCAGCGCGGTCGCGAGGTCTTCGAAGATCGGGATCATCTGATCGGGGCCGTGCGTCTGTCCGGGCGGCTCGGGGATGTATTGCCAGTCGGACGTGACGGCTTGCCGCAGGAGCGCGACATCCTTGCTGGAAAACGCGCGATAGAGACGTTCGACCGCTTCGCGTGCGGCCGATTGAGTCAGGTGGGCTGGCTGCATGGTGCCTCCTACACGGTGCGGTCTGCATGAGGTGAGAACGGCGGCATTGCGCACCCACTGTACCCCAAGCGGTCGCGCAAACGCAGGAACGGTCGCCAAGCCGTGTTAATCTCTCACTTCTTCGCTGGGGAGTAGCCGGCTTTCCCGCCCGGGAAAGCGCTCATGTCAACACGCTCGGTCGTTCGGACCGTGGCATGAGCAGCCATCACAGGTTGGCAAGACCATCGACGGAATTCGCGACCGGTCGGGCGCGCGTTCTGTCGTTCCGTCTTGCCCGACCAGAGCGCTACCCGATGAATCTCGCTTCCACCATCTTTCTGGCTTTCGCCATGTCCACCGATGCCTTCGCTGCCGCTGTCGGCAAGGGCGCGACGCTGCACAAACCCCGCATCACGGAAGCGCTGAAGACCGGCGTGATCTTCGGCGTGATCGAAGCGCTGACGCCGCTCGTCGGCTGGGCGCTCGGCAAGGCGGCCGCGCAGTACGTGACGGCCTGGGATCACTGGATCGCGTTCGGCCTGCTGGGTCTGCTCGGCGCGCGCATGATCCGCGAAGGCTTCGGCAGCGCGGTTCACGAAGACGAAAAGCCCAACTCGCATTCGTTCTGGGTGCTCGCGCTCACCGGCTTCGCGACCAGCATCGATGCGATGGCGGTCGGCGCGGGCCTCGCGTTCATCGATGTCGATATCTTCTCGACCGCCGCGACCATCGGCTTCGCGACCATGCTGATGGTGACGATCGGCGTGATGGTCGGGCGAGTGGTCGGCGCGACCATCGGCAAGCGGGCGGAGATCGTCGGCGGGCTGATCCTGATCGGCGTCGGCAGCGTCATTCTCGCCGAGCATCTCGGCTATCTGAGCTGAGCCTGCGCGCCGTGAAGGCTTTGGAATGGATAGGCGTTTCGCCCAAAAATCGGCGTAAATAAAATAACAACAACTGCCTTTTGGTCGATACGATCCATCATTCCACTGCCTTCAACCCTGAATCCAGCACGTCATGCCACGTCCGATTTCCGCGCGCATCCATCTCGACGCCATTCGTCAGAACCTTCAGCTCGTCAAACGCACGGCGCCGTCCTCGCGCGTCTGGTCCGTGATCAAGGCGAATGCGTACGGTCACGGCATCGAGCGCATCTATCCGGCGCTCGCCGACGCCGACGGCATCGCGCTGCTCGATCTCGACGAAGCCGTGCGCGTACGCGAACTCGGCTGGACCAAGCCGATTCTCCTGCTCGAAGGCATTTTCGAGCCTGCCGACGTGGAGACGGCGGACCGTCACCGCCTCACCGTCACGGTTCATTGCAACGACCAGCTCGCGTTGCTGAAAGCGGCGCGGCCGCGCGAGCGCATCGACATTCAACTGAAGATGAACTCGGGCATGAACCGGCTCGGCTATCGACCCGGCGCGTTCGAAGACGCGTACAGGCGCGCGTCGGATATCGAGGCGATTGGCTCGATCGGCCTGATGAGCCACTTCGCCAACGCGGACGACGGCGCGATCGACTGGCAGATCGACGAATTCGACACCGCCACGCGCAATCTGCCCGGCACGCGCTCGCTGTCGAATTCGGCGGCGGTGCTGTGGCATCCGCGCGCGCATCGCGACTGGGTGCGGCCCGGCACGATCCTCTACGGCGCGTCGCCGACGGGCTGCGCGCGGCATCTCGAAGGCATCCCGCTGCGCGCCGCGATGACGCTCGAAAGCCGCATCATCGGCGTGCAGACGCTCGACGCGGGCGAGACCATCGGCTATGGCCGCACGTTCACGGCCGATCGCGCGATGAAAATCGGCGTGGTCGCCTGCGGTTACGCCGACGGCTATCCGCGCCACGCGCCGACCGGCACGCCCGTGATGGTCGACGGCGTGCGCACGCGCGTCGTCGGGCGTGTGTCGATGGACATGCTCACCGTCGATCTCACGCCGTGCCCGGCGGCGAGCATCGGTTCAGCGGTGGAACTGTGGGGCGAGCACGTCAGGGTCGATGAAGTGGCCGAGCCGTCCGGCACCATCGGCTACGAGCTGATGTGCGCGCTCGCGCGCCGCGTGCCGGTGACTGTGGCCTGACCTTTCGCGAGGCCGCCGCAAAACTTGCATTCGACCCTTCTCCCCGCTATACCTCAAAGGATCGGTAGTAAATCTGTAAGGAACAAGCTGTTGCCCGGGTGCTCGCCCTTCCCGGCGGCGTGAAGTGTCGTCCGGATTGCGGGCCGCGTTCGAATCCTGAGATTGAAAAGGAAACGACATGTACCAGCAGACCTACAACCCATTGGGCAACGCATTCCTTTCGACGATCGTCGCGGCAATCCCCATTCTGACGCTGCTCTATTTCATCGCGCTGCATCGCCATCGCGATTCGCAGGGCAACGTGCATCTCGGCATTTCGGCGCCTTATGCGGCGTTGTTCGGCGTGATCGCCGCGTTCATCGTCTCCTGTCTCGTGTTCCGGATGCCGGTGGCCTCGGCGGTGTCGGCGTTCGCGCTCGGCTCGCTGTCGGGCTTTCTCGGCATCATCTGGATCGTGCTGGCCGCGATGTTCCTTTACACGATGAGCGTCGTCACCGGCAAGTTCGAGATCGTCAAGGAGTCGATCGTCCATATCTCGTTCGACCGCCGGCTGCAATGCGTGCTGATCGCGTTTTCGTTCGGCGCGATCATCGAAGGCACGTCGGGCTTCGGCACGCCCGTGGCGATCGCGGGCGCGGTGATGGTCGGGCTCGGCTTCCGGCCGTTCCAGTCCGCCGTGCTCAACCTGCTCGCGAATACGGCACCGGTCGCGTGGGGCGCGATCGGCACGCCGATCGTCACGCTGGCCGCCGTGAGCGAGCTCGACCAGCTCACGCTCTCCGCGATGGCCGGGCACCAGTTGCCGTTCGTATCGCTGCTCGTGCCGTTCTGGCTCGTCGCGACCTTCGTGAAGATGGAGGGCGGGTCGTGGAAGGAAGTCTTCGAAGTATGGCCGGCGATGCTCTGCGCGGGCGCATCGTTCGCGCTCATGCAGTTCTATGCGTCCGGAAGCCACGCGCTTCATCTGATGACCGACGTGGTGTCGGGCGTGTTCTCGGTGATCTGCACGGCGCTGTTTCTGCGTTTCGTCTGGCATCCGAAGACGCGCTTTCTGCTCAGGTCCGAGCGTGAGGCGCTCGCGCGGCAGGGCAAGACCGCGGCCGCCGTCGCGACCGACAAGTCGGAGTGGAAGTACAAATATTCCGTCGGCGAAACCGTGTATGCGTGGATGCCGTGGGTGATTCTGATCGCGTGTTGCGCGCTCTGGGGCGTGCCCGAATTCAAGAAGTTCCTCAACAGCCTGTTCGCCGGCGTCACGTTCTCGACGACGCTCCTCGGCTCGCCGTTCAAGGGCACGCTGTCCTTGCCCGTCTGGGACATGCCCGCGCTGCACAACCTCGTGCATCGGATGCCACCGGTCGCGCCCGTCGACGCCAAAGCGGAAGCGGCCCGCTTCACGATCAACTGGCTGTCGGCGGCGGGCACTGGCGTGTTCGTCGCGGCGATGCTGTCGGGTTTCGTGCTGCGGCTGTCCGTCGTGCAATGGAGGGACGCGTTCATGCAGACCATGCGCCGCATGAAGATTCCCGTGCTGGTGATCGCTCAGGTGCTGGGCCTCGGTTTCCTCACGCGCTACTCGGGCACCGATGCGGTGCTCGGACTCGCCTTCACGGGCGCGGGCGTGTTCTATCCGTTCTTCGCGGCGTTTCTGGGTTGGCTCGGGGTGTTCCTGACAGGTTCGGACACGGCGTCGAACGCGCTCTTCGGCAGCCTGCAGCGCATCACCGCGCAACAGCTCAACCTCAATCCGATCCTGATCGTCGCGACCAACTCGACGGGCGGCGTGATGGGCAAGATGATCGATGCGCAATCGATCATGGTCGCGTGTGCTGCGTGCTACGACGATCCGAAGGAGCGCGCGTTCGCGCTTGGGCCGATCTTCCGGACCGTGTTCTTTCATTCGATCGCGGGCGCGGCGGTGATCGGCGTGATCGCGATGCTGCAGGCGTATGTGTTCCCGTGGATGATTCCGGTACCGCCGCAGTGACGCGGGTTCAATAACGCGCGTACACGATGCCCAGTATCGTCGCTTCGTCATCGAAGACTTCGAGCGTATCGGTGAGCGCCTGCACCGGCCCGGCGTTGTTGACGAAGACCGCATAGGCGAGCCGCCTGCCGCTTTTCGCGTCCATATATCCCGCCATGTTCATCGCGACCATCTGACCGTTGGTCACGGTCGCGCCGCTTTTCACGCGGATATGCTCCTTGCCCACCACGTCCTTGCCGATCGCCGCGAGCGAGCCGTCGACGCCGAGAATCGACAACGCTTCGCGATACACCGGATAGATCGGCAGGCGGCTCATCACGGTCAGCAGGTTCGCGGTCGTGCGCGCGCTCGCGCGGCTGTCGGGCGAGCCGCTGCCGTTGGTCGGAAAGTCGAAGCCCGCGCCGTCGATGCCGAGCGTGCCCGTCAGATAGTGCCGCTCCGCGACGAGCGCAGCGTCGACGGTATGCGCGCCTTGCGTGAGACCGTGATACATGAGGCTCAGATTCGCGCCGGTATTGAGGCTCACCTTGAGTATCAGCTTGGCGATTTCCGAATACGGCAGGGACGTGAAGTTCGCGACCTGCGTCGCGCCCGAATAGCTTTGCGACGATGGCAGCCTGCCGCGGTCATTGGGCTGGACGGCGGGCGCGGACACGGTCACACCCGCGCGCGTCAATGCGTCGATGAAGGCGGTGCGCGCGAACGAGGGCGGATCTTCGACACGCAGATTGCTGACGTACAACGCGTTGCCCACGAGCGGCGACGTATAGCCGAGCGGAATCTTAGCGGCGCTGGCAAGGCTCGCCGCGCCGGAGATCGTGCCGTGACAGCCCGGCGTGGCAAGACAACTGAGCGGGCCTGCGTCGAGCGCATCGCCCGAGGTGACGATATCCGCCTCGCTGTTCGCCGCCGTCGTGAGCGTCGTGCCCTGCATGGTCATCGCGCTGGTGCGCGGCCGCCAGTCGAGCGCGCCGGGCTGGCCGATGCCCGTGGGCGCGAGCGTCACGTCGATCACGTTCTCGTTGATGAGAATCGGCGAGATCAGCACGTTGCCGTTGGGCACGCGAAACGCATCGAAGAGCCTGTCGTCGACGATGACATCGCCACTGACCGACGTGATGCCCGCCGCCCTGACCTGTTGCGCGAGCTGGTTCACGGCAGTGAGCGGATCTTCCGGCGTCAGGATCGCGCCGTCGAAGGCGCGGGCCTCGTTGTGATCGAAGTCGGTGAAGTCGATGGTGCCATCGGGCTTCTGGCGACCGCCGAAGGTCAGATCGCCGGACGCCTTCAGGATCAGATCGCCCGTGAGCTTGCCCGAAGCGTCGAGCGTGCCGTTGCGATACACCGGCGTTTCGAAACGATGGTCCGCGCCGATGGTGTTGAGCGCGCTTCCGACCGAATAGAGCTTGCGCACGGAGCCGGTGAACGAGAGCGCGTCCGGTCGCAGTGCGATGAGCGTTTCGCCCGTGGTCGCGTCCATCACGACCATCGACCATTGGGAATTCGCGCTGGTGTAGCGCGGCTTTTTCATCACCTGATCAATCGGGTCATCCGACGATCCGCCGCCGCAGCTCGCGGCGAGAAGGCTGGAAGCGATCAACAACGGGACAGCCAGGATTCTCGCGCGCATGTTCTTGTTCCCATCGTCTTGTTTTCGTTGAACAACGACATTCAGAATAGAACGCGCGCGACGGGAATACCAAGCGCTCAAGGTCTCAATTGCGCGATCACGCCGGCGAGCGTCTGTATGCCGGCGCGGATCCGTTCGACCGGCACGCTGGCGTAGCCGAGAATCAGACCGGCCGGACGCGTGCGCACGACGCCTGTCTGCGGGCCGTACAGCGGCGACACCGGATAGACGCCCACGCCCTGCGCATTCGCGGCGGCCACGAGCGCGGTTTCATCGTTCGAATCGAGCATCGGCAGCCATAGCGTGACATGCAGGCCGGCCGCCGTTCCGGTCACTTCGGCGCTCGCCGGCAGAAGCTGCGCGATGGCGTCGAGCAAGGCCGCGCGACGCCGTTCGTATTCGCGCCGCACGCGCCGCACATGGCGTTCGTAAGCGCCGCTTTCGATCAGCGAGGCGAGCACGCGCTGATCGAGAATCGCCGAATGTCGGTCGCTCAGTCTTTTGGCCTGACGGAACGCCGGCACGAGATCGTGCGGCAGAATCATGTAGCCCAGCCGAAGATGCGGCGAGAGCGCCTTCGAAAACGTGCCGATATAAATCACGCGGCCATTCGAATCGATGGACTGCAACGCGTCGATCGGGCGCTGGCCGTAGCGGAACTCGCCGTCGTAGTCGTCCTCGATGATCCACGCGTCGTGCCGCTCTGCCCATTCGAGCAATTCGAGCCGCCGCCCGATGGGCAGCACGCCGCCCAGCGGAAACTGATGCGACGGCGTGACATAGGCGAGCCGCGCGCGGCCATCGGCGGGCAGGCGGCGCGTGTCGAGACCGTGTTCGTCGACGGGCACGGCGAGCGGCATCCCGCCCGCCGCCTCGAAACAATGGCGCGCGATCAGATAACCGGGGTCCTCGAACGCGAAGGCATCGCCGGGATCGAGCAAGACGCGCGCGCACAGATCGAGCGCCTGCTGCGTGCCGTTCACCACGACGATCTGTTCGCTGTCGCAGACGAGCCCGCGCGCCCGGCCCAGATAAGCCAGCAGCGCGCGCCGCAGCGAGGCGTCGCCTTCCGGCGCGGCGTAATACAGGTTGTCGGGCTGATGCAGCAGTTCGGCCTGATACGCGCGCTTCCAGATCAACGACGGAAAGTCGCGCGCGGACACCGCGCCGTACAGGAAGTCGATACCGTTGCGCTTCGGTTGAGGCAGAACCGGCATCGGCAGATTCGCGACGCGCCGGCCGTAGCCTGACAGCACGGGCGCGCTGCGCGTCGCGCGGGCGGGATTGGGCGTGGCGAGCGTCATCGGCGGCGTGGCGACGCGCGCGACGCGGCCCGCCGCCGTGACCAGAAAACCTTCGGCCGCGAGCTGTTCGTAGGCCGCCGTGACCGTCGTGCGCGACACGCCGAGGTCCGCCGCCAGGGCGCGCGTGGACGGCATCGGCGCGCCGGTGGGCAGCGTGCCGTCGGCGATCTGCGCGCGCAGCAAGTCGTAGATGCGGCGTCCCGTGCCGGCGGCGGCAGGCGACGAAGGATGTGACTGGACCATGAAAATCGATCGAAACTGGATCTTCTCATTGTGCCTGTTTCGCGCAATATTGACGGACCTTCGCTGCCTTCTGTCGAGAAAATCACGATGTATATCCCGCCGCACTTCGCCGAGACTCGCCCCGAAGAACTCCATCGGATCATCAGCGCGCATGCTTTGGGCGTGCTCGTGACGCACGGCGAATCCGGTCTGGACGCCAATCACATTCCGTTCGAATTCGACCCGGCGCAGGGCAAGCACGGCCTGCTCACGGCGCACGTGGCGCGCGCGAACGACGTATGGCAGCGCTGCCCGACCGGCACGCCGGTCATGGTGATCTTTCGCGGAGCCGAAGGTTATATCTCGCCGAACTGGTATCCGAGCAAGCACGAGACGCATCGGCAGGTGCCGACGTGGAATTACGAAGTGGTGCATGCGCACGGCGTGCTCACCGTGCGCGACGACGAGCAGTTCGTGCGCGGACTGGTCGCGCGCCTGACGCGGCGGCACGAGGCGAACGAGCCGCGTCCGTGGAAGATGGGCGATTCGGAGCGCGAGTTCATCGACGGGATGTTGCGCAATATCGTCGGCATCGAGATCGCGGTGACTTCGCTGGTGGGTAAATCGAAGCTGAGCCAGAACAAGGAGGCGCGCGATCGCCTCAATGCCGCCGATACGCTGAAATCGCGCGGAAATCAGGAACTGGGCGAAGCGATGTCGCGCGCGGAATGATCATGTCCTTCATCGCATTCCTGATCGCGGCCATCGTGCTTGCCGTCACGCCCGGCCCGGGCATGGCCTACGTCGTGGCTCGCACGGTCGCCGGTGGCCGCTCCGAAGGCATGGCGTCCTGTCTCGGCACGGCGCTAGGCGGGCTGGTCCACGTCGTCGCGGCGGCGCTCGGTCTTTCCCTGCTGATTGCGCGCTCGGCGATGCTCTTCGGCGTCGTGAAGTACATCGGGGCCGCATACCTGATCTATCTGGGCATTCGGCTTCTGCTGCGCAAGCACGAAGCGCCCGGGGTCGCGCCGGTTGCGTCGCACGGTGCGCGACGCGCTTTTCGCGAAGGGATTCTGGTCGAAGCGCTCAATATCAAGACGGCGCTGTTCTTTCTGGCGTTTCTTCCGCAATTCGTTTCAGCGGGTCAACCGCTCGCGCCGCAACTGGCGCTGCTCGGGTGCATCTGCGTCACGTTGAATACGCTGGTCGATGCAGTCGCCGTGCTCGCCGCGTCCCGTCTGCTCAAATCGAGTGCGGCGCGCGCCGCGCGCGCGAGGTTGCTCACGCGGACGTCGGGCGTCGTCATGCTGGGTCTCGGCGGTTATCTGGCGCTCGCGCGCCGGGCGAGCGCGGTGTAGCAGGCGCATCGAGGATATGTTGCCGCCTTGCTTTGCACGCGAGGCGGTCGATTACAGCGAGAATGAAATTCCGATGGTTCAATGAACGCTGCGTCTACAATGCTCCGTACCAGTATTCCGGGTGGACCACGCATGTCAGACGACTTGTCCGGACCGAAGGGCGGAGCGACGCAGCCGAAAGACGCCGCAGCACTGAAGAAAGCGTCCGACGCGTCCAAAGATCAGAAGAATCTATCCGATGAGCAACATGGCGATCGCGAAGCTCCCGCCAAGCGGTCGGCACCGCCCGGTCGGAGGCCTAACGTACTGATGCAATTCAGCGACATCTGGCATGCGTTCGTGCATACCGTCATAGGCAGCGCGGAATTTGCCCTGATCGCTTTCGGCGCACTGATTTTGCACGGTTTTACCCACGTTCTCGTGCATTTTGGGTTAATCGACGGTGTCGCTTGGCGTACACTGGTTTTTGCTCCAACGCTTCGCGAGCTTATTGCGCTGGTCGGGGACGCCGCCGTATATTGCGTGCTCAAAACCGGTGAAATCTTTTTGCTGCTTCTGGATCTCGCGATACTGATCGTCAAGACCGCGCGTCAGCTTAAAAAATAGGGCCACTTATGGAACGTTCATCAGGAATGACACATGGAGGAGTCGCCTACCAGGAAGGATTGGGGGCGTTGTTGATACCTTTCCTGTCGTTGCTCCCTTGGCACCGGACGGTGAACGCGGCGGCGTGCGAAATGCCGATGACTATTTCCCGGACGCATCAGGTTGCCGAGGAGGAAGTCGCTCGACCGGCGGCGCAATCAGTGCCCGTACATGTTGGACTTGCGCCGTTCGCGGGCATGCTCTTCGCCGGGTTGATCATGTTCATGATCATGATCGCTGTAGGACTGGGTTCGCTTCTTTTCGTGGACTATCTGGAACGATCGATGGGTTCCAGTCTGGCGAGCGCGACGATTCGCGTCATGGCTTATGTGATGCTGACGCTAGACCTATTGCTGTTCATCTTCTACGTCACTTCGGCGGTTTATCTGAGATTGCGGACTCCGTCGGTAAAGCCCGAGCAGATGGCCGGAGCGGGCGAACGATGCGGTAACTCGTAACAACAGCATCGTCCGCCTGCACCATCTACCACCGCGCCGCCGATGATCCCGGCGGCGCCGCATCCCGCGCATAACCCGCCGGCGTCCGGCCGAACTGCGCACTCGGCCGCACCGCCATCAACTCTCCGAAGCCCGATTCATAACGCTCGACATAAGGCGCGAGATCCGGCTTCGCGCTCTTCAACCCGCCTTCGACGCGTCCCAGTCCTCGCAGCCAATGCCCCGTCTGCGCAAGCGAAACCTGCACGTGCCAGCTTCCGCCTTCGCGCTGCTGCCTCCATAGCGCCGCCGCCGCGCCGAACGCCATCAGGAAACCGCTCGCCATATCGAGCATCTGCATCGGCAGCGCGCGGGGTTTGCCGTCGCCTGCCGCTTCGCCTTCGGCTGCATTGAAGCCCATCGCGGTCTGCACGAGCGAATCGAAACCGCGCCGTTCGGCCCACGGTCCTTCGGTGCCGTACGCGCTCAGCGACGTGTACACGATGCCCGGCCTGCGCGCCGCCAGCGCTTCCGGCCCGAATCCCAGCGAAGCAATCCCGCCCGGCCGATACCCCTGCGCGAACACATGCGCGTCGTCGATCAACTGCCAGAGCGTGTCGCGATCGTTCGCCGTCCGCAGATCGAGCAGCGCCGAGCGTTTGCCCCGGCTGGTATCCGCGATCGCGGGGATATTCGGCAGATGCGGCCCGTTCACGAGCATGACATCCGCGCCGAACGCGGCGAGCGCCCGCCCGCCGACCGGGCCGGCGAGAATGCGCGTGAAATCGAGCACGCGCAGCCCGTCGAGCGGGCGCGCTTGCGAAGACAGCGCCGGCAACGCGAGCGGCGGCGCATCGCCGATGCGCGTGAGGGTCATCAACGGCTGCGCGGCGATGGCCCGCGCCTGCGGCGTCGTATCCCATTCGTCGAAGGTGCGCAACATCGTGACGACGAGACCGCGCTCCGCCGCCGCGTTCTCGAACTCGGCGCCGCGCCATGCAAGCAACGCGCGCCCGGCATCCTCACGCGTGGCCGTGCGCGGGTCGAGCCCGAGCAGACGCAGGGCGCCATCCTGATGATGTTCGAAGTTCGCGTGAATGCGCACGTAGCCATCGGCGCAGCGATAGAGGCCGGAAAAGCGTCCCCACGTCTCCGGCTCCTTGCCGTCGACGGTGAACGCTCCAGTGCATTCGACAGCAGCATGCGTCATGTCGACCGCCACGCGCTGCCGCTCGACGCCGCGTGCCGCGCCAAGCTCGCACGCGGCGAGCGCCGCCGCGCCGACGGTCGCCTGCGCGGCCGTGCCGACGGCGAAGGTCGTAGGAAAAACGGGATCGCGACCGGAGAGGTCGATGAAGGAAAGCGCATCGTCGGGCAAGCCGGCGATGCGCCATAGGTCATGCAGCGTAGCGAGCGGAGAAGTCATGATCGGTCGGCGCAAGCGCTTCGTGTGAAGCGCCCATTATCGCGCCGCACGCTCAATGACGCCGCGTCGCCAGTTCCGCGCCCTGACGCAGCGCTTCGAGCATGCTGCCTTCGTCGGCGATGCCCTTGCCCGCGATATCGAACGCCGTGCCGTGATCGACCGACGTGCGGATCACATCGAGCCCGACCGTCACGTTCACGCCCGCTTCGAGGCCGAGCACCTTCACGGGACCATGCCCCTGATCGTGATACATCGCGACGACGAGATCGAAGTCGCCCCGTCCCGCGCGATAAAACAGCGTATCGGCGGGCAGCGGGCCGGTCACGTCGAGGCCGCGTTCCTGCAACACCTTCACGGCGGGGATGATCTTTTCCTCTTCCTCGCCGTAGCCGAACAACCCGTTTTCGCCCGCGTGCGGATTGATCCCGCACACGCCGATGCGCGGCTTCGCGATACCCGCCTTCACGAGCGTCGCGTTGCCGCGTTCGATCGTGCGCTGCACGAGACCCGGCTCGATCTTGCGGATCGCGTCGATGATGCCGATATGCGTCGTCACGTGAATCACGCGCAATTGCGGCGCGACGAGCATCATCGACACTTCGTCCACGCCCGTCAGATGCGCGAGCATTTCGGTGTGGCCGGGAAACTTGTGGCCGCCCGCGTGCAGCGCTTCCTTGTTGAGCGGCGCGGTGCAGATCGCATCGATCTGACCGGCCTGCGCGAGTTCGACCGCGCGGGCGATGTAGCGGTACGCCGCGTCGCCCGCGATGGCGGAAAGCTCGCCGAAGGGCAGATCGTCGGGAATCAGGCCGAGGTCGATGCAGTCGATCACGCCCGGCTCATAGCGCGCCTCGCTCGCATCCTTGACGGGGCGCACGCGCGCCTTGCCGCCGACGAGTTCGTTCGCGCGCTCGAGACGGCGCGCGTCGCCGATCACGAGCGGGCGGCACTGCTGGTAGACCGCATCGTGCGCGAGGCTCTTGACGACGACTTCGGGGCCTACGCCGCTCGCGTCGCCCATCGTGATACCGATTACGGGAAGAGTGTTGCTCATGATGTTTCGCCTGTGATGTTCATGTCCTGGCGCGCGCGGGGAAATTCCGCGCCGCGCAGATGCAGGTAAGCGCCGAGCAGCGCGTGTTCGCTGCCGAACGCGCCTGCCTTGGTGACGATCGAAGGGCCATTACCGTTCGATGGCCGGCCGAGCGCGACGCCCGCTTCGATTTCGCGCACGAGTTCGAGACTGCCGACGTTCGCCGCGGCGAGCATCGCGCGCGCGGTTTCGCCGCCCGTCGCGATGAGTCCGCCGAGTCTGTCGAAGTGCGGCGCGACGAGCGCCGCGAGCGCGTTCGACAGCCGCGCGCCTTCGGCGGGATCGAAGGCTTCGTCGCGGCCGATGCGCACGATCGCGTCGTCCTTGCCGCGCACGCTCGCGCCGATGCGTTCATGCCACGCCTGCCAGTGCGGATGACGCGCGCCGTCGCGCAATACGGCGGGCGGCACGATCATTTCGCCGATGCCCGTTTCGGCGCGCAGCAGCGCGCATTGACGCTCGGAGATCGCGGAAAGGCTGCCGACCAGCGCGAGGATCGAGCCTTGCGCCGGTTCGACCGGACGCGTCGCGCGTGCGGCGGCGCTCGCGTCGAAGAGATCGGGCAAGGCGGCCAGTTCGCGCGCGAGTCCGCCCGAGCCGACCCAGAAAAACTGTTCGTCGACGGATGCCGTGACACGCGCGAGCACCGCGAGATCGTCGCTGGTTTCTGCATCGACGATGATCGCGTCGATGCCATGCGCGCTCGCCGCCGCCGACGCGACCATCGCGGCGATATCCTGCGGCGCGGCGCGCAATGCATCGAGCGAGACATGCGCGACGCGCAGGCCGACCATGTCGAGCATCGCGCGCAAATCCGCGTTCTGCCCGGCGTGTTCGAGTTGCCACGTTTCGGTGTCTTCGAGCGGCACGCCGCGCACGATCACGCGGCCGTCGCGCACCGTGCGGCCCGTCGCGGGAAACGCCGGCGTGACGATCGCCGGCCCGGCGAGCTTCGTCAGCGCCGCGACTTCGGCGGTCCAGTTGCCGCGCAAGGTCGAATCGATCTTCTTGTAGAGACGCCGGCCCGGCGCGCGCAACGCCTGCCACGCGCTCGCTGTGCGCTTCGCGGCGTCGGCGGGCGAGAGGCGGCGCGTGTCGGTGTCGGCGGCGATCACCGTCGCGTTCGCATCCGATGCATTCGAATCGAGCGATACGACGGTCCTGAGACCCGCCGCCGCGAACGCGATCGCGCAGTCGGCCGCGCCCGACAGATCGTCGGCGACGATCAGCAGACTCTTCATTGCGTGGCCTCGCGTGTCTTTGACGACGCACGCGCTTCGTCACGTGCATTCACCCGTTTCGCGCAGTCGGCCGCGCCCGACAGATCGTCGGCGACGATCAGCAGACTCTTCATTGCGTGGCCTCGCGTGTCTTTGACGACGCACGCGCTTCGTCACGTGCATTCACCCGTTTTGCGATCGACGCTGTAAGGATAGGCGAGACGATCGCCGTCACGACCACGCAGGCCGCGACCAGCAGCGTCGCGCTCTTCGCCGCTTCGGTGTAGACCGGATTGGCCGCCGCGATCAGCGCCGGGACCGCCGCTGCGTTGCCCGCGGTGTTCGCCGCCGCCGCGCCCGCCACGCCCGTGCCGCCCGTCAGACGATCCGCGAAGTAGAGCGGAATGCCGGTCACGATCACGACCGCGAAACCCAGCCCGATGCCGAGCAGGCCCGCTTGCCAGACCTTGTGCAGATCGAGGCTCGCGCCGAGCGCCAGCGCGAAGAACGGAATCATCACCGGCACGGCGCGGCCGAGAAAGTCACGCATCTCGCGATCCAGATTGCCGAGCAGCATGCCGACCGCGAGCGGCAGAATGCTGCCGACGAGCGTCGGCCACGGAAAAGCGGAGAGGCCCGCGACGCCGAGCGTGACCATCGTCAGGAACGGGCCGGATTCGAGCGACATGATCGTGTACGCGCCCACGTCTTCCGAGCGCCCGTACTGGCCCATCAGCGCCATGTACAGGCCGCCGTTGGTGTCGTTCATCGCGGCGACGACGGCGAGCGTCGAAATGCCGGCGAACAGTCCCGAGGAGATCGGCTGTTCGCCGAGAAAATGCCCGAGCAAGACGCCCGCGATGATCGCCGTGCCGACCTTGGTCACGAACAGTGCGCCGCCTTTTCTGATGAGATACGGCGTCGCCTTCACGTCGATGCTCGCGCCCATGCACACGTAGAACACCGCCAGAATCGGCAGCGCGCCGGTGAAGAGTGCGTTGGTGAACGAGCCGAAGAATTTCGGCATGCCGGGCATGAATGTGGCGATCAGCGAGCCGATCAGCAGCGGGACGATCATCATCCCGCCGGGGACGCGCTCGACGGCGCGCTTGATGTGAATCTGAGCCATGCGAGTCTCCAGAGTGGTTTCTGTCCGATTCGGTCATTATTTGATTGAATCGATCAAACTGGAGTGTAGTCTTCCGATTCGATTTGCGCAAATCGCTCGGTATGCGTGTTTACTCTGATCGATGTCGATCATTTTGCCTGTTCGAATGATCGAAGCGATCAAATTGTCCGCGATTGCGTTCAAAGACAGCGCGAGCATCCGACGGACCCGGCCGGTTCGCTACACTGAGCGTCCGCGCCAGAAAGGAAAAAGGATGAAAGTCGAGAAACGCCGCGAAGCCATGCTCAAGGCCGTGCTGTCCGGCATGAACGATGTCGCCGCGCTATGCGACCACTTCGGCATGTCGGAAGCCACGGTGCGGCGCGACCTGCGCGCGCTTGCCGACGAGCGGCGCATCGTGCGCACGTACGGCGGCGCGGCATCGGTGGGCATGCACGAGCCGGAGGAATCGCTCGATACGCGGCGCGAGAGCTTTCGCGAGCAGAAGGAAGCGATCGCGCGCGCCGCCGCGCGGCACGTGCACGACGGCGACACGATCTTCCTCGACGGCGGCACGACGAACGCCGCGCTCGCGCGCTGCCTCGCCGGGCGCTCGGAGGTTCACGTCGTGACGAACAATCTGCTCGCGGTGAGTGTGCTCGCGGCGGCGGACGTGCGCGTGACGCTGATCGGCGGCGACGTGCGGCCGTCGAGCATGAGCACGCTCGGGCCCCTCGCGCAGGTGGCGCTCACGCGCGTCACCTTCGACAAGGCGTTTCTCGGCGCGGACGGCGTCGTCGCGGGGCGCGGGCTGTGCGAGGCCACGGCGGAGCAGGCGTTTCTGAAGGAGTGCATCGCGGGGCAGGCGGCGGGCCTGTTCGTGCTGGTCACGTCGAACAAGCTGGAGCGCGCGAACCAGCAGCACTGGACCCCGCTGGAGCGCAACTGGACGCTCGTCACCGATGCGATGGCCGAAGCGCCGGTACTCGCGCGCTTCGAGGAGCGGGGGAATGTGACGGTGGAATGCGCCGAGCTTACGTCGAAAGAATCGTGACCAGCGCGACGGCCGAATCGCCCGCGAGCTGACCGCCGTTGTTTTCCGCGAGCGCGACTTTCGCGCCGGGCCGCTGCCGTGCGCCCGCCTTGCCGCGCAACTGCTGCGTCAGCTCGACGATCTGCGCGACGCCCGTCGCGCCGACCGGATGCCCGCGCGACAGCAAGCCGCCGCTCGGATTCACGCTGATGCGCCCGCCGATGTCCGTATCGCCCGAACGGATCAGCTTGGGCGCATCGCCGGGCGCGCACAGGCCGAGGTTTTCGTAGTGAATCAGCTCGGCGGGCGCGGAAGCATCGTGCAATTCGACGACATGCACGTCCTCCGGTCCGATGCCCGCTTCCTCGTACGCTGCACGCGCCGCGCGCACCGCGACGAGTTCGCCCGAGCCATCCGCTTTCGCCGACACGATCGAACTCGCGCGGATATACACCGGGCGAATGTCGCGCTTCGCCGCGAATGCCTCGGAGCAGATGAACACGGCCGCGCCGCCATCGCCGATCGACGAGCACATGAAAAGCGTCAGCGGCTCGCTGACCATGCGGCTCGTCAGCACTTCCTCGACACTCGTTTCCTTGCGGAACTGCGCGTGCGGATTGAGCGATCCCGCATGCCGGCTCTTCACGACGACGCGCGCGAAATCGCTCGCCTCGGCGCCGGTCTTTTCCATCCACTTGCGCGCCTTCGCCGCGTACAGATCCATGAAGAGCGAGCCGGTTCCCGTCGTCACGCCTTCGGGCAGCGGCTCTTCGAGATCGACGGCCTTGGCGAACGCGCCGAACGATACGGCCTTGTCCTCATGCGACAGCTTTTCCACGCCGACGACCAGCGCCGTCTCCGCCTGACCCGACGCCACCGCGAGCCACGCGAGATTCAACGCCGAACTGCCGGACGCGCAGGCGTTCTCGACGTTGAACATGGGTTTGCCGTCGAGGCCGGTGTTACGCAGCGACGACTGCGCGCGAATCATCTCCTGTCCGGTGACGACGCCCGCCGCCGCATTGCCGAAAAACACGCGGTCGACGTCGTTCACGGTGACGTGCGCGTCCTTCAACGCGAGCGACACTGCTTCCTCCGCGAGCGACTTCAGATTGCGTTCGAGAAACTTGCCGAAGGGCGTCATGCCGACGCCGCCGATCACTACCTTGCGCATGATTGTCTCCATTGCATGTAAAAGAAGAAAGTCTCAGTCGAGCGTCTTGCCGCGCGTTTCCGGCATGCGTGCATAGACGATGCAGCTCGCCGCGCACACGGCGGCCACGTAGATCCAGAGGTATTGCGAGAGACCGGCGCTGTTCATCGCGGTGACGATGGTCGGCAGCGTGCCGCCGAAGAGCGCAGCCGAAATCGCGTAGGGCAGCGCGACGCCCGTCGCCCGCACATGCGCGGGGAACTGCTCGGCCATGACCGTCGCGCAGGTCGCGGCGAACCCGGACGACAGCAGCATGCCGATGGTGACGATGACCGTCGCGCTCCAGTAATCGTTGTTGAGAAAGTGCAGCGCGGGATACGCGAAAAGCGCGGAGCCAGCGGCGAACGCGATCAGCACCGGCTTGCGGCCGATGCGGTCCGACAGCATGCCGAGCAGCGGAATCGCCACGAGCGACACGACGATGGACACCACGCTCGCGCTGAACGCATCGCGCAACGGCAGGCCGCGCATGTGGGCGAGCGTCGGGAACATCACGAGCCAGAGATAGATGCAGAGATTGCCCGCCATCGCGATGCCGATCACACGCAGCGCCGCGCGGCGATGCTCACGCACGATCGTGACGAACGGATGCCGCGTGTGCCGACGCGCCGACGCGCTACGTTTGAAGGCATCGGTTTCGGCGACGGCCAGGCGAAACCAGAGCGCGACGAAGCCCATCAGGCCAGCGATCGTGAAAGCGACGCGCCAGCCCCATGCGGCCATCGCGGGCGCATCGATCATCGATGTGAGCAGCGCGCCGATCGATGCCGCCACGAGCACGCCCGCGTTCACCGCGAAGTGCTGCCACGATCCCGCGAAGCCGCGCCGCGAGGGCGACGCCGATTCCATCAGGAACGTCGATGCCGAGCCGAACTCGCCGCCCGCCGCGAACCCCTGCACGAGCCGCGCGGCCACGAGCACGAGCGGCGCCGCGACGCCGATCGACGCATACGCCGGACACGCCGCGATCACGAGCGAGCTGCCCGCCATCAGCGCGACGGACAGCGCGAGGCCGTTCTTGCGGCCGTGACGGTCGGCATAGGCGCCGAGCAGCGCGCCGCCGATGGGCCGCATCACGAAGCCGACCGCGAACACCGCGAAGGTCGCGAGCAGCGCGATGCTGGCGTTGTTCGCCGGGAAGAACTGCCGCGAGAACAGCGACGCGAACGTCGCATAGATGATCCAGTCCGTGAACTCGACGATGGTGCCGAGCGTCGCCGCGACGATGGCTTTTTTCTGCGTGCGGCTGAGTGGCGTCGCGGCGGGTTCCGCGACGTTGGGAAGCGTGGTGTCCATGATGTCGTCTCCGTGTGTGTTCGTGATGGACGCATCGTAGGTTTGGCTTTTCGCGCGCTCAAACGACTTTTTCTGCGTTCTCGATTGACTTCTGATCAATCGAAACCGCGCGCACAAAAACTCAATCGATGCCGCAAAAAATGTCGTTTGAGCAGACGTGACGAGGCGGCCTAGCATCGGGGCATTCGTTCAAGGAGACAGCAATGAATGCTTCATCAACGGAAGTCGCGATCGTCACGGGCGGCGCGAAGGGCATTGGATTCGGCATTGCACAGGCGCTTGCACGCGATGGCAAAAGCATCACGCTCTTCGATCTCGATCGCGCGGCGCTCGACGAAGCCGCGACGAGACTCGCAGCATCCGGCGCGGACGTGATCGCGCTCGCCGTCGATGTGACCAAAAGCGAATCGGTGAATCGCGCGGTCGAGGCGGTGATCGAACGCTACGGACGTATCGACGTGCTCGTGAACAACGCGGGCATCGTGCGCGACAAGCGCATCACGCGCATGAGCGATGACGACTGGGACGCTGTCATCGACGTGAATCTCAAGTCGCAGTTTCTGTGCTGCCGCGCGGTGCTTGCGCATATGAGCGCGGCGAAGCACGGGCGCATCGTGAACATCTCGTCGCGCGCGTGGCTCGGCGGCGTGGGGCAGGCGAACTATTCGGCGGCGAAGGGCGGCGTGGTGAGTCTCACGCGCAGTCTCGCGCTCGAATGGGCGAAGGACGGCGTGACGGTGAACGCGGTCGCGCCGGGCATCGTCGATACGCCGCTTTTTCAGGCCTTCGATCCCGAGTTGCAGGAGAAGCTGAAGAAGTCGGTGCCGGTGCAGCGCATCGGTACGCCGGAGGATATCGCGGAGGCGGTGCGCTTTTTCGCGCGGCGGGAGGCGTCGTACATCACCGGGCAGACGCTTTATGTGTGCGGCGGGCGCTCGCTTGCGTCGCCGAGCGTCTGAGTCGCGGAGAAGATCATGACCATTCGCTACAGCGTGACCGATCACATCGCCGTCGTGACACTCGATCGGCCCGAAGCGCTCAACGCGCTCGATATCGATACGCTCGTCGAACTGCGTTCGCGTCTTTCCGAAGCACGCGATGACGACGATGTTCGCGTGATCGTCATCACCGGCGCGGGCGCGAAGTCGTTTTGCGTCGGCGCGGATTTGAAGCGCACGTTGCCGCCCTCGACATCGTTCGGGTCGTCGTTCGTGAAGTCTCTCGATCGCGCGGGCGCCGAAGGCATTTACGTGCGTTTGATGGAGCTGAGTTCGTTGCGCATCTTCAAGCCGATGATTGCTGCGGTCAATGGTTATTGCCTGGGCGGCGGCCTCGAACTCGCGTTGCAATGCGATCTGCGCATCGCGTCGAAGAGCGCGGTGTTTGGCTTGCCGGAAGCGATTGTCGCGAGCATTCCCGCTGTGTGCGGCATTCAGGCGTTGCAGCGCGCGGTGCCTTCCGCCATCGCGATGAAGATGCTGCTCACGGGGTGCAAGATCGATGCGGAGTATGCGCATCGCGTTGGTTTGATATCCGATCTCGCGGAGCCCGAAGCGTTGATGGACGAGGCGATGAAACTCGCGCGGGCGATCGCGGCGAACGGGCCGCTCGCGGTGCAGATGATCAAGAAAGTCATCGAGACGAGTGCGAACGTGCCGCTTGCGCAGGCGCTCGAATTTACCGAGCTGGCTTGGGGGGCGATGCGGGAATCGGAGGATCGGGTGGAGGGGCGTAAGGCGTTTGCGGAGAAGCGCATTCCGCGGTATTGCGGGCGTTAGATTTTTTGGCTTCTTCTATGGAATCCTGAATTCGCGTCGGTCTATTAGTGTTGCCCCTGTGCGGGGCGGCAGTCACTTTCTTTGCTGCTGCAAAGAAAGTAACCAAAGAAAGCAGCTCGAGACGCCCGCGGTCACACGCAATATGGGTGTTCTTCTCGTCGATCGTGGCGCTTGTAGCGAGTGCCCTCATAGGCCCCATCGGGCTTGGACCGCACACGGTCTGACTAGCTAGAGCTTCTAGCGCGCTGGTTCAGCGCGAAATAGCTTCGGCACAGCGCTACGCGCTGCCATTGGGTATGCAAGGGAAACCGACGAGAAAAGAGAAGCGCAGAAGCACATGCAAACCCGATGGACCCATCGGCCGCGCAGCGGGCCGGAGCCATTTCGTGCTGAACCGGCTACGCACGTGGCGCGATATGGCAGACCGTGCGCGGTCCAAGCCCGGTGTGGCCTTTGAGGGCACTCGCTACTGCTGTGCCCTAGCCTTTCGCCTGTGCCGGGGCCGGCATGAAGTACTTTGGATGGGGAAAGCTGCTTTCTTTGGTTACTTTCTTTGCAGCAGCAAAGAAAGTGACCCCCGCCCCGGGGAGGGGCAACACTAATAGACCGACACGAAATCAGGCTTCCACGAAAGCACTAGCGAAGGACCTGCAGGAGAACCCAAATGCATACCGCATCACCCCGAAGCTTCGCCGGTGGAAAGCAACCACGTTCGAAACGCTACGAACTCCGCACTCGAAAGATGCTCAGGCGGATAGATCAGGTAATACGTGAACGCCCCAAGATCGAGCACGAAGGAAAACGGCATGACGAGCGTGCCTGCGCTCAACTGATCCGCGACGAGCACCCGTTGCGCCATCGCGATGCCATGCCCTTGCGTCGCCGCGAAATACGCGAGGATCGAGCTCTCGTAGCTCAGCCCGCCGAGCGGATTCACGCCCTGAACGCCGGCCGCATCGAGCCACTTCGCCCAGTCCTCGCGGCGCGCGAGCGAATGCAACAGCGGTACGTCGCGCAACGCCTCGGGCGTCGCATCGCCGAGATCCGGATGCGCACGCAGAAACTCGGGACTGCATACCGGCACAAGCTCATTCGGCACGAGCCGGTCGAAGCCGAGATCGGAGGAAGGCGCATGCGACAGACGAATCGCCGCATCGACGTCTTCGGTGTTGAAGTCGACCGGTTGCAGCGATGTGGTCAAACTCACTTCGATATCCGGATGGTCACGATGAAACGTCGAGAGACGCGGCAGCAGCCAGTTCATCGAAAACGTGGTGTACGCGCGAATCTTCAGCGTGCGGCGCTTGCGGGCTTCGGTGAGATTGACGGTCGCGGTGCGCAAGGTGTCGAAGCTGCGGATCACATCGGCGAGATAGCGCGAGCCCATCGGCGTCAATGTGATCGCCCGATGTCCGCGTTCGAAAAGCAGCATGCCGAGCTGGTCTTCCAGCAGCTTGATCTGGCGGCTGACGGCGGCGGGCGTGACGTTCAGCTCATCGGCGGCGAGCTGGATGCTGAGCAGACGCCCGCAGACTTCGAAGGCGCGCAGCGCGTTGAGTGACGGAAGGGTTCGCATCGGACGATGGTAGCAACGCGGGCGCGGGCGCGCCAGCCGTGTAGATACGAAGGAAGGAGACGAAAATGCTGGAAGGTTTGCGAGTATTGGCCTGCGGCGCGCGCGACGCGGTGAAGCTGTGCGCGACGCTGCTCGAACGGGCGGGCGCCAGAGTCGATTCCGCCGCGACAGACGGCGCGGATTACGAAGTCATCGTCGTATCGTCCGATATGGACATCGCGCAGTGGAAGGCATCGGGCGCGCATATCGTGTGCGACATCACCGCGACCGGCGCGCAGGACTCGCGCTCGGGCACGCCCTGGACCGATGCGCAAATCCAGGCGATGAGCGGCCTCATGGACACCACAGGCTTTTCGAACGGCGCGCCGGTGCGCATCGGCATTGCGTTCGCGGAGATATCGGCGGCGCTCTATGCGGCGTCGGCGATCGCGTCGGCGGTGCGCGTCAAGCGCCAGCGCGGCATCGTGCAGAACATCGACGTGACGCTGATGGGCTGCGCGGCCAGCGCGCTCACGACCTTCCTGCCCGCCGCTTTCGCGCGACGCACGGCCGCGCGCGTGGGCAACCGCCATCCGGCGTGCGCGCCGTGGAACGCGTACCGCACGCGCGACGGCTGGATTCTCATCTGCACGAGCACCGAGGAACAATGGCGCAAGCTCAGGCAGGAAGCGCGCGTGCCGCAACTGGACGACGCGCGTTTCGCGACGCTCGCCGCTCGCGTGCGTCATGTCGATGAACTCGACGCGCTCATCGAAACCTGGACGACGACCCTCGCCACCGACGATTGCACGCGCCTGTGCGAGCGCATCGGCGTGGCGGCGGGACCGATCGTCGGCATCGCGGAGTTGCACGGCGAGCCGAATTTCCGTATGCGCCACGCGCAGGCAGCGCGCGCGATCGAATCGAACGGCATCGGCGCGCACACGTATCGGCAGGTTTCGATATTCGAAACGTTCGCGTTGAGCGAAGCGCGTGACGTCGTGAAGCCGCAAACGCGCAAAATCGACGACCACGCCGCGCCGCTCGCGGGCGTGAAGGTGATCGAAATAGGCCAGTACACGACCGCGCCGCTCGTCGGCAAGCACCTCGCCGCGCTCGGGGCGCAAGTCGTGAAGATCGAGCCGCCCGACGGTGAAGTCGCGCGTTCGTGGCAGCCGGGGCAGGGCGGCACGAGCTATTTCTTCGCGCTCAACAACACCGACAAGCAGACGATCGAGCTCGATCTCAAGCACGAAGCCGATCGCGCCCATCTGCGCGCGCTGCTGAAAGACGCCGACGTGCTCGTCGAAAACCTGCGCCCCGGCGCGCTAGCGAAACTCGGCTTCACGCGCGAGACGCTGGGCGCGATCAATCCGCGTCTCGTCTATTGCTCGATATCGGGTTTCGGCATCGCGTCGGCGTATCCGTCGCGGCCCGCGTTCGATACCGTCATTCAGGCGATGGGCGGCCTCATGGACCTCACCAGAAGCGACGGCGCACCGGTCAAGATCGGCGCATCGGGCGCGGACATTCTCGGCGGCCAGGCGGCGCTGTTCGCGATCGTCGCGCGCCTTGCATCGCCCGCGACCGAAGGCACGTTCATCGAGATTTCGATGCAGGACGTGGCCGCGTGGTGCGCGCTGTTCGCGGCGGGCCAGGACGCGCCGCGCGGCGAGGCGCTCGCCTGTCTCGACGGTCATGTGTGGATCGAAGGCGAGGTGTCCGACGCCGAGCGCGCACGCTGCATCACGTTGCCTAAAGCCGCGGCGGCAGCGAGCATCGCGGGCGCGGTCGCGGTGATGCGCGTGGACGAACTGCTCGAAGACCGCGACTTCCTCGCGGACGTGCTCTCCGCCGCGCGCGATGCGAACGGCGCGTTCTGGCCGGTCTTGAAGGTGCCGTATCGGCTGAGCAGAACGCCCGCCAGCGTGCGTGCGGTGCCCGGCGCGCCCGAATCCGTCAGACGCGCCCCGCCAGCGCCAGCACGCGCTCCAGTTCCGGAAGATCGACCGGTTTGACGAGATGTGCGTCGAAGCCGGCGGCGCGCGTGCGGGCCATGTCTTCGTCGGAGCCGAGGCCGGTCATCGCCGCGACGATCACGCGCTTCCGATCGTCGCGCATGCGGCGGATCACGTCGAAGCCGGTCATGCCGGGCATCGACAGATCCAGCAGCACGACCTGCGGCCGCGACGCCTCGAATGAATCGAGCGCGCCCGCGCCATCGTAGACGGCGCGCGCGCGATGGCCGAGCATGTCGACGAGCAGCGTCATGCTGTCGGCGGAATCGCGGTTGTCGTCGACGACGAGCACGTCGAGCGCACGCGTCGCGGCGGCGGACGGCGCCGCATCCGCCGGTGCGCCGCGCGCGGGCGCTTCGGCGAGCGGCAGCCACAGCGAGAACGCGCTGCCCTGTCCCGCGCCGCCGCTCTTCGCCTCGACATGTCCGCCGTGCAGTTCCGCGATCGCGCGCACCAGCGTGAGGCCGATGCCGAGGCCGCCTTCGTCGAGATGCGCGCCCGGCGGATGCTCCTGCACGAACAGATCGAACACCATGCCGAGCGCGTCGGAAGAGATGCCGCGGCCCTGATCGCTCACGCGCACGAGCACGGAACCGCCGCGCGGGCCGACTTCGAGCGTGATGGTCGAATCGGGCGGGCTGAACTTCGACGCGTTGTTGAGCAGATTGTTGAGCGCCTGCACGAGCCGCGTCGAATCGCCGTTGACGAAGAGCGGCTGGCCGCCGTCCAGCACGTCGATGCGCTGCCCGCGCTCGTCGCACAGAGGCTGGCTCGCTTCGACGCTCAGATGCACGACATCGGCGATATCGACGATGCCGGTCGCGAGACGTATCTTGCCCGAGCTTACGCGCCCGGCGTCGAGCAGATCGTCGACGAGCTTGGTCAGATGCGCAAGCTGACGATCGACGATCTGGCGGCTGCGGATCACGTCGGCGTCGTCGGATGATGTCAGCTTCAGGATGCTCACCGCGTTGCGGATCGGCGCGAGCGGATTGCGCAACTCGTGGCCGAGCAGCGCGAGAAACTCGTTCATGCGCCGGCTCGACGCTTCCAGTTCTTCGAGACGCCGCCGCGCGGTCATGTCGCGCGTGATCCTGACGAAGCTTTGCGCGCCGCCGTCCGGATTCGGCAACGCGCTCAGGATCACGTGCGCCCAGAACTCGGAGCCGTCCTTGCGCACGTGCCAGTCCTCGTGCTCGACGCGGCCACTTTGGGCCGCGCGCGCGAGATCGTCGCCGGGGCGGTCGCGGCCGTGTTCGTCGGAGGTGTAGAAGAGCGCGACGTGCCGGCCGATCGCTTCATGCGCCGCGAAGCCGTAAATGGCGTGCGCGCCTTCGTTCCACGAGCGCACGTGGCCGTTCTGGTCGAGCATGCAGATCGCGTAGTCGCTCACCGAGTCGATGAGCAGGCGCAGGCGCTCGTTCGCCTCGGTCGCGGTGCGCCGGTCGGTGATGTCGTGCACGAAACACGCGAACTGGCGCTGGCCTTCGTACCAGACTTCGCTGATCGTCAGTTCGGCCGCGAACTCGCTGCCGTCGCGGCGCAGCGCGGGCAGCTCGACGCGCTGGTTGATCATGCGCGCCTCGCCGGTCGCGAGATAGCGCGTGAGCCCGGCGCGATGCGCGTCGCGCAGGCGCTCGGGCACCACGAACGACGCCAGTTCGCGGCCCGCCACGTCCTGCTGCTTCCAGCCGAACAGCAGCGTCGCGGCCTCGTTCCAGTCGACGACCATGCCGGCTTCGTCCATCGATACGAACGCGACGTGCGCGTTGTCGAGCACGGTCTGACGGCGGCGCATGGCGTCGGCGAGCTTCTTTTCGAATTCGATCCGCAGCGACGACTCGACCGACAGATGCGCGGCGACGCTGGCGTTCTCCTTCAGAAGCGCGCGATTTTCCTGCCCGATTTGCTCGCGCGCGATGGTTTCGGCGATGCACGCGCAGAACGCATCGAGAATGCTGATATCCGATTGCCCGAAGTGATCGACTTCGCCGGAAATGAGCTTCAGCACCGCGACCGAGCGGCCTTCGTAGATGACGGGTGCGACGACCATCGACACCGCGCCGACGGCCTCGCACGCGGCGCGATCCACGCGATGGTCGGTCGCCGAATTGCGGCAGATGAGCGGCTGCTGGCGCGTGATGCACAGGCCGGACAGACTGCCGGATGTAGGCAGCCGAACGCCGATGTGCACCGCCGCCGCGCCGCTCGCCGCGCGATAGACGAGTTCCTCGCCCTCGATCCATTCGACCACGGCGGACCCGACGCCGGCGACTTCACGCAGGGTGTCGGTGACTTTCTGCAGATACTCGGGCAGCGGAAGCCGCGAATGGGCGAGGCTGGCGAAGGTGGCGAACCATCGCTGGAAGTGCGCCTGACGCTTGTGTTCCGCCTTGTTATGCTGGTCCGGCGTCGACGCCTCGAATTGAGTCCGCATGGGCCATTTCCAATTGATCGATCGCGAGGGTGGGTGGTGCGACCGATGATGGAGTCAATTGGAACACAAATGCGGGGGCAATCGTTTGCGCGGGATCGATTTCACGCTCACTCAATACGCATACCGCCCCACCACCTCCGCCACCCTTCCCAACGCTTCCCCCAACGTCCCCACATCCACCGACCCCAACGCCAGCCGCAACGCATGCGGCACATGCGTCGCGGTGCAAAACGGCTCGGCCGTCGATACAGAGATGCGCTCGTCCATCAGCGCGGCCGCGATGCGGTCCGCGCGGACTTCCTCGGGCATCGGCAGCCACACGAAGTACGACGCCGGGTGCGCCACGCGTTTCAGGCGACCCAACGCGCGACTCGCGATGACCTGCCGCATCGACGCATCCGCGCGCTTCTCCGCTTCGAGCCGCTCGACCGTGCCGTCCTCGAGCCAGCCGCACGCGATCGCTGTCATCACGCCAGGCGTGTTCCACGTCGTCACTCTGATCGCGCGCTCGATCTTCGGCACCCATTCCAGCGGCGCGGCGACATAGCCGACGCGCAATCCCGTCGCGACATTCTTCGAAAAGCCCGACACGTATACCGTCAGCTCAGGCGCGATCGCGGCGATGGGCGGCGGTGCATCGTCGGCGAGAAAGGCGTACGCGGCATCCTCGATGATGAAGAGGCCATGCTTGCGCGCAATCGACGCCAGTTGCCTGCGTCGCGTCGCCGTCATTACCCAGCCGAGCGGATTGTGCAGCGTCGGCATCGTGTAGATCGCGCGCACGCGGCGGCGCTTGCATAACGCGTCGAGCGCATCGGGATCGGGGCCCGCGCCCGACGCCGGCAAAGGCGCGAGTTCGAGCCGATGCGCCTCTGCCAGCAACTTGAAGCCGGGATAGGTCAGCGTGTCCACGGCGACCACATCGCCGGGCTTCAGAAGCGCCATTACGGTCGTCGCGAGGCCGTGTTGCGCGCCATCGACGAGCATCACGCGATCCGCGCTCACATCGAGCCCACGGCGCACCAGATGGCGCGCGACCGTCGCCCGGTCGCGCGCGCGTCCGCCATGCGGCTGATAGCGCAGCAGCGCTTCGAGATCGCCCGCCGATGACAACTGCCGCAACGCATTGCGCAGCAGCTCCGCCTGACCGGCCAGCGCGGGATAGTTGAAGTTGAGATCGACCATATCCGCTGCGATGGCGACCTGATCGATGCCGAGTTCACGCGCCAGCGTCGTTTCCTTCACGAAGGTGCCGCGTCCCGTTTCGCCGCTGACGAGCCCCATCGCGTTCAATTCCGCATAGACGCGCGTCGCGGTCACGATGCCGAGTCCCTCGCGCGCGGCCAGCTCGCGATGCGTCGGCAGGCGCGTGCCCGGCTTGAGTCGACCGGAACGGATATCCTCGACGAATCGGTCGACGATCTGTTTGTAGCGCGGCGGTTTCGGCATGAGCGGGCGTATCGGATGTATCCATGACAATGATTTGATTGTATTCGTTCCGGGCCCTAGCATGCGCAGATGTGATTCATGCGCTGAAAGGAGGACATCATGCACATCGCCATTCTCACCTTCGAGGGCTTCAACGAACTGGATTCGCTGATCGCGCTCGGCATTCTCAATCGCGTGAAGAAGCCGGACTGGAAGGTGTCGATCGCGTGTCCATCGGCGGAAGTGCGTTCGATGAACGGCCTCGTGCTGAAGGCGCAAGCGACGCTCGAAGACGCCGCGAGCGCCGACGCCGTGATCGTCGGCAGCGGCATGCTGACGCGCGAAGTCGTCGCCGATGCGGCATTGATGGCGCGCATCAGGCTCGATCCCGCACGCCAGTTGCTGGCCGCGCAATGCTCGGGCACGCTCATTCTCGCGAAGCTCGGTTTGCTTCAGGACGTTCCCGCCTGCACGGACCTGACGACGAAACCGTGGGTCGAGGAAGCGGGCGTGCGCACGCTCGATCAACCATTCGTCGCGAATGGCAACGTAGCCACGGCGGGCGGCTGTCTCGCGTCGCAATATCTCGCCGCGTGGGTGATCGCGCGGCTCGAAGGCGTCGAAGCGGCGCGCAGCGCGATGCATTACGTCGCGCCGGTCGGCGAGAAAGAGACTTACGTCGAGCGCGCGATGAAAAATATTTCGCCGTATCTCGACGTGGCCACACTCGCGTAACAACGAAAAAATCGTGCACTGCAAAGCCCGTCGCATTGCGCGTGACGGGCGTTTTCTTGCTGCATCCGCGTAACGAAAACGCGCACCGTAAAGCATTAAACGCTTCGGGAAAGTCCTTAGAGAAACATCAGACGTCTGATGTATATTTCAGGGACTGTCATCCGAGAGACCCTCATGCGCCTGAGCGTCGAGCGATCGATGAGCGACAAGATCCAGGAGTCGCTCCTCACCATGATCCGTGAGCGCAAGCTCAAGCCCGGCGACCAGATTCCCACTGAAATAGAGCTTTGCGAGTTGCTCGGCGTCGGCCGGTCCAGCTTGCGCGAAGCCGTCGCGCAGATGATCTCGCATGGCTTGCTGTCGCGTCAGCAAGGCAAAGGCACCTTCATCAGACAAATTTCGCTGACGCTGCATGGCGGACTCGATGATCTGATGTCGGTGACGGACATGATTCGCAGCGTGGGCGCGGTGCCATCGACGAGCCGCATGCAGATGGAGCACGTCGCGGCTTCGGAGAGCCTCGCGGAAAAGCTCGCCATCGAGCCCGGCGCGCCCTGCGTGAGGATCGAGCGCGTGCGGCGCGCGAACGACGCGATCGCCGCATATTGCATCGATACGATTCCGCAGCGCGTGTTCGACGCCGCCGAGGGCGAACTGGGCGAATCGCTCTTCGGCATGTTCGCGCGTACGGGGCGTCGCTTGTCGCATACGCATACGTCGATACAGCCGACCATCCTCACGCCGCGCGATCTGCCGGAACTGGGCGACGGCTTCGGTCTGTTTCTGCTGCTGGACGAAGTGGATTTCGATCAGAGCGGCGAGCCGCTTTGCTATAGCAACGACTACTACAACACGAGCATCTTCAAGTTCGATCTGGTGCGCAAACGTCGCTGAAAGACATGCGTGCCGTCGCTCATCGGAGGAGACACCGATGGAGTTTGAAGCTTTCACCGCGCAGGAACTCGCCGCGTATCTGGGCGGTGTGCCCGACGTGCGCGCGCTGCTGGGCAACCCGGACGATCTCGAAGTCGCCGAAGTCGGCGACGGCAATCTGAACTACGTGTACTTCGTGACCAATGCGAAGGCGCGCGAACGCAGTGTCGTGGTCAAGCAGGCGCCGCCGTTTCTGCGGCTCGTCGGCAAGGCGTGGCCGCTTTCGTGTCAGCGCATGGAACACGAAGTCGCCGCGCTGCGGCGCTTCGGCGCGCTGTGCCCGCAACATGTGCCGAAGGTCTATCACGCCGACAGCAAGCGCTTTCTGATGGTGATGCAGCACCTCGCGTCGCATCGCATCCTGCGGCAAGGTCTGATCGACGGCATGACCTATCCGCGCCTCGCGGATCATCTTTCGACTTATCTCGCGCACACGCTGTTCTACGGCTCCGATCTGTTTCTCGCGCCCGACATCAAGAAGCAGGCCGCGAGCGTGGCGGTCAATGCCGAACTGTGCAAGATCACCGAAGACCTCGTTTTCACGTTTCCGTTCGAGGATCATCCATCGAACGTGTATAGCCCCGCGTTGCCGAAGGCGGCGATCGAACGGCTCAGAACCTGCGAGCCGTTGCGCATCGCGGCGGCCGACATGAAGTGGGCCTTCATGAATCACGCCGAGACGCTGTTGCATGGCGACCTGCATACCGGTTCGATCATGGTCAACGAAGACGAGACGTTCGTGATCGATCCGGAGTTCGCGTTCTATGGACCGATGGGCTTCGATGTCGGCGCGGTGATCGCGAACCTGTTGCTCGCGTACTTTTCGCGCGACTGGCACGGCCGCATCGACGGGCGCGATCCGGTTGCGTATCGGGAATGGCTGCTCGAACAGATGATGCGCATCTGGACCGGCTTCAGCACGCAGTTTCTCGAACTGTGGCGCGACCACGAAAACCGCAGCAAGCGCCGCTTCATCGGCGGGGAGGCGGAAAGCGGCGCGCTCACGGCGTATCGCGCGCATTTCATGCGGCGTTTGCTGGCCGATACCCTGGGTTTCGCGGGCTGCAAGATGATTCGCCGCATCGTCGGCATGGCGAAGGTCGCGGAGATCACGCGCATCGCGGATGCCGACGCCCGGGCCCGCATCGAAGTGCGTTGTCTGCGATGCGCGGAAGCCTTGCTCGTCGGGCGCGCGTCGCTCGGCGATATCGAACAGGTGGCGCTGCTCGCGCGCGACATTCAACGCGACACCGCGACGATGTGACAGGAGACCTCATGGCTTCACGCACGCTTCCCCCGACGATCGAATGGCGCGACGGCGACCTGCTCCTGCTCGATCAGACGCGCTTGCCGCATGAGATCGTGGTGGAGAACATCGCCGATGTTCAAGCGGTGTGGCGCGCCATTCGCGAGTTGCGCGTGCGTGGCGCGCCGGCGATCGGCGTCGCGGCGGCGTATGGGCTATGCATCGCGATGCGCGCATCGACGGCGCTGCCCATCGCGCAGTTTCGTGCGGAACTCGTACGTCATGCAGAATATCTGGAAACGGCGCGGCCCACGGCGGTCAACCTGAGCTGGGGCGTGCGGCGCATGCTGCGTCATTCACGCGATATCGACGCCAGCGATGCCGCGACGCTCTACGCTGCGCTCGTCGACGAAGCCACGCGGATACACGAAGAGGATCGCGCGTTGTGCGAAGGCATCGGCGAGTACGGCATGCCGCTCATCACGGAAGGCTGCGGCGTGCTCACGCACTGCAATGCGGGCGCGCTCGCGACGACCGGCCTCGGCACCGCCACCGCCCCGATCTATGCGGCGCATCGCGCGGGCATCGCGTTCCGGGTTTATGCCGACGAAACGCGGCCGCTTTTGCAAGGCGCGCGTCTGACGGCGTTCGAACTGCAGCAGGCGGGCGTCGATGTCACGCTCATCATCGATAGCGCGGCTGCGTCGATCATGTCGCAGGGGCTCGTGGATGTCGTCATCGTCGGGACGGATCGCGTCGCTGCGAACGGCGACTTCGCCAACAAGATCGGCACGCTCGGGCTCGCCATCGCCGCGCATCATTACGGCATACCGTTCTATGTCGCCTGTCCTTCATCGACGCTGGATCTGCAGACGCCGGGCGGCGCGCGCATCGAAATAGAAGAGCGCAACGCGGAAGAAGTGACGCATCTCGCCGGACGGCGCATCGCGCCCGAGGCGATGAAAGCGCGCAATCCCGCCTTCGATGTGACGCCGCATGCGCTCGTCAGCGGCTTCATCACGGAGCGCGGCATCGTGCGGGCGCCGTTCGAGCGCTCGTTGCGAAGCCTGTTCGCCGCAGAGGGGAACGCCGCATGATCGCGGCAGATGAAGGCGCGCTGCGCCGCGCGATCGTCGAGACGTCGCTCGAGATGGAGCGGCTCGGCATCAATCAGGGCACATCGGGCAACGTGAGCGCGCGGTATCGGGAAGGCCTGCTCATCACGCCGAGCGGCACGAGCGCGCGTGAACTCGACGAGAAGGACATCGTGTGGCTGCCGCTCGACATCAGCGACGACGCCGAGCTTTTGCGGCTGGAACGGCCATCGTCGGAATGGCGCATTCATCGCGACATCCTGCGCGCTCGCGCCGATGTCGACGCGGTCGTGCACACCCATTCGATCGCTGCGACCGCGCTCGCCATTCACGGTCGAGATATTCCCGCACTGCACTACATGGTCGCAGCGGCGGGCGGCAAGTCGATACGCTGCGCGCCCTATGCCGTCTTCGGCAGTCAGCAGTTATCCGATCATGCGCTCGCGGCGCTCGACGATCGGCGCGCGTGTCTGCTCGCGCATCATGGCGTGATCGCGCTTGGCGAAAATCTCGCGCGTGCCGTGTGGCTCGCGCACGAAGTGGAAGTGCTTGCGAAGCAGTATCTGCTTGCGCTGCAGATCGGCGCACCGCCTTTGCTTTCCGATCAACAGATGGATGAAGTGCTGGAGAGGTTCAAGACTTACGGCAGGCGAAATTCGCTTTGAACAACGCGTACAACGGAGACAGTCATGGCCTGGAGCTCGACAAGATTCGACAGTTGGGGAATGTTCGGAAAGTCAACAAGCGCGGTGTTGCTATGCGCAGCGGCCGCGTTGAGCGGATGCTCGAAGAGCGACAACTCATCGTCGACGAGCAGCACGAGTTCGGCGGCGAGCGCGAGCGCGCCCGCCAGCGCACCGGCGAGCGCGCCTGCCACCGCAGCGGGCGGCAAGCCCAAGATCGGCTTCTCGATCGCTACGTTGAACAACGCATTCTTCGTCGGCCTGAAGGCGGGCGTCGAGCGCGGTTCGAAAGATCAGGGCTTCGAGCTCGTGCAGACCAACGCAAACGGCGACGCGCAGCAGCAGGTCAACGATGCGATCAATCTGCTGAGTCAGGGCGTGACCGCGCTCGTGCTCAATCCGATCGATTCGAAAGCGATTATTCCCGCTGTCGAAAAGGCCAACTCGATGAACATCCCGGTCTTCACGCTCGATCGCGGCTCGGACGGCGGCAAGGTGACCTCGTTCGTCGCATCGGATAACGTCGCGCTCGGGCAGACAGGGGCGAAGTGGATCGCCGAGCAACTGAAGAAGCGCTATGGCGAAGAGAAAGGCAATGTCGTCGATCTGATCGGTCTGGTCGGCACGACGGCCGCGACGGATCGGGAAAAGGGCTTCAGCGAAGAGATCGCGAAGTATCCGAACATCAAGGTCGTCGCTCGTCAGGAAGGCGCGTTCGATCAGGAGAAGTCGCTCAACGCGATGACCAGCATCCTGCAGAAATATCCGCAGATCGATGCGGTGTTCGGCGCGAACGACGACAACACCGTGGGCGCGGAAAAGGCCATCGACAATGCGGGCCGTTATAAGCCGCTCGGCGACAAGGAGCATATTCTCGTGATCGGCGCGGATGGCACCGCGCAGGCGCTGTCCGCGATCCGCGCGGGCAAGCAGGACGCGACGATCTCGCAGAACCCGATCCAGATGGCGGCGAAGTCGCTGCAGTTCATCGCGGACTACAACGCTAAGAAGGACGTGCCCGCGAACTACGCGTGGCCGACGATGCTCATCGACAAGTCGAACATCGATTCGGATGAAGTGAAGAAATACGGCCTGTGGTCCGAGGAAGTGAAGCAGTAAGGGCAACCGGCGGCCGCGTGTTTCCTGAAACGCGCGGCCCGCATACGGAATGCACGACATGAAAGTGGAAACCGAAGCGCAGGCGCGTACGGCCACGCACGCCGAAGCGCCGCTGTTGCGCATGCAGGGCATCGTCAAGAGCTTTCCCGGCGTGAAGGCGCTGCGCGGCGTGAGCCTCGACCTGCACGCGCGTCATGTGATGGCGATCGTCGGCGAGAACGGCGCGGGCAAGTCGTCGCTCGTGAAGGTGCTGTCGGGCGCGTATGAACCCGACGAAGGCACGATCGAGATCGACGGCATGCCGCTCGCGCGCGGCACCAACGCGGCGATCGATGCGGGCGTCGCCGTCATCTATCAGGAGCTGTCGCTGATCAGTGACATGACGGTCGCGGAGAATCTGTTCCTCGGCCGCATGCCTTCGCGCAACGGCTTCGTGCGCATGCGTGAGGCCAACACCATGGCGCGTGAGGCATTGGCACGCGTCGGCCTGGACAACGTGCCGCCGTGGATGCGGCTCGGCGATCTGCCGTTGAACAAACGTCAACTCGTCGAAGTGGCGAAGGCGATCGCGCGCGACGCGCGCATCCTCGTGATGGACGAGCCGACCGCCGCGCTGCAAAGCCACGACATCGCCAATCTGTATGCGGTGGTGCGGCGGCTACGCGCGGAAGGCATGGGCATCATCTTCATCTCGCATCATCTGGAAGAGGTGTTCGAGCTTGCCGATTCCGCAGTCGTGATGCGCGACGGCGCGACTGTCGGCGCGCGTCCGATGGCCGAATGGACCGAAGCCGATCTCGTGCAGGCGATGGTCGCGCGCAATCTCGAATCGTTCTATCCGTGGGAGCCGCGCGAGTATGGTCCTGTCGTGCTCGAAGTGCGCGGTCTCGCGAGCGCGCCGCTGTTGCGCAACGCGAGCTTTTCGGTGCGCGCGGGCGAGATCGTCGGGATTGCGGGCATCGCGGGCGCGGGGCGCACGGAGTTGCTGAAGACGATCTTTGGCGCGTTGCCCGTGACGGGCGGCGAGATTCTCGTGCGCGGCCGAACGGTCAGCAATCATTCGCCGACGCAAGGCGTGCGCCACGGGCTCGTCTATACATCGGAGGACCGCAAGCTCGAAGGGCTCGTGCTGGAGGCGAACATCGAGGAGAACATCGCGCTGTCGAGCCTGAAGGCGCTCGCGAGCGGCGGTTTCGTGAGCCGCGCGAAGAAGCGCAAACTTGCGCAGGAAGCGAGCGCGCGCTTCGGCGTGCGTGCTTCGTCGGTGTTGCAGATGACGGGCACGCTGTCGGGCGGCAATCAGCAGAAGGTGATTCTGGGCCGCGCGACCGCGACGAGTCCTGTCGTCATCATGCTCGATGAACCGACGCGCGGCATCGACGTGGGCGCGAAGTCCGAGATCTACGCGCACATGGTGACGATGGCGCGCGCGGGCGCGGCTGTCGTCATGGTGAGTTCGGAGCTGCCGGAGTTGCTCGGCATGTCGGATCGCGTGCTGGTGATGTATCGCGGCAGCATCGTGACCGAGATCGCGCGCGACAAGGCGGATTCGGAAACGGTCATTCAGTGGGCAACGACAGGAGCAGGCGCATGACCTCCACGGCAGCCAATCGTTCGGATTCGGAGGCGCTGTCGCGCCGTGTGATCCGTCAGTTGAGGAGCGGCATCGGGCCATTGTTCGCGGCGCTCGTCATCATATGCATTGCGTTGTCGATCGCATCGCCCGAGTTTCTTACCACGAGCACGCTCACCAACATCATGGTGCAGGTGTCCGTGGTGGGCATCGCGGCGGTGGGCGGCACGTTCGTCATCATCACATCGGGGATCGACTTGTCGGTCGGGTCGCTGGTGGCGCTGAGCGGCATGGTCGCTGCGACCGTGATGGCGGGGTCGAGTCCGGGTGCGGTCGGGTTGGGCGTGGCGGGGTTATGCGTGGCGCTCGCAGTCGGCGCGTCGGCGGGCGCGCTCAACGGGTTCGCAGTGTCGTGGTTGAGGCTCGTGCCCTTCATCGTCACGCTGGCTGCGATGGCCATGGCGCGAGGCCTCACGCTCGCCATTTCCGATGGCCGAACCAAGTTCGATTTTCCGAACGCGTTCACGTTGTTCGGTGCGAAGACTGTTGCTGGCTTGCCGATGCCGATGATCGTAATGCTCGTGGTTTTTGTCGTCGGGCATGTGCTGTTGCGCAAGACGACGTTTGGGCATCAGGTGTTCGCCGTCGGCGGGAATCAGGAAGCGGCGCGATTGGCCGGCATTCCGGTGCGGCGGGTCGTGTTCTTCACTTACATGCTGGCGGGGGTCACTGCGGCGATTGCGGGCATCGTGCTCGCCGGGCGGTTGAATTCTGCTTTGCCTTCGGCGGCCAATGGGCTCGAGTTGCAGGTCATCGCGGCTATTGTGATTGGGGGGACTTCGCTTGCAGGCGGACGGGGCTCTATTGTGGGGACCTTCATCGGGGTGGTGTTGATCGGTGTGATCAACGTCGGTCTTTCGTTGCTCGGCGTAAATCCGTTCTGGACGCAGTTCATTCAAGGTGGGGTTATTTTTGCTGCGGTTTTGCTTGATGCGCTCAGTCAGCGTAAGAAGGTTTGACGTAATTTTTTTCGCCGGATCCCGTTGGCGTGTCGGTTTATTAGCGTTGCCCCTGTGCGGGGCGGCAGTCACTTTCTTTGCTGCTGCAAAGAAAGTAACCAAAGAAAGCAGCTTTCCCCAGCCGGAACGCCTCATACCGGCCGCGGCACAGGCGAACGGCTAGGGTACAGCTGTAGCGAGTGCCCTCGTAGGTCTAACCGGGCGTGGACCGCGCACGGTCTGACAAGCTAGAACGTTTAGGGCGCTGGTTCAGCACGAAAGAGTTCCGGCCCAGCGCTACGCGCTGCCGTGGGGTCTGCAAGGGAAACCAACGAAAAATTGGATACGCACAAGCACACGCAGCCCCGAAGGACCCATCGGCCGCGAAGCGGGCCGGAGCCATTTGGTGCTGAACCAGCTTTTGTTGTGGTGTGATGAGCCAGACCGTGCGCGGTCCACGCCCGAGGTGGCCTATGAGGGCACTCGCTACTGCTGTGCCCTAGCCGTTCGCCTGTGCCGGGGCCGGCATGAAGTACTTTGGATGGGGAAAGCTGCTTTCTTTGGTTACTTTCTTTGCAGCAGCAAAGAAAGTGACCCCCGCCCCGGGGAGGGGCAACACTAATAGACCGACACGAAATCAGGCTTCCATAGAGGCTCAGTCCAACAAAATTCACGGAGACAATCAAACATGAAGAAGATCATTAACCACCCGGAAGCATTCGTCGATGAGATCATCGAATCCCTTCTGCTCGCACATCCGCATTGGATCAAACCCGCAACAGCGGACCACCGCGCGCTAGTCCGCGCCGACGCCCCAAACTCTGACCGAGTAGGCATCGTTACCGGCGGCGGCTCGGGCCACATGCCGGGCTTCCTCGGCTACGTAGGCGAGGGCTTGTGCAGTGGCGTAGCGGTAGGCAACGTCTTCTCTTCTCCCTCATCGGAACAGATCTTCGGAGCGACGAAAGCCGTGAACGGTGGCGCAGGCGTGCTCTACGTCTACGGCAACTACGGCGGCGACGTACTCAACTTCGACCTCGCCGCCGACCTCGCGGAAGCCGAAGGCATCGACATCAGAACCGTTGTGCTGACCGACGATGTCGCCTCCGCTCCGAAGGAACGCGCTGCCGACCGTCGCGGCGTCGCCGGCATGGTGTTCGCATTCAAATGCGCGGGCGCCGCCGCCGAACGCGGCGATTCGCTCGATGAAGTCGCGCGCATCTGCGCCAAGGCGAACGCCAACTGCCGCACGATGGGCGTCGGCCTGTCACCGACGATCCTCCCCGCCGCTGGCAAGCCCACCTTCACGCTGCCCGACGGCGAGATGGAAATCGGCATCGGCATTCACGGTGAACCGGGCACGCATCGCGGCAAGCTTGAATCCGCCGATGCCATCGCCGAACGTCTCACCGGACAGATCATCGGCGATCTCGCCGCGCCCAAAGGCTCGCGCGTCGCGCTGCTCGTGAACGGCCTCGGCGCGACGCCGCTCGAAGAGCTCTATCTGCTGTATCGGCGCTCGGCGAAACTCATCGCCGATGAAGGACTGAAGGTCGCTCGCTCGTACGTCGGCGAATATGTCACGAGCCTGGAGATGGCCGGCGCATCGATCACCGTGATGCTGCTCGACGACGAACTCGATGCGCTCCTCGACGCGCCCGCGCGTTCGCCGTTCTTCCGCGACGGCACCCCATCCTGAAAGGAGCGTGCGATGAGTGTGACGAGCAAGGAACTGCGGGACATCCTCACGCGCGCGCTGAGCGCGCTTCCCGCACACGCCGATGAACTGCGCGACCTCGACGCCGCACTCGGCGACGGCGATCTCGGCATCACCGTGCAGGCGGGCTCGGCGGCTGTCGTGAAGGCGTTGAACGCGCTGCCCGAAGAGGCCACGCTGAACGAAGTCATGCTGGCCGCGGCCAAGGCGTTCTCGACGGCGAATCCATCGACGTTCGCGGCGCTCGTCGGCGGTGGCTTGCTCGCCGCGGCGAAAACGGTGAACGGCAAGGACGCGATCGGGCATGAGGAAGCGCTCGCGATCGGGCAGGCGGTGGCGACGCGCATCATCGAGCGCGGCAAGAGTCGGGTCGGCGACAAGACCGTGCTCGATGCACTCGTGCCAAGTCTCGACATACTGGCCGCCTCGCAGGGCAGCGCAACGGACAGCCTCGACGCGATGATCGCGAAAGCGCGCGAGCAGGTCAGCGCGACTGCCGCGATGCAATCGAAGAAAGGCCGCGCTGCGTGGGTACAGGAACGCAGCATCGGCCACGCGGACCCTGGCGCGACCGCCTATGTCAGGTTTCTCGAAGCGCTGAGAAATGCGCTGACGGCATGAATGGCGCCCGATTCATGCGCGCTTCTTTTGCGGAACGACTTCGCGCTCGCGTCTGCCCGAATGAACGACCTTCAGCTTCTTGCGCGCGAGGGCGAGCGCCTCTGCCTTCGTGGCGACGCACGGTCCCGAGCCCAGCAACGGCTGGCGCGCGGTTTCGCGCAGCGCGAGCACGGACACCACGCCTATCGCCGATGCCGCCATCAGATAGTACGCGGGCATCATCAGATTGCCGGTCGCATCGACGAGCCAGGCGGTCACGAGCGGCGTCGTGCCGCCGAACAGCGAAACCGAAACGTTGAATCCGATGGCGAGCGCGCTATAACGTATGCGCGTCGGGAAGAGCGCGGGCAGCGCCGAAGGCATGACGCCGGTGAACGTCGAAAGCAATGCGCCGAGAATGAGTAGGCCGAGGAACACCGGCAGCAGCGCGCCCGTGCGCACCAGCAACAGCGCGGGAATCGACAGCGCGAAGAGGCCGATGCAGCCGGCCATCATCACCGGCTTGCGGCCGATCAGGTCGGAGAGGTGACCCGCGAAGAGCGTCATCGGGATCATCAGCACCATCACGAGCAGCACGAGAAAGAGGCCGTGCGTTTCATCGAAATGCAGGGTCGCCGACAGAAAGCTCGGCAGGTACGACAGCGCCATGTAATCGGTGACGTTGAAGATCAGCACGAGCCCGACGCACTGCATCATCGGCTTGAACTGCTGCGAGAGCAGCGCTGTGAACGCTTGCTTCGGACGAGAACGTTCATGCGCCTCGCGCGTCTCGGCTTCCTTCTTGAAAGCCGGCGTTTCTTCGAGCTTCACGCGAATATACAGACCGACGAGTCCGAGCGGGCCCGCGATCATGAACGGCACGCGCCATCCCCACGAAAGCAGCGCGTCGTGCGAGAGCGTCGCGGTCAGCAATGCAACCGTGCCCGCGCCGAGTATGTAACCCACCAGCGTGCCGACTTCCAGAAAGCTGCCGTAGAAGCCGCGCCGCGCATCGGTCGAGAACTCGGCGATGAACGTAGCCGCGCCGCCGTACTCGCCGCCCGTGGAGAAGCCCTGCACGAGCCGCGCGACGAGCAGCAGCACGGGCGCGAGGATGCCGATCGAGCCATAGCTCGGAATCAGGCCGATACAGAAGGTGCCGACGGCCATCATGATCATCGTCATCGCGAGCACGCGCTGACGGCCGATCCTGTCGCCGAGCGGACCGAAGACCATGCCGCCGATCGGCCGTACCAGGAACGCGGCGGCGAACGTGCCGAAGGTCGCGATCAATTGCGCGGACGGACTGCTCGACGGAAAGAACACCTTGCCGAGCACGACGGCGATGTAGCTATACACGCCGAAGTCGAACCATTCCATGGCGTTGCCGAGCGCCATCGCGCCGACGGCACGTTTCAGCAGGGCATGATCGACGACGGTGATATCGCCTGCCGTGAGATGCGGCGACGATTCGATGCGGGCATTGCGCTCGTGCGAGAGGCTCAATTGTCTCACTCCTGATTTGCCGATGAGGCGCGCGGCCCTCGGCATGATGGTTCGATAGAGTGTGCGGATCGAGCGGCGCGCGTGCCTTCGCTCACGCGTCCGGAAATCGGCAGAAAACGACACCCGCACAGTCGTGCTGTCGGATTGCGTCGGACACGCATGGCGAAAGCGTTGGCGTCATCCCGACATGTGCGCGTTTTCGGCGCGACCGTGCGTCACGCTGAATCCCTTTGTTTGCAGGGCTCTCAGCGAGTCCGAACCATTCCCGGCACAGGCCATGCATCTGTCGCATCGACACGTTCACGGGGATCGCCATGAAAGCGAAGACCATTGCCGTTCTATTGGCCGCGAGCGCGGCGTTCTCAGCCGTTCACGCCTACGCCGACGATTGCGCCACGGCAAACATGAATTGCCGTGGCGCGGTCGCGCCGGTCTCGCACGACGCGCGCGCCGTTCATGCGCTGAGTCCCAAGCCTGTCAAGCACGCCATGCCTGACGTGGCGACCAGCGCGGTCGGCGGCGCCGATACGTACAGGATGCAGGCGGGCAAGCGCGAGCAGCGCGACAGCATCGATGCGTGGTATCGCGGAGGCTGATCAATCGAACGTGATGCCGTCGAAACGATGCCCGCCGAGCGGGCTGATCAGATAGCCGTGCACGCGCTTCGAGATCGGCTGAAAGATATTGGCGTGCGCGAGGGGCGTGTACGGCACCTGATCCTTGAACACCACTTGCGCCTCCTCATAGAGCTTCGTGCGCGCGTTCTGATCGGTGACGAGGCGCGCCTTCGCGAGCAGATCGTCGAACTGCTTGTTGCACCACTTCGCCATGTTGCTGCCGTGCACCGCATCGCAACCGAGCGTCGTGCCGAGCCAGTTGTCCGGATCGCCGTTATCGCCGAGCCAGCCATAAAGAATCGCGTCGTGCTCGCCGTTGGTCTTCGCGCGCTTGTTGTACTCGGCCCATTCGTACGTGACGATATTCGCCTTCACGCCGATCTTCGCCCAGTCCGACTGAATGAGTTGCGCCATCAGACGCGCGTTCGGGTTATAGCCGCGCTGTACGGGCATGGCCCATAGCGTGATCGTGAAGCCGTCCGGGAAGCCCGCGTCCTTCAGCAGCGCCTTCGCCTTCGCGGGATCGTGCGGCGCGTCCTTCAATGCCTTGTTATACGACCATTGCGAAGGCGGCATCGGGTTGGTCGCGACGGTGGCCGCGCCTTCGTACACCGTCTTGATGATCGCCTGCTTGTCGATCGCCATGTCGAGCGCGCGGCGCACGTTCACGTTGTCGAGCGGCTTGTGCGTGGTGTTGTAGCCCACGTACGCGACGTTGAAGCCCACGCCCGACAGCACCGTGAGCTTCGGGTCCTGCTTCGACGCCGCGATGTCGGCGGGGCGCGGAAACGACGTCACCTGGCATTCGCCGCCCGAGAGTTTTTGCTGACGCACGGCGGCATCGGGCGTGATCGAGAAGATGAGCTTGTCGATATGCACGTCCTTGCGATTCCAGTAAGTCGGGTTCGCGTCGTAGCGGATCGTCGCATCCTTCTGATAGTCGCGGAATACGAACGCGCCCGTGCCCACAGGCTTCTGATTGAAGTCTTCCGGCTTGCCCTGCTTGAGCAGTTGCGCCGCATATTCCGCCGAGACGATCGACGCGAATTCCATCGCGATGTTGCGCACGAACACGACATCGGCGGTCTTCAGCGTGAAGCGCACGGTGTAATCGTCGAGCTTGTCGACGGATGCGATGTTCTTGTCGTAGCCGAGATCGGTCAGATACGGAAAGCTGACCGGATGCGCCTTCTGAAACGGCTCGTTCGGATCGATCATGCGTTTGAACGTGAACACGACATCGTCCGCATTGAAGTCGCGCGTGGGCTTGAACCATGAAGTAGATTGAAACTTCACGCCGCGCCGCAGATGAAACGTGAAGGTCTTCGCGTCCGGTGACTCGTCCCATTTCTCCGCGAGGCCCGGCACGAGATCGAGCGTGCCGCGCTTGAATTCGACCAACTCGTCATAGACGACGTGAGCGCCCGCGTCGAAGTCCGTGCTGGTGGTGTATTGCGCGGAATCGAAGCCGGCGGGACTGCCTTCGGAGCAGAACACGAGCGTCTTGCTCGCGGCCGATGCGGCCTGTGAGGTCAATGCAAATGCAGCAAAGAGGGAGACGGCGAGGAGTCGGTGCGTCGAAGCCATTTTTCTTGTTTGCTCGGAAGAGTGGGCAAGCCGCCTCGCGGCGGGCGTGAGCCATACTCTACCAAGCAAACGTTTTGCGAGCTTGCTACATCGAACGCAAGGCGAAGCGCTTGAGCTTGCCGGTCTCCGTGCGCGGCAGCGCGTCGAGAAACGCCACGACGCGCGGATACTTGTACGGTGCGACATTGCGCTTGACGAAGTCCTGCAAGTGCGAAATGAGCGCATCGTCACCGGTGAAGCCGGGATTGAGCACGACGAACGCTTTCACGATCTGTCCGCGCGTTTCGTCGGGTACGCCGATCACGCCGCATTCCGCAACGGCTTCGTGCTGCATCAGCACGCTTTCCACTTCCGGCCCCGAGATGTTGTAGCCCGCCGATACGATCATGTCGTCGGCGCGCGCCTGATAGAACACATAGCCGTCTTCATCGATCACGACGGAATCGCCGGGCAGGTTCCAGCCGTCGCGCACGAACTTCGACTGGCGCTCGTCGGCGAGATAGCGGCAACCCGTCGGACCGCGCACCGCGAGCTTGCCGATCGTGCCGGGCGGCACGGGCTGCATCGCATCGTCGACGGCCTGCACGACATAGCCCGGCACCGCGCGGCCGATCGCATGTTCGCGCACGTCCGCACCCGCCGACGAAATGAAGATATGGATCATCTCCGTGCCGCCGATGCCGTCGATCATCTCGATGCCGCTCGCTTCGCGCCATAGCGCGCGCGTCGAATCGGGCAAGGCCTCGCCCGCCGATACGGTCTTCGTCAGGCTCGACAGGTCGAAGCGCCCGACGAGCGGCGCCATCTGCCGGTAGAACGTCGGCGCGGTGAACATGATCGTCGCGTGAAAGCGTTCGACGGTTTGCAGCAGCGTTTCGGGCGTGAGCCTTTCGAGCAGCACCGTCGATGCGCCCACGCGCAGCGGAAAGCACAACAGGCCGCCGAGGCCGAACGTGAATGCGAGGGGCGGCGTGCCGCAGAATACATCGCGTGAGGTGGGCTTGAGGATATGGCGCGGAAAGAGATCGCACATCGCGAGCACGTCGCGATGAAACTGCATGCAGCCCTTCGGCGCGCCTGTCGTGCCGCTCGTGAATGCGATCAGGCATACGTCATCGGCGGCGGTGTCGCAGGCATCGAATTGATCGGGCTTCGTTGCAGCGAGCGATTCGAGCGAATCGGCTGCATCGTCGTGAAACGTGCAGACTTGCGCGAGCGTTTCGCAATGGAATTCGTCGCCCTTCGTTTCGCAGCGTTTCAGTTCGTCAGTCAGACGCACATCGCATAGCGCCGCTGAAATATTCGCCTTGTCGATGATCTGCTTCAGCTCTTTCGCGCGCAGCAGCGGCATGGTCGGCACGACGACGAGACCCGCCTTCAGCGCCGCGAAAAAAGCGACGGCCATCTGCAACGTATTCGGCCCGCGCAGCAGCACGCGATTGCCCGGACGCAAGCCCATCTCATCGACGAGCACATGCGCGCTGCGATTCACGAGCGCGCGCAACGCGCGATAGCTCGTTGCATGCGGCTTGCCATCGACATCGGACCAGATCGCGGGACGATCGCCGTGTCCGCTTTCGATCGCGCGATCCAGCAATTCGGTCGCGCAATTGATGCGCGCGGGGTAGGCGACATTCGCGTCGTCGAGCATGAAGACCGGCCATTGCTCCTCTGGCGGCAGATGATCGCGCGCGAATGTATCGACGTGGGCTGACCGTTCCATCGTGCTCTCCGCTTAGTCGGGGATGACAGCGGTGGCTTCGATTTCCACCAGCGCTTCGTCTTCGATGAGCGCGACCACCTGCACCGCGCTCATGGCGATGTCGTAATCGCCGATCACCTCGCGAAACGCCGCGCCGATTTCCTTGGCCGCCGCGAGATAGGCGCGCTTGTCGGTCACGTACCACGTCATGCGCACGAGATGTTCGGGCTTGCCGCCTGCTTCGCGCAGAATCGCCACGACGTTGCGCAACGCCTGCACGGCCTGCGCGCCGAACTCCGTGCTGACGAAACGCGCCTCTTCGTCCCAGCCGATCTGTCCGGCGATATACACCTGCGTGCCGCGCGCCGCGACGCCGTTCGCGTAGCCGCGCGGCTTGATCCAGCCCGAAGGCAGAAGGGTTCTTTTCATGAGCGTGTCTCCTCTTGCAATGTGCGGCTCGTGCCCGGCGCGAACTGCTCGATGGCGCGGGCGATGTCGCCGGGAATGTCGATCGAGCGTCCATCGTCGAGCGATGTCGTCACCAGAACCTGCTTCGCGCGAAAGCGCACTTCGCCATCGCAATGACAGACGATGTCGATGCGGACCGAGCGCTGTCCCACGGAATCGACCGATAGCGTGAGCGTCACCGTTTCGCCCATGCGGCTCGGCCGGGAGAAATCGCAACCGAGCTTGACGATCGGCAGCCCGACACGGCGCGCGGAGATCATTTGCGCATAGTCGATGCCGAGCGCGTCGTTGAACCAGTCCTCGACGAGTGCGTTCGTCATCACGAGGTACTGCGGAAAATAGACGATGCCCGCCGGGTCGCAATGTGAGAAGCGGATGCGCACCGGCATGTCGAAGGTTCGGCTCATCGTTGACGTTCTCCGTGCGCTTTGAGCAAGTCTCGTCCGACGATCAGTTGCTGTACTTCCGTCGCGCCTTCGTAGATGCGCAGCGCGCGAATCTCGCGATACAGCGATTCCACCGCCGTGCCGCTTTTCACGCCGAGGCCGCCCCACAACTGCACGGCCGCGTCGATCACCTGTTGCGCGCCTTCGCTCGCGTGCCACTTCGCCATCGCCGCTTCGCGCGTCACGTTCTCGCCCTGATCGCGCAGCCACGCGGCGCGATAGACGAGCAGCGCGCTCGTGTCGATGGTCAATGCCATCTGCGCGAGCTTCGCTTGCGTGAGCTGAAAATCGCCGAGCGTCTGGCCGAACATCTTGCGCGATGCGGCGCGGTCGAGCCCTTCCTGCATCGCACGGCGCGCAAAGCCCAGCGACGCGGCGGCAACCGACGTGCGGAAGATATCGAGCGTGCGCATCGCGATCTTGAAGCCCTCGCCGGGTGCGCCGAGCATCTGGCTGCGCGGTACGCGCGCGTTATCGAAATGCAGGCGCGCGAGCGGATGTGGCGCGATCACGTCGATGCGTTCGGCGATCTGCAGACCCGGCGTATCCGCATCGACGATGAACGCGCTGATGCCGCGTGCACCCGGCGCTTCTCCCGTGCGCGCGAACACGACGTAGAAATCCGCGATGCCGCCGTTCGAGATCCACGTCTTGTCGCCGTTCAGCACGTAAGCATCGCCGTCGGCGCGCGCATCGAGCGACATCGCCGCCACATCCGAACCCGCTTCGGGCTCGGACAGGGCAAACGCGGCGAGTGCCGTGCCGTTCGCGACGCGCGGCAAGTAGCGCGCCTTTTGCTCTTGCGTGCCCGCGAGCGAGATCGCGCCGGAGCCGAGTCCCTGCATCGCGAACGCGAAGTCCGCGAGGCCATCGTGCCTGGCGAGCGTCTCGCGCAGCAGGCACACGGCGCGCGTATCGATCGTGTCGTTCGTTGCGCCGTATTGCGTGCCGCCGATGCAGTGCCTGAGCCACCCCGCTTCGCCGAGCGTGCGCACGAGGCGCTTGCAGGTCGCGTCCGTATCGGCGTGATCGATGTGCTGCAGATGCTCCGTGGCCCACGCATCGACATCGCGTGCGAGTTCGCGATGCCGCGCATCGAAGAAGGGCCATGCGAGCGCGCTGTGTGGATCGACGTTCAACTCAGTCTCCTTCGAACACGGGCCGCGCTTTTGCCGCGAACGCGCGATAGGCGCGCTCGAAGTCACGCGTGCTCATGCAGATGGCTTGCGCCTGCGCTTCCGATTCGATCGCTTCGTCGATGCTCATGCTCCATTCCTGATGCAGCATCTTCTTCGTGATGCCATGCGCGAAGGTCGGGCCCGCGACGAGTTCGGAAGCCAGCTTCGCGGTTTCGTCGAGCAGGGTTTCGGGCGTGCAGAGCCGGTTGTAGAAGCCCCAGGCATGGCCTTCGTCGCCCGTTGCCGAGCGGCCCGTGAAGAGCAGTTCCGCCGCGCGTCCCTGACCGATGATGCGCGGCAGGATCGAACACGCGCCCATGTCGCAGCCCGCGAGGCCGACACGCGCAAACAGGAACGCGAGCTTGCTGCGCGCGGTGCCGAGACGCATGTCGGAGGCCATCGCGAGAATCGCGCCCGCGCCCGCGCACACGCCATCGACAGCGGCGATGATCGGCTGCGGGCAATGGCGCATCGCCTTGACGAGATCGCCCGTCATGCGCGTGAAGAGCAGCAGTTCCGGCATCGGCAGATCGATCAGCGGCGCGATGATTTCATGCACGTCGCCGCCGGAACAGAAGTTGTCGCCCGCACCGTGCATCACGACGGCTTTGACGTCGCTCGCGTAGGCAAGCTGGCGAAACAGATCGCGCAACTCCGCATACGATTCGAACGTCAGCGGGTTCTTGCGCTCGGGCCGATTCAGCGTGATGGTCGCGACGCCGTTCGTCACAGACCAGAGAAAATGCTTCGCGCGATAGTCCGCGAGCGTGGTGCGGTTGCCGGCGAGAAGCGCGTCGGCGGAGGATTGGGGCATCGCCATCTCCTTAGTCCTTCAATGTATTCATCAGATGCTGCTTGAGCTTGCCGAGCCGCTGGTGCGTCTGCGATTTCTCATTGAGTTCGAGACCGCCGAACATTTCGACGACCCATTGCTCATGCGCGGTCGCCATTCGGTCGAACGCGGCGCGGCCCTGCGGCGTGAGGCGCACGCTGATCGAGCGGCGATCGTTCGGATCGGTATAACGCGACACCAAGCCTTCCTTTTCGAGCTGATCCGTGATGCCCGTCACATTGCCGCCCGTGACCATCATGCGGCGCGAAAGCTCGGTCATCTTCAGGCCTTCCGGATGGCGTTCGAGTTGCGCCATCAGATCGAAGCGCGGCAAGGTTGTATCGAACTCGGCGCGCAGGCGCTTGCGCAATTCGGTCTGCACGAGGTTCGTCGTGGTCAGCATGCGCAGCCACAGACGCAAGCCCATGTGGCTGTCGGCGCCCGTGCTCATTTCCAGATCGACGACGTTTTCCGCCGGCTTCTCGATGCCCTTGCGCGGCGCTTTGGGCTCCGTCGCGGCGGTCGTCTTTTTGTTGCGTGCGGCTTGGGTCACGTTACTTCTCCACCGGATACGGAAATGGATTGGCCGTTCATCGCTTCGGAACCGGGCGCGCACAGCCACAGCACGGCGCTGGCGACTTCTTCCGGCTGCACGAAACGGCGTTGCGGGTTGTGGCGCACGAGCGCATCGCGCGCGTCCTGTTCGCTGCGCGAAGTCTTCGACATGATCTGGTCGAGCGATGCGCGCAGCAGTTCGGTTTCGGTGTAGCCGGGACAGACTGCGTTGACTGTCACGCCTTTCGTCGCGACTTCGGCGGCCAGCGCGCGCGTGAGGCCGATCACGCCATGCTTCGCCGCGCAATACGCCGCGACATACGCGTAGCCGATTTGTCCGGCCGTGCTCGCGACATTCACGATACGGCCGTGACCGCGTTCGAGCATCGAAGGCAGCACGGCGCGCGTGCAGAGAAATACGCCGGTGAGGTTCACATCGAGCATGCGTTGCCAGAGCGCTGCATCGGTATGCGTGAAGGGCGCGGCTTGCGCGTGGCCTGCGTTGTTCACGAGGATATCGACGGGGCCGGCATGCGCGAATGCTTCATCGACGGCGGCTTCATTTGTTACGTCGACGCTGATGCAAGCGACATCGCCATGCGCGCGCATCGCGTCGCGCTGCGCTTCGAGGCGTGCGATATCGCGGCCCATCAGCGTGATGCGCGCACCGGCGCGCGCGAGCGCTTGCGCACACGCGGCGCCGATGCCGCTGCCTCCGCCTGTGACGACCGCGTGCTTACCAACAAGCGTTGACATGATCAGACCGTTCCTTCGGCGCGTTGCGCACGTTCTTGCGGCGTGAGGCGCGCGTTGTCGGCGGCCATCGCGCGCTCGCGTTCCAGATTGCGTTCGAGTTGCGATTTGGCGGCGGCGTATTGCTTCGGCCACGCGATATCGAAGTAGCCGATCTTCGCGGCTTCGTTCAAGGTCCACGATGGATTCGCGAGATGCGGACGCGCCACCGCGCACAGATCCGCGCGCCCCGCCGCGATGATGCTGTTCACGTGATCCGCTTCCGATATCGCACCGACCGCGATCGTCGCGATGCCCGCTTCGTTGCGGATACGATCGGCGAACGGCGTCTGGAACATGCGGCCGTACACGGGCTTCTCCTGCTTGCTGACTTGCCCCGATGAGACGTCGATCATGTCCGCGCCCGCAGCCTTGAATGCGCGCGCGATCTCGACGGCATCGTCGGGTGTGGTGCCGCCATCGACCCAGTCGTGCGCGGAGATGCGGACCGACATCGGCTTGTCTTGCGGCCAGGCGGCGCGCATCGCCTTGAAGACTTCGAGCGGATAGCGCAGACGGTTTGCGAGCGAGCCGCCGTATTCGTCGGTGCGATGATTCGTCAGCGGCGACAGGAAGCTCGACAGAAAATAGCCGTGCGCGCAGTGCAGTTCGAGCCAGTCGAAGCCTGCAAGCGCGGCCATTTCCGTGGCGCGCACGAATTGCGCCTCGATCTCGCGCAATGCTTCGTGCGAGGCCTCGCGCGACCATTGGCTCACGCCCTGCACATACTGCTGCGGCGAAGCGGAAACGAGCGGCCAGTTGTCACTGGGAAGCGGCTGATCGATGCCTTCCCAACTCACGCGCGTCGACGCCTTCGCGCCTGCGTGACCGACTTGCATGCCGATCTTCGCGTCCGATTGCGCATGCACGAAATCGACGATGCGCGTCCACGCCACGAGATGCTCTGGCGCGTACATGCCTGGACATCCCGGCGTGATGCGCGCTTCGGGCGACACGCAGGTCATCTCCGTCATCACGAGCGCGGCGCCGCCCATCGCGCGCGCGCCGAGATGCATCAGGTGATAGTCGCCCGCGATGCCGTCGACGGCGGAGTACTGCGCCATCGGCGAGACGACCACGCGGTTCTTCAACGTGACGCCGCGCAGCGTGAATGGCGTGAACATCGGCGGAACGGAACGTTGCTGCGCGATGCGTTCGATGCCCGCGCGCGCGGCCAGCCAGTCTTCGAACGAGGCGAGATAGCGTGCGTCGCGTTCGCGCAGGTTTTCATGCGAAATGCGCTGCGAGCGCGTGAGCAGGGAATAAGCGAACTGCTCGGGTTCGAACGACGCGTAACGGTCGACGTTTTCGAACCATTCCGTCGAATTGCGCGCGGCATTCTGGATGCGCAGCACACCGACGCTGCGTACTTGCGCGTAGTGCGCGAGTGCGCCATCGAGATCGCCGTCCTGCTTCGCAAAGGCCGTGTCGATGCTGTTCGCGAGTTCGATCGAATCTTCGAGCGCGAGCTTCGTGCCCGAGCCGATGGAAAAATGCGCCGTATGCGCGGCATCGCCCATCAACACGATCGGAGTGCGCTTGCCGTTCGCGCCGTCACGCCAGTGCACCCATTCGCGATTCACGACGCGCGGAAAGCGGATCCATTGTGCCGAGCCGCGCAGATGCGTGGCGTTCGACATCAGCGCGTGGCCGTCGAGATACTTCGCGAAGAGCTTTTCACAGAACGCGATGCCTTCTTCCTTGCTCATGTCGGCGAGGCCCGCCGCGTGCCATACGCGCTCCGGCGCTTCGACAATGAAGGTCGACGTGTTCTCGTCGAAACGATAGGCATGCGCCTGGAACCAGCCCCATTCGGTTTTCTCGAAGGCGAACGTGAACGCGTCGAAGCACTTGTTCGTGCCGAGCCAGACGAAGCGGCAATCGCGCAGATCGATATCCGGCTGATACGTCGACGCGTATTTCTGACGGATCACGCTGTTCGCGCCATCGCTCGCGATGATGAGATCGGCGTCGTAATCTTCGTCGTTCAGGACGTGCGTTTCGAACACGAGCTTCACGCCGAGTTCTTCGCAACGCGCTTGCAGAATGTTGAGCAGACGCTTACGGCCGATACCGCAGAAACCGTGACCCGATGAGCGGATCCTGCGGCCGTCGATATGCACTTCGATGTCGTCCCAGTGATTGAAGGCATCGAGAATGGCGTCGGCGCTTTGCGGGTCTGCCGCGCGCAGGTTGCCGAGCGTCTGATCGGAGAACACGACGCCCCAGCCGAAGGTGTCGTAGGGGCGGTTGCGTTCCACCACGGTGATGTCGTACGTGGGGTGGCGGTGCTTCATCAAAAGCCCGAAATACAGGCCTGCCGGGCCTCCACCGATGCAGACGATGCGCATGCTTGCTCTCCGACTGATGTCTCCTTGAGATGGTAATTTAGGTTTAGATAATTTAGATGTCAAGTAAATAGTTTAGATATGAAGAATCGGGGCGCAACCTGCGCCCCTATATGATCACGCCAGCGCGTAGATCGAACTACCCAGCGTTAGCGAAGTGGCGCTGCTCGCCGAAGCGAAGCGGATCTCGTAGAGATCGCGGCCGAAGTTGCCGGGCACCTTCACCGACATGCCGCCGCGATCGTCCGAGAGCGGCACGAAGAGTTGATAGCGAAGGTCGGTATTGCCATACAGGACATAGCCCGGAAGCTCGGACAAAGTGGTGAGATAAGCCGGTTCGTTGCCCAGAATGACGATCGGCACGGCTGTCGGTGAATCGTTGGTCAAGGTCCATTGCGTGCCGAGACGCTGCTGCCACGCGCTGTCGAGGGGCGCAAGCGGCGCGAGTTGCTGACCGATCGCCAGCGTGAGAAAGGCATAGCCTGCGCCGGGCACGACGCGCTTCATCAGATAGCGATAGCTGAACGCGTTGCCGGCGCTGTCGGTTCCGGACACGACGGTAAAGCGATATGACGCAGGATCGCTGTTGCTCCACCACCAGCCGTCGCTGCGGTACTGGTATGCGCCGAGTTGCGTCCAGACACGCTTCGGTCCGTTCCACTGATTGAGTTGCACACTGCCGTCCGGATTGGCGACGACTTGCAGCGGAGAATCGGAGTTGCCGTAGATGCCGCCAGCATTCGCGATAGCCGGACCCGACGCGGCGGGTGGCGCCGTGCCGCCGACCTGCGCCGGCAGCGCGGCGATCGTGCCGTCCTCTTTCAGTGCGGACAATACGAGCGTTTCGGCGAGTTTGCGGGCGTCGTAGCCTGAATTGCCCGTCACCATCAACGCGAATTGCGCCTGCGGCACGACGAAGAATTCGCTCGAATAGAACGCGGTCCCGCCGTCCTTTTCCCATCCGAGGACGCCGGCGGCCGCGAGCGCCGGCTGCTGGACCGAATCCCAGCCGAGCCCCCAGCGCCATTCGGGCGACGGGTTGATCAGGAGTCCGGTGGACTGGTCCGTGCCCATCTGAGCGATGCCCGCAGCGGATATCACACGTTGTCCCTGAAACACGCCGCCGCCGAGAATCATCTGCGCAAGATTCATCATGTCGCCGGGCGTGGAACTCAATCCGCCGGTCGCGTAAGCATTCACGAATTCCTGATACTGCGTGCCATCCGCGAACGGATACGAGAACGAGCCGCTGGTGGGCACGCTCGTCAGATAGCTGGAGTTCGTCATCTTCAACGGTGCGAGGATGTTCGTTTCGACGAAACTCGCAAAGCTTTGCCCGGTCAGCGCGAGGACGATCTGTTCGATCATCGTGAAGCCGTCGTTGCAATACACGGCCAGCTCGCCCGGCAGATGCTTCAGATGCGTATTCGCCAGTTCGGCTTGCGTATCGGCGGCGTAGCCGGGAACCGGCGCGAACGTGAACAGGTTGCGCGAATTGGTGCCCGGCAGCCCTGATGCGTGCGACAGCAGATGACGCGTGGTGATCCGCGCGTACTCGGGCGAGAGCATCGTGAATGTCGGCAGGTAATGGACGATCGGCGTATCGAGTTCGATCAGTCCACGATCCTGAAGAATCGCAGCCGCGAGCGCCGCGAAGAGCTTGCTGACCGAGCCGATATTGAAGCGGGTCTGAGGCGTAGCCTTGGTCTGACTCGGCACCGACGATACGCCGAACGCCTCCTGCCAGACCACGCTGTTGCCCTTGAGCATGGCGATGGAAATGCCCGCGACGGGCTGTGCCGTATTGCTGACGGCCTGCTGGATCATCTGCTGACCCATCGCGATGGTCTGGGGATAGGGCGAATCGTTGTCGTCGCTGCCGCTGCAACCGGGCAATAGCGTCGCGAGCATGCCCGCGCCGGTGACGCCGAGAAATTGCCGGCGACCGGCGCGGAAAGGGTCTGGGTAATTGCGCTTGATTCTGGACACGGCCGTTCTCCTTGTTATTGTTTCTGAATCTGCGGTGTGCGGTCCCTGCGTTGCGGCGAGCGTTGTTCCTGAGTCGCCGTAGCGAAATATACGACGGGAATTGCAAGGATAGGTAACTGCTCCTTACAAAGCAAAATCATCCGTGACGATCAGCGATCCGCGGGCATCACTTGCAGAAGGGGTTCGGGCGTGAGGGCGATCTCGCCCGTGAAAGGCCGGTCGTGCGCGAGGATCAGCAGGACGGTCGTCGCGAGTGCCGCCGAGAATAAACCGATCGCCACGGCTGATGTCAGACGGTTCTCGCCATGAACCAGCGCGATCGCACATAGCAGGCAGACGGCCAGAAATGACAGGCATGCCCATTTGACACCACTCACTTCCGAGCGGCTGATCAGAATGCGCTCGCGTCGCGCGGCGAGCGCCTGCTCCAGCGATGCAGCGACGTCGCGCTGCGCGGTCTGCTGTCCGGGCGTTTCGACCTTGAGGGACAGCGTGAACTGGATCGCCTTGTTGAGCGCCGGGGGGCTGATGTTCAGCGTCACGACGCCTTGCGCCATCAATGGCCATTCGGTGCCGGCGACTTCCTGAATGTAGTCTCGAATCAGCTTGCGCAATTCGGTCTGCGCTTCCGGTGGAAGAACGGCAGACATGACGACGACCGATCTTAGCGCGCCGGCTTCCGAATCGATGGCGGCGTCGGCGCGCGACGTGTCGTTCCAGACTTGAGCGGCAGTGAACGCGATGAACAAGCCAAAGATGACGCCGATCGGAGAGAGCAGGCCCGGCGATATCGCCTTGTATGACGCTCCGTGCCTGCCGGCGGCGAGCCAGCCGGTGATGACATGAATCACCGCGCCCGCGAGAAATGTCGCGCCGAAGACGACGAATGCCATGAGTCCGATCGGCAGATTGTGCAGCCATGTACTCGTCATTGCGGCTTGCTCCCCATTCGGCGCACTCATTGGAAGCTAATTCTCGGGCATTAATCTGCTTCACATCGGCGGTGCACATAGAACGATCAACCAACGGTTTCATGTGCGATGAGGCATACCGCGAACGCCGCCGCCTTTTCACGACAAGGAGCACATCATGTTTGCAATTCTCTCCCATCTCCTCGGCAAACTGGTTTCCCGCGGCGACCTTCCTTCGAGCCGCGCTTATCTTGCGTCGTCATCGGATATGGCGGATCTCGAACGGCGCATGCGTCAGGTCGATAACGACGATCGCGCGTACAGCATGGCATTTGCGGTGCGATAACGCGCGATCGGAAGGCACTTGCGCAATGAGGGGATCGCGATGCCGACCCAATCTAGCAGAACGGTCGCACCGCGTCATCCGATATGGAGGCGCATACTCTCGGGATCACGGAGGTGTCGTCATGACTACGCTTTCAGATTTCCGGCTCGGCAGATTGCAGCTCGCACACGACAGCGGCGCGATGCCCGCCGTCGGATTCGGCACGCTCATCGCCGATGCGTCCACGACGAAGAGCGCGACGCGCGATGCGCTGAAGGTCGGATACCGGCATTTCGATTGTGCCGAGCGATATCGAAACGAGCGTGAGGTGGGCGAGACACTGCAGGCGGGTCTATCGACCGAAGGAATCGCGCGCGATGAAATTTTCGTGACCACCAAGCTGTGGAACTCGAATCATCGGCCAGAGCGCGTCGGGCCGGCTTTTGAGGCGAGTTGCGAAAGGCTTCGGCTCGATTATGTGGACCTCTATCTCATGCATACGCCGTTCGCGTTTCGACCAGGCGACGAGCAGGACCCGCGCGATGAACACGGCAACATCGTTTATGACGATGGTGTGACGCTGCTCGACACGTGGACGGCGATGGAAGACCTCGTCGAGCATGGCCGATGCCGCGCCATCGGACTGTCCGACATCGGCCTGGACGAACTGCGGCCGCTGTACGAAGCCGCACGAATCAAACCGGCGGTGGTTCAGGTGGAGGCGCATCCTTATCTTCCGGAAACTGAACTGCTGGATTTCTGCAAGGCGCACGACATCGTACTTCTCGCGTTCGCACCGCTCGGCCACGGGATCAAGCCCGGGCCGCTGGACGATCCGGTCGTAACAGCTCTCGCCAAGCGATTGCAACGCACGCCTGCCCAAGTGCTGCTCGCGTGGGCCGTGCAGCGCGGCACTGCTTTGCTGACCACCCCGAAGAGCGCGCAGCGCGCCCAGGAAAATTTCGATATTTCCGCATTGCCAGATGACGCGTTCGACGCGATCAACGCGATTCAGACTCGCCTCAGGTTCAACGAAGTCGTGAAAACCGGCAGTCCCGGCTTCATTCCGCGCAGCGCCTAAGGACTGCGATCCAGCCGAGAAACGCATTCGCAAGGCGCGCCGTCTCTCTGATCCGACAATTCGGAGAATTATTGATTGACGTATCCATGCTGAAGGGGACAAGCTTCGGCAATACTCCGTAATAAAGCTTCCAGTTTGGTTACACGCTGAAAATACACTTCCTTCCGCCATGCGCGCATGGTTCGCATGGTCTCGATACACGGAGACGAAAATGAGAAGGATACGAGGGCTGGTACTGGCGATATCGTCAGGAGTATTGATCAGTGGATGTGGCGGCGACTCAGGCTCGGATTCACTGGGCTCGAACGCGAAGACCACCACGGGGCAGTCCGCGTCACAGGAAGCGGCCACGACCAAGGGTTACGCGTTATCTACCGTGATCTGGGACCGCGTACCCATCGGCGTGTGCTGGGACATGAACAACGCCGATTTCGCGCGCTACGCGACGCAGCGCAACTGGAGCCGTCTCGCGGTCCAGGAAACCTGGGAGCAGCATTCGGGCGCACGGTTCTCGGGCTGGCAGCAATGCACGAACGATCCGAAGTACTACGGCATACGGGTCAAGGTCGAGGACAATGCCGAGACCGGACCGCATACCTTCGGCCTCGGCGCAATGCTGAACAACGCTGTGGGTGGAATGACGCTCGATTTCACGTTCAAGAACTGGAGTCCGAGTTGCCAGGGGCGCGAGGAGTACTGCATTCGCCGGATTGCCGCGCATGAATTCGGTCATGCGCTGGGCTTCGCGCATGAGCAGAACCGGCCCGATACGCCTTCGACCTGCAAGGAGCCCGTGCAAGGCAATTCGGGCGACACGATGATCGGCGAGTGGGATCTCGCATCGATCATGAACTACTGCAATCCAAACTGGAATGGCGACGGTAAGCTGAGTGCTACCGACATCGAGATGGCGCAGAAGTACTACGGGCTGCCGAGGACCGACGAAACCGTCTATGCGTTGACACGCGCGCAGGCCCCGGCGCAGGTGACCGCGTACGATTTCGCTTCGCGCGCCGTGAAGGCATCGATCGATTTGACGCTGACGGGCGATTACAGGCAGGTCGATCAGATGTTCGCCAGTATCGATGGAAAACGTCTGCATGTGCTGCTGGAAAGAAGTCCGACCTCGATCGATCTCGCCACTATCGACACCGCGAGCAATAAGGTGTTGCACGTCACGCCCATCGCTCCGTTGTTGACGGCTTCCACCGGCTATAGCCTTCTTCCCGCGCCGGGTGGAAAGCAGGTCTATTTGTCCAGCAAAGGCTTCGTCGGCATCATCGACGCGGACTCGGGGACACTGCTCAGGAAGATCGCGGTGCCCGAAGGCTACGCCATCATCAAGTTGGCGACGGCCAGCAACGATGCCGGAACCCTGTTCGCGCTGACGAACGCGTCGGGGACGAACCTGGAAGTTCTTCGCATCGACATCGCCAGTGCGTTGATCACGGGTGGCTATCCGGCGGGCTCGGTGCCGAGCGTGATCCGTGATCAGTTTGCCGTGACGCCCGACGCAAAGAAGGCCTACTTCGTCAGTTTCGCGTCGTCGCTTGCAGAAGGCAGGTTGACGGAAATGGATCTGGAAAGCGGCATCACGCGCGTGCTGTCGGATCTGCCGGAAAAGCAGCCGACATCGCTCACGGCCATCAGCAATCAGCAAATCCTCTTTGCCGATGACCATGCTACGAGCCCGAGTCCAGTCATTCTCTATGACGTGACGACACGAGCCAAGTCGACCTTGCTGACTGCATCGAAACCGATCGACTTTATCCAGTACGAGCCAACGACCAAGTCCATCTTTTTCGAACAGGAAGGCACGTGGTCCGTCAGTCAGTTGAAGCAGATGGCTAACGGAAAGTACCGGAGCGTAGATCTCGGGCTGCGCTCGTTCACGAGCGGTTCGGTGTACAGCAGCGTTGCGCCTTTCGTGGTCGTGGCGCGTTGAAAGTTCTAGGCGCTGTTCGCCGTGTGCCTGCCGATCTGCCGCGTCATGTACTCGCTCGAATCGACATGTTCCGGCGTCAGCGAAAAGCCGCACACGGCACACGCAGGCGTGTTTTCAGCGAAGAGCCGATCGGCTCCGTCGTAGTGACCGGAGTGCGACAGGTCGTTTAGGGTGGCCTGATACCAGTGAGACTGTCCATCATCGTAGATGCTCTCGACAATCGAGCCGCGATGACCGCAGGGGCAGTTCACGTAGGTGATGAAGCGGACTTTCATGCATACCTCGGAATCGTTGGCATAGTGTTGAGGGGTGCGATGACAGCGACACTTGTCGCCTTTGTCGTGATCACGCGAAGAAGGCGCGAATTCTCGCGAAGGTCTGGCGCGTGAATGGCGCGCAATGCATGTACCCAAGCATGACGCGAGCATTGCGCACGCGGCGAACGAGGAAGAGTAGATATCGTCTACCGAGCCGGGCCGGGCTGCAAGGCAAAATTTCGCTATACAAAACCTGCAAACCGCGTAGGATGGGTCTATCACGCGAGCCGCGAACACATTCGCCACTCGCTGGCGCTCATGCGCCTGCCCTGAATGGGATCAGTCTCAGATCGGAGACCGTGCAACGCGGTCGTGAGTCAGCTTTGCCGATACTGCTCCACGTACCCTTACTTAATTGCCGCCTGCATGCGGCGCGAGATCATCTGATGACAGCCGAAATCCGCCTCTATCGTGGTCTGGAAATCTATCCGCTCGTTTTTGCGCATCGGCCTGCAGGGTCCGGCCATGGACCCAACCCGGACGAAGGATACGACGCCGCCGTGCGCATCCAGGAACCGCCCGTGCCGATGGGCGTAGCGCGAAGCCGCGTCTTCAAGGTCCGTGACGAGCCGTTTCAGAGCGCCGGCGACGCGCGTCGCGCTTCGACTGCCTATGCCGAGCAGATGATCGATACGTGTCCGCAGGCGAGGTCGTTCCTCGATTAGCGATACGCGTCCTCTTCGCAACTCGCGGTCATCAGAGAGACAACGATATGCAACCCAGCACCACCAGCTTTCGCATCGATCCAACGCCGCGCCGGGCCGACGGCGAGTATATGGCGCATGCGCGCATCAGCACCAACGGTGCGGACGGCAGCGAAACGGATGTTTTCATCAGCGGCGATCTTGCCGGTTTCGATCGGCGTGATGAAGCTGTCGCGTTTGCGAGGAACTGGGCGCAGGAATGGCTCCATGTTCGTTTCGGTTGAATCGACTTCTTTTTCCATCGATTGAAACGCCTGCTGGCTAACGTCTCAGATTGGCAATGCAGCTTGCTGCGGAGAGAGAATGGCCGGTCCCCATCGAAAAGAAGCAGCTGAAGACTCGCGCTCACAGGCGCCGAAGGTCCGCGTCGCAACGGCGAAGAAGGGCAAGCTCGTCATCGCGGCCGCACCACTCGATACGTTGCAGACGGAACAGCATCAGGCAGTGCGCGCCTTGATCCATTTGGGTAAAGATCAGGGCTTTGTCACGCATGCGCAGATCAACGATCATCTGCCGGGCGATCTCGCGCAACCCGCCGTGCTCGACGACATTTCGCGCACCTTCCGCGACATGGGCGTGGCGGTCTACGAACACATGCCCAACCCCGACACGCTGCTGCTCGATGACACGGTCCCGATCGTCACGCTCGACGATCAGTCGGACGAGGATGCCGAAAGCGCGCTGTCCACTGTCGATGCAGAACTCGGCCGCACGACCGATCCAGTACGCATGTACATGCGCGAGATGGGCGCGAAGCAATTGCTGACGCGCACGGCCGAGTTGCAGATTGCGCGGCGTATCGAAGAGAGTCTCAATGAGATGATTCAGGCCATCGCGGCCTGCCCGCCGATCATCTCGATGATCCTTGCAAGCGCGCGCCAGGTCGCGGACGGCGAACTCGGCATCGACGAACTGATCGACGGTATCGATGACGACAGCATGCCGGCAGCGCCGGAGGTCGCGAAATCCGCGCACGACGATGACGAAAGCGATCCCGATTCAGAGGACGAGGCCAGTCGCCTGCGGCTCGCGCAACTCAAGGACGGCGCACTCATTCTGTTTGCGCGCGTGAGCGAGTCCGTCGACCGAATGCGCGAAGACCCGCAAGCGCACGACGCCATTCGCAACGAACTTGCGCGCGTGCGCTTCACCGCACGCACCGTCGATCGGCTTTGCAACGACATGCAGCAGCGCCTCGCGCATGTGCGCCAGATCGAGCGGCGGATCGGCGGCATTGCCATCGACCGTTGCGGCATGCCGCGTGAGCACTTCATTGCATCGTTTCCGGGCCATGAGACCGACCTCGACTGGACGACGAAAGCCGCCGCGAAATCGCATGAATACGGCGCATCGCTGGAACGCGGCCTGCCCGATATCCAGGCCGAGCAGCACAGTCTGATCGATCTCGAACGGCATGCGTCCATGCCGATTCAACAACTGAAGCAAATCAGCCGGCAGTTGCTCGCGGCCGAGTCGCGCATGCGGCGCGCGAAGAACGACATGATCGAGGCCAATCTGCGCCTCGTGATTTCGATCGCCAAGAAGTATGTGAACCGCGGCGTGCACTTTCTGGATCTGGTTCAGGAAGGCAATATCGGCTTGATGAAGGCCGTAGACAAATTCGAATACCGGCGCGGCTGGAAATTCTCGACGTATGCGACGTGGTGGGTCCGTCAGGCGGTGACGCGCGCGGTCGCGGATCAGGCGCGCACGATCCGCGTTCCGGTGCATATGGTCGAGACGATCAACAAGCTGAATCGCATTTCGAGCGAGATTCTGCAGCAGACCGGCAAGCCTGCGCTTTCGGCAGCCCTGGCCGAACGCATGGAATTGCCCGAGGCGCGCATCAGCAGCATTCAGAAGATGGCGATGCACCTGATCTCACTGGACGCGCCAGCCAACGACGAAGCCGAGACGACTCTCGGCGACATGATCGAGGATTCGAACGAGGCCTCGCCGCTCCAGGCCGCCGAGCACGCGGACATGCGTATCGCCATTAACGATGCGTTGAGTGTGCTGTTGCCGCGTGAAGCGAAAGTGCTGCGCATGCGCTTCGGAATCGATATGCCCAGCGAATTCACGCTTGGCGAGCTGGGCACGCAACTGGGTGTGTCGCGCGAGCGTGTGCGGCAGATCGAAAGCCAGGCCATCCGCAAGCTGATGCATCCCAGCCGCGCGGACAAGCTTCGTTCGTTTCTGGATCGTTAGCTAGACGAATCAGTTGTCGGTGAGGCGCATCAGCACGTCGGCGTACCAGGCGCTGTTGAGGCCGAGCGTTTCATCCACATGCAGATCGCGCTGGGTCATGTCGATGGTCGAGGAATGGATGCCCAAGAGCCGCCAGGGAAGCGCGCCCGCTGCGCCGTTGGCATCGGCCGACACGTGACTGATCACGACGGGCGCGCCGCTCGTGCCGCGGTGTGTGCGTGCATCGGTGATGAAGCAGCCTTTGCCCTGAAACCGCAGCCCGAACGCGGACGCGATGACGCCCTGCCTCACTACCGGCAGATGATGCAGCGAATCGTGAAAGCCCAGCGGAAAGCCGACGATCAGCACCGAAGCGCCGATCGGCATTGCATCGCTCGACGTGGGCAGATGTTCAGGACGAAACGCGGCGAACACCGCCGTGGGCGGCAACTGATCCCGTGGCACTTCGAGTACGGCGACGTCGATCTCTCCGCCGGTATCCGATGCCTGCCGCCACAGACTCATGCCTGTGGCATAGAGCGGCAGCGACACCCACGCCGACGCGCCCAGATTGCCGCGATCCACGTGTAATTCGATCTCGACGTGATCCGGAAAATGCTGGCTTGGCGCGTCCACGAGCACATGACGGCTCGTGACAAGAAAGAGTCGCTGTTCGCGCGCGAAAAAGAAACCACTTGCGTTGGTCAGATGGCGCGCTTGTGCAAATGTGCGAACGCGCACGGCAGTCAGCAAGACTGCTTCCACCGTGGGCTTGCGTGCTGTGTCAGGCTCGTTGAGCAAAGTGGAAATGGCGGTGGTTCCTGCAAGGAAGACACGCCAGAACGGAAATCCGGGCGGAGTGATTCATGGTACGCGCTTCAGAACGTGTACAAAATGAATCTTTCGCTTCTCATCCCCGAGTGTCGATCCAGTCCCTCGCCCAGCGGCGTGCGTAGGAGATGGCCTCGCCTTCCTTCGAGAAATAACCGATGGAATAAAAGGTGTACTGCGATTCAGGAAAATGTTGGTTCGAACGGTCGACGGACACATTGGCCGAAAAGGTTCGATCGGGTAGGCGATGTGCGGATGCCTTTACCGCATAGCCGCGGTAGCTTTGAATGGATGTCATTTGAATTTTATATTTTTGAGCGTCGACGCTTACGGTCGAACGCGGAAATGGAAGAGTGCGTGCGTAGGCACCGACCGTTGTCGGGACTCGCTGCGGTGAAGCGGGGGGGCGGGGAAAGGACCTGAAGGGACGGGATCCGGACGCCGGATCCCGGAGACTACGCTTACAGCGGCTTGATGTTCGACGCTTGCATGCCCTTCGGGCCGCGCTTCGTTTCGAAGCTTACTTTCTGACCTTCGACGAGGGTCTTGAAACCATCGGCGCGAATTTCGGAGAAATGGGCGAACAGGTCGTCGCCGCCGTTATCGGGCGTAATGAAGCCGAAGCCCTTGGTGTCGTTGAACCACTTGACGGTGCCGTTATCCATGAGAAACCTTGAAAAATATGATGTGCCTGTTGAGCGGGAGAAGAATCAAGGAGGGAGTGGACAACGAATTCCGGCAACGGACGGACGATTGATGAGCAGCAGTCGACTTCTTGAACTTCGCCTTAGAGTATATCAGAGTCCAACGGATTTGATCAAGTATTGGGTAAAGCTCGCTCGGGGCGCGCGAAATTCCAAATGCGCGCCCCGGACTTCGAACAGTCCCGATAATCAACGCCCCGTGCGGGTGACGAGCGCTTCGTCTCGTTCGTTCGCACGCGCCGACGCCTCGCCTTCATCAAGATATTTGCAGACGATATCGACGACCTGTTCCGGGTGGGTGCCGATGAAGTAGTGCTGCCCTTCCGGGATTATCGCCAGCGCGGCCCGATCCGACAGCGCGGACCACGCGCGGAAACGAAGCGCATGGCCGCGCGTCAGAGGATCGTCGCGGCTGACGATGCAGAGTATCGGCGCAGCGACCTTTTCGTCGGCCCGACGTCGCTCGTATTCGAACGTCAGTTGAGCGTTTCTGCGGAAATTGCCCATCATGAAGGCGATGACGTCCGGCTCCATCTCTTCGGCCGTGCCGCCCCAGCGTTTTATCAGCGCGTGCAGCCTGCTGTCGCTGGTGAAGCTCCAGGGCGCGGGCATCGGCATTTTGCGCAGAAGCCAGGGAAGCGGAAACGCCGCCGCAACCGTGAGCAGGGCGACTTTCCGCCCACGCCGTTCGAGCTGGCGAACCAGTTCGAACGCCAGAAAACTGCCCACGCAATGGCCGTATACCGCGATCTCGCCGGTGTCCGTGGCGACGAGTTCGTCGGCGCAGGCTTGCGCCATCTTCTCCACCGATACGTAGTCTCGTGGATCACTGCCGAGCTCGTTGCCCGGCAGCGCGATCGCGCGCACGGCGAGCGTCGGGTCGCGCGAACAGAGCGCATCGGCGAAAGGCCGGAACACCGTGGCCGATGCGCCCGCATACGGCGCGCATACGACCGTCAGCCGTGTGGGCGCGGCACCGCGCGCGATCAGCGGGACCAGTGCGTTGGTCACGTCCGCCGCGTGGGTTTCGCGAGCAAGCAGGGCGGCGACGCCCGCGACCGTCGGCTGGCGATAGAAATCGAGCTGAGCGATCTTTTTATCGAACACGCTGGCGAGACGCGCCAGCGACGTGATCACTTTCAGCGAATGGCCTCCGAGCGCGAAGAAGTCATCGTGACGGCCGACTCGTTCGACACCCAGAAGCTCCTGCCAGATCCGCGCGATCGTGATTTCCGCTTCGCCTTGCGGCGCTTCGTAGTTCTTCGTCACCACGGAGGACCGATCCGGTGCCGGCAGCGCGCGCCGGTCCAGTTTGCCATTCTGCGTCAGCGGCAACGCATCCAGCTTCACGAAAGCGCTCGGCACCATGTAGTCGGCCAGTACTGTCGAGAGCTGTTCACGCAGATCGGCCGCCGATGGTCCGGTTCCGTCATGGCCCACCACATATCCGACCAATTGTTTGTCATCCGAACTATCCTGTCGAACGACTACGACGGCATCGCGCACTCCTTTGCATCCCAGCAGCTTCGCCTCGATTTCGCCCAGTTCGATCCGGAAGCCCCGGATTTTCACCTGGTCATCGTTGCGGCCGAGATATTCGAGCGTGCCGTCGGCGAGCCAGCGTCCGAGATCACCGGACTTGTACATGCGCGCCTGCGGGTCGCTGCTGAAGGGATCGTGCACGAATCGCTGCGCGGTGAGTTCTGCGCGGTTCAGGTAGCCGCGCGCCACGCCCGCGCCGCCGACATGAATCTCGCCGGTCACGCCCTCGGGCACCGGTTGGCCTTGAGCGTCGAGCACATAGACGCGCAGATCCGGAATCCGCCCGCCGATCGGACTGCGGCCCGTGCGCTGTGCATCCTCGGCGCTCAGCGCGCGATAGGTCACGTGGACCGTGGTTTCCGTGATCCCATACATGTTCACCAGTTGCGTAGCCGCGTTCTGACCGCGTGCATACCACGGCTGCAGGATCGCTGGCTCGAGCGCTTCGCCGCCGAAGACGATCTGGCGCAACCGATGAGTCAGACGGCTTTCACCCTGAGCCGCGATCAGTTGCCGGAACGCGCTCGGCGTCTGGTTCAGGATCGTCACCTCTTCGTCGCACAGCAGACGATAGAAGTCCTGCGGCGAGCGGCTCACCAGCTTCGGCACCACCACCAGCCGGCCGCCGTACAGCAGCGCGCCCCAGATCTCCCACACAGAGAAATCGAATGCGAACGAGTGGAACAGTGTCCAGACATCGTTCGCACCGAATTCGAACCAGTGGGCCGTGGCGGAGAACAGCCGCACCACGTTGCGATGCTCGATCATCACGCCTTTGGGTTGACCCGTCGAGCCGGAGGTGTAGATCACGTAGGCGAGGCGCTGCGCGTTCAGCTTCGCCACCACCGGATTGTGCGTCGGTTGCGCGTCGAAGTCGCGACCATTCAGTTCGATGACCAGCGCCGACGGTTCGCCCAGCACGTCACGCACGCTTGCCTGCGCGAGCACGGCCACCGGCGCGCAATCGTCCAGCATGTAAGTGAGCCGCTCGACAGGGTACGCCGGGTCGAGCGGAACATAGCCTGCGCCCGCCTTCAGAATCCCCAGCACGCCGATCATCATCTCGAGCCCACGTTCCGCGCAGATCGCCACGCGATCATCGGGCTGGACGCCCTCGGCGATCAGGTGATGCGCCAGTTGATTGGCGCGGGCGTTCAGCTCGCCGTATGTCAGTCGCTGTGCTTCGTACACTACGGCGACAGCCTCAGGCGACTTCGAGACCTGCGCTTCGAACATCGCCGTCAGCGTGGTTTCGGGCATGTCCATCGCGGTTTCGTTGCGCTTCACCAGCAGGCGTTCGCGCTCGGCGAGCGGCAACATCTCGAGCGCGCGTACGGGAAGTGATGGGCTTTGCGCGAGCGCCGCGGCCAGTGCGTCGAGCGTGCAATTCATATAGCCCGCGACGCGTGACGCATCGACACGCGTGTCGGCCTGCACGACCAGTTCGAAATCGTCGCTGAAGTCGTTCACCGACAGCAGCAGCGGATAGTTGGTACGCTCATCGCCTCGCAGCACTGTCACGCCGCTCTCGATCGCCTTGTTGGCCGCGCGCCCATGCCGGTAATTCAGCAGCGCGCTGAAAAGCGGCGACGGCGCGGCCACGCCGCTGCAACGCTGCGCCAGCGCCAGCGAAGCGTGCTCATGGTGCAGCAGCGTCGACAATGCCGCATGCGTGTGCCGCACGGCATCGCCGACACTGACATCGTGGAGGTCGATTCGAATCGGCAACGTGTTGATGAACATACCGAGCACGCGGTCCGCGCCTTCGCCACCCTGCATGCGGCCGAGCAGCACCGTGCCGAACACCACGTCCTCACGGCCCGACACCCGCCCCAGCACATGCGCCCACGCAAGGTGAAACAGGCTCGCGACACTCACGCCCAGCGAACGCGCCTCCTCGCGCAACTGCCGGCTCAGTCCCGCCGCGAGCATCGTCCTGAACTCCGCGATGCCCGAGCCATCGGATTGAACCTCGCTCAAGCCATACGGCAGCGTGGGTTCGTCCACGTCGCCGAGCGCTTCGCGGAAGTAAGCCTCGTGTTCGTCCCGGCCGATGCCCAGCCGCGCCTGCGCGACGAAGTTGCGGTACGGAAGCGGAGTGGGGAGGCGCTCCGTCTCGCCACGCAGGATCGATTCGATCTCCTGCAGCATCATCTCGAGCGCCGTGTAGTCCATCACCATGTGATGGCCCAGGAGTTGCAGCAGCCAGCGGCCGTTGGCCTCATCGTGAGCCGCATGAAGGCGCATCATCGGCGCCTGCCGAACGTCGAGCCGATGATGCCGCGAATCGAAGCGCTGCGCCAATTGTGCTTCGATCTCGCCATCCTGCGGCGACAGCGTGACTTCTTCGACGATCACTCGCGCCTCGCGCCAAACCACCTGAACCGGCTCGGGCAGGTCTTCCCAAAGCACCGCGGTGCGCAGGATGTCATGGCGTGCGATCACCGTTTGCAGCGCCTCTACGAAGCGCGCGAGTTCCACGCGCTCGGGCAGGGCCAGCATCATGCTTTGCAGATACGGATCGCTGTCGGCGTCCGCGATATGGTGGAACAGCATCCCCTCGTGCAGCGGCGCAAGAGGATAGATATCCTGAACATTGCGAGCGCCGCCTTCGACCTTTTTCACTACCGCCTCGATTTGCTGCTCGTTCAGCTTCACGAGCGTCAGCATCTCCGGCGAGATCGCTTCGCAGCCGGCGGGAATGCCGTTCGGCGGTACAGCGACCGCGTGGCGCACGTCCTGTGCCGCGGCCGCGAGCGCGGCGACGCTCGGCTGACTGAACAGCACGCGCACATCCGCGTGCACGCCCGCCTGGCGCAACCTTTCGATCAGCGTCACCGCCAGCAGCGAATGGCCGCCTAGTTCGAAAAAGTTGTCGTGCCGGCCCACGCGCTCGCGCCCGAGCACCTCGGCCCAGATCGCGGCGATGTGCGTTTCCGAATCGCCGACCGGCGCTTCGTAATCACGGCGCGTGAACGCTTCGTCGTCCGGCGCCGGCAACGCACGCCGATCCAGCTTGCCGTTCGGCGTGAGCGGCAGCGCTTCCAGCATCACGTAAGCCGCGGGCACCATGTATTCGGGCAACGTCTGCATCAGATGCGCGCGCAACTGCTGGTTCTGCGGCGCTTCGTGCGCTTCGGACGGCGTGTAATAGGCCACGAGATGCTTGTTTGCCCCGCCAGTCTCGCGCGCCATCACGACCGCCTCGCGGATGCCTTCATGCGCCGCCAGCCGCGCCTCGATCTCGCCGAGTTCGATGCGAAAGCCCCGTATCTTGACCTGATGATCGTTGCGGCCAAGAAAGTCGATGTTGCCATCGGGGAGCCAGCGGGCGAGGTCGCCGGTGCGGTACATGCGCGCGCCGGGCACGTTGCTGAAGGGATCGTGCAGGAAGCGTTCGGCACTGAGATCCGGCCGATTCAGATAGCCACGCGCGACGCCGCCACCGCCGATGAACATCTCCCCGACCGCACCGGGCGGCATCAACTGGCCGTGCACGTCGAGCAGATAGATCCGCGTGTTGGGAAGCGGCCGGCCGATGGGCACGGTGTAACCGTCGAATCCGTCCGGCCTGCGCCATGCCGTTGCGCACACCGTGCTCTCGGTCGGGCCATAGGCGTTGAAGATCCTGATTTCGGGTTGCACCGTACGCATCAGTGAGGCGCCCGGCGATTCGCCACCCAGCACGAGAACCTGAAGCCTCGGCAGCAGGGCCAGTGAATTCTGTCCCTGCAGCAGCGCGGGTGGCAATTGCGCATGCGTGATGGCGTGCCGTCGCATGTACTCGATCAACGAAGGGGCCGCGAGGCAGTCGTCACGAATCGGGAGATAGAGCGCAGCGCCCGCGGCCAGCGTCATGAATACATCGGCGACGCTGACATCGAAGCCGGGGGAAACGAACTGCACGACGCGACTCTCTGGACCAACGCCGTAAAGCTCGACCTGTGCTTCGGTGAGATTGACGATGTTGCGATGCTCGACCATGACGCCCTTCGGCGTGCCCGTCGAGCCGGATGTATAGATCACGTAGGCGAGGTTGCGAGGACTGAGACCCGGAACCTGCGGAACGTGATCGGGCAGGGTGTCATCGAAAGCTTGGGGGTCGAGTGTCGGCAGATCGCCAGTAGGACCGATGGCCTCGCGTCCGGCGGCATCAGCGATGAGCAGTATGGGGCTTGCGTCCCGCAGCATGTACGCCAGTCGCTCGCCCGGATAGGCCGGATCGAGTGGTACATAGGCGGCGCCCGCCTTTAGAATCGCCAGCAGCGCGATCACGAAGTCAGGACCGCGCTTCACGCACAGCGCCACGCGCGCTTCGGGCCCGACGCCTGACGCGATCAACTGATGCGCAAGTTGATTGGCCCGCACATCGAGCTGCGCATAGGTAAGAGACTGATTTTCAGAGGCGAGCGCGATGGCATCGGGTGTGCGCACGACTTGCCGCTCGACCAGTTGATGGATGCATTGCTCATCGGAGAACGAAGCGTTGGTGTCGGTCCAGCCGTCGAGTTGGGCACGCTCACCAGGCAACAGCAGCGGGAGCGTATGCAACGGGGCATCAGGCTCGGCGATCGCATGCTCCAGAAACTGCGTGAAGCGCTGCAAATGCGTTTGAACCGATTCGGCGGTATAGAGCGCGGCGTTCGCATCGAACACGAGCCTCAGTCCCGCATCCTCTCCTTCATCGTGTACGTGCAGCGTCAGGTCATCTGGCGTGACCGAAAAGGTACGGGTCGAAGCAACCTCGCAGTCCGTGAAGGCGATTGCATTGTTGAAGCCGGGCATGATATTCACGATCGGCCCGAACAACCGCTGGCCAATGTCGAGGCGTTCCAGATCGCGCCGGATATCCTTGATGCGATAGCGTTGATGACGCAATACGCGCAGGCTCTGAGCCGAAACCCGCTTCACCAGGTCGATCATGCTCGACTGCTGATCGACGGGCACGCGCAGCGGCAGGACGTTGGACATCATGGCTGGCACGTTCTTGGCGGTTCGTCCGACCCGCGCGGTGACGGGCATGCCAAGCACCACTTCATCGGGTTGGCCACTGACGCGCGCCAGATAGGCTGCCATCGCAGCGGTGATGAACTGTGACCACGAGGTGCCATTCTGTTGAGCGGTCTTGCGCAGGGATACGGCCGTTTCCCGCGCAATCCTGATTCTGGCCTTGACTGTCGACGCGTCGGGGGATGCGTTCTGCACGTCCCCGGCGAGGATGGGAGGCTCAGCGCAATCCGCCAGATATTCGCCCCAGAAATGCTGGTCCTTCTGAAAGGTGCTGGATGCGCGATAAGCCTCGTCATCGGCGAGCAGATCGCTCAGGCGGCTCCAACTGGCCGGCGCGGGCTGCGAGCCGCTTTTCAACGCCGAATATATCTCCGCAAGCCGCTCGATGAAGAGAAGAAACGAGTAGCCGTCGAACACGACGTGATGAAAGCACAGGAACAGAAAATATCGGTCAGGGGCCGTTCGCAGCAGTGCGATGTTGAACAATGGCCACGCATTGAGATCGATCGCGGTGGAGCGCCTGGCCTGTACGTGGTCCTCGACTGCCTGCAGCGGATCGGCAGCGCCACTGACGTCGAGCACTGGAAGCCTGAAATCGACGCGCTCCAGTACCTGATGCGGCAGGCCGTCCGTGCCGCGCAGGCGGACCTGTATCGCATCGGCCTCCGCGATGGTCTGCCGCAAAGCCGCTTCCAGTACGTCGATATCGAGTGGCCCGACTATCTCGGTCAGATGCGCCAGGTTGTATCGGGGATCCTGCAAATCGACTTGCTGTCGAAAGAAGATGCCCAACTGGGCGGGCGTGAGAGGAAAGCTGAGCATGGTTTTACTCGATAAAAAGTATTACCCACACGCGCCGGGTTGTTGTTCTTCTCATGAGGCACGCACGCACTTCGATGACACTGCCGCATCACTCGGCCACCGTCGAGCCATTGCGTCTTGCATACAAGCCTGCTTTCAGTGCTTCGGCGGACACGTCGACGAGACGTCCCTGCGCGACCTGCACGAGCCGGTCGGCACACTCGAAATAGGCATCGTCGTGAGAGATGACGATGACCGTCTTGCCCCGGCGCTTGAGATCGGGAATCAACTCCGTGTAGAACACGCGCCGGAACACGGGATCCTGATCGGCCGCCCATTCATCGAAGAGATAGATCGGACGGTCTTCCAGATACGACGCAATGAGCGCCATGCGCTTGCGTTGTCCCGACGACAAACTGGTTGTGCTGAACCGGTTCCCTTTGATGCTTACTTTGTGATCGAGCTCGAGCGTACGCAGATAATGCGTCGCCTGTTTCGCGATCTGCGCCTGATCGTGACAGAGGATCTCGTCGAACAGATGAAAGTCGGCGAACACGGCGGAAAATCGCTGACGATATTGCGTCAGGTTATGTCTATCGACCTTGATGCCGTTCAGTTCGACATGACCTTGCTCGGGTTCGTAGAGCCCGAGCAGCAGCATCGCGAGCGTGGTCTTGCCGCTGCCGTTCCCGCCGATCAGATAGATCACTTCGCCCTGTCCGATCGACAGGTCGATCGGCCCGAGCGTGAAGGGGCGATCTTCGGTCAGTCCCGGATAGCGATGCGATACACCAGCGAACCTGAGCAGCGGAGCGCCTTCGACCGTGGCCGCAAAGGGATCGTCTTTTGTCACTCTGGCGTCGTCGTTCGTCGCTTGCGTCAGTTCCGCATCGAGCACGCGGATTCGCGTCAACGCAATGGACGCCTGACGCAGAATCGGCAGGGTGGTCATCACTTCGCTGACAGGCTGAATCAGAAAGAGCAGCAAGAGCGTGAGGGTTACGAGAACGCCCGGCGATTGCGGAAACCAGTGCGGCATGACGAGCAGGATCAGACCGATGGCCACATAGAACAACATGCCGCCCGCATTGGCGACGAGCGAATAGATGAGCATCGCCCGCGTGAAGGAGCGCCGGAAGTTATGCGCCGTCGGATGCACCACGTGATCGGTGAAATACGCGGCCCGCGACGTGTTGAGCTGCAATTCACGCGTGCCTTCCAGCAGCGAGCGGAAATGCCGGAATATGATGTCGAGTTGATCGCGAACCGCCTGCATCTCGCGCAGCGGCCAGCGCTCCACGCAGTGATAAATGACGGCCGCGGTGACCAGAAAGAGAAAGAAGCACGCGAATGCCTGCCACGAGAGCCACGCCATGTATCCGAGACACACCGCGATCAGAACAAGATGCCCGAATGTGACCGGAAGCATCTGCGCAGCCTGTGCGAACGTGCCGACGTCGGTCGTGAGAATGGCGAGCAGACGCGGCTTGCCGAGCGCTTCCAGCTTCTTGTACGGCGTGTGCAGAATCTTCCGGCATAACTCGATGCGCAAGCTGCATATTACCTGCTGCCCGAAGTCCATGATGAGTATCTGCGAACTCGTTCTGAAGAGCAGTTGCGCGGCGCAGACGCCGAAGAAAGCGATCGCCAGTCCGCGCGTCGGTATGTGCCCTCCGGCGACGCTGCTGATCAGCCGTGCTATTTCTGCGCTGCAAATGGCTCCGGCGAAGCCGGCGACGATGGCAATCGTGATGCGCGGCAGGGATTGACGCCGGATCTCGGCAGGAATCAACGAGAACATGACAGGCCTCCGTTCGCGACGGGCGACAGGGAAGCGAGAAATGTTTGAATCGTCCGGTTGAATTCGTCAGGATTGTCGGTCATCACGGAGTGACCGGCGCCCGAAATGGTCGCAAGACGGCCTTGGGGCAATGCCTGATGCGCCATGCGCAATGCCACCTGAGGTTTGAGAATGGCGGAGCCGATGCCTCTCACGACGAGGCTCGGGCATCGCACGGATTTGAGCATGTCCCAGAGATGCGCTTCGCGTGATCCTTCGTTCAGCAGCGAGTCGTCGGCGACGGCGCGATCCACCTTCGGCTCGAAAGCGCCCGTTTGGGTGCGGCGCAACGCATGCGACGCCAGATGATGCAGTGCACGACCGCTCGCGAGCGGACGACGTTCCTGCAGCCACTGCGCATACTCATTGATCGAATTGAACTGCACGGGCGTTTCGCGAATTTCGGCAACGACTCTTTGCGAACCGGCGGCATCGGAATCCGGTCCAAAGTCGACGAGGACGAGTCCGGAGGTAAACTGTTCGAGCATCCCGGTCAAATGCAACGCAACGCTGCCGCCGAGCGAATGACCGATCAGTACCGGCTTTCGTATGTTCAATGCCAGCAGAACTTCGAGCACGTCGCCCGCGAGGGTTCTGGCATCGTAGGCGCGATCCGGGTCCCAGCTCGAATCGCCATGCCCGCGAAGATCGATAGAGATGAAACGGTGATCGGCGCAAGCGCCTTCCGTCAGAGTGCGCCATACGCCGCTGCACTCGCCGCGACCGTGAAGCAGCACGCACGGTGTTCCGGCACTACCTGAATCTTCGACGGAAATTTCGAAACGCCCGTTACGAATTCTGACGCTGCGTCGTTGCACGAAAGAAGGTCGTTTCATCATGTCACCTGTCGAGAATCGAACGGAGACAGCTTGGCGGTCGAGAGTTACAGGCAAATTAGGGATCTCGACGCGACCGCATCCGGTCAGGCTAACCGGATGCTAATTTTCGACGCATAACCTACGGTCACATTTACGATGGAGGCGACGAAAATGTGCACGATCATGGAAAGTACAAGAAACGAAGCGCGCGAGGAAGTGCTGCGCACCATTTCGGACGAAGTGCTTGGAATCGATTCCTTCGAGCCAGCGGGCATTCCGTCTGCTGGCTTTCGAACCGTGAGCGTGCGCGAACTCAGACGCGCGCTCGATGCCGCCTACGAGGCGGGACTCTTTGTCGGGCGTGCAGCAGGATACAGCCCCTTTTGACTGGACCCGATGTCGTCGGCATGACGACGCATGTTCAAATCTTTCGCTGGATATCCACATGAAAAATTCGGAACCTGTATTCGAAGACCAATACCCCGAGCTTGAGCTTGCCGTCACGCCGGATTCCCTCAATTCACCAGAAGAACTCGCGATGATGGTCGCCGACGCGCTGGACGCGAAGCGATGTGTCGTTTCGATGACGTCCGATGAGCGGATCGCCGCTGTGTGTTCCGGTCATTACGCGTCGTTCGGCGAGGTGCATTTGAGCGCGACCACGGCGATCGTCGAATACTCGGACGCGCGCGACAAGATGTTTTCGGTGCTCGAACTGGGCGGGAAAGCGATCGGTGTCGTGCAGGTTTCGGGTCCGCGAGACAAGCGGCAATTCAACGAGCATGACCTGAAGCTGCTGCGCATTTTCGCTGCGTTCATTGCGAAAGCCGTCGAGGCTGACCGGTTGCAAAAGCTCGTCGCTTCGCCCTTCGCGCGAATGACGCTGAAGCGCGCATCGGATCAGACGATCGGCGATATCGTCGCTCAGTCGGTCCAGAATCCGGGCCAGCTTTCGAAGATGCTCGCGCGATCGTTCTATCGCGAGATGACGCGCGCGGGTTTTGATTTCAATCAGATCATCGGCGCGGCGACTGAGATCATTTCCGAACTTGCGAGTAACGTGCGCAAGCACAGCGATCGAAAGACGCGGCGAGGAAGCTAACGTATCGCATCGGGTATCGGACGGCGGCGCGTTGTGCGCCGCCGTTTTGCTTTTCGTCATCCGATTTCTCCCTTTCGGTCAGTGCCATCGGTCTTTCGACCGATGGCGATTCGCGCGGCATGTCAATCGTTCGCGACTTTCGATTCTTCGAAGACGTTCAATGATGCGAGGTGCGTTCCAATCTTTGCGAGTGAGGAAGGCTGGCACATATCGGCGTGGGCGCAATCGACGTCGACATTCACGATCGAACCATCGACCCGATCGCGCCATTCGGCGACATGGCGGGGCTTGCCGGGCTCTTCGGATCGAGTGGCCGTGAAGTAGACGATATCGCCGCCGAATCGCTTCGGCGCGAACGTGGCTTGAAGATGCATGTTTCGCTGCGTTGCATCGATCAGGGTCATGACGTGTCGGTCCGTGATATAGGCTGGAATGAGGCGGTTTGCGCGCAGGGCATCGACACGCTCCGAAGTCGTCTGCATGTCTCGAAGCGCGATGGTGAGTTCGTCGGACATGTTCGGGAACGCGGCTGTCATGAGCGTGCATTCGTCGACTTCGTGCGTTTGGTGGCCATCAGGAAGACGCGAATCCAGCAGTACGAGCTGATCGATTGTTTCGCCGAGCGTCTGAAGTTGTGTCGCCATTTCATAGGCCACCAATCCCCCAAACGACCAGCCAAGCAGGCGATACGGCCCTTCAGGCTGAATGCTGCGGATGCGCGCGATGTAGTCGCTCGCCATCTCTGCGATGGTAGCTGGGTCGTAGTCGGGTTGCTGGAGCGCTGGAGTCTGCACGGCGTAAATAGGCCGATTTCCCTCGATGCTCTGGGCAAGACCCGCATAACTCCAAGCCAGTCCGCCGACCGGGTGAATGCAGAACAACGGAGCGCCTTCGCCCGGAGCGCGCATCGGCAGGATGGTGTCGAATTCCATGTCAGACGGCGTAGTGTTCAGATGGTCGGCAAGTTCGGCCACTGAGGGCGCCTTGAACAGTTCGCGGATGGAAATGTTCTGGCCGAGTTTAGCGTCGATATGTGCCGTCAGTTGTACGGCGAGCAGCGAGTGCCCGCCGAGCGCGAAGAAGTTATCGAACACGCTCACGCGTTCGAGGCCGAGCACACTGGCGAAGCACTGCGCGAGGGTTGCTTCGAGCGCGTTGCGCGGGGCGACGTATTCATCGAGGCTTTGCCACTGCGGATCGGGCAATGCACGACGATCGAGCTTGCCGTTCGGTGTGAGAGGCAGCGCATCGAGCACGACGAAGGCCGAGGGGACCATATAGTCCGGCAAACGCGAACTCAAATGCTCGCGCAACGCGCTCGCGTCGATCTGTGCAACCAGCGTGACATAGGCGACAAGCTGTTGATCCAGCGTCTTCTCATGCCGTGCCCGCGCGATGACCACCGCTTCGCGCACCGCCGGATGACTGGCGATCTGCGCTTCGATCTCACCCAGCTCGATCCGAAAGCCACGAATCTTGAC
>NZ_FCOE02000031.1 GCF_001544915.2 Caballeronia pedi | reverse complement strand
GAGAGGACTCGAACCTCCACGGTGTTGCCACCGCTAGGACCTGAACCTAGTGCGTCTACCAATTCCGCCACCTGGGCAAGGGTGCGTTTTGCTGCGAATTCGTTTTGCGTTCAGCAGCAAAGAACGACATTATAGCGAGTCCAATGCGCGTGTCAAGCGTTTCGACGCAACGCGCGTGAAGACACCCGCGCGGCCCCGCATCCGCCCGCAAGCCCCGTGGCGTCTAAAAGACGGGTGTTAGAATGGCCCGCAACGATGGCCGCATTATCTGGTTGCAAAGCACCGCAAAAGTCCCGTCCAACGAGAAAAATCACGACTACGCCCTTGAGCAAATATCCGTATCCGATTCCGAGCCGCGAAGAAATTCTCGGCGTGTTGCGCACGAGCGAGACACCGCATGCCGCGAACGACATCGCCGAGGCGCTGTCGATCAAGCGCCAGGAGCGCGAAGGATTTTTCAAGCGACTGGCGGCGATGGAACGCGACGGGCAGATCCGCCTCGACAAGCGCGGCCACTATCAACTCACGCATCCGTCGAATTTTGTTGCGGGCCGCGTCCAGGGGCATCGCGACGGCTTCGGCTTCCTGATCCGCGACGACGGCCAGGACGATCTCTTCCTGCCCAACGGCGAAATGCAGAAGGTCATGCACAACGATCGCGTGCTCGCGCGCATCGTCGGTTATGACCGGCGCGGGCGGCCCGAAGGCCATATCGTCGAGGTGACGGACCGCGCGAACAAGCGCGTGATCGGACGACTCGTCAACGAGAACGGCGCGCTCATTCTGGTACCGGAAGACAAGCGCATCGGTCACGACATCCTGATCACGCAGAATCCGAAGAAGGCGAAGGTCGGGCAGGTGGTGTCCGTCGATCTGACGGATTTCCCGAGCCGCCATTCGCAGCCGCTCGGGCGCGTGGCCGAAGTGATCGGCGATATCGACGATCCCGGCATGGAAATCGAGATCGCGGTGCGCAAGTACGGCGTGCCGCATGAGTTCAGCGACGCCGCGTTGGCCTCGGCCGCCAAGCTGCCTGACGAAGTGCGTCCGGTGGATATCCGCCATCGCGTCGATCTGCGCGACGTGCCGCTCGTCACGATCGACGGCGAAGACGCCCGCGATTTCGACGATGCCGTGTATTGCGAGCCGGTCGCGGTCGGGCGCGGTCAGGGTTATCGCCTGCTGGTCGCCATCGCGGACGTGTCGCACTACGTGCAGCCGGGCGAACCGCTGGACGTCGACGCGCTCGACCGCAGCACGTCGGTGTACTTCCCGCGCCGCGTGATCCCGATGCTGCCGGAGAAGCTCTCGAACGGTCTGTGCTCGCTGAATCCGGACGTCGACCGCTGCGTGCTCGTGTGCGACATGGTCATCACCGCGCGCGGCGAAATCAAGGCGTATCAGTTCTATCCGGGCGTGATGCATTCGTCGGCGCGTCTCACGTACACCGAAGTCGCCGCCGTGCTCACCAACACGAAGGGACCGGAAGCGACGAAGCGCGCCGAGATCCTGCCGCATCTGCAGAATCTCTACGGCGTGTACAAGTCGCTGCACGCGGCGCGCCAGAAGCGCGGCGCGATCGACTTCGACACGACGGAGACGTATATCGTCGTGAACTCGCAGGGCAAGATCGAGCAGATCGTGCCGCGCCATCGCAATGACGCGCATCGGCTGATCGAAGAATGCATGCTGGCCGCGAACGTCTGCGCAGCGGATTTCCTGAAGCGCAACAAGCATCCGGGCCTGTACCGCGTGCATGCGGGCCCGACGGAAGAGAAACTCGAAAACCTGCGCACGTTCCTGCGTGGCGTCGGCCTGACGCTGACCGGCGGCGCCAAGCCGCACGCGAGCGATTATGCCGCGCTCATCGCGCAGATTCGCGACCGGCCAGACGCGCAGATGCTGCAGTCGATGGTGCTGCGCTCGATGCAGCAGGCGGTGTACAGCCCGGACAACATCGGCCACTTCGGGCTCGCGTACGAGGCTTACGCGCACTTCACGAGCCCGATTCGCCGCTATCCCGATCTGCTCACGCACCGGGCGATCTACGCGATCCTCCAGGGCAAGAAGTATCTGCCGGACATCGGTCACGACGTGCCGCTCAGCACCGGTCTCACGAAGGCCGCACGCGAGATGCAGAAAGCCGACGACACCGCGCGCGGCCGTGCGCGCAACAGCGTGGCGATCTGGGAAGAACTCGGGCTGCATTGTTCGTCGAACGAGCGCCGCGCCGACGAAGCCTCGCGCGATGTCGAAGCGTGGCTCAAGTGCTATTTCATGCGCGACAAGCTCGGCGAGGAATACGGCGGGATGGTGAACGGCGTGACGTCGTTCGGTATCTTCGTGCAACTGGATTCGCTGTTCATCGAAGGGCTCGTGCATGTGACCGAGCTCGGTTCCGACTACTTCCAGTACGACGAGATCAAGAACGAACTGCGCGGCGAGCGCACGGGCATCCGCTACCGGATGTCGGATCGCGTGCGCGTGCAGGTGGGCCGCGTCGATCTCGATGCCCGCAAGATCGACTTCCGGCTCGTGCGCGATACGCCGGTGAAGCCGCCGTCGCCGCGTCCGTCGGCGGTGGCGGGCGAGCATGCCGCGAGCGTCGGCAGCGGCGCGGCGGGACCGCGCATCCGCCCGTTCGGCGATGACGACGTGCCCAGCACGCGTGCGCGCGGCGGCACCAAGAAGGGCGCACCGCTCGCGGCAAGCCCGCGCGGCGGCGCGGCGAAGAAGCGTGGGGTGGCGTCGAAGTCGGCGTCGCAGGGGCGGCCGGCGCGCAAGAAACGATAGGGCGGCGCGCACTGCCGCCGCCACACACTACGCGCGGTCCGATGCTTCGTGCTTCGGACCGCGTCGTGCTTTTCAAGTTTTCACCGAAGGTTCGGATCAGTCATGTCACGTCTCAAGGTTCTATACGGATTTCACGCAGTGACCGCACGTTTGCGCGCGGACGCATCGTCGATCGAGGAGGTGCTGTACGACCCCACGCGCAAGGATCGGCGCATGCAGGATTTTCTGCGGACCGCGAAGGAAGCGGGCGTACGGCTGATCGCGGCGGATGAATCGCGGCTGTGGGGGCTGGCGGGCAATATTCAGCATCAGGGCATCGTCGCGCGCGCGAACGATCTGCCGCTGGCGCAGAATCTCGCCGAACTGCTCGATGGCATTTCGGGCACGCCCTTGCTGCTGGTGCTCGATGGCGTCACCGATCCGCATAACCTCGGCGCGTGCCTGCGCGTCGCGGATGCGGCCGGCGCGCATGCAGTGATCGCGCCGCGCGATCGCTCGGCGGGGTTGAACGCGACGGCGGCGAAGGTGGCGAGCGGAGCGGCGGACAGCGTGCCGTACATCACGGTGACGAATCTGGCGCGCGCGCTGCGCGAGTTGAAGGATGCCGGCGTGTGGGTGATCGGGACGGCGGGCGAGGCGACGGCTTCGCTCTATGAGACGAAGCTGGATGGTCCTGTGGCGATCGTCGTCGGCGCGGAAGGCGAGGGCATGCGTCGTCTGACCCGCGAGACTTGCGACGAGATCATGAATATCCCGATGGCGGGAGCGGTCGAGAGTTTGAATGTGTCGGTGGCGAGTGGGGTGTGTTTGTTTGAGGCGGTCAGGCAGAGGGCGGTGAAGAAGTAATGCATCCGCTTCGCCGGGCCAACGCAAAATGGCCCGGCGCACGACTACTTCGCGTCTTGTTTGCCAAGCACGACACTCAGGAACTGCGTAATATCCAGCAACCATGTTTGCTGAGATGCGGTGTAGCTTCCGTGAAGCTTCTGGGGAAGCACTAACTGAAGTCCCTTGGAGCGCATCTCATCGGTTTGACGCTGCGAAATCGCCGTTTCGAGGGTCAGCAGGTGCTTCTCGCTGATTCGATCTGCCTCCGAAAGAACCTGACGCCAGCGGTCTTTGCAGGTTGACTTCACTCCGAGCATAGTCAGATGCGCTGCCAGGAATGCACGGTCGTGATATTCAATGACGCCGGGGAAGAGAAAGTCCGGTTTTGATTTGTTTTCCGTAGCAGCCGTCCTGCTGTACCGCACGCCGTTGGCCATAAGCAGAACCTCCAAGTGGTTTTCCAAGGCGAGTCCAACGCGGCTCTTCCGTCGGTTCTGCACCGACAATGAGAATGTGAGGAAGCCGTCAACGTCTACTTTTCTCTGACCTTGGACATTGAAACCGGCGGAGAGTCGGTCTGCAATCAGATAACGCTCCATAGTGCGAAAGAGAATCTCTTCTCGCTCCATCCATGCCATCAGAGCGGCGTCAGGGTTGTCTCGTGGGCGGATCTCTGGAAGTGTCGATCGCGCATACTCAGAGAAAGACCGAGTTGTCGGGAATTTTCCGTCAAACTTATGCAACATCTCTTCGAGGAAAGTCTCCTCGGACGCTTCCACAGCGATGCCGATGCTCTCGAGAACGAAACGTGATGCGAATCCTATCCGGTCTTGTTCCGTTTCGAGTTCCGCCTTGATGGAGAAGCCTGGATGGGTAAGATCATTGAGTCCAAACAGCCACTCAATCTGACGGGCAATGCTGGACCCGTTCTCTGCGATGATTACCAGCAGCCCTCCATCTTGCCGTTTCGCGATGACGAGCAAATCGCCTACAGCAGCATTGAGAGACACGTTAGTCGTTGGGAAATAGAGTCGATATTCCCAACGTTGAACATTGCGTTCGATTCGAGCCCGCTGCCGAGCGTCATACCATGTGAAGACCGCGTCCTCCATGATGGGATCAGCGTCCTGGTCGGTGAGGTAGAGTAGGCGGGCGTCATACCGTACCTTGCCATCGGGTTCGCCTAGTATCGTTCTTAGACCTTCGACACCGTTGAACTCATGCTGATTCGAATGCAAGACGTCTGCTTCTACGCAACTAAGTCTTTTGACGGCCACACCTTCAAAATATTCAGATAAGTATCCGCGTTTCATTCCCTTGCTTCCCAGATTTTATTCTGCGTTCCTAACCAAACGGCAACCTCGTCCACAAGTTTAGCAGGGTCAGCTTTCCGGTTTCGTATTGCACACTCCCAAATTGTCGCAACTCGCCATCCGGCTTCCAGGAGCAATGTGAGAGCCTCTTCGTCGCGTTCCTGATTCCGATGAATCTTTGCGCGCCAGAAATCTGGTCTGGTCTGAGGCCATTTGAAGAGTCGACAGTCGTGGCCATGCCAGAAACATCCATGCACGAAGATCACTGCGCGATATTTTGGGAGCACGATGTCTGGCTTCCCCGGCAGATTTTTCACGTTCAGACGAAAGCGGAAGCCGCGACGGTGCAAGAGGCTGCGAATCAGAACTTCAGGACGTGTGTTGCGCCCCCTGATGCCGGACATCATCCGGCTTCGGGTTGCGCTGTCGACAATATCGATCACTAGACGATCAGAGGCAAACGTTGTTGTGCACCGTCGCGCGATTTGCCGAGCAAAGTCTTAACTCGTGGAATCATGATTCGCGCTACTTCCTGCATGACGGGCACGACTACGCTATTGCCAAATTGTCGATAGGACTGCGTGTCGCTAACCGGGATTACGAAGCTGTCTGGGAAGCCCATAAGTCGGGCGCACTCACGCGGAGTCAGTCGTCGCGGACGTCTACCGCTATCCTGAGCGACAAGGATCTCTGAGCCATCCTTGAAATATCGCGCGGACAGGGTGCGCGTTACGCTCTCTGGTGTAACAAGCCCAAATCCGAATCCATTGCCGGCGGCCCGGTGCTTATCTGCGTACGCCTGCAGGTATTCCCACAGTTTTGGCGTCAGGGTGTATTTGCTTTGCACCTTGGCGCTGCCATGATCGAAGAAACGGTCTTGGTCGTGCTCAAGAAACGGTTCCGTGCCGTCAGTCTTGTGCAGGATTGAGCCAAGACGTGGCTTGGCTGAGGGCAAGAGCAGGTCATTGAACGTGAAGTCCGTAGCTTCCCGGAATCCGACAATGACTATACGCTCGCGATGCTGAGGAGTGAAATGTTGCCCATCGATGACTCTGTAATGCACGTCGTATTTCAGCTCGTCGCGCAACACGGAGAGAATTGTTTTGAAGGTATTTCCCTTGTCATGCGACAGGAGGTTTTTGACGTTCTCGAGGAGGAACGCGGCCGGCCGTTTCGCATCGATGATGCGCGCGACGTCGTAGAACAAGGTTCCTTGCGTCGTGCATTCGAATCCATGTGGTCGGCCAAGCGAATTCTTCTTGCTGACGCCGGCGATGCTAAAGGGCTGACACGGAAATCCTGCCAGCAGCACGTCGTGCGATGGGATGGCGTCGGCAGGAAACGGGACAATGTCACCAACAAAATGGTGGCCGGCCACACCAAAGTTCTCAATATATGTCTTTTTCGAGAAATCGTTCCATTCGCTGGTGAATGCGCATTCGCCACCGTGAGCCTCGAAACCTCGACGAATTCCTCCGATGCCCGCAAAAAGGTCAATGAACGTGAACTCGGGACGTGCAGGCGCCGGCAATCGATGCATCCTTTCAGCAAGCAATTCGCGAAGGGCTGCTTCAGCGATGACAGGGCAGCCAGCCTTCTCGGACTCCCACCGGCGAATAGTCCTCACGTTTTTTCCGACACGCTCTGCTATTTCACCTTGCGTATAGAACTTCAAAGCCTCTGCAAGCAGATTCAGGGGTGCCACGGCAGTCATGTTATTTGTTCTCGCTGGGTATTTTGGCGGACATTTTGACCATCCCTCATCCGTTTGTCTAGGCCGAAAGCTGGCGACCGTAAAAGATGGGTAGGCTGGGCTACTCGCGAGTGGCGAGTCGCGGGCTACGATCGGAAGGGAATGTACAAGGTGGCTGTACAATCCGGACGCTTTCCTCCTTGCTGACCGAACGGATGAGACGCGCGTCTCCATTCCAATGACAAAACAGCTTCTTGGCGCTGTAACTCTTCTTGTTTGCATGCTCACCGCCTGCACCACCACAATGCAAAACCGCGGCACCTACATCGCCGACACGCACCACCACGCCAAAAACGCCGACTCCCGCATCCGCTTCCTGGTGATGCACTACACCGAAATCGACGAAGTGCGTTCGATCGAAGTCCTTACAGGCGACCAGGTCAGCGTTCACTACATCGTCCCCGACGCCCCGCGCATCGAAAACGGCGAACCGGTCGTCTACCAGCTCGTGCCCGAAGACAAGCGCGCCTGGCACGCCGGCGTAAGCGCATGGCAAGGCGCGACCGAACTGAACGCGTCCTCAATCGGCATCGAGAACGTGAATCTCGGACCCATCGGCGAGCAAGGCGGCGAAGAAAAGTGGCAACCGTACCCGCCCGCGCAGGTCGACGCGCTCATCAGACTCTCGCGCGACATCGTCGCGCGTTACCGCATCCCGCCGACGCGCGTCGTCGGCCATAGCGACATCGCGCCGCAACGCAAGATCGACCCAGGCCCGCTCTTTCCGTGGCGCACGCTATACGATGCCGGCGTAGGCGCATGGCCCGACGACGCCACCGTCGCCGCCCACCTTGCCGGCCGCGATCGCAAAGCGCCATCCGACGTGCGCGCATTGCAGGAAAAGCTGAAGCGCTACGGCTACGACGTCGCCACCGACGGCGTGCTCGACGACAAGACGCGTCACGTCTTCAGCGCGTTCCAGATGCACTTCCGTCCGTCGGACTACGCGGGCGACGCCGACGCCGAAAGCGACGCCATCGCTCAGGCCTTGCTCGACAAATACATCGCCAACTAAGAAGGAATCCGCCATGGGCGACTATTTCCTGCCGTTGCGCGCGCTTCACATGACCTGCGCGGGCCTTTCCATCGCGGGTTTCGTGCTGCGCTGGATCTGGATGCTGATGGACTCGCGTCACCTGAACGCGCGCGCCACGAAAATCCTCCCGCACATCGTCGACACGCTGCTGCTCGTGAGCGCGATCGCACTGGTCGCGATCATCGGCTTTTCCGCGAACGCCGCGTGGCTCGGCGCGAAAATCGCGGGCCTCGTCGTCTATATCGTGCTCGGCACGCTCGCGTTGAAGCGTGGCCGCACGAAGGGCGCGCGCGCCGTCTTCGGCGTTCTCGCGATCATCGTGTTCGCGTTCATCGCGTCGGTCGCGCGCACGCACGATCCGCTCGGTTTCCTGCGCGCGATTGCATGATCCGCGCGGCCGCCCGCCGCGCTCCGATAAAATCTCAGTTTTCTCCTACAAGCAGCACCGCACCCATGACTCAAGACGAACTCAAGCAACTGGTCGGCCAGGCCGCCGCCGACTACGTGAACGCGACCGTGCCGGAAGGCGCGATCATCGGCGTCGGCACCGGATCGACGGCCAATTGCTTCATCGACGCCATCGCGAAGTCGAAAGCGCGTTATCGCGGCGCGGTGTCGAGTTCGCTCGCGACCACCGCGCGCCTCGAATCGCACGGCTTTCAGGTGTTCGATCTGAACGATATCGAAACGCTCTCCATCTACGTCGACGGCGCCGACGAAATCGACGCGTCCGGCGCGATGATCAAGGGCGGCGGCGGCGCGCTCACGCGCGAGAAAATCGTCGCGTCGGTGGCGGACGTGTTCGTGTGCATCGCGGACGCGAGCAAGCGCGTGCCGGTGATGGGCACATTCCCGCTGCCCGTCGAAGTCGTGCCGATGGCGCGCACCGCGATCGGCCGCAAGCTCGCGGCGCTGGGCGGCGTGCCGATCGTGCGCGTGACGAAGGACGGCTCGCCGTTCATCACGGACAACGGCAACGAGATCATCGACGTGAAAGGACTTTCGATCACCGATCCGCGCGCGCTCGAAGCGCAAATCAACGCGTGGCCGGGTGTCGTGACGGTCGGGCTGTTCGCGGCGCGCGGCGCGAACCTCTGTCTGCTCGGCACGGAAACGGGCGTCGAGCGGATCGACTACAAGTAGTCCGGACGCGAAACAAGACAAAAGCCCGGCGATGCGAGTCGCCGGGCTTTTGTCGTTGCGAGGCCGATCAATACGCGTTGCGTCCGATGAAGCCCTTGAACATCGTCATCGCGACGATCTTGATGTCGAACCAGAACGACCAGTTGTGGATATAAAACAGGTCGAACTTCACGCGGCTCTGCATCTTTTCGACTTTCTCGGTCGCGCCGCGATAGCCGTTCACCTGCGCCCAGCCCGTGATGCCCGGCTTGATGCGATAGCGGAACATGTATCCGTAGACGAGATCCTTGTAGAGGTCGTCGTGTTCCAGCGCATGCGGGCGCGGCCCCACCACCGACATGTGCCCGAACAGCACGTTCAGGAACTGCGGCAGTTCGTCGAGGCTCGTGCGCCGCAGGAACGCGCCGACCTTCGTCACGCGCGGATCGTTGCGCGTCGCCTGCGTGACGTTGCCGTGGTTTTCCTGGTGCACCGCCATCGAGCGGAACTTGTAGATGCGGAACGGCCGTCCGTCCGCGCCCTTGCGGTTCTGCGTGAAGAACACCGGACCACTCGACGTCGCCTTCACCGCGATCGCGATGGAAATCAGCAGCGGAGCGAGCGCGAGCAGCGCCGTCGCCGCGAAGAGCCGGTCGAACAGCAGCTTCGGCCACATTTGCAGCGTGCTGACGGGCGAAGTCGTCAGGTTGATGGTGGCGAGCCCGCCGACGTCGGTCATCGAGTGATTGAAAAGCGAGATGCTGCGCGTGTCCGGAATCAGCCGCAGATTCACGAAGTCGTGACGCAGCGCGTGCACGAAGCGATAGATCGTGTGCTCCTGCGACAGCGGCAGCGCGAGCCACACTTCATTGATGTCCTCGGCGCGCACCTTCTCGACGAGCTCGTCGAAATCGTTCAGCACCGGCAAACGATTGCCTCCCATGCCGATTGCGGACGTCGGCGCGGTCACGCCGTGGGCGCCGGTCGCGTGCAGTTCCGCGTCGCTGGTCATGTCGAGCACGCAGACGGGCGTGAAGCCTTGCTCGGGCGTGCTGCTCAGATGCGCGAGCAGGGTGCGCGAAAAGCCCTGCGCGCCGACGATAGCCACCGTGCGCTGGTTGAGTCCGTGCCCGCGCACCAGGCGCAGACCGGTATACACGACGCATTTCGCCGCAACGATGAGCGCACCGGAAATCAGTGTGGAATAGGCGAACCACAGGCGCGACACCGCATCCATGCGATGCAGCGTGAACGCGAGCAGCAGGCCCGCGGCGACCACGGCCATCCAGGCGAGCGTGACGCGCGCCAGCATCATGGCGAGCGGCTTGCCACGCCAGGCTTCGTACACGCCGAATGCGGGGAAGAGGAGAAGGGCGAGCGCGGAGTTGAACGCGATCAGCAGCCTTTCGATGTCGCTGAAATCCAGCGACGAAAAGCGTACGTCATGCGCGATCAATCCGCCCGCAATGATCAGACATACATCCAGAAAGCGCGCCAGCCAGCCAAACAAATCGTGATTTTTTTCTTGCATTCATCCAAACCGGTTAGACACTTGAGGCCGATGCGGCCTCGGTTGCTCGGAGACGCGGGAGTAGTCGGTCGAATTCCCGCTTGACGAGCCCGTAGCACTCGCATGCGCGTGCTTCCAGGCCCTCGCGATCCACGACCTTGATGCAGCCGCGGCTGTGATGGATAAGACCGGCGTCGTGCAGCTTGCCCGCCGCTTCGGTCACGCCTTCACGGCGCACGCCCAGCATGTCGGCGATCAGTTGCTGCGTGACTTGCAGCTCGTTCGACGCGGTACGATCGATTTCGATCAACAGCCAGCGGCAAAGTTGCTTGTTCAGCGAGTGATGGCGATTGCATGCGGCCGTCTGCGCGACCTGCGTAAGAAGCGCTTGCATATAGAGCAGCATCAGGCGGCGCAGAAAGTCCGAGCGGCCGAATTGCTCGCGCAGGGCTTGCGCGCTCATGCGATAGGCGAAACCGGGGCACTGCACCTGCACGCGCGTGGGCATCGTTTCGCCGCCGGTCAGCACGGGCACGCCCGTCATGCCTTCGCGGCCCACTGCGGCGATCTCGACGGAGCCGCCGTCTTCCATCGTGTGCAGCAGCGAGATGATCGCCGTCGTCGGGAAGTAGACGTGATGAATGCGTTGGCCCGAATCGCACAGCAGTTGTTCGGTGCGCAGTTGAACGAGTTCGAGATGCGGTGTGAGCGCTTGCCATTCGTGCGCCGGAAGTGCGCCGAGGAGGTGATTGCCGTGCAGGTCGGACTGGAGGGTCAGCATGATTTGTTCTCTCTCGTGACTTCGCGCGTTGCGCTTCAATTTTTATTTACTGGTGTGAGCATCTTCGAACATTTCCGCGTGCGTTCGTATTGAAGGAGCATCACACCAGCCCCGTAGCCACCCGTTCGCGCTTGAATCCATTTTGTTGTTCGCGCTGATTCGGGTTGCGGGTCTCTAATAGCGAGGACTATGCCAATGACGGCAATCGCAATGCTGGCGGGACGTCATAGCGGATGTACTGGTCGTGATGCAGCGCAGCGCAGCGTTTTTGTTTCAGTCTTGAACATTGGTGGTCTTAGGAATCCCTTTGTGCCCCGATGAGTTTCCTCTGCGCAATCCCCCCGAATGGTGGTCCGGTCGTTTCCGACCACCGTGCGACAAGCCTCACAGGTCGACATCCCCTCTACAGCACACCTTCTTTCGTAGGGACATTGGAAATTGATTCATCCGTGTTCCATGCGATTCGCGGGGCCGCGATCGCGCATAATTTTCGCGCGCGCGCAATTTCCCGCGAGGCCTTTGTGGACGGGGCTTTGCGGCTTATGCGCAAAGTCTGCCGCCGGGCGTTGCACGAAGTGGAAAGGTTGCGCCGATTGCACATTCTGAAAAATCCGTGCGCCACGCCGCGCGCGAAAATGCGTCAGCCACGACGCATGTTGCGTGAGGTGCCCCACACAGGGCTTGTAGCGCATCCCACAGCGAACTGACGGACGACGGCCCCTGCGCGAAACGTTTGCCCGGATGTCCTCGGATTGATGCTTTGCGCAACGTTGGTTCGCGCACACGGGAGGCGTCGCGAAATGTTTCATCGAGGACAATTTCATGCGGAACCGATTAACGCGCGTGAATTACTCGTCGCGCCGCATGCCTCTCGGACATCACGAGGTCATAAAAAGGAATATGCAATGCGGACGTAAATGAATGAAAAACCCCTTGAAACAGAGGCTCAACTATGTTTTTGCAGCAAGCGTGTGCTGAAGTGAATCAGTTGATCAGCACACGATATCGGCGAGCGCGGGAATCACGCGTTCGTAGGCATTCTCGATGAGATCGAACGATGCATCGCATGGCTCGCTGCGGCCGCGCGACAGCGCGCGTGCGAGGCGGCACTGCATGACCATCGTTTCGCTCGCGATCTTGCGCGCGGCCGCATTCGCCTGCACAGGAATGTCGAAGCCTTGTTCACGCATCCATTGCAGGTAATGCGCGAGCAGTTCGAAGTTCGCGCCGAGCTGTCGCATCACGTTGGACGCATAGAAGCGCGCGTAAGGCTCGCCGCGCGCGATCATCGCTTCGACATGCTCGGGGAACGCCGCGCGCCAGCGTGTGATGGGGTTATCCGCCGGTCGCCGCAGCAGATGCGCGCACAACAGGTCCGCCGAGACTTCGGCGCGCGAGGTGCCTGACAGCGAATCCCGCACGCGCTTGACGAATTCGACATGCGGAAAGAGCTCGTGCGTGCCGTCGGGACGCAAGATGCCGTCGTAATCATCGCCGTCGAGCAGGTGATAACCCGTGTGATGAAAGTAGCCGAGACGGCGCGCATCGGGGTCGATCACATCGATGCCGATGGTCGTCTTCGCATGCTCGCGGCGATACGAACCGGCGCGCATGTCGGGCAGGAAGAACGCATCGACCTCGACGAGCACGGTGTTGCCGCGACGCGTCTGCACGAGCGCGCGTTCCTCCAGCGAGTCGAAAACCGCCAGCTCCTGCACCTGCAAGCCGTACAGCTTTTCGATATCCTCGAACGGCAGCTTGCCGAGCGTGAACTGATCGGCTTCGAAGTCCTGAGCGACGGTGAACGCAAGCGCCGCGCGCGGCTCGAGCCCGTTGCCATGCAGGAGTTCTATCCATAGGTCGATGGGCGCGACGCCTTCGCGCCAGATGCGCTCGCCCCGATGCAGCGCATGCGCATGATGACGCCGCGCACGCATGCGCAAAGGATCGAGCGACACGACGCGGGAACGACTCGCGCCTGAATTCGTCACACCGCTCGTATGGAACGCGCTCATGCCGTGACCTCGGGCCGGGAAGGCCGGCGTCCGATACCGCGTATGCGTGAAAGCGCGTGTGCTTTTGGTTTTAATCGTGCGCGCCCGTCGCGTTCGATGGCGGTATGCATTTTGATTTTCCCATGAAGGTGCCCTATTACGCGAGCGCTATCGACGCCATGCGAGCACGCGCGGCGGCCCGCAGCGAGGGCCGTCGCGTGATCGTTTCGAACGTCGGGCAGGCGTCTTTTTCCCCGGGACGCCTGTCTGCGTGTGGTCGAGCTTATTTGAAAGGCGCGCAGGGTTGGGGTCGGTGCGATGGCGCACTGAATTAAGGCGGGTCGGCACGTAAGGTTTAATCGTCGCAACGCCGGTAATTACCGGTAAAGCATGGAGATAATCGATGAACTGGAAAATCCTGGATTTCGAACAACTCACTGCGCGTGAGCTTTATTTGATTTTGCGCGCGCGCAGTGCGGTGTTCGTGGTCGAACAGTCGCACGTCCATCTCGATCCGGATGGCCGCGACGAAACAGGCACGCATATATTCGCGGCGGAAGACATGAGCCGTTCGATGCCGGTGCTCGCCTATGCGCGTATTCACGCGGGCGACGCGGAAGATCCCGAAGTGGTGGTGGACAAGATCTTGACGAGCCCGCTGCGCCGCGGCGATGGCACCGCGCACGCGCTAATCGAACGGTTGCTCGCGGTGACGGCGGAGCGCTGGCCCGGCCGCGGCGTGCGTCTGACGGCGCCCGTCAGCCTGCGCGGTTTCTATGAGGCGTTCGGCTTTCGCAAGACCGAAGGGCCGTTTCTCGAGCACGGCATGCCGTACATCGGTCTGACGAGAAAGAGCCGTCAGGTGCAGTTCGCGGCAAGTGACAACGCTACCACCTACGAGTTGCTCTAAGCGCCACCGGAGACACGCTGCGTGCGCCGTAACCGGTGCGCAGCGACAGAAGCCAGCATCACGGCGTGGACAGTCCAGGCATCGAGGCAGGAACAAGGATCGAGGCGGCGCGAGCTGCCGCGAAACGTGTCCTCGAAACAATAAGATCAACGCCGCCGGCACGAACCGGCGAGCGTATAAACAGCCTATCTCATGCGAATAGTCCATCTCGCCAATCACGCGCAGACGATCGGCAACGGCACCGTCAACATGATGGTCGATCTTGCCTGCATGCAGGCGCGCATGGGTCAGGACATCGTCGTGGCGTCGTCCGGCGGCGGCTTCGAGCCGCTGTTGCGACGTCACGGCATCACGCATATCCCGCTGCAGCAATCGCGACAGCCGTGGCGCGTGCCGTCGATGATCGCGGGCTTCAATCGTCTCATCGATCGCTTCGATCCCGATATCGTTCACGCCCACATGATGACCGGCGCGCTCATTTCGCGTTTCGGCAGCATGCGGCGGCGCTTCGCGCTCGTCACGACCGTGCATCACGAACTGCAGAAAAGCGCGTCGCTCGTGCGCACCGGCGATCGCATGGTGGCCGTGAGCCGCGCGGTCGCGCTGGATCTCCAGGCGCGCGGCATCGGGCCTGAACGCATGTCGATCGTGCTCAATGGCGCGGTGGGCGCACCGAGGCTCGTGTGCCGGCCCGCCGCGAAGCCGGTGCGTCTCATGCATCCGAACGTCGTCTGCGTGGCGGGCATGTACCGCAGAAAGGGCATCGCGGATCTTCTCCAGGCGTTCGCGCTCGTGCGCGAGCAGTCCGCGAACGAGCGCGAGTTCATGGCCGAGCCGCATCTCTATCTCGTCGGCGACGGTCCCGATCGCGGCTCGCTGGAAACGCTCGCGGACGAACTCGGGATCGCGGAGGTCACGCATTTCACCGGCTTCGTCGCCGATGCCCGCCCGTACTTCGCCAGCGCCGATGTATTCGCGCTGCTCTCGCATCAGGACCCCGGTCCGCTCGTGATCGCCGAGGCGCGCGAGGCGGGCTGCGCGATCGTGGCGACGCGCGTGGGCGGCATTCCCGAAATGCTCGACGAAGGCGCGGCGGGCGTGCTCGTGCCCGCGGGCGATATCGAACAGGCTGCGGCGAAGCTGCGCTGGCTGCTGCTCGACCGGCAGGCGCGCGGCCAGCTCGCGGCACGCGCGCGACAGGACCTGCAGCATTTATCGCTGGAAAGAGTGAGCAGCGAATACATGGCGATCTATCAGCACACGCTCACGGAGCGTGAATCGCTGCAACGACGGCAGATGACACTCGAGGCGCGACGCACCCGCACGCCGGATGGCGCGATTTAAGCATAGCGCTGACAAATGGCTGCGCTGCACCGCGCCACGGTACTTTCGACCCAAACGTCCGATCATACAAATGGCCCATGCCAGCAACCTTCCGTTCGCGTTCGCACAGAAAGCCTACGTGATGCTTGCTCAAATGAGTGCATGATCGGTCCGACGACATGAGGGCCGCGAAAAAAAGCACTCGCCGCGCTGCGACGCCGCCATTCTTCAGTTTCCCTGATGAATGACGACGCGCGCGCGGCGCGAGCGCAGCAGACGCACGTGAAGCGGTAATAAAGAAAAAAACGAATCATCGACATCGGGGCCAGAGGGATTACCCTGTCAGGAAATTCCTGACTGGCATTCGAAGCAACGAAGACGCAACGTATCAAGCACGACGAATGGACCTGTCGGGAACCCGTCGTGCCTTTCGCAGGCCTGGAAGCGAAAGCGATGCGCTCATACACATGGCTACGGAACAGGCGAGAAGGGGAGAAGCGAGATGGATGAAAACAAAGAGCGATCGCTGGTGGCGAAGGTGATGGACGGACTCGTCTCAGGGATCGTCGAGCAAAAATATGGCGCGATACTGCCACCGCAGGACATCCTCTCGAAGGAGTTCGACGTGAGCCGCACCGTCATGCGCGAGGCGCTCTCGATGCTGCTCGCGCGCCACATGCTGGACGTGCGGCCAAAAACCGGCACGCGTATTCGTCCGATGAGCGACTGGCGGCTCATCGACGAGGACGTGGTGAGCTGGCGTTTTCGCGCAAAGCCCGATCAGACATTTTTGCGGGATGTAATCGAATTCCGCATGCTGATCGAACCGCGTGCGGCAGCGCTCGCGGCGGCGCGCGCGACGCCCGACGAGATCGCCGGCATCCGCGATGCGTTCGACGCGCTCTCGCGTTTGCAGGTTGGCGAGCCGGAATATCAGGCGGCGGACGAAGTGCTGCACACGCGCATCGTGGCGGCGAGCGGCAACCAGTTCTTTCGCCAGATGACGGCGATCGTGCGCGGCGCGCTCGTGACGGTGAATCCGATCGTCGATGGCATCGAGTCCGTGCGTGAGGCGACGCTCGCGGCGCAGAAGAGCGTGGTCGAGGCGATCGAGGCGAAGGACCCCTCCGCCGCGGAATCCGCGACGCGCGCGCTCGTCGACCTCGCCGCCGAGGAAGTAGGCCGCGCCTTCTCGCTGGAACGCTCGAGCAGTCAGCCCGCGTCGCCGAGCGTGAACGCGTCAGCGGGGGTGTAGGGCGCTTAAGCGTCGGTCGATGTTGCTTGCCAGGTCTGGAGCCGGGACATGTCCCGGCTTTTTGCCGTCTGCGCGCGCCGCGCGAACTCGCCATGCGATGCAATGAGGCACAATGCGGCGCACGACGAACATTGCGCACGGAGGCAGGATTGAGCAACACGAACATCGACGGAACAACGATACGCTGGGGCATCGTCGGCGCGGGACGCATCGCGCGGCGCTTCGCCGAGAGTCTTTCGCATGTCGAAGGCGCGCGGCTCGCGGGCGTGTGGTCGCGTCGCGAGGAACCGGCGCGCGCGCTCGCCGATGCCTTCGATGCGCGCGCGTTCGCGGATTTCGACGCGCTGCTCGAAGAGATCGACGCGCTCTATATCGCGACCTTGCAGGACAGCCATCCCGGGTACGCGTTGCGCGCGTTCGCGGCGGGCAAGCCCGTGCTGTGCGAAAAGCCCGCGGCCGTGAATGCGCGCGAATTGCAGCGCATGATCGACGCGGCGCGCGCGGCGAAGCTGCTCTTCATGGAAGCAATGAAGCCGCCGTTCTACCCGCTGTATCGCCGCCTGCGCGAGCATCTGGCGCGCGATCCCATCGGCGAGATCGGGCTCGTGCGCGCGGGCTGCTCGATGGCCGGCGTGCCGCTCGATCATCCGTCGTTTTCACTGCAAGCGGGCGGCGGCGCGCTGCTCGACATCGGTGTCTATGAGGCGTTTCTCGCGGTCGACTGGCTCGGCGAAGCGCTCGACGTGCAGACCATCGGGCGTCTGGGCGAAACGGGTGTCGACGTCTTCGCGAGCCTCAACGTGCGGCACGAACGCGGCATCGCGCAACTGTTCTGCGGACTCGATCTGCAGGGCCGCGGCGACGCGCTGATCGGCGGCACGCTCGGCACGGTGACGATCCATGAGAACTGGTGGAATCCGGCGCGCGCGACGATCGCTTACACGGATGGCCGCAGGATCGAACTCGATGAGCCTTTCACGGGCGGCGGTCTCAACTACGAAACCGCGCATTTCTGCGAGCTGTTGCGCGCGGGTGAAACGGAAAGTCCGGTGATGTCGCATGCGATGTCGATGCGCATGATCGCGATCATCGACGCCGCGCGGCGCGATCTGAAGCTGCGCTTTCCCTTCGAAACCGACTGACGAACTTAGGCGAATGCGCGGTCAATGCCGTCCTGGCAGCGCGAGGCGTCGCTCGAAAACCCGCTGCACGAATTCGAGCACGCTGCACAGAATCCAGTAGACGAACGCAGCCGCGAGATAGAGCGGCAACGGCTGATAGGTCGCCGCGATCACTTCCTGCGCGCTGCGCAACAGCTCGGTCACGGTGATGACGGACACGAGCGACGTGTCCTTGATCAGACTGATGAGACTGTTCGACAGACTCGGCACCGCGATGCGCAGCGCCTGCGGCCCGATCACGTAGCGCAGCGTCTGCGTGCGCGACAGCCCGAGACTGTAGGACGCGAGCCATTGCCCGGCGTGAATGCCGAGAATCGCGCCGCGCATGCTTTCGGACAGATACGCCGCGACGTTCGCCGACAGCGCGATCACGCCAGCGGGCGTCGGTTCGAGCGAGATGCCGAGGCTCGGCAGGCCGTAATAGATGACGAAGATCTGCACGAGCAGCGGCGTGCCGCGCATCACGCTCACATAGCAGCGCCCGATCGCGACGAGCGCGCGATTCTGGCTGATGCCCATCAACGCGAGCACGACGGCCGCGATGAGGCCGAAGAACATCGAATAGAGCGCGAACTTGATCGTCAGTAGCGCGCCTTGCGCCAGCACGGGCGCCGATTGAACGAGCAGGGATGTCGTGGACATGAACAGGGAAGCGTAAGAGAACTGCGGCGTGGCGAATCGGAAAATTCGCACATCATAAACCGGCGGGCAAAAAACGAAGGGCGGCACCGTCGAACGATGCCGCCCTGGAGCGCTGAACGCGCTGACTTACTTCGCCGGCTTCGTCACGTCGATACCGAACCACTTGTCCGAAATCTTCGTGAAGGTGCCGTCGGCTTCGAGCTGGGTCATTGCGTCGTCGATCGCCTTGGCGAACTTCGGATTGCCCTTCTTGAACGGAATCCCCGACGGGTTGCCCGCGCCGACGTTCGCGCCCGTGCGCAGCGGCAGTTGCGAATTCTTCAGCAGATACGCGAGCATCAGGCGGTCGTTGAGCGCCGCGTCGAGACGGCCGGCGGCGAGGTCACGCAGATACTCGGGCGCGCCCGGATACGTCTTCACGTCGATGCCCGGCACCGACTTCGCCATGTCCATGTAGTTCGTGCCGAGGCCGACGCCGAGCTTCTTGCCCTTCAGTTCGTCGAGCGTCTTGAACTCGCGCTTGTCGTCGTTGCGCTGGATCAGTTGCGCGTTCGAGTACGTGTACGCCGGCGAGAAATCGAGCGTCTGCTTGCGCGCATCGGTGATGCCGACCTGGTTCACGATCACGTCGAACTTGCCCGCCTGCAGGCCCGCGATGATGCCGCTCCATTCGGTCGTGACGAACTCGGGCTTCACGCCGAGCTTGGCGGCGACGGCCTTGGCGATATCGACGTCGTAGCCGACCAGTTCGCCATTCGGCGCTTTCGAGTTGAACGGCGGGAACGTGCCTTCCAGGCCGACGCGCAGCGTGCCGCGCTGCTTGACCTGATCGAGCAGGTCGTCGGCGTGGGCGGCGGTCGTGACGGCGGTGAATGCCGCGCCGATCAGGCTGGCGGCGACGAGCTTCTTGAGCGTGGACAGTTTCATCGTGTTGTTTTCCTCTTGATGGGCACAGCGTCTTTATTAGATGCGGCGATCATAGTAAAAATGCAATCGCTGCGTAATATCGTTTGCTTATGTCTATATGCGGATCGACCGATCACGCGAGCGCCTCGACGCACTCCTTGACGAGCGCCGGGCCGCGATAGATCAGACCCGTGTAAATCTGCACGAGCGCAGCGCCCGCCGCCAGTTTCGCGCGCGCGTCCTCGCCCGAGAAAATTCCGCCCACGCCGATGATCGGCACCTCCGTGCCGACTTCCGCGCGCAGCTTGCGGATCACCTCGTTCGACGCGTCGAAGACCGGGCGCCCGGACAGGCCGCCGGCTTCGTCGCCGTGCTTCATGCCCGTGACGGCTGTGCGCGAGAGCGTCGTGTTCGTGGCGATCACGCCGTCGATCCTGTGAGCCAGCAGTGTGCCCGCGATCGACTTGATCTGCTCGTCGTCGAGATCGGGCGCGATCTTCAGGGCGAGCGGCACGAGCTTGCCGTGCAGGTCGGACAGGCGCGCCTGCTTGTCCTTCAGCGCGCCGAGCAGCGAATCGAGTTCGCCCGCGCCCTGCAATTGCCGCAGATTCTTCGTGTTCGGCGACGAAATGTTGATCGTCACGTAGCTCGCGAACGGATACACGCGTTCGAGACAGTAGAGGTAGTCTTCGGCGGCGCGCTCGATCGGCGTATCGGCATTCTTGCCGATGTTCAGGCCCAGCACGCCGCGATAGTGCGCCGCCTTCACATTGGCGACGAACTGGTCTACGCCGCCATTGTTGAAGCCCATCCGGTTGATGAGCGCGTTCGCCTCGGGCAGCCGGAACATGCGCGGGCGCGGATTGCCGGGCTGCGCGCGCGGCGTCACGGTGCCCACTTCGATGAAGCCGAAGCCGAGCGCGGCCAGCCCGTCGATGCACGCGCCGTCCTTGTCGAGGCCCGCCGCGAGGCCGACCGGATTGCGGAACGTGATGCCCATGACGGTGCGGGGCGAATCGGGGCCGCGCGCGGCGAGCATGCCGGCGAGCCCGGTGCGGCCGGCCGCGCCGAGCATGCGCAGTGTCAGGTGATGAGCATCTTCCGCGTCCATCCTGAAGAGATGCGAACGCGCGAGCGGGTAGAGGGAGCTGAACACGAAATGAAAGCCGGCGACGGCGAATTTTTTTAAGACCGCTATTTTAGCGGCTTTGGGCGGCGCGCCGGTCGGGCCGTGCAGGGCCTGCTTCGGCGGCTATTTCGGCTGGCCCGGTCCATGAATGCGCCCAGGCATCGGCAGAGTGCCGGCGGATTGCGTATTCGCGGGATCGAGCGGCGCCCAGTGCCCGTCCACCAGGCCTTCCATCGGCCGGAAATTCGCCTTGTAGGCCATTTTTTCGCTTTCGCGAATCCAGTAGCCGAGGTAGACGTGCGGCAAGTCGAGACTCTTCGCCTGCTCGATCTGCCAGAGGATATTGAAGGTGCCGTAGCTCGTCTTCGGCATGTCCGGCTCGAAGAACGTGTACACCGACGACAGCCCGTCGCCGAGAATATCGATCATGCTGATCATGCGCAGCACGCCGGGTTCGTCCGGGTGCGCCGGATCGCGCGGCTCGCGGAATTCGACGAGACGCGAATTGATCCGGCTTTGCAGCAGGAACTGTTCGTACTGGTCGCGGCTGTCGCGGTCCATGCCGCCGCCCGCATGGCGCGCGGACTGATAGCGCATGTAGAGCGAGTAATGCTCTTCGTCGTAATGCAGCGGCGCGACGCTCGCCACCAGATTGCCGTGCTGTTTCCACACGCGGCGCTGCGTGCGGTTCGGCACGAAGCGCGCGACCGGCACGCGCACCGGCACGCAGGCGCGGCAGCCGTCGCAGTACGGGCGATAGGTGAATACGCCCGAGCGCCGGAAGCCGGCCTTGACGAGTTCGGTGTAGACGTCGGAGTTGATCAGATGGCTCGGCGTGGCGACTTGCGAGCGCGCGACACGCCCTTCCAGATAACTGCAAGGGTAGGGCGCTGTTGCATAGAATTGCAGCGCGGAAAGCGGTGACAGCGGCAGCTCGTTCGGATGTGTCACGTTGGCGGCTCTCGCAGGCGTCGTCTCGTCGTTGCCGGCCGGCGCGCGGGTTCGATTTCAGGCGCGCGCCCGGCGGCTGCATTGCGTTCGTCGCTCAGCGTGCCAGCGCGTCGAGAAGGACGGTTTTATCGAAGCGCCAGCCGATCGCCGGTTCCACCGTGGCCCGCCCGAGATGCGCGACGAACGCGCGTCGGGCAATCTCGCGGCCCCCGAGCGACGCCAGATGCGACGTGTTCTGCTGGCAGTCTATCATCTCTATTTTGTTGCGGCGCAAGTGTCCGACGAGCGCCGCCAGCGCGATTTTCGACGCGTCGGTGCGGTGCGCGAACATCGATTCGCCGAAGAACATGCGCCCGAACGACACGCCGTAAAGCCCGCCCACGCGCGCGCCGTCGTACCAGGTTTCGATGCTGTGCGCGCTGCCCGCGCGATGCAGCGTCGTGTACGCATCCACGATGTCCGGCGTGATCCACGTGCCGCGCTGGCCGTCGCGCGGGGTGTCGGCGCAGGCGCGCATCACGGCGGGAAAATCGTCGTCGACGCGAATCTCCCAGAGCGGGTCGCGCAGCACGCGCTTCAACGTCTTGCGCAGCGAATCCGACACCTTGAACTCGGCCGGATAGAGCACCATGCGCGGGTCAGGGCACCACCACAGCACGGGCTGGCCATCCGAATACCACGGAAAAATGCCGCGTCCATAGGCGTCGATGAGCCGCGACGGCAACAGGTCCGCGCTCGCGGCGAGCAGACCCGGCGCGCCGCTCGACACGCCGAGCGCGCGCTCGACGGGCGGAAAGGGATCGTCGTCGGCGAGCCAGGGAACCATGTTCTCGGAAGGACGCGGTCAGCCGTCGCGCAGCGTGCGGAAGATATCGCCCGTATGCAGCGTGAAGTTGCCGGCAGCGCGGTCGGCGAAGAAAAACCGCAGCGTCTGGCCGACTGTCGGGAACGCGATTTCGTCCCACGGAATCTCGCTTTCGTCGAAGAGCTTCACTTCCAGGCTTTCCTCGCCCGGATCGACATCGGTGTCGAGCAGCCGCGCGAGGTAGAAGAGATGCACCTGATGCACGTGCGGCACGTTGAGCAGCGTGAAGAGACTCTGAATCTCCACGCGCGCGCCCGCTTCCTCAAGCGTTTCGCGCGAGGCGCCTTCGCTCGTCGTCTCCTGCATTTCCATGAAGCCGGCGGGCAGCGTCCAGTAGCCGTAGCGCGGCTCGATCGCGCGGCGGCACAGCAGCACCTTGTCGTCCCACACGGGCACGGTGCCCACGACGTTGCGCGGATTCTGATAGTGAACGGTGTTGCAGTTGTTGCAGACGAAGCGCTCACGGTTGTCGCCGGGCGGAATGGCGAGGCCGACCTCGTGGCCGCAGACGGAACAGAATTTCATGGAAATGGACGTGGGATATGTGGTGCGAGTGTATCACCGCACCGGCGCGCCTTTGAGGCGCTCGAAACGGTTTGCGGCATCAGCCGGGCCGCATGATCGGCCCGCCCTGAGCCGACGGTGCGACGCCTGCCTTCTCGCTACAATAGTTGACTCTAATTGCAGTGTCCCTTTTCACGATCGGGGCGCCTCGTGCGCCCGAAGCGAACGCCATGTCATCCACGCCAGCCGCTGCCAGCCGTCCTCCGATGCTCGCCACCGCCGATGCGCTCGGCCGTTTGCTCGACGCCGCGCGTCAGGTGGACGGGCGCGAACGCGTCGACACGCTCGACGCGGGCAATCGCGTGCTCGCCGTGGACGTCACGTCACCGCTCGATGTCCCGCCGATGCACACCAGTTCCATGGACGGCTACGCGGTCCGCGCCGCCGATCTCGCTGGCGCGAGCGAAGGCGCGAGCGTCGCGTTGCCGGTCTCGCAGCGCATTCCGGCGGGCCATGCGGCCGCGCCGCTCGCGGCCGGCACGGCTGCGCGCATTTTCACCGGCGCGACCGTGCCGCCCGGCGCCGATACCGTCGTCATGCAGGAAATGGCGCAGGTATCGGATGACGGCCGCGTCGCGTTCGCGCAGCCGCCCGCGGCGGGCGAATGGATCACGCGGCAAGGCGCCGATATTCGCCGCGACTCGGTCATCCTCCCCGCGGGCACGCGCCTCACGCCGCAGGCGCTCGGACTCGCGGCCTCGGTCGGCTGCGCGCAACTCGATGTCGTGCGCGCGGTGCGCGTCGCGATATTTTTCACCGGCGACGAGTTGCGCATGCCGGGCGAGCCGCTCGAACCCGGCGCGATCTACAACTCGAACCGCTTCACGCTGCGCGCGTTGCTCGCGAAGCTCGGCTGCGAGGTGACGGATCTCGGCATCGTGCCGGACCGGCTCGACGCGACGCGCGAGACTTTGCGGCGCGCGGCGGGCGAGCATGACCTGATCCTGACGTGCGGCGGCGTGTCGGTCGGCGAGGAAGATCACGTGAAGCCGGCGGTGGAAGCCGAAGGGCGCATTTCGATGTGGCAGATCGCGATGAAGCCGGGCAAGCCGCTCGCGTTCGGCGCGGTACGGCGTGGTGATCAAGAAGACGAGGCTTTTTTCATCGGTCTGCCGGGCAACCCGGTTTCGAGTTTCTGCACGTTTCTGCTGTTCGTGCGGCCGTTTCTGCTGCGTCTCGCGGGCGTGAAGCACGTCACGCCGCGCGTCTACTCGATGCGCGCCGATTTCAGCCAGAAAAAAGGCGATCGCCGCAACGAATTCCTGCGCGCGCGCGTGAACGAGTCGGGCGGGCTCGATCTCTTCGAGAACCAGAGTTCGGCCGTGCTGACATCGACGGTCTGGGGCGACGGACTCATCGACAACCCGCCGAATCACGCCATCAGTGCTGGCGAGATCGTGCGCTTCATCCCTTTTTCCGAGTTGATATGAAAGTCGAACTAAGATTTTTCGCGAGCGTGCGCGAGGCGCTTGGCGTCGCGAACGAAACGGTCAGCGTGCCGGACACGGTGGTCAACGTCGGCGACGTGCGCGCGTGGCTGCGCATGCGCGGCGGCGCGTGGGAAGAGGCGCTCGCCGAGGGCCGCGCGCTGCGCATGGCCTGCAATCACGTCATGACGAATCCGTCGCAGCGCATCACCGAGGGCTGCGAAGTGGCGTTCTTTCCGCCGGTCACGGGTGGCTGATATGTCGACGCGTTCCAAAGTCCGCGTGCAGGAAGCCGATTTCGACATCAGCGCGGAAGTGGCCGCGCTGCGCGCCGACAATCCGAAAGTCGGCGCGGTCGCGTGTTTCGTCGGCACGGTGCGCGACCTGAACGAAGGCAGCGCCGTCGAAACGATGGAGCTGGAGCACTATCCGGGCATGACGGAAAAGTCGCTGGAAGCGATCGCCGATCAGGCGCGCGAACGCTGGCGCGGCTCCGACGTGCTGATCGTGCATCGCGTGGGCAAGTTGAAACCGCTCGATCAGATCGTGCTCGTCGCCACGACGGCGATGCATCGCGCGGAGGCGTTCGAATCGTGCGCGTTCGTGATGGATTACCTCAAGACGCAGGCGCCGTTCTGGAAGAAGGAAAAAACCGAGGCGGGCGAACGCTGGGTCGACGCGCGCGAAACCGACGATGCGGCGCTCGCGCGCTGGCAAGACGTGGCCAAATGAGCGCGGACGTTTGAACCGGCGACACTATTCGTCGGCCGATTTGCCGATGAACTTCGCCGGAAACGGCTCGGCATCCGGGCGCTCTGGAAAGCGCGGCTCGGGCGCGCCGCCCGTGCGCTGGCGTTTGAGCGCCGCGAGCAGTTCCTGCTGCTCGACGGGAATCTGATAATCCCAGCCGAACTTGCTGAGCTGCAGGCTTTGCGCGATGCGCAGCGCGGGTTCCATGAACTGCACGGCGGCGGCCGGTTCGTAGCGCGCTTCGACCGTATTCAGAAACAGCGACAGCCAGCGCGCGAAATGGCGCGGCTCGATGTCGTCGATCGGCCGGTGCGCTTCCTGCACGTTCCCGCGATACTGCTTCGAGCCGAGCACGAGGCTCGACCAGAACGTCGTCATTTTGGCGAGATGGTCGTCCCAGCGGCCCGCGAGCGCGCGGGAGAAGATCGGGCCGAGCAGCGGATCGTCGTCGACGCGGCGATAAAAGGCGTCGACCAGCGCGCGCACGTTGGCCTCGCTGGGTTCGCGATCGCGCGGATCGGCTGCAGGTTGAAGTTCTGAATTCATGAAGGTCAAGCGCCAGCCGATGGTTTGCTGACGAAAAGCAATAATATGACGCACAATATCGGATACTCGGGCGGGCGCTGCCCCGGCAGCGGCCTGCATCGAGCGCCGCGCCGGCGCCATTTTCGGGCTCCCCGCGTGCCGATACTAGCCCTTGCGGGGCAGACGACCGTCATTTCCCTTGCCACCGCGCGGTTTTCGCGGTCCGGCGCGACATGACGCCGCTCCCACCGACGCACCCAGGCGCCTGAACCCATGCGCGCGACACCATGCGACTGACCGACTATACCGACTACTCCCTGCGCGTTCTGCTGTATCTCGCCGTCCGGCCGGCCGGGCTCTCGACGATCCAGGAGATCTCGGACGGCTACGGCATCTCGAAGAATCATCTGATGAAGATCGTCCAGCAGCTCGGCGAGCTTGGCTGGGTCGAGACCGTGCGTGGCCGCAACGGCGGGCTGCGGCTGTCGGCGCGCTCGAACGATCTCACCATCGGCGACGTCGTGCGCAAGACCGAGAGCGACTTTGCGATCGTCGGCTGTTTCGCGGATCAGGATGCCGCCATGCGTCAGCGCTGCGTGATCCAGCCGCAATGCCGTCTGCGCGGCGTGCTCGCGGCCGCGCGCGACGCGTTTCTCGCCGAACTCGACAAGTACACGGTCCGCGAACTCGCGGAGCCGGCGAACGAGCTTGCGCGGCTGCTGGGCATCGTCACCATCACGCCGGTTGCGGCGAGCGCGCTGGTGCCGAGCCGCGCGCCTTCCTGATCGAATCAAGCGATTCCACACCGATCGATGGCCGCAAGCCGGCGCTCGGTCCAGAGCCTGTCGAAAAGCAAAAAAGTGCACTTATCGAGCTAAACAACGCTTGAAAGTGACAGAAAGCGCCTCATTTTGATCGTATTCAGAATTGGAGCTTCAAAAAATGAGAATCGACAAACTCACCACCAAATTCCAGGAAGCGCTCTCGGACGCGCAAAGCCTGGCCGTCGGACACGACAACCAGTACATCGAGCCGGTGCACCTGCTTGCGGCGCTGATCGCACAGCAGGACGGTTCCGCACGTTCGTTGCTGTCGCATGCGGGCGTGCAGGTGCAGGCGCTGCAAACTTCGCTGAACGACGCTATCAAGCGTCTGCCGCAAGTTCAGGGCACGGACGGCAACGTTCAAGTGAGCCGCGAACTCGCGGGCCTGCTCAACGCCGCCGACAAGGAAGCGCAAAAGCTCAACGACACCTACATCGCGAGCGAGATGTTCCTGATCGCCGTTGCGGACGACCGTGGCGAAGCGGGCCGCATCGCGAAACAGCACGGCCTGTCGCGCCGCGCGCTCGAAGCGGCGATCAACGCCGTGCGCGGCGGCGCGCAGGTCAACAGCCAGGACGCCGAAAGCCAGCGCGAGGCGCTCAAGAAATACACCGTCGATCTGACGGAACGCGCCCGCGCGGGCAAGCTCGATCCGGTGATCGGCCGCGACGACGAAATCCGTCGCGCGATCCAGATCCTCCAGCGCCGCACGAAGAACAATCCGGTGCTGATCGGCGAGCCGGGCGTCGGCAAGACGGCGATCGTCGAAGGGCTCGCGCAGCGCATCGTCAACGGCGAAGTGCCGGAAACGCTCAAGAACAAGCGCGTGCTGTCGCTCGACATGGCCGCGCTGCTCGCGGGCGCGAAGTATCGCGGCGAGTTCGAGGAGCGCCTGAAGTCCGTGCTGCACGACATCGCGAAGGACGAAGGGCAGACCATCGTCTTCATCGACGAAATTCACACGATGGTCGGCGCGGGCAAGGCCGAAGGCGCGATGGACGCGGGCAACATGCTCAAGCCGGCGCTCTCGCGCGGCGAACTGCATTGCGTCGGCGCGACCACGCTCGACGAATACCGCAAGTACATCGAGAAGGACGCGGCCCTGGAACGCCGCTTCCAGAAGGTGCTGGTCGACGAGCCGACGGTGGAAGCGACCATCGCGATCCTGCGCGGCTTGCAGGAAAAGTACGAACTGCATCACGGCGTCGATATCACCGATCCGGCGATCGTCGCGGCGGCAGAACTGTCGCATCGCTATATCACGGACCGCTTTCTGCCGGACAAGGCCATCGATCTGATCGATGAAGCGGCCTCGCGCATCAAGATGGAAATCGATTCGAAGCCCGAAGAGATGGACAAGCTGGACCGTCGTCTCATTCAACTGAAGATCGAGCGCGAGGCGGTGAAGAAGGAGAAGGACGAAGCGTCGCAGAAGCGTCTGCAACTGATCGAAGAGGAAATCGATCGGCTGAACCGCGAGTACTCCGATCTCGAAGAAATCTGGACTGCCGAGAAAGCGGCCGTGCAGGGCAGCGCGCAATTGAAGGAAGAAATCGAGAAGGTGCGCGCGGACATCACGCGGCTGCAGCGCGAAGGCAAGCTCGAAAAGGTCGCCGAGTTGCAGTACGGCAAGCTGCCGGAACTCGAAGCGCGTCTGAAGCAGGTGACGCAGGCCGAATCGCAGGAGCAGAACAACCCGACGCGTCCGCGGCTGCTGCGCACGCAGGTCGGCGCGGAGGAAATCGCGGAAGTCGTGTCGCGTTCCACCGGCATTCCCGTGTCGCGGATGATGCAGGGCGAGCGCGAAAAGCTGTTGCAGATCGAGAGCAAGCTGCACGAGCGCGTGATTGGCCAGGACGAGGCGATCGGCGCGGTGGCGGACGCGATTCGCCGTTCGCGCGCGGGTCTGTCCGATCCGAACCGTCCGTATGGCTCGTTCCTGTTCTTAGGTCCTACGGGCGTCGGCAAGACGGAACTGTGCAAGGCGCTCGCGGCGTTCCTGTTCGATTCGGAGGATCATCTCATCCGCATCGACATGAGCGAGTTCATGGAGAAGCACAGCGTTGCAAGACTGATCGGCGCGCCGCCGGGGTATGTGGGTTATGAAGAAGGCGGTTATCTGACCGAAGCGGTGCGTCGCAAGCCGTATAGCGTGATCTTGCTCGACGAAATCGAGAAGGCGCATCCGGACGTGTTCAACGTGCTCCTGCAGGTGCTCGACGACGGCCGCATGACCGATGGCCAGGGCCGCACCGTCGACTTCAAGAACACGGTGATCGTGATGACCTCGAACCTCGGTTCGCAAGTCATTCAGGGCATGGTCGGCGAGCCGCAGGAACAGGTGAAGGACGCCGTCTGGGAGGAAGTGAAGCTGCACTTCCGGCCGGAATTCCTGAACCGTATCGACGATGTCGTCGTGTTCCATGCGCTCGATCGCACCAATATCGAATCGATCGCGAAGATTCAGCTGCATCGTCTGCAGGAGCGTCTGGCGAAGCTCGATATGCAGCTCGAAGTGTCGGATACGGCGCTCGAGCAGATCGGCAAGGTCGGCTACGATCCGCTGTTCGGGGCGCGGCCGCTGAAGCGCGCGATTCAGCAGGAGATCGAAAATCCGGTCGCCAAGCTGATTCTCGCCGGACGGTTCGGGCCGAAGGACGTCATTCCGGTCGATGTGCGGGAAGGGAAGTTCGTATTCGATCGCGTGGTGCATTGAGGCGCGCCGAGGCTGACCCGCATGCGGGTCAGCCATTCATACAAAAGGCAACGAAGCGATTCGTTGCCTTTTCTTTTTGGCGCGCTCGGAAACACCGTCGGCAAAGCAGAAGCCCCGCGCGGCGCGATGCCGGCGGGGCTCTCGATGCGATACGGAAATGCCGGATCAGCCCTGCTTCGGCTCTTCGCTCTTGCCACCAAAGAGGCCGCCAAGGCCGCCGAGCGAGCCGAGCACGCTGGACAGATCGAGCTGGCCTTCGGGCGGCACTTCGCCATTGGGCGTCGCGCGGTCGACGACATGCGGCAACACCGCCGCCAGCATGCCCGAAAGCTGATCGCCCGAGACGCCGGCTTTCTGCGCGAGCGCGCCGACGTTGTCCTGACCGAGCACGTTGGTGAGCGTGTCGGGGCTGATCGGCTTGTTCTCGCCCGTGCCGATCCAGGACTGCACGACATCGCCCGCGCCGTGCTGCTGGAAGCGCTGGATCAGGCCCATCAGGCCGCCCGGCTGGCTGTTGACGAATGCGAGCGCCGCCGTGATCAGCGCGGCCTGGCCGGACTGGGCAGGTTGGCCGCCCGGTTGTTGCGACGAATTGCCAAGGGTGGAGGCGAGGATATCGAGTAGGCTCATGGCGATCTCACTACGAGAGGTTACGGGGTGGGTTCGCTCGCGCCGCCGCGCTCGAACGAGCGTGGCGGCGGCGCGGGCATCGGCCGCGAGCGGCCGTTCAACGATGGTCCTGCGAAGGCAACTTTCCTCCGTCAAGGTTCCCCGAAGAATTACTGACTGGCGGCCGCTGCGCTGGCGGCCTTGTCTTTCTTGCTACGCTTCGACTTGCTTGCTTTCGTGTCGCTGGCGGCGGACGGGCCCGATGCGCTGGCCGTCGCCGACGCGGCGCTTTCCTTCTTCGACTTCTTCGAAGCCTTCGTGCCCGATGCGGGTGCAGCAGGCGTCGTGGCCGGCGTCTGGGCCGTGGTGGCGGTCGGCGCGGTCGCGCCGGTGGCCGCCGTCGACGATTTGACCGTCGAGTTCGGCGCGGCGCCGCCTTGCGTCGTGGTGGGTTTGGCCGTCTTGCCTGTCGGCGGCAGCGACGAACCGCCGATCGTCAGGCCGTTCTGCTCCAGATTTGCCACCGACTTCGTGCCGAGGCCCTTGACGCGGGTGGCGAGGTCATCGGCGTCCTTGAACGGGCCGTTCTTGGTGCGCTCGTCGACGATCGCCTTGGACTTCACCGGCCCCAGACCCTTTACCGATTCCAGCGCGGCTTGATCGGCGGTATTGACGTCGACCGCGGCGAAGGCCACACCCATCGACACTATGAACGCTAAGCACAGCATCAGCAGCTTTTTCAGCATGACGGCACTCCAGGCTTGGTGAGAAAGGATGAATCGATAAGTTCGGGCCGATTGGGAAGATGCCGTTAAGCATAGGGCAAAAAGCCGGCACGAACGATGACGGTTCGCATTGTGCACGACCCCGCCGCGCGCACCGCGCTTCCGCACAATCTTTAACGCTGCGAAACGCCGAACGGATGACGTTGCGATTCAGTCTCTCACCGGAGCGCACCGGCGGGCGTCTTCGCAAACGCGCCGCGCACCTCGAAGCCGATTTTATCGACGACTTCGCCGTTCGGATCGATCAGTTCCAGCACGTGACGGCCCGGCCACGGCAGCCATGCCGCGCGGGCATCGTGGCCGTAGGGCTTGCCGTCGAGCCGCCAGGCGAGGCGCGCGCCGCTGTCGACGCGCTCGAACCACACGCGTTGCCGCGCGGGCGGAATGTCCGGATCGAGCGCGAAGATCGTGCCGTTCGTCGGCGCGCCGATGCGTGCCGCCTTGGCATCGGATTGCGCGCCGCGTGCGGCCTCCGCCGCATGGGCCGTGAGGCCGATCGCGCTCATCTGTGTGCCGCGCACGAACCACTCGTTGCGCGCCGGCTCGATCTCGTTCTGATACGTGACGCGCGTCGTCACGACGCCCGACGGTGTCTGCGGCGGACGGCTATCCGATCGCCGGTTCAGATAGTTGACGATCGCGTTCCACGCGGGCGCGGCGCCTGTCACGCCTGAAACGTCCCACATCGGCGCGCCGTCGGCATTGCCGACCCACACGCCCACGGTGTATCGCGAAGTGAAACCGACCGCCCAGTTGTCGCGCATGTCCTTGCTGGTGCCGGTCTTGACCGCGCTGAAGGTGCGTGTCGCGAGCACGCTGTCGAAGCCGAAGGTGCGCGTGCGCGCGTTGTTGTCGGCGAGGATGTCCGTGACGATGAAGCTTGCTTCAGGGCTGAAGATGCGCGTGCCGGCGGGCGCGGGACGATCCTGCATGAGATCGAAGAACGGCCGCGCGATCCCGCCGTTCGCAAGCGTGCGGTACGCGTTGGTCAGCGTCGCCAGCGTGACATCCGCGCTGCCGAGCGCGAGGCTGAAGCCGTAGTAATCGCCCGCCTGCGTCAGCGGCAGGCCGAGCGCGACGAGCGTCTTCGCGAAACGATGCGGCGTCACCATCACGAGCGTGCGCACCGCGGGCACGTTCAGCGAGGAACCCAGCGCGGTGCGCACGCTCACCCAGCCCTTGAAATCGTGATCGTAGTTCTGCGGGATATAGAGGCCGCCACCGGTTGCGAGATCGAGCGGGGCGTCGTCGAGCAGGGTGGCGGCGGTGACGCGCTTCTCGTCGATGGCCTGCGCATAGAGGAAGGGCTTGAGCGTCGAGCCGGCCTGACGCGCGGCCAGCGCGGCATCGACTTCCGGCGCGTTCGACAGACCGCCCGCCGAGCCGACCCACGCGAGCACATCGCCCGAACGGTTGTCGATCACGACGGCTGCCGCGTCGTGCACATTGCGCGGATGCGCGCGCGCGTTCAGTTCGGCCAGCGTGCGCGCGAGCGTGTCGCGGGCGAAGCGTTGCAGGCGGGCGTCGAGCGTGGAGCGCACGCGCGCGCCTGCCGCTGGATGCACTTCGTTGGCGATGCGCCGCGCGAGATGCGGCGCGAGCGCAGCATCGCCTTGAGCGAAGGCGGGCGCGGATGCCGTGCGCGTGAGCGTGAGCTGGACATAGCTGCCCAGATTGACGCATGGATCGATGTCACGCACGCCATGCAGCGTCTGCATGTCGCGCAGGATCGCGCAGGTTCGCGCGGCGACTTTCGGATACGGCGCATTGGGCGCGCGCACGAGCGCGGCGGCGAGCGCGGCTTCGCGTTCGTCGAGCCCTGAAGGCGCCTTGCCGAACAGCGTCTGAGAGAGTGCCGACAACCCGACGATCTCGCCGCGAAACGGCACGAGATTCAGATACGCCTCCAGAATCTGATCCTTGCGCCAGCTGCGTTCGAGCCACAGCGCGCCGATCGTCTGCCCGGCCTTTTCGCCGATCGAGCGCCGGCCTGCCGGTTTATCGTCGATGAGGCCGTCGAGCTGCATCGTCACCGTCGATGCGCCGCGCGTGCGCGTGTTCCACAAATTGCCCCATGCCGCCGCCGCCGCACCGCGCCAGTCGACGCCCGCGTGTTCGTAGAAGCGCTTGTCTTCCGATACGACGATCGCCTCGCGCAGCGCCGGCGACACGTCCGCGAGCGCGACCCAGTCGCCGCGCCGCGCGCTCGTATCGACGCGCGTGCGGGCAAGCGGGTCGCCGTCGCGCGCGAGCAGCACCCAGTCCGAGCTGCGCCACTTCGCGCGCACGTCGTCGAAGCTCGGCGACGCGTGCGCCGCCGCCGACAGCGCGCACGCGATGACGAAGAGGGCGGCGCGTCTCATGGCGTCACTTCGCGGGCGCAGGTTGCACGGTCACCGCCGCATTCGGCAATGCGCCGAACGACGAGGGCGCGTAAAGCGCCTCGACGCGCGTCGGCGGCAGGCCGAAGGTGCCGGGATTGTTCAGCCGCATCGTGTATTCGACCGTCAGCTTGCCCTTCGGCAGATAGTCGTAATACGCGCGATAGCCCTCGAAGCCACGTTCGACGAACGCGGGCCACGCGCCGCGATCCTGCTTCTCGCCCGATGTCGCGGCTTCGGAGTCGCGGCCGAGACCGGAGCCGAGAATCGTCGCGCCCGCGGGAATCGGATCGTCGACGACGACCCAGGTCATGTCGCTTTGCGCGTCGATGTCGAGATGCACGCGCACGATGTCGCCGCGCGAGAGCACGCCTTTCACGGCCGGATCGATCGGCGTGACGGTCTTCGCGATGCGATAGCCCGCCGCGAACGGCGCTTTCAGCGCGACGGCCGCGAGACTTTCGATCGTCGCCCACGGTTTGCCCGTGCCGTCCTGCGTCAGCGTGAGCGAACCCGTGCTCCACGGCAGCATGACGCTGCGCGCTCTCGCGGTTTTGGTCGCGGGCGTGGCCGAAGCGGGCGCATTCGATGCAGGCGCGCTCCAGTTCACGCCTTGCGTCGAAGCGCCGAGCTGAATCGACGTATGGCCCGTGACCGGCGTGCTCTCGAACAGGCGCGAGAACCGTCCGACCGCGAGCGCGCCCCACAGATTGGCGGTGGTCGTCTGCCATGCGCCGTTCTTCTGCAATGCCAGCAGGCCCGCGACGACGCGCGGCATTTCGTCCTTCCAGCCGGGCGCGTCCGCGAAAATGAGCGCGGTGCGCGCGGCGTTGGTCTCGGTGCCGGTCATGAGCCACCAGAGATCGTCGTCGCGTTCGGTCGAGAAGGTGAGGCGCGTGCCCTGATACGTCAGGCGCGCACGGATGATCTGCTCCGCCTGCGCGCGCTTGTCGTCGCGATTCGGAATGCCATCGACGCGCGAGAGGATCGCGTAGTAATCGAGCACCGCCGAGGTCGGCCACTGATCCGGCGCGACCGTGATCGAGCCGAGCATGCGCGGCTGCGCGAGGCCGTAGCGCGACAGCGCCTCGATGGCCGCGAGCTTCTCGAAGTCGCGATCGTTGCGTGGCGTCCAGAACTTGCGTTCGAGCTTGCCATCGACGAAATTCGCGAGGCCTGCCGCCATCTGATTGCGCAGATCGGCGGGCAGGGCGAAGCGGCTGTCCTGTTTCGCGGCTTCGTCGGTGACGGCGAGCAGATACGCGGTGAGGGCAGGGCTGCCGGTCGGGCGTTCGTCGTCGGCGGGCGGGAAGTAGTTCGCGAGGCCGTCGCGGTCGAGATACGACGGCATCTTCGTGAGCACGCCTTGCCATTGCGCTGCATCCATCAGGCCGAGCGCGCGCGAAGTCTGCTGTTCGAGACAGTTGTACGGATAACGCTCGAACCAGCGGCGCACGCCGGGCAGACCGTCCGCGAGCTTCGGCTGCAAGGATACCGCGATGCCGCCGCGCACGGCGCCATCGCCCGATTTGCTCGCGTCGGCGGGCGGCGCGACGGGCAGCGTGAGCGTGCCGTCGACTTGCGTGATCGTCGCCTGCTGCACCGTGACGGGAATCGCCGCGACGACTTTTTGCATCAGCTTCACGGCGTCGCTTGCCTTGGGTGCGGCCTGTTCCGCCGCGCTGACTTCCCACGCGAGACTCGCGGCGGAATTCGCGCCGAGCACATCCGGCGTCGTGACGTCCCAGGCCACTTCCTGCGACGATTCCGGCGCCAGCTCCACCGTGCGCGCATCGAGCGTGAGCGTTCCGGCGCGCGGCGTGACGACGACGCGCATCGTCCGCGCGGTCGTGTTGCGCAGCGTGAATTGCGCGCGGAACGCGTCGCCGACGCGCACGAGCGGTGGCAATCCCGAGATCAGTTGCAAGTCCTGCGTGCTTTGAATCGATGCGCTGCCGGTGCCGAACTGCCCCGCGCCGACCGCGGCGACCGCGACGATCCGAAACCGCGTGAGCGCGTCGTTCAGCGGTACATCGACGGTGGCTTCACCCTTCGCGTCGAGCGTGACGCGCGGGTTCCACAGCAACAGCGTGTCGAACAGCTCGCGCGTCGCGCTGTGTCCGCCGCCGCCGCCCGCGGGCACCGCCTTGCGTCCGAAGTGACGCCGCCCGATGATCTCCATTTGCGCGGTCGCCGTCTCGACGCCGTAGGCGCGCTGTTGAAGCATCGCGTCGAGCACGTCCCAGCTTCGATTCGGCATCAGTTCGAGCAGCGCTTCATCGACGGCTGCCACGGCGATCTGCGTGCCGGCGGGCGCGGGCTTGCCGTCGGGCAGCGCGACCTTCACCTTGACGTGCGCGCGGCTTCTCACCGTGTACGACTTCGCATCCGGGCTCACGCTGACCGCGAGCCGGTGCGCCGCCGTGCCGACCTTGATCGACGCGAGCCCGTAACGGAACGCGGGCTTCGACAGATCGACGAGCGGCGTCGGCGCCTGATACTGCCGGCCTTCGTACCAGAACGCGCGCGCCCATTCGACCGGCGCCTTCCATCCCCAAGTGAAGAACGAGTACCACGGCACCTCGCGGATGCGTCCGCGCAACGCGAGCACCGACATGTAGACGTTCGGCCCCCACGCTTCCTCGACCTTCAGCTCGACGGTCGGGTCGCGGCCGTTCAGTTCGACGACCCGCGTCTCCACGATCCCTTCACGCTCGACCGCGACGAGCGCTGTCGCCGAACGGAACGGCATGCGCACCTGGAAGCGCGCGGTTTCGCCGGGCTCGTAGCTGGTCTTTTCGGGCAAGACGTCGATGCGATCGGTGTTCTCGCCGCCGAACCACAACTCGTCCTGACGCGTGACCCAGACCGACGTGCTCGCGTTGGCCGCGCGGCCGTCGCCGTCCTTGGCGACCGCGATCAGATCGACGTTGCCCGGTTCTTTCAGCTTCGCGTCGCAGGAGACGATGCCGTGATCATCGCTCTTGCCGCTGCACAGCGTGCCGAGATCCTTGATCTCGGTGTGGTTGTCGTACGCATAGAAACCGCCGACCATGCGCTTTCTCGAACTCGACATCACGCGCGCGACGGCCTTGATATCGACCGATACGCCCGCGCGCGGCTTGCCCTGCAAATCGAGCGCGATGGCCTGCACCGGCAGCGCGCCGCCGACCGACACCCAATGTCCCGCCTTCACGCCGACGGCGACCGCAGCCGGCCACAGCGTCGTGCTGCCGCTGATTGTTTGAATCTCGCCGTTCGGATCGGCGAAGCTCGCTTCGAGTGCGAGACGCTTCGGCGATTCGACCGCTGGCAACGGCTTCACCGTGACCTTGCCGGCGCCGTCGCGATCGAGCGTCACGCGCAGTTTGTCCGCGATCAGCTTGGTCGTCGCGTTGTCCTGCTGTTCGCTGTCTTCGTCTTCGGCGGGCGCGCTTGCACCGTCGTTCGCCGGTTTGCGATAGGGCGCGAAGCTGAACGCCTCGTACTGAGAAGCAAACGCCGGCGCCGTATCGCGCACGAGCGCCGAAACCTGCACCGGCAGATTCGACGCCGGTCCGCCCTGAACGTATTCGAGCCGCACCGCGACGGCCGCTTCCTGCGCGCCGACGAGTCCGGGCGATTTCGCGTCGCCGGCCGTGATCGCGCCTTTGAACACCGGCAGGCGGAATTCCTCGACGCGGAAACTGCCCGATTCGTACGACTGCGTGACGGAGTTGTCGTTGTCGCCGTCGTCGTTGTCGTTCGAAGCGGCAGCGCCGTTGTCGAGCGTCACGCTGTATTCGCCGAGCTTCGCGGCGACGGGCACGGTGAACGTCGAGTCGGCGCTATGGTCGGCCGACCATTTGAGCGGTAGATGCCAGGTCTGTCCGCTGCCGACGTGGCGGATCGTCACGCGGCTCGGATAGCTCGACGGGAACGCGAAGCCGCCGAGCGTTTCGACGCGCAACAGATGCTTCATCGACACGGTTTCGCCCGCGCGCAGTAGCGTGCGGTCGAACACCGTATGGGCGCGCGTCGTGCGCGTCGCGCTCATGTCGGTCGGCACGTTGAAGCGCCACGATTCGATGCCGCGATTCCAGTCCGACAGCACGAACGCCATGTCCGGCCCGGTGACGGGATCGTTCACGCGCGCCGACACGAAGAAGCCGCCCCACGCGAGGCTGTGTTCGTTGCATTCGCGCGCGGCCGCGAGCGGCTTGCCGATCTTCGCGAGCCCTTGCGCGTCGGTTTTCGCGGTGGCGATTTCCTCGCCGTTGCAGTCGGTCACGCGCACTTGCGCGTTGGCCACCGGCTTGCCCTTGTCGAGCGTCGTGACCCACACGAGGCTGTTCTCGCGTCCTTGCTTGAAATGCACGCCGAGATTGGTGACGAGCACCGACGTGCGTACGTACATCGCCTGCTGTTTGCCGAGCAGCGACGCGCCGAGCGCGGGCGAGTTCAGTTCGACGACATAAAAGCCCGGCTTCGTGAGCGGAATGCCGACGACTTCGAATGGCCGCAAGGCTTTCGGATCGGCGGCGGGCAGGGTGAGCGTTTCGACGCCGCGCTGCTTCGCCAGCATCGACAGCGAACGAATGTCGATCTGCGGGTCTTTCGACACCGAGCCGTCGCTGTTCGGAATGACGACCGGCGCGATGCCGTTGCGCAGCATCGCCGGCATGCGCTCCTCGATGATCGAGCGCGGCATCGCGACGCCATCGAACAGGTCGACGGCGCGCATCCACTGGCGGATGTCCTGGTCGGCGTCGAGCTTGAGCTTCGTGATCTGCGACGTGCCGGAATCGAGCCCTTGCACATGCAGATCCGCTTCGACGTGACGCAGGGTGACCGGCAGCATCGCGGGCATGTCCGGTTCGGCAAAGCGCTCGATGATGCCGAACGTGCCCGACGAGAACTTCGCGAGCGGCGGCATCGGCGCGGTCGAGGTCTTGAGCGGGAAGAGATCGGCGTTGGCGAGCGCACGGCCGCTGACGTCCTTCAGGTTCGCGGGGGCGTCGATGGTGAGATCGGCGCGCTCGGGCAGCGGCGCGGCGAATTCGACGGCGCTGACTTCGGCGTCCTTGTCGGTCGCATCGAAACGAGGCGACGCGTTGCCCTTCGGCCCGTGCAGCACGAACTTCTGCGCATCGGCGCGGCTGATCGGCGCGCTGAAGTTCAGGCGCAGCGGACGCAGCGGCGTGCAGGGCGCGTTCGCGTTCTCGCGCTCGCAAGAGAAGTTCGCCGTGAAGGGCTCGCGCACGCTGAAGTCGAAGCGCTTCTCGACATCGTTGGCGATGCCGCTTTGCCCCGTCACGCCCGTGCCGTACACGAGCTGCATTTTGGTCGCCGACGGCAACGTTTGCTGGCACGCGAGCGTGAGCACGCGATCGCTTTCCTTCTGCAGCTTGAAATGGTCGAGCAGGGCGGTGCGTGTGGCGTCATCGACCGCACGCACCGGAATGCGGTTGCCGAGCGCGCTCGATTCGCACCAGACGTGTTCGAGCACCGAAGCCTGCGTCGCCGGGCCGTTCAGCCGCAGCACGAAAGCCTGATTCTCTTCGATATCGCCGTAGCTCGGCATGATGCGCGTGACGAACGGTCCGCCCGTCTGAAACGCGAAGTGGCGCGGGCCGGCAAGCGCGTTGCCGGCAACGGACTTGAGGCCGTCCGCGAGATCGAGCGCGCAGCGCACGCCGGGCGGAAGATCGTGCTCGAAGTCGAACGCCCAAGTCTTGGCGTCGATCCAGCGGCCCGAGCCCGCGGTCGCCGCCGTGCTCGCGCCGCTACAGGCGAGCTTGCCGGGCGCGCTCGCCGCCGCATTGCCGAACGCGATCATCGGTTCGTCGAATTTGGCGACGACCTGGCGCACTTGCGCGACCTTGCCTTGCGGAGACACGCTCGCGATGCGCGCGGCATCGGCTCGATGCAGCGCGGCGCCGAACCCAAGCGCGGCGATCAGCGTGGTTGCGGCCAGAATCCATTTTTTTTGTGACGTTGTAATGCGGCTCATCCACTCGCTCCGAGTTTCCCTCGACGCGAAATTCTACTGGAGCCTTACGTCAATCTTTCCCGTGATGCGAACCGATGATGTTTTTCCACACATCAGGTCGGGTCGACCTTGTTCAGATGCCGCGCGCTCACCCGCCGCCAGTAGAGGAACAGGCCGACGCCCGCGACACCGAGACTCGCCGAATTCGCGATCCAGAAGCCGCGCGCGCCCTGTAGCCACTCGGGCACGCCGCCGCCCACGTCGAAGCCGAGCAGATAGCCGCCGCCGAGCCCGATGCCCCACAGCGCGATGGCGTAGATCACGGTCGGCACGAGCGTCACCTTGTACGCGCGCAGGATGAACGCGGTGGTGATCTGCAGCGCGTCGCAGAAGTGATAGAAGAAGATGATGAGCACGAGCGGCATCGCGGCGGCGATGACGCCCGCATCGGGCGTATAGGCCGCGATCACGTGAGCGCGCGCGGCGATCAGGAGCACGCCATACAAGAGCGCCAGCACGCACGCCATGCCGATGCCGTGACGCGAGATCGAACGCGCATCGTCGTATCGTCCGGCGCCGAGCGCCTGCGACACGAGCGTCGACGACGCGATGCCGATCGACAACGGCGTCATGTACAGCACCGCGCCGAGATTGCCGGCGATCTGATGACCGGCGAGCGTGGTCGTGCCGAAGCGCGAGATGAAGAGCGCCATGAACGTGTACGACGTCACTTCGATGAGATACGAGAGACCCATCGGAATGCCGAGCCGCAGTAGCGCGAGCTGACGCCGCCAGACCGGCCAGCAGAAGTGCGAGAAGATGCCGAACGGGCGGAAGAACTCGACCTTGACGAGCACCGTCATGCCGACGATCGCGAGCACCCAGTTGATGAGCGTGCTCGCGAGCGCGCAGCCCGGACCGCCGAGCGCGGGAAAGCCCGCGCCGCCGAAGATGAACCACGTGTTGAGCGGAAACTTGAGCAGCAGGCCGCCGACTTGCAGAAACATCACGAGCCGGGGTTTGCCGACCGCGTTGGTGAGCGAGCTGTAGACGCGAAACGCAAGGCTCGCGGGCAGGCCGAACGACAGAATCCGCAGATAGTCGACGGTACGGTCGTGCAGCGCGGGCGGCGTTTTCGCGAGCGACAGCAGCGGCCCGGGATGGAACAGCAGCACGAAGCCGATCACGGCGAGCACGGCGGCGAGCCAGAACGCCTGACGCGTCTCCTCGCCGATTTCGCTTTCGCGGCCCGCGCCGAACAGTTGCCCGGCGATCGGCTGCAACGCGACCAGAATGCCCGTGAGGCCGATATACACCGAGATATAGACGGAGCCGCCGAGGCCGAGCGCGGCCAGATCGGTGGCGGAGAAGCGGCCGACCATCGCGGTATCGATCACGCCGAACGCGATCACCGCAAGCTGGCCGATCAGCACCGGCCACGCGAGCGTGGCGATCCTGCGCACGTCGCTCAGCATGCCGGTCGTGCTGGTCGGGGTCGGCATCGCGGGCATCGCGTTACTGTGTCCGGCGCAGGCTCTTCGGGCGCAGCGGCTTGTTCGCCGGCGGCGTGGGACGCTCGATGCGCACGTAGAGCCGGAAGCGCTCGTCGCGGTCGGCGACGCGCCGGCCTTCCCACACGAGCTTCCACTGGAACGCCGACATCGACGACGGCTCGCCGTAATCCGCCGGGTCCTGGCGCAGGATCACGTCGCAGTCCTCGTCGAACGCGAAGTGCATGCCGCCGAAATAGGCGAAGGTGGCGATCTGTGCGTCGCCGAGACGCACGGGCGAGATGCAGGTGTAGTCGGGCGGCAGGTGATCGGCGATCTGCTCGGCCACGTCGCGGTACGTCCGGCTGTAGTTCACCACCGGCAGCCACAGCGTCATGAGCAGCACCCACATCAGCGTGGTGCCCGCGCTCGACAGCACGACGCTGCGCCACAGCACCTTCGGATGACGCGCCAGACGCCAGCGCGCGAGCAGGAACCAGCAGACGGTCACGGCCACCGCGCAAACAAACGAAATCAGCTTGAATTCGGAATGAAAGCCCGGCGCGAGGCGTGCGAGGTTGCGGGCCATCGACGCAGGGAAGCCGAACATGCCCGCGGTCCACACGAGCCACACCAGCGAGCCGATGATGGTGAAGCTCAGCATCGCGAACCAGTCGATCGCGTTGATCGCGCCGCGCTTCAACGTGGGCAGCGCGAAGGTTGCGAGCACGGAAAGCGGCGGCAGCAGGAGCATGAAGAGCCGGTTGGTCTCGTGCGCCTGCAGGACGACCAGCACGAGCAGCGGCCCGATGATCGACAGCGGCACGCCCACGTGCGGCGAGCGGCGCAGCCCGCCCCAGCTGACGAACGCCCACACCGCGAGCGGCCACGCGGGCCACGTGAAGAGCGGCAGGTTCTTGATCGCGTAGCCGAAGATCGAGCCCGGCGTGCCGGAGAAGAAGGAGAAGCTGTTGCGCCACCATTGGCGCAGCCACCATTCGCCGTCGTCGGGGAAATAATGCAGCGTCGGCAGCACCCATGCGGCGATCAGCACGATCGCGACCGGCAGGCCGTAGATCAGGAGGGGCGCTGCGCGCACCTGCTTCACGATGATGGTCATCGCCAGAGTGCAGAGCAGCAATGCGAATACGAGCACGGGCGAACTCGACAACCCGACCACGCCGATCGCCACGCCCCACACGATGCCGCCGTGGATCGGCTTGTCGAGGCTGCGCACGAGACCGTAGAGGAGCATCGCGGTGCCGGCGAATTGCGCGAGCTGCGGCGTGGTTTCGTGGCCGCGCTCGGCGAGGCCGAAGCACGCGAGCAGGATGAGCAACGCGCCATCCGCGAGCGTGCGGCCGTAGTCGCGCGGCTCGGGTTCGCCGCCGAAAGCGTATTTGAAGGGCTGCGCCTCGTCGCGGCGGCCGAGCAGATAGGCCGAATACCAGACGAACGCGCACGCGAGACAGAAGAGCAGGCCGGTGACCACGCGCGAGGCGTTGCTCGCGTCGACCCACGGGCTCAGCAGCCGGATGGCCGACGCGCCCAGCCAGTACATCAGCGGGCCGTCGGCGGTGGGCGCGCGGCCGACGAGGTTCGGCAGCAGCCAGTCGCGCGCGTCGCCGTTGGCCATCGTCCACATGACGCCGAAGCCCGCCGCATCCTCGTTTTTCCACGGGTCGCGGCCGAACAGACCGAACGACGCGTAGGTAATGCAGATGGCGAGCAGCAGCCAGCGCGGCAGGGCGCTGGTGGCGGAGGCGGTCAGACGAACGACAGATCGCATGCGAAGAGGCTTGATGGAAAACGGTCCGCTGATCTCGCGCAAGGCGAGCGTGGGGCTGGAGCAACCGGCATTGTAGTCGCGCGGCGGCTTTAAGGGCGGTTCATCGATGCTTGCCGTAACGGCGCGCAACAACGCTTACCAAATGCAGCTAAAAGCAGTCAGCGACAAAAAAGGGCAGCCAAAGCTGCCCTTTTTCCTTGAAGCCCGAAGCCGACTTACTTTTTGGTGGAGAAGCGAGCGAACTTGTTGTTGAACTTTTCGACGCGACCTGCCGTGTCCATGATCTTTTGCTGACCGGTGTAGAACGGATGCGATTCCGACGACACTTCGATCTTCGCGAGCGGGTAGGACTTGCCGTTGAATTCGGCGGTTTCGCGCGTCTGGATGGTCGAACGGGTCACGAACTTGAAGTCGTTCGACATGTCGACGAACAGGACTTCGCGATAATTCGGGTGAATGCCTTCTTTCATGGTCTTTCCTGGTATCTGGCGGTAGCCAACCCGCTGCGCTTTCGAAATGACCGCGCGAGTCACTTGCCTAGGGTCGAAAAACGGCGATTATGCCAGAAAATCAGTCGCTTGACATCTTTTTTGGGGCTCGGGCGCAGCTTACGGGGCGAGCGCGCCGACGCCCGCCGGGTCCTGCCGGTAGTAGCGCGCGAGCAGCCGGTAAAGCTCGGGATGCTCGGTCTCGAACGCCTGTGGCGTGACGAACAGCGCCTCGCTGCACACCGCGAAAAATTCCGAGGGATGATCGGCCGCATAGGGATCGATGAGCGATTCGCGCTCGAAGCGGCTCCAGCGACGCTCCGGCACGGCGTCCACGCGCGCGCAGAACTGGTCGTAGGCGTTGTCGAAGATGTCGGCCCAGGCGGTGGAATCGAGCGGTGCGTGCCAGCGGCGAAAGAGCGGCGGATGACCGTCGGCGACACCCGTCACCATGTCGATCTTGTGCGCGAACTCGTGGATCACGACGTTGTAGGCCTCCGAGCCATCGGCCATTTGCGCGTCCTCCCAGGAGAGCACGACCGGGCCGCCTTCCCATGCCTCGCCGCTCGCATCGTGCTCGACTTCGTGCACGACGCCGTCTTCGTCCTCCACTGTTTTCCGGATGATGAACTCGCCCGGATAGACGATCACGCCGACCCAGCCGTCATACAGATCGAGGTCGAGATTGAGCACGGGCAGGCAGGCTTGCGCGGCGATAGAGACGATCATCTGATCGGTCAGTTCGAGATCGTGCGCGGTCGAGAATTCCTTCTGCGCGATGAACAGGCTCGCGATCTCGCGCAGACGCCCGAGGTCGTTCGCGTCCAGATGGCCGAAGCACGGATAAGCGGCGAGCGTGCGCTGCCAGAGGGTGTCGTCGATTGCGTATTTGCGCAGCGCGCGCTCGCGGCGTTGCGCGCCGAACCAGCGGGTGAAAAGATTGGCCATCGGTCGTTCGGGTGACTTCGATACACCCGATTGTACGGAGCGGACTTTACGCGAGGCGTAAAAAAACCGCCTGACGAAGCAGGCGGTTTTGCTTGGGGCGCAGGGAAGATCAGCCGCCGCCGCGACGCATCATGTCGAAGAATTCGGCGTTGTTCTTCGTCTGACGGATCTTGTCGAGCAGGAATTCCATGGCTTCGACTTCGTCCATGTCGTGAATGAACTTGCGCAGCACCCAGACCTTTTGCAGCAGGTCCGGCTTGATGAGCAATTCTTCGCGGCGCGTGCCCGACTTGTTCAGGTTGATCGACGGATACACGCGCTTTTCCGCAAGGCGGCGTTCGAGGTGCACTTCCATGTTGCCGGTGCCCTTGAACTCTTCGTAGATCACGTCGTCCATGCGGCTGCCCGTTTCGATGAGCGCCGTGCCGATGATCGTGAGCGACCCGCCTTCCTCGATATTGCGCGCCGCGCCGAAGAAGCGCTTCGGACGTTGCAGCGCGTTGGCGTCGACACCACCGGTCAGCACCTTGCCCGATGCCGGCACGACGGTGTTGTAGGCGCGCGCGAGACGCGTGATGGAGTCGAGCAGGATCACGACGTCGTGCTTCATTTCGACGAGACGCTTCGCCTTCTCGATGACCATTTCGGCCACCTGCACGTGACGCGCGGCGGGTTCGTCGAAGGTCGACGCGATGACTTCGCCGCGCACCGAACGCTGCATTTCCGTCACTTCTTCCGGGCGTTCGTCGATGAGCAGCACGAACAGGATGACGTCCGGATGATTGGCCTTCACCGCATGCGCGATGTGCTGGAGCATCACAGTCTTGCCCGACTTCGGCGACGCGACGAGCAGGCCGCGCTGACCCTTGCCGATCGGCGAGATCATGTCGATGATCCGGCCCGTGACGTTTTCTTCGCCGCGCATTTCGCGTTCGAGCGGCAGCGGCTTGTTCGGATGCAGCGGCGTGAGGTTCTCGAACATGATCTTGTGTTTCGAGGCCTCGGGCGGCTGCCCGTTGACTTTGTCCACCTTCACGAGCGCGAAATAACGCTCGCCGTCTTTCGGCGTGCGCACTTCGCCTTCGATCGTGTCGCCGGTATGCAGATTGAAGCGGCGGATTTGCGACGGGCTGATGTAAATGTCGTCCGTACTCGCGAGATACGAGGTCTCGGGCGAACGCAGGAAGCCAAAGCCATCGGGCAGCACTTCGAGGGTGCCGTCGCCGAAAATCGTGTCGCCCGCTTTGGCGCGCTTTTTAAGAATCGCGAACATGAGTTCCTGCTTGCGCAGGCGGTTCGCATTTTCGATCTCGAGGCCATTGGCCATCTCGATCAGTGCAGACACGTGCTGAGACTTGAGCTCGGATAAATGCATACGGATTTCCCGCCGGGGAGAGAGGTACGACAGAAAGATTTGGGAGAAGAGGTGAGCGGAACCGCTCGAGACTTAATACTTCTTGAACTCTTGTGATTCTAGCATAGCACACGCCACAGGAGCCTCGGGTTGGCTTTGGGCGGGGCGTTTCGGCCGATGTTGTCGCGTGACAACATCGGCTGCATATCGGATGCGCCTGGCCGGTATGTCGGAGCGGCGCTTCGAATGCGTGAGGCGGGCGTCCGGATCGTGCCGACGCCCGCCGATGCTGCCGTTACAGGTTGCTGTCGAGGAACGCGGTGAGTTGCGACTTGGACAATGCGCCAACCTTTTGCGCGGCCACGGCGCCGTTCTTGAAAAGAATCAGCGTGGGAATGCCGCGCACGCCGAACTTCACCGGAGTCGACTGATGCTCGTCCACGTTGATCTTCGCGATCTGCAGGCGATCGCCGTAATCCTTCGCGACTTCGTCGAGGATCGGGGCAATCATCTTGCAGGGACCGCACCATTCCGCCCAGAAATCGAGCAGGACAGGTTTATCCGACTTGACGACATCCTGCTCGAAAGAAGCGTCGCTGATGTGCTTGATTGATTCGCTCATTGTCTGAATACCTCTATTGATTCGAGGCCCGCGTTTGAATGCTCGCCACGATACACCAAAACTGAAAAAATTTTTCGTCGCCAACGGGCAGGATTCGGCCCGCACGCCGTGCGCCGAAACGACTCGCAAGCGGCGGCGAATGATCCGCGAAAGGGCACGATGCACCGCTTCCGCACAATTCATTTGCCATCTTAGCCTACTTTGCTATCCGTTGCCGGGTGCTGATAGGGACGATCTGAGGGCGAAAACACGAAGCACAAGAGGGCCCGGAGCGGGCTATGGCGGCTCGCGTAATTCGCCGACGCCTTTCGGCCGAGTGTGTCCCCGTGGTATGATTCGTCGTGACGGGCCTCCTCGCATGGTGGCGCGGTCAACCTGGTCAGGTCGGGAACGAAGCAGCCACAGCCGTTTTCCACCAGTGCCGAGGGTCGGGCTCGTCACCTTCCGCTTTTCTTCTGCTGTTCCTCTCTCTTTTTTCCACGTCATTCGCTCCTTCCCGCGCCATTCGATCGCGCTGGTTTCGTGCGCTCCCGGGCCGCCGCGCAGCGCGCTCGATGCCTTTCGGCGCGGCGTTTGCGCGAGGGCGTTGCTGATACAATTTCGCGCATGACCTATCAAGTTCTCGCACGCAAATGGCGGCCGAAATCTTTCGAGTCGCTCGTCGGCCAGGAGCACGTCGTCCGTGCGCTCACGCACGCGCTCGATGGCGGCCGCCTGCACCATGCCTATCTGTTCACGGGCACGCGCGGCGTCGGCAAGACCACGCTCTCGCGCATCTTCGCGAAGGCGCTCAATTGCGAAACCGGCGTCACGTCGAAGCCGTGCGGCGTGTGCCGTGCGTGCCGGGAAATCGATGAAGGCCGTTTCGTCGATTACGTCGAAATGGATGCGGCCAGCAATCGCGGTGTCGATGAAATGGCGGCGCTGCTCGAACGCGCCGTGTACGCACCGGTCGATGCGCGCTTCAAGGTCTATATGATCGACGAAGTGCACATGCTCACGAACCACGCCTTCAACGCGATGTTGAAGACGCTCGAAGAGCCGCCGCCGCATGTGAAGTTCATCCTCGCGACCACCGATCCGCAGAAGATCCCGGTCACCGTGCTCTCGCGCTGCCTCCAGTTCAATCTGAAGCAGATGCCGGCGGGGCACATCGTGTCGCATCTGGAAAGCATTCTTCAGCAGGAGAGCATCGCGTTCGAGTTGCAGGCGCTGCGTCTTCTGTCGCGCGCGGCGGACGGCAGCATGCGCGACGCGCTCTCGCTCACCGATCAGGCTATCGCCTATTCGGCCAACCAGGTCACCGAGGAAGCCGTGCGCGGCATGCTCGGCGCGCTCGATCAAAGCTATCTGATTCGCCTCGTCGATGCACTCGCCGCCGGCGATGGCGCGCTCGTGCTCGCGATCGCCGACGAAATGGCGCTGCGCAGCCTTTCGTTCTCGACGGCATTGCAGGATCTCGCGAGCCTGCTGCATCGCATCGCGTGGGGGCAGTTCGCGCCGTCGTCGGTGCTGGACGAGTGGCCGGAAGCCGCGGATATCCGCCGCTTTGGCGAGGAACTTTCCGTCGAGCAGGTTCAGCTTTTCTATCAGATCGCCACGGTCGGGCGCAGCGAACTCGGTCTCGCGCCCGACGAATACGCCGGCTTCACGATGACGCTGCTGCGCATGCTTGCGTTCGAACCGGCGAGCGGGTCGGGCGGCGGCGTGGCCGTGAACGCGCCATCGGGTGCGAAGCCTGCGCGCAGCGCGGCGCTCGCGGGCGCACTGGCCGAGCGTGCGGTCGCACCCGCGCCGGTGGCGAAAGCCCCGACGCCTCCTGTGGAAGCCGTCGTCGTCAAGGCGAAGGAGACGCCATCGGTCGAAACAGTGGTCGAAAGCGCGAAGCCCGCGCCGACCATCGAGGCGAGCGAGCCGGTTCCCGCGAAACCTGCGCCGGTGCCCAGCGCCGCGCGTCAAGCCGTCGAAGAAGCCGCGCCCGTTGCTTCGCGTGTCGCGGAGCCCGAGGCCGCTGCGTCGCGCGCGGCCAGCGGCGCAAGCGGCGCAAGCGGCGCAAGCGCGGCGCTCGAAGTGCTGCGCAGCGCGGGCATGCGCCTTACGTCCGATCGCGGCGCGCGCGCCGCGCCGGCTGCGCCGAAGCCTGCCGCGCAACCCGCCGTCCAGGTTCAGGCGCCGACGCCGCGCCGCGCGCCGGCAACGCCTGCTGCGCCCGAGCCGAAGCCGGCAGCCAGCAAGGCGGGTCAATCGAAAGTCGTCCCGCCTTGGGAAGACATGCCGGCCGACGACTATCCGCCGGCGGGATCGGAAGACGAATATTTCATGCCGCCTGACGACGGCTTCGTGCCCGCCTTCGACAGCGGCCCCGACGACATGCGCTTCGGCGCGGAACCGGCAAAGCAGCCCGCGGCGCAGCCCGCGCCGGTCATCGACACGGCGCCGCTGCCGCCCGCCGTGCCGCTCGACGCGCTCGGCGTGAGCGTCGAATGGCCGGCGCTCGCGGTCGATCTGCCGCTCAAGGGCGTCGCCTATCAGCTCGCGTTCAACAGCGAACTGACCGCCTGCGACGCGAATTCCGTCACGCTCGCGGTCGCGGTGCAGATGTACACCGATGCCTCGCACGTCGCGAAACTCAAAACCGCGCTCACCGAGAAACTCGGCCGCGCGATCGAAGTCAGCGTCAATGTCGCGCCGGTGCGCCGCACCGCCGCCGCGCTCGATGCCGCCGACCGCGCGCGACGTCAACAGGAAGCCGAGCAGGAGATCAAGCAGGATCCGTTCGTGCAATCGCTGATCCGCGATTTCGGCGCGAGCATCGTGCAGGGTTCGATCAAGCCGATCGCCGCGTCGTCGGGCGCGAACCCGCCATGAACTGAAGCGCGCGGCGCGTTGTCCGACGCCGCGCATCCGCACTGAAAGTCGGGCGCGCACCTGCCGCGCGCTCGGGCCACACGTTTTCGAGCAAGGAGCCGAACCATGATGAAGAACCAACTCGCCGGGCTGATGAAACAGGCTCAGCAGATGCAGGAAAACATGAAGAAGGCGCAGGAGCAACTCGCGCAGATCGAGGTCGAGGGCCAGTCCGGCGCCGGTCTCGTGAAGGTGACGATGACCTGCAAGAACGACGTGCGTCGCGTGCAGATCGACCCGAGCCTGCTCGCCGACGACAAGGACATGCTGGAGGATCTCGTCGCCGCCGCGTTCAACGACGCCGTGCGCAAGGCCGAGGCCACCACGCAGGAAAAAATGAGCGGCATGACCGCCGGCATGCCGATGCCGCCGGGCTTCAAGCTGCCGTTCTAATCGCGCGCGCCGGAGCGAATCCGGCGCGTCATGAGGACACATGAAACAACCTTCCGCCCTGTCGGCGCTGGTCGAGGCGCTGCGCGCGCTGCCCGGCGTCGGACCGAAGTCGGCGCAGCGCATGGCGTATCACCTGATGCAGCACGATCGCGCGGGCGCCGAAAAACTCGGTGCATCGCTCCTGTTTGCGACCGAGCATCTGAAGCACTGCGAGAAGTGCAACACCTTCACCGAAGCCGACATCTGCGAAGTCTGCCTCGACGAGGAACGCGACCCGGCCTTGCTATGCGTCGTCGAAACGCCTGCTGATCAGATCATGCTGGAGCAGACGCTCACGTATCGCGGCCTCTATTTCGTGCTGATGGGGCGACTGAGTCCGCTCGACGGCATCGGTCCGAAGGAAATCCACTTCGAGCGGCTCATCGGCCGCGCGCTCGACGGCGTCGTGCAGGAAGTGGTGCTCGCCACGAACTTCACCAACGAAGGCGAGGCGACCGCGCACTATCTCGCGCAGACGCTCAAGTCGAAGGGACTGAAGGTCACGCGGCTCGCGCGGGGCGTGCCCGTCGGCGGCGAGCTGGAATATGTCGATGCGGGCACGATCGCGCGCGCCATGCTCGATCGCCGCTCCGTCTGAAGGAATCGAATCGATGACAGAAACCGAAGCTCTCGCGCTCGCGACGCATCGTCATTACAAGGGTGGCCTGTATCGCGTGATCGGTGTCGCGCGTCACTCGGAAACCGAGGAAGCGATGATCGTCTACGAGCATCTGTGGCCGCACGAGCGCGGCTTGTGGGTCCGCCCGGCCGCGATGTTCAACGAGACACTCGCCGACGGCACGCCGCGTTTCAGGCCGCTCGACATCCCGCTTTGAAGTCCGTACAAAAATAAGGGAGACGAAATCATGAGCGCATCGACTGGACCGCTCGCCGGCGTAAAAGTGCTGGAGCTCGGCACGCTCATCGCTGGGCCGTTCGCCGCGCGCTTCATGGGCGAATTCGGCGCTGACGTCATCAAGATCGAAGACCCCAACGGCGGCGACCCGTTGCGCAAGTGGCGCAAGCTGTATCCCGAAGTGGGCGGCACGTCGCTGTGGTGGGCGGTCCAGGCGCGCAACAAGAAATCGGTGACGGTGAATCTCAAGGCCGACGAGGGCAAGGAGATCGTGCGGCGGCTCGCAAAGGAAGCCGATATCGTCGTCGAGAATTTCCGGCCCGGGCTGCTCGAAAAACTCGGGCTCGGCTATGAAGTGCTGTCCGCCGACAATCCCGGCCTCGTGATGGTGCGTCTGTCGGGCTACGGACAGACCGGTCCTTATCGCGATCGTCCGGGCTTCGGCGCGATCGCGGAGTCGATGGGCGGGCTGCGTCACATCACCGGCTATCCCGATCTGCCGCCGCCGCGCATCGGCATTTCGATCGGCGATTCGATCGCCGCGCTGCACGGCGTGATCGGCGCGCTGATGGCGCTGCATCACCGGCAGGTGAACGGCGGCAAGGGGCAGGTGGTCGATGTCGCGCTGTACGAAGCCGTCTTCAACATGATGGAAAGCGTCGTGCCGGAATACGGCGTGTACGGCATGGTGCGCGAACGCACCGGCGCGTCGCTGCCGGGCATCGTGCCGTCGAACACGTATCCGTGCCGCGACGGCAGCATCGTGATCGGCGGCAACAGCGATCCCATCTTCAAGCGCCTGATGAACGCGATCGACCGCGCGGATCTCGCGGACGATCCCGCGCTCGCGTCGAACGACGGCCGCGTGCCGCGCACGCAGGAAATCGACGACGCCATCGCCGCGTGGCTCGCGACACGCAGCATCGACGAAGCGCTCGCGGTGCTCAATGCCGCCGACGTGCCGGCCGGGCGCATCTACAGCGTCGCGGACATGTTCACCGATCCGCAATACATCGCGCGCCAGATGCTGCAACGCTTTCCCTGGCAGGACGGCCGCGAGATCACGCTGCCGAACGTCACGCCGAAACTGTCCGAAACACCCGGCGAAACGCGCTGGCTCGGTCCGCAACTCGGTGAACACACGGATGAAGTACTTCAAACGCTCGGGTATGATGCCGACGACATTGCGCGGCTGCGGGCGGCGAAGGTGATCTGAGCCTTCAGCTGAAGCGCGCTGACAACGATGAAAACAGGAGACAAGAGACGATGAAACGCAGAACGTTCATCGCGAGCGGCGCCGTGCTCGCGGGCAGTGCCTGGTCGGCGATGCCGCTCGCATTCGCGCAGAGCAAGCCCGAGCAGGCGAAGGTATCGATCGCGGTCGGCGGCAAGAATCTCTTCTACTATCTGCCGCTCACGATTGCCGAGCGCCGCAATTATTTCAAGGACGAAGGGCTCGAAGTCGAGATCGCCGATTTCGCGGGCGGCGCGAAGGCCTTGCAGGCGGCGGTTGGCGGAAGCGCGGACGTGGTGTCCGGCGCGTTCGAGCACACGCTGCTGCTGCAGGCGAAGAGCCAGTATTTCCGCGAATTCGTGTTGCAGGGGCGCGCGCCGCAGATCGTGCTTGCAGTCTCGAAGAAGACCATGCCGAACTACAAGTCGGTCGCGGACCTGAAGGGCAAGAAGATCGGCGTGACGGCGCCGGGTTCGTCGACGTCGATCATGGCGAGCTTCGTGCTCGCGCAGGCAGGGTTGAAGGCGAGCGATGTGTCGTTCATCGGCGTGGGTGCGGGCGCGGGCGCGATCGCCGCGCTGCAGTCCGGCCAGATCGACGCGATCGCCAATCTCGATCCTGTGATGACCAAGCTCGACCGTGCGGGCGATATCCGTATCGTCTCCGACACGCGCACGCTCGCGGATACCGTCAAGGTGTTCGGCGGCAACATGCCGGCCGGTTGCCTGTATGCATCGCAGAGCTTCATCACGAAGAATCCCAGCACGACGCAGGCGCTCACCAACGCGATGGTGCGCGCGCTCAAGTGGCTGCAAACGGCATCGGGCAAGGACTTGATTTCGACGGTGCCGGAAGGCTATCTGCTCGGCGACCGCGCGCTCTATCTCGATTCGTGGCAGCACGTGAAGGAAGCACTGTCGCCGGACGGCCTGATGCCCGCCGACGGTCCCACGACCTCGCTCAAGACCTTGCAGGCCTTCGACGAAACCGTGAAGGGCAAGCCGATCGACCTGTCGAAGACCTGGACCAACGACTTCGTGAAGAAGGCGCTTGCCACCGTCAAGGTCTGACCGATGAGCGCGCCTTCGATACCCGCGCTCGCGCTGGAAGACGTCACCTGCACGTTCGCCTCGCGTGAGCGTCGCAGCGATCGCTACACCGCGGTGCGCGATACGAGTCTCGCGATCGCGCCCGGCGAATTCGTTTCCGTGGTCGGGCCGACGGGCTGCGGCAAGTCCACGCTGCTCAACGTATCGGCGGGACTGCTCGAGCCTTCGTCGGGCACGGTGAGCGTCTTCGGCGACCCGCTTCTTGGCATCAACCGGCGCGCGGGTTACATGTTCCAGGCCGATGGCCTGATGCCGTGGCGCTCCGCGCTCGACAACGTGAGCGCCGGCCTCGCGTTTCGCGGCGTGCCGAAGGCCGAAGCCGACGCGCGCGGCGAGGAATGGCTCAAGCGCGTGGGACTCGGCGGCTTCGGCGACCGTTATCCGCATCAGCTTTCGGGCGGCATGAGAAAGCGCGTCGCGATGGCGCAGACGCTCATCCTCGATCCCGACATCATCCTGATGGACGAGCCGTTCTCCGCGCTGGATATCCAGACCCGTCAACTGATGGAGAACGAACTGCTCGATCTGTGGGCGGCGAAGCGCAAGGCCGTGCTCTTCATCACGCACGATCTGGACGAAGCGATCTCGATGTCCGATCGCGTGATCGTGCTGTCGGCGGGGCCGGGCACGCATCCGATCGGCGAGTTCGTGATCGATCTGCCGCGCCCGCGCGATGTCGCCGAAATCCGCTCGCATCCGCGCTTCGTCGAATTGCACGCGCAAATCTGGGGCGTGTTGCGCGAGGAAGTATTGAAGGGCTATCAGCAGCAACTGAAGCCCGCCGCCGACTGAGACAAGACCGACCATGTGGAACAAGCTGCGCCCGAATCGGGCGAATCTCATCGTGTGGCAATGGCTGTTGCTGCTCGTGTGTTTCGCGCTGTGGTACGCGCTGACGAGCCCGACGCTCCTGCCGCCTTTCTATTTCGACGACGCCAACAAGGCCGCGTTCTTCTTCGGCGAGCCACAGAAGGTGCTCGTGCGAATCTGGGAGTGGTTCACCGGCGGCGAGATCTATATCCACCTGTGGGTGACGCTGATCGAAACGGTGCTGGCGTTCGTGATCGGCACCGTGTTCGGACTCGGGGTCGGTCTGTGGCTCGCCCTCGCGCCGACGATGAGCGCGCTGCTCGATCCGTACATCAAGGCCGCCAACTCGATGCCGCGCGTGATCCTCGCGCCGATCTTCGCGGTGTGGTTCGGGCTCGGCATCTGGTCGAAGGTCGCGCTCGGCGTGACACTCGTGTTTTTCATCGTGTTCTTCAACGTCTATCAGGGCGTGAAGGAAGTGAGCCCGGTCGTGCTGGCCAACGCGCGCATGCTCGGCGCGAATCGCCGGCAACTGTTGCGGCACGTCTATCTGCCGAGCGCGACGAGCTGGGTGTTTTCCAGCCTGCATACGTCGGTCGGGCTGGCGTTCGTGGGCTCGGTGGTCGGTGAATATCTCGGCTCGGCGCGCGGCGTCGGCTATCTGATCCTGCAGGCCGAAGGCACTTTCGACATCAACACGGTGTTCGCCGGCATTCTCGTGCTTACGGCGTTCGCGCTCGTGCTCGACGGGCTCGTCGCGCTGGTCGAGCGGCGGCTCATGAAGTGGCAGCCGAAGAGCGGAGAAACAGAAAAGCTCTGATGGAACGCCTTCACGTGCCTGCGCGCATGTGACAAAACATGTCAACCCTGACCCGACATATCGGTTATCTTGACACGGCGCCGCGCGTCGGGTCGAGGCGGACTCGAGGTGCTTTGAGGTGAATCAGCGCCGGGCGCACATGAATCTGTAACGCACACCAGGCAACACTCTGTATTTGGGCGCTCACGCGCGGGATCGGCGCGGCGTTCATCCGCGCGATCCCGCGAGAACAACAATGAAACTGAGTACCGACACTTCGATAGCGGTGGTGTTGCCATCGCCGATCGGCGACAGCCTCATCGGGCTCGTCCTCGTCAACAATCTCATCCGCAACGGTTACAGGCCCGTCGTGTTCGGCTGGGTGGCGGAGCAGCTCGCCGACTGGTTTCCGCATATGGCCGTCGGGCAACCGGACGCATGGCGCGGTGCGTTCGACACCGTGATCGAACTGCGGCCGACCAGCTACGCTTCGACGCTGAGCCGTTCGGGCAAGACGCTCTGCGTCGCGACGCTGCCGGAGTATGGCGGCTCGAAGCACATGGTGGATCGTATCGTCGAGATCGCGACGAAGGTGCTGGGCCTGCGCGACGTGACGCGCGCGAACGGGCTCGTCGTGCCGGCGGGCGTCATGCAAGGGCGGTTCGCCGATCGGGTCGTCATTCATCCAACTGGCAGTCATCCCGAGAAGATGTGGGGGCGCAAAAAATTTCTCGCGCTGTCGCGCGTGCTCACGCGTCGTCAGTTGCAGCCGAGCTTTCTCGTCGCGCCCGACGAATTCGGCGTCTGGGGGGATATCGCCGAGCACGGCTGCGAAGTCAACGCGCTGCCGCGTCTGAATGAAGTCGCGACGTGGATCGCCGAGTCGTCCTGGTTCATCGGCAACGATTCCGGGCTCGGGCATCTCGCGTCGTGCATCGGCGTGCCGACGCTCTCGCTTTTCATGCGCCGGGGCCTCGCGCGTTCCTGGCGTCCGGGTTGGGGTCCGGGCGCGATCGTGTTGCCGCCTTCGGTGTTGCCGTTCGGCGGGCTCAAGGAGCGGTTATGGCAGCGCCTGCTTTCCGTACGGCGTGTGATGGCCGCTTTTCAGGCGCTGCATTGCACGCATGCGCGCACGGCGCATCGATACGCGCCCGCCGGTTTCGGTGACGCGAACGCAACGCAGGCGGCGCGCATCGGCATGGTGCCCGGCGCGCAATCGCGGCGTTTGTAATCCGTCGCGGTTACATCGCGAAGCGTGTGTAGATGCGCCAGCAACGAAGCGCGCGCCACACTTCGCTCGCGTTGGTCGCGCCTTTCAACATGGCGCGGAAATGACCGGACCGCAGGAATTGACGCGCGACCGACTTGCGCAGTGCGTCGTCGTGCAGGCGCTTTCGAAGCAGATGCAGAAGATGGCCACCCTCACGATTCGCCTGGCGCAACAGAATGCGGCTCAGATGCCGATCGGTCCGCGGATCGAGCGCGGCTGCCACGAGCGCGTCGATGACGCGCAGATAACCCGCGGCGCGGCGCGCAACGGCGGCCGGCGACGGCGCGTTCGTGATCGATAGCGGATTGCGTCGATATCCGTAGAACGGTTCGCGCACGAAACCGACACGCTGTACGCGCAGCGCCAGTTGCAGCGACCAGATGATGTCCTCGTGCACGACGTCCGGCTCGAAACGAAGGCTGTGCTTTTCGACGAACTCGCGTCTCACGCATTGCAGCCACACGCAAACGACCCAGTCGTCGCCCGGCACGGTCCGTTCGAGCCACGTCGTGCCGCTGCAGATTTCGCCCCACGGCTGCCCCGCGTACATCGGCTGCGGGTCGACGGCAGGCGGCAGCGCATCGAAGCCGAAGCCATTTCCGATGACGACATCGAGACCCTGCTCGCGGCCGTGGCCGATCCAGCTGCGCAACGCGCCGGGCTTCATCCAGTCGTCGCCATCGGCGAACACGATCCATTCGCCGCGCGCGAGCGTCAGTCCGACATTGCGCGCCGCCGATACACCACGATTTTCCTGCTTCACCACACGCACGCGCGCATCGCGCGCCGCGATCGATTCGAGCACGGCGAGACTGCCGTCCGTCGCGCCGTCACAGATCGCAATGACTTCGAGTTCGACGCCTTCCTGATCCAGCACGGAGCGGAGTTGCGCTTCAAGCCACGGCTCGCAGTCGTAGACCGGCACGATGACGCTGACGTCGGGACGGGTGCTCGTCATGTCTGAATTGAAGCTTTTCGAAAGCGCGCGATGATAGCAGGCCGCACATCACGGCTCGATCACGATCTTGCCGGTCACGCGGCGCTTCATCATGTCGTCGAGGGCTTGCGGCGTCTCATCGAGCGAATAGCGTTTCGTGACGACCGGGCGCAGCTTGCCGGCCTTGATCCAGTCGACCATCGTCGCGAACTCCTGATCGGCGAGTCCGTGCTCGCGCTGCATGTGACCACCCCAGAACACGCCGACGATGCTCGCGCCTTTCAGCAACGCGAGGTTGAGCGGCAGCTTCGGAATCTCTCCATTCGCGAAGCCGACGACCAGATACCGCCCGCGCCAGCCGATGCTGCGAAACGCGGGTTCGGCATACGCGCCGCCGACGGGATCGAAAATGACATCCGGCCCGTTGCCACCGGTCAGCGCCTTGATGCGTTCGCGCAAATCTTCCGTCGCATAGTCGATGACCTCGTCGGCGCCATGCGCGCGGCAGAACGCGAGCTTCTCCGCGCTCGATGCCGCTGCGATCACGCGCGCGCCGACGATCTTGCCGATCTGGATCGCCGCGACGCCGACGCCGCCCGCCGCGCCCAGCACGAGCAGGGTGTCGCCGGCCCGCAGCGCGCCGCGATCGACCAGCGCGTGGTACGAGGTGCCGTACGCGAGCGTGAACGCGGCGGCGTCGGCGAGATCGACGTCATCGGGCAGCGCTATGCAATCCGCTTCTTTCGCGCGCGCCTGTTCGGCGAACGCGCCCTGCGCGGTGTAGGCGGCCACGCGCATGCCCGGCGACAGGCGCGTAACGCCCGCGCCCACTTCGCGCACGATGCCCGCGAACTCCGCGCCCGGCGTGAACGGCAGCGGCGGCTTGAACTGGTACTTGTTCTGGATGATCAGCACGTCGGGGAAATTGACGCTCGCCGCTTTCACGTCGATGACGACTTCGCCCGCTTCCGGAAGCAGGTCGGGCAGCGTTTCGATGGAAAGGGTGTCGGGCAATCCGTGTTCGTTGCAGCGTACGGCGCGCATGGCGTCTCCTCTTGGAAAAGTGGCCTCAGTGTAGGGCAGGGACGACGTCGCGAGCGAGCCTGCGAGTGGTCGTCGCGCCATGTTCCTCGGTTACAATCATCGGATGCGAATCCTACTCAGCAACGACGACGGTTATCTGGCGCGCGGCATCAATGTGCTGCACGAGGTCCTGCAGCCGCTCGGCGAAGTGACCGTGATGGCGCCGGAGCAGAACTGCAGCGGCTCCTCCAACTCGCTTACGCTGTCGCGGCCGCTGAGCGTGCATCAGGCGCCGAACGGTTTCAATTTCGTGAACGGCACGCCGACCGATTCCGTGCATATCGCGCTCACCGGCATGCTCGAGCAGCAGCCGGATCTCGTCGTGTCGGGCATCAACAACGGGCAGAACGTCGGCGAGGACACGCTGTATTCGGGCACGGTCGCGGCGGCCACCGAAGGCTTCATGTTCGGCATTCCGGCGATCGCGTTCTCGCTCGTCGGCCGCGACTGGCTCCATCTCGAAGACGCCGCGCGGGTCGCCGCGGAGATCGTCGCGCATTTCCTCGAACATCCGATGCCGGGCCATCCGCTGCTGAACGTGAACATCCCGAGCCTGCCTTACGATCAACTGCGCGAATGGAAAGTGACGCGCCTCGGCAAGCGTCATCCTTCGCAGCCGGTGATCCGCCAGAGCGATCCGCGCGGCAATCCGATTTATTGGATCGGCCCGTCCGGCGACGCGCTCGATGCCAGCGAAGGCACCGATTTCCACGCGGTCGCGAACGGTTTCGTCTCGATCACGCCGCTGCAACTCGACCTGACTCATACGAAGCTCATGGCCGAGACGCGCGAATGGGCCCGTGCCGGGAGCGGTCGCACATGAGCGAGGAGCGCGCCAAGCGCTTTCCGCTGGCGCTCGCGGATCTGGTTCGCGAGCCACGCAAGCCCGCGACGCGCGCGCAGGATCCGCGCGGCAAACCGGCCGCCGTTTCAGCGCTCAAGTCGACGCCGATGCAACCGGCCAAGGCGTCTCCATCACGCGCACCGAATGCGCCGATGAAGAATCCCGCCACTGCGGCGGCATCCGCGAAGCCGGCCACGTCCGTTTTTCCCGCGCGTTCCGAAACGAAGTCGACGATTGGCACGGCGAAACCGGTTCCGTCCGCGAGCAAGAATCATGCGTCTCACGCGCCGCGCGTGAGCGCATTGCGCGCCACGCCGCGACCGGCCGAGCGCGACCCGGCTCCCTCCGCGACCGTGACCCGCAAAGGTGCGCCCAACGTCGCGCTCGCGAGCACGCAGACGCTCACGTCGGAACGGGTGCGCGAGCGCATGGTCGAACGGCTGCGCTCGAACGGCATCACCGATCCGCGCGTGCTGAACGCGATGTCGGTCGTGCCGCGCCACATGTTCGTCGATCCGGGGCTCGCCGCGCAGGCTTACGAAGACGCCGCGCTGCCGATCGGTCATCACCAGACCATCTCGAAGCCGTCCGTCGTCGCGCGCATGATCGAGCTGGTCGCGACGGGGCGCGCGTTGAACAAGGTGCTGGAGATCGGCACGGGCTGCGGCTATCAGGCGGCCGTGCTGTCTCAAGTCGCCACAGAGGTTTATTCGATCGAGCGCGTGCGTCCGCTGTCGGAGCGCGCCAAGCTCAACCTTCGGCCGCTGCGCGTGCCGAATATCCGGCTGCATTACGGCGACGGCCGCCTGGGCCTGTCCGCGGCTGCGCCGTTCGACGCCATCGTGATCGCCTGCGCGGGCCTCGACGTGCCGCAGGCCTTGCTCGATCAACTGGCGGTGGGCGGCAAGCTCGTCGCGCCGGTCGGATCGCAGGCCGCGCAGTCGCAGGTGCTGACGCTCGTCACGCGCGTGTCGGCGTCACAGTGGCGGGAAGAGCAGCTCGATCGCGTCTTTTTTGTACCTTTAAAATCCGGAGTGATTTGACCCGATGAGTATCCTGCGTGCTTTGCGAGAAGGAAGTGCGGACCAACGCCTGAGCGCGGCGCAGCGCGGCGTGTGCGTGCTGGCGTTGTCCGCGCTGGCGGCGTGTTCGACGCGCATGGACATGGCGCCGGTCGTCGACAGAACGGGCGCGCCCATCGGCACGACGGCGGCCCAGACGCCTGACAACGGTCCGCCGCCGCCAGGCTATTACCGTGTAAAACCGGGCGACACCCTATATCGGATCGCACTGGAAAACGGTCAGAATTATCACGACATCGCAACGTGGAATAACCTGACCAACCCGAACCAGATCGAAGTCGGGCAGTTGATGCGTGTGGCGCCTCCGGGCGCGAATCTCGCCGCGGCTACTCCTGGTGTGGCGACCGCGCCGATCATCGGCGGCGGCGTGCAGACGCAGCCGCTCAATGGCGCGAACGCGTACGCCACGCCGCAAGCGGGCGCGGCCGCGCAGCCGCCGTACTACGGTCCGAATTCGGGCATGGGCGCCGCGCCCGGAACCCCGGGCGCGGCGTCGACGCCGGGCGTGCCGGCTGCGCCTGGCGCGGACGCGAACGCGACGGCGCCCTCGGGCCAGCCGGCGTTCATCTGGCCGGCGCGCGGGCCGATTCTCGGCACGTTCGACGACGCGAAGAACAAGGGTTTGAATATTGGCGGTGCGGCGGGAGACGCGGTCAATGCGTCGGCGGATGGCCGGGTCGTTTATTCCGGAAATGGGCTGCGCGGCTACGGCAATCTCATTATCATCAAACATGACGCGACTTTTCTCACTGCGTACGCACATAACCGCGCTTTGATGGTAAAAGAAGGAGACGCGGTAACTAAAGGGCAGAAGATCGCTGAGATGGGGAACAGCGATTCGGACCGCGTGATGTTGCATTTCGAAGTTCGCCGGCAGGGAAAACCTGTTGACCCACTTAAGTATTTGCCGCCGCAATAAAGCGAAACCATCATGCCAAAAACGAAGCGCCGCCTGCCGCAAGCCGAGACTGAGACGATCAGCCGACCTTTGCAAGTGTCGGTGGAAGACGGTGCTTCGACTCATGACGACGACATCGATAACGTCGATGTCGATGTCGACTCCGAGGAAGAAGGTTCGAGCCGCGGCAAGGGCAGCGACGAAGCGAGCGAAGGCGCGAGCGAGCCCCAGCCGGACGCCGACGATTTTCGTTCGCTCCTGCAGGCCGAACTCACGGCCGACACCATTCAGCATTACCTCAACCGCATCAGCGTGAAGCCGTTGCTGACGGTGGAGGAAGAGCAGCGCTATTCGCGGCTCGCGAAGGCGGGCGAATTCGAGGCGCGGCAGGTGATGATCGAGCGCAATCTGCGGCTCGTCGTCAGTATCGCGAAGGGGTATCTGAATCGCGGCGTGCCATTGCTCGATCTGATCGAGGAAGGCAACCTCGGCCTCATGCACGCCATCGAGAAATTCGACCCGACGCGCGGCTTTCGTTTTTCGACTTACGCCACGTGGTGGATCCGCCAGAGCATCGAACGCGCGATCATGAATCAGGCGCGCACCGTGCGTCTGCCGGTGCACGTGATTCGCGAGCTCAATCAGGTGTTGCGCGCGAAGCGGCATCTGGAAAAAAATTCCGCCAATTCGGCTGACAGCGTCGCGCCCGAGCGCCGCGATGCGAGCATCGACGATATCGCGTATCTCACCGGCAAGACGCCCGAGGAAGTCACCGATATCCTCGCCCTCAACGAGCACACGGCTTCGCTCGACGCGCCGCTCGATCTCGATCCAGGCAGCAGCCTGCTCGATCTGCTTTCGGACGATCAGAGCCAGTCGCCCGACGCGGAAGTGCAGCATCGCGAACTGGAATCGCTCACGCGCCTGTGGCTGTCGCGCCTGTCCGATAAACACCGGCACGTGATCGAACGGCGTTTCGGGCTGAACCATATCGAACCCGCCACGCTCGAAGAACTCGCCGATGAAATGGGCCTCACGCGCGAACGCGTGCGCCAGATCCAGCAAGAGGCGCTCGTGCGGCTCAAGCGCTTTTTCGCCTCCAACGGCGTTCGCAAGGACGCCGTGCTCTAACGCTTTGGCGACGCCCTTCAAAAACGGGGCGTCGCGTTTCAGGATTCAATGACACCGATTCTCGTTTTCGACATCGAGACCATCCCCGATGTCGACGGCATTCGCCGTCTCGAAGATCTGCCCGACGATCTCTCCGATCGCGAGGTGGCCGAACATGCGTTCGAAGCACGCCGCGAGCGCGTCGGCAATGATTTTCTGCCGCATCATCTGCAACGCGTCGCGGCGATTTCCTGCGTATTTCGCGACAACAGCGGCTTTCGCGTGCGCTCGCTCGGCACGACCGCCGACGGCGAAGCGGCGCTCATCCAGTCGTTCTATCGCGTGATCGAAAAGTACACGCCGCAGCTCGTCTCGTGGAATGGCGGCGGCTTCGATCTGCCCGTGCTGCATTACCGCGCGCTGGTGCACGGCATCGCCGCGCCGCGCTACTGGGACCTCGGCCAGGACGACCGCGAATTCAAGTTCAACAACTACATCGGCCGCTATCACATGCGGCACATCGACCTGATGGACGTGCTCGCGATGTATCAGGCGCGCGCCAACGCGCCGCTCGATGCGCTCGCGAAGCTGTGCGGCTTTCCCGGCAAGCTCGGCATGGACGGCGGCAAGGTGTGGGACGCCTATTGCGACGGTCAGATCGACGAAATTCGCAACTATTGCGAAACCGATGTGGTGAATACTTACCTCATGTACTGCCGGTTTCAGATGATGCGCGGCGGCTTCACGCCCGACGAATACGCCGACGAAATCAATTTCGTGAAGAACGCGCTCGCGCAGGAATCGTCGCCGCACTGGGCCGAGTATCTGGCCGCGTTCGGCAGTTGACGCGGTGACGTTCGTCTACAATCTCGCCTTTGCCATTCGTTAGCCAGGAAGTACGCAGGTGTCTGAAGCTGCCCGAAAAACTCCCCATCGCCGCCGCGCCGCGCCGGCCAAATCCGTCACGCCCGATCCGAACTTCGTCGCTCCGGAAATCGAAATCGAGTCGCTCGATATGGAAGCGCGCGGCGTCGGCCGGCTGGTCAACGAGGACGGCGAACCGGGCAAGGTGATCTTCGTCGAAGGCGCGCTGCCGGGCGAACGCGTGAGCTATTCGAGTTTTCGCAAGAAGCCGAGTTTCGAGCAGGCGCAAGTGGTGAACGTGTTGCGCGAGAGCGTGCTGCGCACGAAGCCGAAGTGTCAGTTTTTCGGCACCTGCGGCGGCTGTTCGATGCAGCACCTCGACGTGCGCGCGCAGATCGCGGTGAAGCAGCGCGTGCTCGAGGACAACCTGCAGCATCTGTCGAAGCTGCGCGCGGAAACCATGTTCCGGCCGATTCACGGTCCGTCGTGGGGATACCGCTATCGCGCGCGCCTCACGGTGCGACATGTCGAAAAGAAGGGCGGCGTGCTGGTGGGCTTCCACGAGCGCAAGAGCAGCTATGTCGCTGACATGACGAGCTGCGAAGTGCTGCCGCCGCATGTTTCCGCGATGCTCGTGCCGCTGCGTCATCTGGTGGCCGGGCTTTCGATCCGCGATCGCATGCCGCAGATCGAACTCGCGCTCGGCACCGAGGTCACCGCGCTCGTGCTGCGCATTCTGGAGCCGCTGACAGAAGCCGACGAAGCGTTGATCCGCACCTTCGCCGACGAGCACGGCGTGCAGTTCTGGCTCCAGCCGAAGGGCCCGGATACGGTCTATCCGTTCTATCCGCTCGATCAGGAGCTGGCTTACACGCTGCCGGAATTCGATATCCGCATGCCGTTCAAGCCGACCGATTTCACGCAGGTGAATCACCAGATCAATCGCGTGCTGGTGAGCCGGGCGCTCAGCCTGCTCGCGCCGGAAAAGTCCGACCGCGTTCTCGATCTGTTCTGCGGCATCGGCAACTTCACGCTGCCGCTCGCGCGGGTGTCGCGCGAAGTGGTGGGCATCGAGGGCAGCGAGGCGCTGACCGCGCGTGCGCTGGAGAACGCGAAGGCCAATGGCGTCGACGGGCATACGTCGTTCGCATGCCGCAACCTGTTCGAAGTCACCGCCGACGACCTTCGTGCGCTCGGCGCGTTCGACAAGTTTCTGGTCGATCCGCCGCGCGAAGGCGCGCTCGCGGTGGCGAAGGCGCTCGCGGACATCGCGCAGAGCGGCGACGGTCCGTTGCCGGAGCGCATCGTCTACGTGTCGTGCAATCCGGCGACGCTTGCACGCGACGCGGGCCTGCTGGTGCATGAAGCCGGCTATCGGATGAAGGGCGCGGGCGTGGTGAACATGTTTCCGCACACGTCGCACGTCGAGTCGATCGCATTGTTCGAGCGTGACTGACCGGCGCGCTTCGTACGAAGACCGCAGGCACAAAAAAACCGGCCCGAAGGCCGGTTTTTCGTTTCTGGAAACGAACCGCCGATCAGTTGCGGTTGCCGCCAAAAATGCCCAGCAGCGCCAGCAGGTTCGTGAACACGTTGTACAGATCGAGGTAGATCGCGAGCGTCGCGCTGATGTAGTTCGTTTCACCGCCGTTCACCACGCGCTGCACGTCGAACAACATGTACGCCGAGAAGATCACGATGGCGAGCACGGAGATCGTCATCATCAGCGCGGGCAGTTGCAGGAAGATGTTCGCGAACGCCGCCAGCAGAATGACGATCACGCCCATGAACAGGAACTTGCCCAGGCCCGAAAAATCGCGCTTGCTGACGGTGGCGATGGTCGCCATCGCGGCGAAAATCACGCCCGTGCCGCCGAAGGCCATCATGATGAGCTGCGGACCGTTCGAGAAGCCGAGGATGAAGCTCAGCAGACGCGACAGCATCAGGCCCATGAAGAACGTGAAGCCGAGCAGGACCACGACCCCCATGCCGCTGTCCTTGGTCTTCTCGATCGCGAACATGAAGCCGAACGCGATGGCGAGAAACGCGATGAAGCTCATCGCCGGGCTGGTGGCGGCGAACAGCGAGAAGCCCGTCGCGACGCCGACCCACGCGCCGAGCACCGTCGGCACCATCGAGAGCGCGAGCAGCCAGTAGGTGTTGCGCAGCACGCGGTTGCGCACCTCCACCGAGGTGACGCTGCCATTCCGGCCAAAGCCGTAGGGTGATTCGTTCATGGTTTCTCCTTGCTCCAATTGTCTGTGGTTTGGTCTTCCCGCTACGCCCGTCACACGCGAATGATAGGTTGCCGGACTTAAACCAGTATTAGGACCGTTCTGGTGCATCCGCGGCATGGTGCGCCAGGTTGCAACGCAGCGTACGGCTCCAATATGACCCCGGCGCGCGCCGAATTCAATAGTTCGAAAGCTTGATCCGGGCGTTCCAGCGTTTAAGTCCTCGCTGTGTTTGATCCTTACGGTACCGTAAGGTTTCAATCGCAATGATACCTTGCTTCGTGCTACAATTGTCGATTCGTTTTAATCCGTAAACCGTTCATTATTTGGAGTTTTTCATGGCGATCGAGCGCACCCTGTCGATTATCAAGCCGGACGCAGTGGCAAAAAACGTTATCGGCCAGATCTACAGCCGTTTCGAGAACGCAGGTCTCAAGATCATTGCGTCGCGCATGGTTCATCTGTCGCGCGGCGACGCGGAAAAGTTCTACGCCGTGCACGCTGCACGCCCGTTCTTCAAGGATCTCGTGGAATTCATGATTTCCGGCCCGGTCGTGATTCAGGTGCTGGAAGGTGAGAACGCGATCGCCAAACACCGCGACCTGATGGGCGCGACCGATCCGAAGAAGGCGGACAAGGGCACGATCCGCGCCGACTTCGCAGACAGCATCGACGCCAACGCCGTGCACGGTTCGGACGCTCCGGAAACCGCAAAGCAGGAAGTTTCTTTCTTCTTCCCGGAAGTCAACGTCTACTCGCGTTAATTTCCGCGTTGTACAGCGCGACGGTCCGCATGATCGTCGCGCGCATCGCGCCTCGACGCAAGAAAAAGCGGTACGAACAGAAGCAGGAAATGGCGCGAACGGTCCCGGAAGACAGCTTCCGGGCTTCGCAAATCTGAAATGGCAGAATTCGACATGACGAGCAGCACCACCGTCAATCTTCTCGATCTCGACGCCGCCGGGCTCACCGCATATTGCGCCAGCCTGGGCGAAAAGCCGTTTCGCGCCAAGCAATTGCAGCGCTGGATCCATCAATACGGTGCCGACGACTTCGACGGCATGACGGACCTCGCGAAATCGCTGCGCGAAAAACTCAAGGGGCGCGCCAACATGGCGATGCCCGACATCATTCAGGACCACGTTTCCACCGACGGCACGCGCAAGTGGCTGATCGACGTCGGCAACGGCAACGCGGTCGAAACCGTGTTCATCCCCGAAGAAACGCGCGGCACGCTGTGCGTGTCGTCGCAGGCGGGGTGCGCGGTGAACTGCCGGTTCTGTTCCACCGGCAAGCAGGGCTTTTCCCGCAACCTGACCACGGGCGAGATCATCGGTCAGTTGCGCATGGCGGAGTTCGCGCTGCGCCGGTCGCTCGGGCGTGAAGTCGGCGGCCCCGGCAAGGGCGAGCGCGTAGTCACGAACGTCGTGATGATGGGCATGGGCGAGCCGATGCTCAATTACGACGCCGTCGTGCCGGCCATGCGCCTGATGCTCGACGACAACGCCTACGGCCTGTCGCGCCGGCGCGTGACGCTGTCCACCTCCGGCGTCGTGCCGATGATGGACCGTCTGGCGGCGGACTTGCCGGTCGCGCTCGCGGTGTCGCTGCATGCGCCGAACGATCCGCTGCGCGACATGCTGGTGCCGCTCAACAAGAAGTATCCGTTGCGCGAACTGATGGCCGCGTGCCAGCGCTACCTGAAGGTTGCGCCGCGCGACTTCATCACGTTCGAATATTGCATGCTCGACGGCGTGAACGACACCGAAGCGCACGCGCGCGAACTGCTCGCCGTCACGCGCGACGTGCCGTGCAAGTTCAACCTCATCCCGTTCAATCCGTTCCCGGAATCGGGCCTGACGCGTTCGAAGAACGAGCAGATCAAGCGTTTCGCGCAGGTTCTGATGGACGCGGGCGTCGTGACTACGGTGCGCAAGACGCGCGGCGACGACATCGACGCTGCCTGTGGCCAGCTCGCGGGCGCGGTGCAGGATCGCACGCGTCTCGCCGAGCGCATGAGCCGGACGGGCGGCAAGACAATCGAGGTGCGCGCGGTCTGACGTCTGAAAGGCGTGGCAAAACGCCAGCACGCGGCACGAAAAGCCGAACATTTTGTTATAAAGCGGTCTGCAATGGCGCCGGGGTTGTATCGTTCACGTGGTTTTTTCGAACCGAACGTAGCAATAGCGCTATATAGAAGAATCGATGCGAGGAATTTGGCATGAGTGAGCCGCAGCACCCGACGCCTTTCGGCGGTCAAACCGGCAACCGGCCCGGCAGTCAGCACGACGGTCAGACCGGTGCGGAAGGGGCGGCGTCCAATCCGAGTCAGGCGGGGCCCCTGGACTCGATACAGGCGGTCGGCGCGCGTCTCGCGCAGCTCCGTCAGGCGAAGGCATGGTCGATCGACGATGTTTCGGCGCGCCTCAAGGTGTCGCCGTCGAAGCTGCTCGCGCTCGAATCCGGCGATATCAGTCATCTGCCCGATCGCACGTTTGCCGCGGGCATCGTGCGCAGTTACGCGAAAATTCTCGGCGCCGATCCGGCACCCTTTACGCAGGCGTTCCGGCGCGATGGCGGCGACATCGAGCAGAATCTGAAAGTGCCGGCATCGGCGGGCGCGGGTCTGCCGCGCGGACGCGTGTCGGTGCCGCTCGGCAAGTCGTCGGGTCGCCGGCGTTCGTGGATGTGGGGCGTGCTCGCGATCATCGTCGTGCTGGCGGCGCTCGTGATGTGGCACACCGGCGGCGATTCGAGCAACTGGCTCGCGCGCCTGAAGGCGAGCACGGGCGTTGGCCTTTCGTCAATGCCGACATCGACGTCGAACGAGCCGGTCGCCACGTCGTCCGCTCCGACGCCCGACGAGGCCGCCGCGGCGAACACGGGCGAAGCGTCGCTGCCCGAAGTAGCGGCCGCGCCCGGCGAGCAGCCGATGCCGCGTCCACTCGGCACGAACGCGCTGCCGGCTTCGTCTTCGACGCTGTCCGCGGTGCAGGGCGCGAACGCACCGGCGCCCGCGTCGGCGACGAAGGCGACGCCGGCCGTGGCTGGCGCCGCGGCGTCCGCTCCGGCGGTCGCAGGCAGCGGCTCTGGCGCAGTCGAATTGAAAGTGAAGGAAGATAGCTGGTTCAGCGTGCGCGGCAAGGATGGCAAGGAGCTGTTTTCCGGCCTCGTGCGCGCCGGCAATACGCAGCGCGTGGAAGGCGAGGCGCCGTTCAAGGTGACCGTCGGCAACGTGAAGGGTGTCGAATCCCTGTCGGTCGACGACGAACCGGTCGACGCCAAGCGCTATTCATCCGCACGCGGAAACGTCGCGCGCCTCTCGCTGCCTTGAGCGCGCGAGGTCGTCTGAGCAAAACGCGCGACCGATCAGTCAGGGGCGTCACGGTGCAGGCCGTGACGCCCGTTTGAGATTAAACACACGCAACTCGCTGCCTGAACGGCGCGACGGTTGCCAAAGGGTTTTTCGATGCAATCCGAAGCTCAATCTCTGATTAGCAGCAAGATTTGTTCGACCGAACCGGTCTTCGGCGGGTCATTGGCGCGTCGCGCATCGCATGCGGTCGATGTGCGCTGGGGCGGCCAGCTCGTCACGATCGGCGGCGACGCGCCGGTGCGCGTGCAGTCGATGACCAACACCGACACCGCCGACGCGATCGGCACGGCGATCCAGATCAAGGAACTCGCGCAGGCCGGCTCCGAACTCGTGCGCATCACCGTGAACACGCCGGAAGCGGCCGCCGCCGTGCCGCATGTACGCGAGCAGCTCGATCGCATGGGCGTCACGGTGCCGCTCGTCGGCGACTTTCATTACAACGGCCATCTGCTGCTGCGCGACTATCCCGCGTGCGCCGAGACGCTCTCGAAGTACCGCATCAATCCGGGCAACGTCGGGCAGGGCGCGAAGCGCGATACGCAGTTCGCGCAGATGATCGAAGCCGCGATCAAATATGACAAGCCGGTGCGAATCGGCGTGAACTGGGGCAGTCTCGATCAGGACCTGCTCGCGCGCATGATGGACGAAAATGCCGCGCGCTCGACGCCGTGGGAGCTGCAAAGCGTGATGTACGAGGCGCTGATCCAGTCGGCGATCGGCTCGGCGGAGCGTGCGGTCGAACTGGGCCTCGGGCGCGACAAGATCATCCTGTCGTGCAAGGTCAGCGGCGTGCAGGATCTCATCGCCGTGTACCGCGAACTCGCGAAGCGTTGCAGCTTCGCGCTGCACCTCGGATTGACCGAAGCGGGCATGGGTTCGAAGGGTATCGTCGCCTCGACGGCGGCGCTGTCGGTGCTGCTGCAGGAAGGCATCGGCGACACGATCCGCATCTCGCTCACGCCCGAGCCGGGCGGCGCGCGCACGGGCGAAGTGATCGTCGGCCAGGAAATCCTCCAGACGATGGGCCTGCGTTCGTTTACGCCGATGGTCATCGCGTGCCCTGGCTGCGGCCGCACCACCAGTACGCTGTTCCAGGAACTCGCCTCGCAAATCCAGTCGTACCTGCGCAACTCGATGCCCACGTGGCGTGACCGTTTCCCCGGAGTCGAGAAGATGCATGTCGCGGTGATGGGCTGCATCGTCAACGGGCCGGGCGAATCGAAGCACGCGAACATCGGCATCAGTTTGCCGGGTTCGGGCGAGAATCCGGCGGCGCCCGTGTTCATCGACGGCGTCAAGGTGAAGACGCTGCGCGGCGAGCGCATCGCCGAGGAATTCCAGCAAATCGTCAGCGACTATGTCGAGCGCACCTACGGGCAGGAAGCAGGCAAGCGTGAAGAAACGTCTACCGCAACCCTTTGAAGACAGATGACTGAACAGAAGAAACGGCTCGAAAAACTGAGCGGCGTAAAGGGCATGAACGACATCCTCCCGCAGGATGCCGCGTTGTGGGATTTCTTCGAAACCACCGTCAAGTCGATGCTGCGCGCGTACGGATATCAGAACATCCGCACGCCTATCGTCGAGCATACGCAGTTGTTCACGCGCGGAATCGGCGAAGTGACCGATATCGTCGAGAAAGAGATGTACAGCTTCACGGATTCTCTGAACGGCGAGCATCTGACGATGCGCCCGGAGAATACCGCGGCGGTGGTGCGCGCGACCATCGAGCACAACCTGCTGTACGACGGCCCGAAGCGCCTGTGGTACGTCGGCCCGATGTTCCGTCACGAGCGTCCGCAGCGCGGGCGTTACCGGCAGTTTCATCAGGTCGGCGTGGAAGCGCTCGGCTTCACGGGCCCGGATACCGACGCCGAAATCATCATGATGTGCCAGCGTCTCTGGGACGATCTCGGGCTCACCGGCATTCGCCTCGAACTGAATTCGCTCGGGCAGGCCGAGGAGCGCGCGGCGCATCGCAAGGAACTGATCGCGTATCTGGAGAAGCACGTCGATTCGCTCGATGAAGAAGCGAAGCGCCGTCTCTATACGAACCCGCTGCGCGTGCTCGACACGAAGAATCCGGCCATGCAGGAGATCGCGCAGAACGCGCCGAAGCTCGTCGATTTTCTGGGCGATGCGTCGCGCAAGCACTTCGACGGCGTGCAGCGCCTGCTCAAGGCGAACAATATTCCGTTCACCATCAATCCGCGTCTCGTGCGCGGTCTCGACTACTACAACCTCACCGTGTTCGAGTGGGTCACCGAAAAGCTCGGCGCGCAAGGCACGGTCGCGGGCGGCGGTCGCTATGATCCGCTGATCGAGCAGCTCGGCGGCAAGCCGACGGCCGCGTGCGGCTGGGCGATGGGCGTCGAGCGCATCCTCGAATTGCTGAAGGAAGAGCAGCTCGTGCCCGAAGCGGAAGGCACGGATGTCTACGTGGTGCATCAGGGCGAACAGGCGGCGGAGCAGGCGTTCATCGTCGCCGAGCGTCTGCGCGATACCGGTCTCGACGTCATCCTGCATTGCAGCCCGGACGGTGCGATCTCGAGCTTCAAGTCGCAGATGAAGAAGGCCGACGCGAGCGGCGCGGCCTTCGCGGTCGTGCTCGGCGAGGACGAACTCGCGCAAGGCATGATCGGCGTCAAACCGCTGCGCCGTTCGGGCAACGAAATGTCCGACGGGCAAAAGAACGAGCAGGTGAACGTTCCGGCGGAAGACTTGACCGAATACCTAATCAATGCGATGGTTGCAACCGCCGATGACGAGGGTGCCTGAAATTCAGGCGCCTGACCGCGCGCATCGGCGGGTTCGGAACGAATCCGCTTCGCGCGCGCCGCTCGTTGAGGAATTTGAAACGCAGGAAGGAATAGCTGGACGATGAGCTATCACGACGAACAAGAATCACTTGAAAGCGTAAAGGCCTGGTGGGCCAAATGGGGCAATGCCACGACCTGGATCGTGCTCGTGGCGCTCATCATTGCGGCCGGCTACAACGGCTGGAATTACTGGCAGCGCCGGCAGGCAGCCGAGGCATCGGTGCTGTACGACCACTTGCAGCAGGCGGTGAACGGCAACGACCAGGCGCTCGTCACCCGCGTGGCGACGGACATGGAAGACAAGTTCGGCGGCACGGGTTACGCGCAGATGTCGGCGCTCGCGGCCGCCAAATCGTTTTACATGGCGGGCAACGCGGCGGGTGCGAAGACTCAGTTGCAATGGGCCATCGACCACGCGAAGGACGACGAGTACAAGCAGATCGCGAAGCTGCGTCTCGCGCTCGTTCTGCTCGACGAGAAGAACTACGACGCGGGCCTGAAACTGCTCGCGGATCAACCGCTCGATGCGTTCAAGGGCGTGATCGCGGATCGCCGCGGCGACCTGCTCGCCGCGCAGGGCAAACGCGACGATGCGCGCGCGGCTTACCAGGTCGCGCTCGCCGCGCTGCCCGAGAACGACACGTCCGCGCGTCAGTTGATCCAGTTCAAGCTCGACGCGCTCGGCGGCTGATCCGCAGCGTTTTCGTATCGATCCAATCTTGCTCAATTGAGCCGCCGCCCCAAAGCGTCGCCACGAGGCGACGCGGCGGAGAGCGCCGATCAACCCAATTCACCCATTCATGTTGCGTCCACCGATGACTTTTTTGAAACGCTACGCTGTGCCGCTCACTTGCGCGATGACCGTCTTGTTGGCCGCTTGCTCGTCGACCAAGGATGAGCGCCGCGTGCCGGTGCCGCTCGCGAACTTCAAGCCGGTGTTGAACGTCAACCAGGCGTGGAAGGCGAGCGTCGGCAAGGCAGGCCGCTATCTGTTCTCGCCGGTCGCCGTGGGCGATTACGTCTTCGCCGCGGGCACGAACGGCACCGTCGCCAAGATCGATTCGAAGACCGGTCAGGACGTCTGGCGCACCAAGCTCAAGGACGATCTCTCCGCAGGCGTCGGCAGCGACGGCAATCTGACGGCCGTGGGCGGCCTGAAGGGCCAGGTCGATGTGCTCGGCTCCGACGGCAAGCTGCTGTGGACCGCCACGGCGCCGGGCGAGATCGTCTCGCCGCCGCTCGTCGGCAACGATCTCGTGATCGTGCGCACGATCGACGGCAAGGTCATCGCGTACAGCGCGCAGACCGGCGAACAGAAGTGGGTGTTCCAGTTGCGCGCCGTGCCGCTGAACCTGCGTGTCGCGGCGGGCATGACCTTCGCCGGCAATCAGGCCGTGCTCGCGGGCTTCCCCGGCGGCACGTTCGCGGCGATCAACCTGCAGACGGGCGATGCCTACTGGCAGGCGCCGGTGTCGTATCCGAAGGGCGTGACCGAAGTCGAGCGCATCAACGACGTGACCGGCGCGCCGGGCCTCGTCGGCGCGCAGACCTGCGCGGTGACGTTCCAGGGCCGCATCGGCTGCTTCGATGCGAACTCGGGCCGTCCGGTGTGGGAGAAGAACTTCTCGAGCGACAGCGGCCTCGCGCAGGACGAGCAGATCGTCGCGGCCGGCGACGACTGGTCGGTCGTCAACGCGTTCCGCGCGTCGGACGGCTCGCAGATCTGGAAAACGGATACGCTGAAGAACCGCAGCGTCAGCGTGCCGTATATCCTCGGCCGTGCTGTCGTGGTGGGCGATTATCAGGGCTTCCTGCACTTCCTCAATGTGGAAAACGGCGAGCTGGTCGGCCGCGCGCCGACCGACGGCAGTGCGATCACCGCCGCGCCGGTGCTGGCGGGCAACACGCTCGTCGTGCAGACGCATGACGGTGATCTCTACGGCTTCCGGCCTGGCAACTGATCCGAAGCACGGCCGCGTGCGCGTTTGACGCGCGCTCGCGGTCGTCAGCAGCAAGCGCGCCGCGATTCCCGGCGGCGCGGCAGGCTCGCCACGACGAGCCGCACGAGAAAGAAGCGGTGCGCCGCGCGCGCATCGCGATAAAACCCGCATGCAAGAGCAGGGTCGCAAGAATGAAGCGCGTCGCGCGTAAGCGTCGCGCAAGATGAGCCTCCCGAGAGGCAAACCGGCGAATGATCGCCGTCAAGTCTGGTCGGCCGACGCGCCTCGCGTGCGGCAAGCCGAATCCATGCTAATTTTCGACAAGCGCAGCCATTGCGCGGCGTAGCGGAACGCAACGAGATGTTTCTACCGCCCGTTCCGCGTTCGCCTTGCGTTCAACCTTGAACAAAATCAGATGAAACCCGTGATTGCCCTCGTCGGGCGCCCCAATGTGGGGAAATCGACCCTTTTCAACCGGCTCACGCGCTCGCGCGACGCGCTCGTCGCGGACTTGCCCGGCCTCACCCGTGACCGCCATTACGGCGAAGGCCGTCTGGGCGGCGAGCGGCCGTATCTCGTGGTGGACACGGGCGGCTTCGAGCCGGTGGCGAAGGACGGCATCCTGCACGAGATGGCGCGCCAGACGCGCCAGGCGGTCGAAGAGGCCGACGTCGTCGTGTTCATCGTCGACGGGCGCAACGGCCTCGCGCCGCAGGACAAGGCGATCGCCGACTATCTGCGCAAGACCGGCCGGCCGCTCTTTCTGGTCGTGAACAAGGCGGAGGGCATGAAGTACACGGCGGTCGCGTCGGACTTCTATGAGCTCGGCCTGGGCGACCCGCGCGCGATCTCGGCCGCGCATGGCGATGGCGTCCTCGAGATGATCAACGACGCGCTCGATCTCGCGTACAAGGATCAGCCGGAAGAATCGGAGGAAGAGAAGGCGCAGCACGGCGTCAAGATCGCGATCGTCGGGCGTCCGAACGTCGGCAAGTCGACGCTCGTGAACACGCTGATCGGCGAGGAGCGCGTGATCGCGTTCGATATGCCCGGCACTACGCGCGATTCGATCTATGTTGATTTCGAGCGGCAAGGCCGCAAATACACGTTGATCGACACGGCCGGCCTGCGCCGTCGCGGCAAGGTGTTCGAAGCGATCGAAAAGTTCTCGGTCGTGAAGACGCTGCAGTCGATTTCGGACGCCAACGTCGTGATCCTGCTGCTCGATGCGCAGCAGGATATTTCGGAACAGGACGCGCACATCGCGGGCTTCGTGGTCGAACAGGGGCGCGCGCTGGTGGTGGGCGTGAACAAGTGGGACGGGCTGGATTCGCATGTGCGTGAGCGCACGAAGGCGGACCTCACGCGCAAGCTCAAGTTTTTGGACTTTGCTAAATTCCACTACGTTTCCGCGCTGGAAAAGACGGGCATCGGCGCGCTGATGAAATCGGTCGACGACGCCTACGCCGCCGCGATGGCCAAACTGCCGACGCCGAAGCTCACGCGCGCGCTGATCGACGCGGTGGAATTCCAGCAACCGCGCCGCCGCGGCCCGGTGCGGCCGAAGCTGCGTTACGCGCACCAGGGCGGCCAGAATCCGCCGATCATCGTCGTGCACGGCAACGCGCTCGACGCGATCACGGATACCTACAAGCGTTATCTGGAAGGGCGCTTTCGCGAAACTTTTGGGCTCGCCGGCACTCCACTTCGCATAGAGTTCCGGTCGAGCCGGAATCCTTACGCGGACAAGGAGTGAGAACCGCGTGAAGCCTTGCGTTACGGCGTTCGCTGGCCATTCGGCCGACGGGGGCCGGAAACGTAAAACAGCGAAAATCGGCTATAGTGTAGCGATTGTCGGCGGATCTCTTTTTCTTCGTCCACAATACTTCCAACCTGCAAAAAAACACGGAGTTTGCTATGAGCAACAAAGGGCAATTGTTACAAGACCCGTTTTTGAACGCACTGCGTAAAGAGCACGTGCCGGTGTCGATCTATTTGGTCAACGGCATCAAGCTTCAAGGGAACATCGAATCGTTCGACCAGTACGTCGTGTTGCTCCGAAATACGGTCACCCAGATGGTCTACAAGCACGCCATTTCCACGGTCGTGCCCGCCCGTCCGGTGAATTTCCACCCGGACGCTGAAACGTCCTAAACATCGTTGCGGCCGGCGCTAATTTGCCACTTCTAAAGCGAACATTAAGCAACTCGCCGGTCGCTTCAAAAAACCTGAACACATCAATTTGATCAACGCAGCGCTCGTCGGCATCGACTTCGGCAAGATCGATTTCGAAGCCAGTCTGGAAGAACTCAGCCTGCTCGCACAAAGTGCGGGCGCCCATCCCGCCGTCACGCTCACCGGCCGCCGTTCGAGCCCCGATGCCAAAATGTTCATCGGCAGCGGCAAGGTCGAGGAACTGCGCCTGCAGTGCGAAGCAAACGACGTCGAACTCGTCATCTTCAATCACGCGCTCGCGCCCGCGCAGCAACGCAATCTCGAGGTTGCGCTGAATCGCCGCGTGGTCGATCGCACCAGTCTCATTCTCGATATCTTCGCGCAGCGCGCCCGCAGCCACGAAGGCAAGCTGCAGGTGGAACTCGCGCAGTTGCAATATCTGTCGACGCGCCTGATTCGCGCATGGACTCACCTGGAACGGCAGAAGGGCGGTATCGGCCTGCGCGGACCCGGCGAAACGCAGCTCGAAACCGACCGCCGTCTGATCGGCGAGCGCATCAAGGCGCTCAAGTCGCGGCTCGAAAAGCTGCGCCGCCAGCACGGTACGCAGCGGCGTCAGCGGGTGCGCAACCGGACGATGTCGGTGTCGCTCGTCGGCTATACGAACGCGGGCAAATCGACGCTCTTCAACGCGCTCACGAAGGCGCAGGCGTACGCCGCCGACCAGCTCTTCGCCACGCTCGATACGACGTCGCGCCGCGTGTTCCTCGGCGAGGAAGCGGGGCATGTGGTCGTGTCGGACACGGTCGGGTTCATCCGCGAATTGCCGCACCAGCTCGTCGCGGCTTTCCGCGCGACGCTGGAGGAAACCATTCACGCGGACGTGCTGCTGCATGTCGTCGATGCATCGAGCGCGGTGCGCCTCGATCAGATCGATCAGGTGAACGAGGTGTTGCGCGGCATCGGCGCGGACAATATCCGCCAGATTCTCGTCTTCAACAAGATCGATGCGGTGCCCGAACTCGCGGCCCGCGACGAGGCGGTTGAAAGGGACGAGTATGGTAATATTTCGCGCGTTTTCTTGAGTGCACGCACGGGTCAGGGGCTCGATGCGCTGCGCGCTGCCATCGCCGAAATCGCCACGGCGGAATCCGACGAACCCGACGCGGGACTGCCCAGCGTGCTCGCCGAATTTCCGGAGTCGCACGAGGCGTCCGAAGCAACGCAATCCACGCAGTCCGGGTCAAACGCCATACACGACACCAACGCGCAGCCGGACGACCATCGGCCGCCCGTTGAGCGTGACGATCGAAAGGTTCCCGAGCACGGACATTGAGCTGCTTCGGAATCGCATCGCCCCGGCATCGACCCGGCCGACCGGCTGTCTAATGGTGAATCACCGAGTGAACGACTACAAAGAGCGGACTAACCGGCAAGCTGAGCATGCCGTCTTTTCGATCGACGATCCGCGCTGGGGTCGGGGCGAAGGCAATGGCGTGAAGAACGACACGAAGCGTCCGCAAGACGGCAAGCGCCCGAACGGCAAGGACGAAGGTCCGCCCGATCTCGACGAGATGTGGCGCGAGTTCAATCGCCGCCTCGCAGGCGTGTTCGGACGCAAGCCCGGCAACGGCAACGGCGGCGCGCCGCGCGACAACGGGCGCGGCACGAAGATCGGCGTCGGCATCGTGATCGGCGTGCTGATCGCCATCTATCTCGGCAGCGGCGTGTTCGTCGTTCAGGACGGCCATGTCGGCGTGGTTTCGCAGTTCGGCAAGTATCGTCAGACGGTCGCGCAAGGCATCCACTGGCGTCTGCCGTATCCGTTCCAGTCGAACGACATCGTCGATACCTCGCAGATCCGTTCGGTCGAAGTGGGGCGCGGCACCGCGCTGTCGCAAGGTAACGTGCGCGACGCATCGCTGCTGACGAACGACGCCGATATCGTCGACGTGCGCTTCGCCGTGCAGTATCAGATCAAGTCGCCCACCGATTTCCTGTTCCGCAGCGTCAACGCGGACGACAGCGTCACGCAGGCCGCGCAGGCGGCGATTCGCGAGATCGCGGGCGGACTCAAGACGGACGACATGCTCTACAAGGATCGCGAGGCGCTGCGCGCGCGCCTGATCGAAGCGATCCAGCGTTCGCTCGACACGTACCGCACCGGTTTGCAGGTCACGGGCGTCGCGGTGCAGAGCGTGCAGGTGCCGCAACAGGTGCAGTCCGCGTTCGAGGAAGCGGCGCGCGTGCGCCAGGACAACGAACGCGCGCGCGACACGGCGCAAGCCTACGCGGATCAGTTGCTGCCGCGCGCAAAGGCGGACGCGGGCAAGCTGATCGACGAGGCGAGGGCGTACAGCAATCGCGAGGTCACGCAGGCGCAGGGCGACGCGGAACGCTTCAAGGAGGTGTACGCGGAGTATTCGAAGGCGCCCGCGGTCATTCGTCAACGCATGTACCTGGACACGATGCAGCAGATCTACTCGCGCACTACAAAGGTGTTCGTCGACAGCAAGGCCGGCAATAACGTGGTCTATCTGCCGCTCGACAAGCTCATCGAAGCCAATCGTCAGCAGGTGAAGGAATCCACGGAAGGCACGAGCGGCGTGGCCGCATCGGGTGCTCCGGCCACGGCCGAAGCTCCGCAGGCGCGTGCGCAGGGTCCTGCGAGCGCATCCGCGCCGGCTGCGACTGCGCCTGCCAGCGCGGCGAGTGCCGCCAGTGGAGCGAGCGCGAGTGCCGGCGGCGATCCGCTGCGCTCGCGCGACGCGTTCCGCTCCCGCAGCCGGTCGGAAGACCTGCAATAAGGAGCGCGAACATGAATCGAATCATTGCGCTCGTCGTCGCCGTCGTCATCGTGCTGTTCATCGGTTCGTCGATGATCTTCACCGTCGACGAAAGACATGCCGCCATCGTCGCCGCACATGGCGAAGGCAATCCGCGACAGGAAGGCCCCGGCCTGCACTTCAAGCTGCCGCCGCCGTTCCAGACGCTTACGCTCATCGACACGCGCACGCTCACCATCGACGAATCCGGCGCCGATCGCTTCTCGACCGCGGACAAGAACGAAGTGCTGGTGAACACGGTGATCAAATACCGCGTCGCCGATCCTCTGAAGCTCTTCGAAAGCAACGAGAAGAACACGCAGACGGCCGAGGAGCGCATCGTCGCGCTCACTCGCGCGTCGCTCGCGAGCGGCTTCGCGAAGCGTTCGCTGACCGACGCGCTCGGCAACCAGCAGACGCTCGCCAGCGAAGCGCAGAAGAGCGTCGAGGCCGCGGCCGCGGCGTTCGGCGTGCAACTCGTCGATTTGCAGATGACGCGCATCGACTTTCCGTCGGCGGTGGCGGATTCTGTCTACAAGCGCATGATCGCGGCGCGCCAGCAGGCGGCGGCGAACGAGCGCGCGAAGGGCACGGCGGAAGCGGACAAGATCAAGGCCGACGCCGAACGCACGCAACAGGCGATTCTCGCGGACGCCTACAGCCAGGCGCAGTCGATCAAGGGCGAAGGCGACAGCAAGGCGGCAGCCATCGCGGCCGATGCGTACGGACGCGATCCGCAGTTCTACCAGTTCTATCAGAGCCTCGAAGCGTACAAGAAGACGTTCAAGCCGGGCGACGTGATCGTCGTCGATCCGAGCAGCGATTTCTTCCGTTTCATGAAGAGCCCGACGGGCGGCGCGCCGGATACGTCGGCCCCCGCCACGGCGAAGCGCTGATCATCGCCCGCGCCGCGCGCTGGACTATGTCCGTCGCGCGGCGCTTCAATTTCCCCGGACATGGCCGAGACGTTACTGCTCGCTCTTGCGTTGATGCTGATTATCGAAGGCATGTTTCCCTTCGTTTTTCCGACCGCGTGGCGCGATACCTTTCGCCGCATCGCGGAGCGGCCGCTGCACCATATCCGCATCGGCGGGCTGATCGCGATGGTGCTCGGCCTGATTCTGCTGCTGATCGCGACGTGAGCCGGCGACACCGGCAGCACGCCGCCATTTCGCCTATCTTGTCCTTATCCTTTCGTCCCTGACCGTTGAAGTCCGCGAGCGCCGCGTGAAATGCGCCGAGCCTCGCGTCCCGTAGGAAACGTATCGATGTCCACCTGGTTACTGCCCGAGAATATCGCCGACGTCTTGCCGTCGGAAGCCCGCAAGATCGAAGAGCTGCGCCGCCGTCTGCTCGACCGTTTTCGTTCGTACGGCTACGAGCTCGTGATGCCGCCGATGCTCGAGTATCTCGAATCGTTGCTGACGAGCGGCGGAAGCGATCTCAATCTGCGCACCTTCAAGCTCGTCGATCAACTGTCCGGGCGCACGCTCGGCCTGCGCGCGGATATCACGCCGCAGGTATCGCGCATCGATGCGCATCTGCTGAACCGGCAGGGCGTGACGCGCCTGTGCTACGCGGGCGTCGTGCTGCACACGCGTCCGCGCGGACTGCATGCGACGCGCGAGCAGATTCAGATCGGCGCAGAAATCTACGGCCATGCAGGCCTCGAAGCGGATCTCGAGATTCAGCAACTGATGCTCGACTCGCTGCATCTCGCGGGTCTGAAGAAAGTGCGTCTCGATCTGTGTCATGCGGGCGTGCTGGCCGCGCTGCTGGAACTGGAGCCCGCGGCGGCATCGCTGGGCGAAGCGCTGTACGACGCGCTCGCGAGCAAGGACGTGCCGCGTCTGAACGAACTCACCGCGCATCTCGGGCAGGTGCCGCGCGAGGCGCTGCGCGCGCTGCCGTCGCTGTATGGCGATGCGTCGGTGCTGCAGATCGCGCGCGGGCGTCTGCCGAATCTGCCGGTCATCGCGCGCGCGCTCGACGATCTCGCGTTCCTCGCCGGCCGGGTCGAAGGCGCGGAGCTGATGATCGATCTCGCGGACCTGCGCGGGTACGCGTATCACAGCGGCGTCATGTTTTCCGCTTACGTCGATGGCGTGCCGAACGCGGTCGCGCGCGGCGGCCGTTACGACGACGTCGGTCTTGCGTACGGACGTGCGCGGCCCGCGACGGGCTTTTCGCTCGATCTGCGCGAAGTGGCGCGCATTTCACCGGTCGATGCGCGCGGCAGCGCGATCCTCGCGCCGTGGAAGCACGACGAGCCGCTGCTCGCGGCGATTCTGGCGCTGCGCGACGCCGGCGAAGTGGTGATTCAGGCGCTGCCCGGCCACGATCACGATCTGGACGAGTTTGCGTTCGACCGCGTGCTCGTCGAGCGCGACGGCACGTGGACGGTCGAGGCGCGCGCCTGAGCGCGACGAATACAATCGCTTGATCGGCAAGGACTTTTTCTTAGTCCATGCCAATCACACGAGCGTGACGAATTCGCGAAGCACGGCCCGAAAAACTCGGAACCTTTCGCGAACATAGGTAAAATACGTTTTTAACCAGCTAACGAATCAACATGTCTGCCAGTGCAGTGAATGTGAACCCCGGGCGCAATGTCGTCGTGGTGGGCACCCAGTGGGGTGATGAGGGCAAGGGCAAGATCGTCGACTGGCTGACGGACCACGCCCAGGGCGTCGTGCGCTTCCAGGGCGGTCACAATGCCGGCCATACGCTCATCATCGGCGGCAAGAAAACCATTCTGCGCCTCATTCCTTCGGGCATCATGCGCGCGGGCACGGCCTGTTACATCGGCAATGGCGTCGTGTTGTCGCCGGAAGCGCTCTTCAAGGAAATCGACGAACTGGAAGCCGCGGGCGTCGACGTCTGCAAGCGCCTCTTCATTTCCGAAGCCGCCACGCTCGTTCTTCCGTATCACGTCGCCATCGACCAGGCGCGCGAAGCCAAGCGCGGCGCGGGCAAGATCGGCACGACCGGCCGCGGCATCGGCCCGGCGTACGAAGACAAGGTGGCTCGTCGCGGTCTGCGCGTGCAGGATCTCTTCGACCGTACGGTGTTCGAAGAACGCCTGCGCGAAACGCTCGAATTCCATAACTTCGTGCTGACCCAGTATCTCGGCGCGAAGGCCGTCGACTTTCAGGAAACGCTCGAAACGATGCTCGGTTACGCCGACCGTCTCGCGCCGATGGTCACGGACGTCTCCCGTCGCCTCTACGACGAAAACCACGCCGGCCGCAACCTGCTGTTCGAAGGCGCGCAAGGCACGCTGCTCGATATCGACCACGGCACGTATCCGTACGTCACGTCGAGCAATTGCGTCGCGGGCGCGGCCACTGCAGGCGCGGGCATCGGGCCGCAGCGTCTGAACTACATTCTCGGCATCACCAAGGCGTATTGCACGCGCGTCGGTTCGGGCCCGTTCCCGAGCGAGCTGTACGACGCCGACAACGCCGAGCGTCAGGATCAGATCGGACTGAATCTCGCGACCGTCGGCAAGGAATTCGGCTCGGTCACCGGCCGTCCGCGCCGCACCGGCTGGCTCGACGCCGCCGCGCTGCGCCGCTCGATCCAGATCAACGGCATCTCGGGCCTCTGCATGACCAAGCTCGACGTGCTCGACGGCCTCGACGAAGTGAAGCTGTGCACGGGCTACACGCTCGACGGCAAGCTGGTCGACATCCTGCCGCGCGGCGCTTCGGAAGTGGCGCGTTGCGAGCCGGTGTACGAAACCTTCGGCGGCTGGAAGGAAAGCACCATCGGCATCACGCAATGGGACAGCCTGCCGGAAAACGCGCGCAAGTATCTGTCGCGCGTGCAGGAAGTGGCCGGCGTGCCGATCGACATGGTGTCGACCGGTCCGGACCGTGACGAAACCATCCTGCTGCGCCATCCGTTCAAGGTCTGAGCGCCCAAGAGCCTCAACCTGATTCGGACGCTGTAAAGAATGTGGCCGCCTCCCTGCGGCCACATTTCGTATATAACCTAAGCATTTGAAAGAGCCTCACCATGATCGCGATGACGGACCCGCGCAACGACGACAAGAACCTCTGGGTCGGCTGGGATGAATACCACCGGCTGATCGAACTCCTCGCGCTGAAGGTGCACGAGTCGGGCTGGAAGTTCGACAAGATCCTGTGTCTCGCGCGCGGCGGGCTGCGCGTGGGCGATCAGCTTTCGCGCATTTACGATCTGCCGCTCGCCATTTTGGCCACGAGTTCGTATCGCGAAGCCGCGGGCACGGAGCAGGGCGATCTCGACATCGCGCAGTACATCACGATGACGCGCGGCGATTTGTCCGGCAACGTGTTGCTGGTCGACGATCTGGTCGATTCGGGCGTGACGCTCGCGCGCGTGCAGGAGCATCTGAAGGAGCGTTATCCGGCGATCACGGCGGTGCGCTCGGCGGTGCTCTGGTACAAGGCGTGCTCCAAGGTCAAGCCCGACTATCACGTTCAGCATCTTGAAACGAATCCGTGGATTCATCAGCCGTTCGAGGAATGGGACACGGTGCGCCCGCACAACCTCGGCGCGTGGATCAAGCGAGGCACGCAAAACGGACGCGGATGATTCGCCGCGCCTGATCGTCACGCAGGACCGACGCCGTTCGCCTGGCACGCAGCCGGGCGCAACGGCGTTTTGCTTTCGTGGAACCGGACGAAGCAGCGACAAATGGTGACGAGCATCCCCGCCGACGCACGCGGGGCACGATGCTAAACTCTCACTCGCGTCTCTCGTGGCGTTGCAGCAACACCCGGGCAGGCGTCTTATCGTGCGACGTTGGATAGAATGGCGTTCGTTTTTTTCCGCCCTGGACGGATACTCCGCTCTTATGACTAACACGACTCACGCGCACGAGCATAAACAACCGATGTCTTCGCTTGCGCTGGCGGCCATCGGCGTCGTCTTCGGCGACATCGGCACGAGTCCTCTCTACTCATTGAAGGAAGCCTTTAGCCCATCGCACGGCATCGGCTTGTCCGAGGCGTCGATCCTCGGCGTCATCTCTCTGCTTTTCTGGGCGATCGTCATGGTGGTCGCCGTCAAATACGTGCTGTTCGTCATGCGCGCCGACAACAACGGCGAAGGCGGCGTGTTCGCGATGACCACACTCGCGCTGCGCAGCGTGGGCGGGGCGGGCAAGGTCTCGGGCGTGCTGATGATGCTCGGCATCTTCGGCGCATGCATGTTCTATGGCGATGCGGTCATCACGCCGGCGATGTCCGTGCTGTCGGCGGTCGAAGGTCTCGAGATCGCCGCGCCCAAGCTCACGCCGTACGTGCTGCCGATCACCATCGTGATCCTCATCGCGCTGTTCTGGATTCAGCGCCACGGCACGGCGGTGGTCGGCAGGCTGTTCGGGCCGATCATGGTCGTGTGGTTCGCGACGCTCGCGGTGCTCGGCGCCATGCATATCGTCATGGAGCCGCGCATCATCGCCGCGCTCAATCCTTACTACGCCTTTTCCTTCATGGCGCAGCACGTCGTGCAGGCGTATATCGTGCTCGGCTCGGTCGTGCTGGTGCTGACCGGCGCGGAAGCGCTGTACGCGGACATGGGTCACTTCGGCGTGAAGCCGATTCGCTACGGCTGGTATGGCTTCGTGATGCCGTCGCTGTTGCTGAACTATTTCGGTCAGGGCGCGTTGCTGATGCACTCGCCGCAGGCCATCGAGAACCCGTTCTTCCTGCTCGCGCCCGACTGGGCGTTGCTGCCGCTCGTGATCCTGTCGACGGTCGCGACCGTGATCGCATCGCAGGCGGTCATTTCCGGCGCGTATTCGCTGACGAGCCAGGCGATCCAGCTCGGCTACGTGCCGCGCATGAAGATCCTGCATACGTCGGAACTGGCGATCGGCCAGATCTATATTCCGCTCGTCAACTGGATGCTGCTTTTCATCATCCTGTGCATCGTCATCGGCTTCAAGAGCTCCGAGAATCTCGCCGCCGCGTACGGCCTCGCCGTCACCGCGACGATGCTCACGACCACCATTCTGGTGTCGGTCGTGATGGTGAATCTGTGGGGCTGGAACCGTTTTCTCGTCGGCGGGATGATCGCCGTGTTCCTGATGATCGACATCGGCTTCTTCGGCGCGAGCCTGCTGAAGATCGAGCAGGGCGGCTGGCTGCCGTTGTGTATCGGCGGGGCGCTCTTCTTCCTGCTGATGACGTGGTACAAGGGCCGGATGATCGTGAAGGATCGCACGGCCGCGGACGGTATCCCGCTGATGCCGTTCCTGCAGGGCTTGCTCGCGCATCCGCCGCATCGCGTGTCGGGCACGGCGATCTATCTCACCGGCAGCGATTCGCTCGTGCCCGTGAGTCTGCTGCACAACCTGAAGCACAACAAGGTGCTGCACGAACGCACCATCTTCATGAACTTCACGACGCGCGACATTCCCTATGTCGACGATGCGCATCGTCTCGAAGTGAAGGATATCGGCGGCGGGCTGTTCCTCACGAAGGCGGCTTACGGCTTCAACGAAACCCCCGATGTGAAGGCCGTGCTGGAGCAGATCACGCGCACGCATGCGATGACCTTCGAACTGATGGACACGTCGTTCTTCATGGCGCGCGAGACCGTCGTGCCGACGGAATTGCCGGGCATGTCGGTGTGGCGTGAGCGCGTGTTCGCGTGGATGCATCAGAACGCGGCCAAGCCGACGGATTTCTTCAGTATTCCCGCGAATCGCGTGGTCGAATTGGGCACCAAGATCGAGATCTGACGCTTCGTTTCTTCGGCAGCGCAAAAAGAAAACCCCACGTCGCAAGACGTGGGGTTTTTGTTTGGCAGCCTTGCGCGTCAGCGTTTCAGTTTCGCGAACGCGGCGGCCATCGCGCCGGCCTGTTCCGGCTCGCGACGCTGGTTCGGGCGGTTATCGCGTCCGCCGCCCGAACGGCGGTCCTGCCCGCCGCGCGATGGCGCGCCCGCATTGCCCGGCGTCGCGGGCGCGAGGTCGTCGTCGAGGCGCATCGTCAGCGCGATGCGCTGGCGCTTCACATCGGTTTCCAGCACTTTCACCTTGACGACCTGACCCGCCTTCACCACTTCGTGCGGGTCCTTGATGAATTTCGTCGACAACGCCGAGACGTGCACGAGCCCGTCCTGATGCACGCCGATATCGACGAACGCGCCGAACGCCGCAACGTTCGTCACGACGCCTTCGAGGATCATGCCCGGCACGAGGTCCGAAATCTTCTCGATGCCTTCCTTGAAGGTCGCCGTCTTGAACTCGGGGCGCGGATCGCGGCCGGGTTTTTCCAGTTCGGTGAGAATGTCGCGCACGGTCGGCAGGCCGAAACGTTCGTCGACGAATTCGGTCGGCGAAAGTCCCGTCAACGCTTCGCGCTTGCCGAGCACATCGCCGATATGCTTCTTGATCTTCGCGAGAATGCGCTCGACGACCGGATACGCCTCCGGGTGCACCGACGAACGATCGAGCGGATTCTCACCGTTGTTGATGCGCAGGAAGCCCGCCGCCTGCTCGAAGGTCTTGTCGCCGAGGCGCGGCACCTTCTTCAGATGCTCGCGCGACGGGAACGGCCCGTTGGTATCGCGATACTCGACGATATTGCGCGCGAGCGTCGCGTTCAAACCCGACACGCGCGCGAGCAGCGCGACGGACGCGGTGTTCGCATCGACGCCCACGGCGTTCACGCAATCCTCGACGGTTGCATCGAGCGAGCGCGCCAGTTCGCGCTGATTCACGTCGTGCTGGTACTGGCCCACGCCGATCGCCTTCGGCTCGATTTTCACGAGCTCGGCGAGCGGGTCCTGCAGACGCCGCGCGATCGATACCGCGCCGCGCAGCGAGACGTCGAGTTGCGGAAACTCCTTCGCGGCAAGCTCGGAGGCCGAATACACCGACGCGCCCGCTTCGGACACGACGATCTTCTGCAACTTCAGTTCCGGATGCTTCGCGATCAGCTCGCTCGCGAGCTTGTCGGTTTCGCGCGACGCGGTGCCGTTGCCGATGGAGATCAGTTCGGCCTGCGTCGCCTGCGCGATGCGGGCGAGCTTCGCGAGCGAGCCGTCCCAGTCGCGGCGCGGCTCGTGCGGATAGATGGTGTCGGTGGCGAGCAGCTTGCCGGTTCGATCGACGACCGCGACCTTCACGCCCGTGCGCAGACCCGGATCGAGACCGATCACGGCCTTCGGGCCGGCCGGCGCCGCGAGCAGCAAATCCTTCAGATTGCGCGCGAACACGTGAATCGCCTCGTGCTCGGCTTGTTCGCGCAACTGCGTGAGCAGTTCGGTTTCGATATGCGGCTGCACCTTCACGCGCCAGCACCAGCGGCATACGTCGGAGAGCCATTTGTCGGCGGCGCGGCCACGATTGGCGATGCCGACCTTCTGCGCGATCATCGCTTCGCACGGGTGCGGAATCTGCGCGTCGAGTTCCTCGCCGAGACCGAGCTTGACGCTCAACACGCCCGCATTGCGGCCGCGAAAGAGCGCGAGCGCGCGATGCGACGGCACGGTGCGGATCGTCTCGCTGTAGTCGTAGTAGTCGCGGAACTTCTCGCCTTCCTCGCCTTGCTTGCCGTCCACCACGCTCGACATGACGAAACCCTGACCGAACAGATGCTCGCGCAGCTTGCCGAGGACTTCGGCCGTTTCGCCGAACTGCTCGGAGAGGATGTCGCGTGCGCCGTCGAGCGCGGCTTTGGTATCGGCGACGCCTTTCTCCGCATCGACGAACTTCGCGGCTTCGGCTTGCGGATCGAGCGTGGGATCGGCGAGCAGCGCCTGTGCGAGCGGTTCGAGACCGGCTTCGCGGGCGATCTGCGCGCGCGTGCGGCGCTTCGGCTTGTACGGCAGGTAGAGATCTTCGAGCACCTGCTTGCTGTCCGCGCCTTCGATGGCGCCGCGCAGTTCGTCGGAGAGCTTGCCTTGCTCGTCGATGCTTTGCAGGATCGTCGCGCGGCGGTCTTCGAGTTCGCGCAGATAGAGCAGGCGCTCTTCGAGCGTGCGCAACTGGGTGTCGTCGAGATTGCCGGTGACTTCCTTGCGATACCGGGCGATGAACGGGACAGTCGAGCCTTCGTCGAGAAGCTGCACGGCGGCGGCGACCTGGCGCGGCTGCACGGTGAGTTCGGTGGCAATGCGCTGTACGATCTTGAGTGCTACGGTTTCCGTCATGATTCTGCGCTGTCTGCGGCTCGGCGGCGGCAGCTCCGCTCCGGGCGCGCCGATTCGCGTAGGCGAGGCGCTGCGGGCGGGCGGCCGCATGGCGAGCGGGGTTCGGACCGGGATACTGAGCGGGGCATTTTGCCATAAATGGCGGAGCGCTCCGGCGCGCGGTGATAGAATTTGGACATCGCACAGGCCTAATGCATACCTTTCTGCACCTGATTCTTTATCACGTTGCCGTTCATCCATTTGCACAACTTTCGCCTTTCAAATGTGCCTGCCGCCGCGGCTCTGGCGCTGCTGTGCGCGTCGGGCGCACTCGCGCCGCACGGCGCGCTCGCTCAATCCGCAAAGCCGATCGATCCCGGTACGTCCGTGAGCGCGCGTCCGCTCGACGCGGCGCCGTCCGCTGAACAAAGCGCCGATGACGCGCTGAAAGGCGAGTTCGCCCAGCGTCAGAAGGCGCTGGATCAGCGCACCGAGGAAAACAATTACCGCTACGGCGTGAAGCAGCACGACTGCTACAGCAAGTTCTTCGTGAACCACTGTCTCGACAACGCGCGCAACGAAATGCGCGAGACGCGTCAGCAGATCCGCCAGCAACAACTCGCACTCGACGACGAGCAGCGCGCCGAACGCGCGAAGCAACGCGACCAGCAGACGGCGATCAAACGGGCGCAATATGAGGCGGAAGCGCCGCAGCGCGCGGCGAGCGAGCAGGCGAGCCAGAAGGCTTTCGAGGACAGGCAGCGCCAGAACGCGCTCGCCGCCGCCGAACGCAACGCCGAGGCGCCGCAGCGCGCGGCCAATCAGGCGGCGTACGATCAAAAGCAGGCGGACTATCAGAAGAAGCTGGACGAAGCGCGCGCGCGCGGCGTGCAGGATGCGCAGGAGCGCGAGCAAAAGGCTCAGCGCTTCGACCAGAAGCAGCAGGAAGCCGCGCAACATCGCGCGGAAGTCGAGGCCCGTCAGAAGGAAGCCGCCAGAAAGGCGCAGGAAAAGGCGCAGCAGCAGGAACAGGAGCGCCAGGAGCAGCTGAAACTGCAGCAACAGCAACAACAGCAAGCCAAGTAGGACCGTCGGACTCGCCGCGCGAACGCGGGCTGGCCCGAGCAAAGTGGATGAAAGGAGGCGAGCATGCAGCAGCGCTTGAGTGAATCCCCGCACGCACCCCGACAACCCGCCATGGATGCCGCCGTGCTTCGCGATCGCATCGCGCAGTTGCAGGAAGAGCACCATAGCCTGGACACGCTGATCGACAAGCTGTCCGGCATCGACGACCTGGAGCTGAGGCGCCTGAAAAAGCGCAAGCTCAAGGTGAAGGACACCATACTCCTGCTGCAATTGCAGCTGGACTCGGACGCGCACTGAACGCCGCGCGCCGGCCGCGGGCTCGTGCTGGCGTCGGCGCTTCGCGTGCGCGGCCGCCGAATCTCGCCGAAACCCGCCGCAGGATCTAGCACGCCTTGAACTCACCCACACAAAACACTGACGACGCGAACGCGCCGCTCGCGTTGACCAGCAAGCGCGGCGTCGAGCTGGATGCCATCTTCGCCGCGCAAGGCCTGCTCGCGCGCGCGATCGACGGTTACCGGCCGCGCGCCTCGCAGATCGAAATGGCGCGCTCGGTCGCGGCCGCGATGGAAGCGTCGGGCCGCGCGATGCCCGAGCCCGCGATGTTCGAGGCGCAACGCCGCCCCGCGCGCAAGCTCGGGCCGTCGGACAAGCCGTACGCGTCCGACGAGCAGCCGGCCGACGACATCGGCATCGCGACGGCGAACGCGGCCATCGACGGCGGCGAGAACACGCTCATCGTCGAGGCGGGCACGGGCACGGGCAAGACCTACGCGTATCTCGTCCCGGCCATGCTGTGGGGCGGCAAGGTCATTGTGTCGACGGGCACCAAGCATCTGCAGGATCAGCTCTTTCAGCGCGATATCCCGACCGTGCGCGACGCGCTCGCGGTGCCGGTGTCCATCGCGATGCTCAAGGGCCGCGCCAACTACCTGTGCCATTACTACCTGGAACGCACCGCCGACAACGGCCGCCTGCCGACGCGCCAGGACACGTCGCATCTGCAGGAAATCATCCGTTTCGCGAAGATCACCCGCACCGGCGACAAGGCCGAGCTTGCGAGCGTGCCGGAAAATTCGCCGGTCTGGCCGATGGTCACGTCCACGCGCGACAACTGTCTCGGCCAGGAATGCCCGCATTACAAGGAATGTTTCGTGATGCAGGCGCGCAAGGAAGCGCAGCAGGCAGACATCGTCGTGGTAAATCATCACCTCTTTTTTGCCGATGTGATGCTGCGCGACACCGGCATGGCCGAACTTCTGCCGACCGCGAACACCATCGTCTTCGACGAAGCGCATCAGTTGCCCGAGACGGCGACGCTCTTTTTCGGCGAGACGCTCTCGACCACGCAGTTGCTCGAACTCGCGCGCGATACGGTCGCCGAAGGTCTTTCGCACGCGCGCGATGCGGCGGACTGGACCAAGCTCGGCGCGGCGCTGGAGCGCGCGGCGCGCGATCTGCGGCTCGTGTTCAAGGAAGATTCGGTGCGCCTGTCGCTCGGGCAGTTGCCTGACGGCCATCCGCTCTTCGAAGCGCTCGACACGCTGGAGACGCATCTGTCGGCGCTCACGTCCGCGCTGGCGTCTCATGCGGAGCGCGCGGAATCGCTGCAGGCGCTGGTTCGTCGCGCGCGCGAATTGCAGGATCTGCTGGCCGGTTGGACCACGCCGCCGACTTCGCTCGAACGCGCCGTCGTCGGCGACGAAGAGACTGCGAGGCAAGCCGCGAAGGAAGAGCCGAACGAAATGGTGCGCTGGATCGAAGTGTTCTCGCACACGGTTCAGTTGCACGAGACGCCGCTGTCGGTCGCGCCGATCTTCGCGAAACAGCGCGCGGGCGTGCCACGCGCGTGGATCTTCACATCGGCGACGCTTTCGGTGCGCGGCGACTTCACGCATTACGCGGCGCAGATGGGCCTCAACGCGCGCCGTTCGATGACCTTGCCGAGCCCGTTCGATTACCCGTCGCAAGGCTTGCTGTACGTTCCGCGCAATCTGCCGCAGCCTTCCTCGCCGCAATTCACCGATGCCGTGTTCGAAGCCGCGCTGCCCGTGATCGAGTCGGCGGGTGGCGGCGTGTTCGTGCTGTGCACGACGCTGCGCGCGGTGGACCGGATCGCCACGCGTCTGCGCGATGTGATCGAGCGGCGCGGCTGGGACAATCCGCTGCTCGTGCAGGGCGACGCGAGCCGCACCGAGTTGCTCGATCGATTCCGCGCGTACGGCAACGCGATTCTCGTGGGCAGCCAGAGCTTCTGGGAAGGCGTCGATGTGCGCGGCGATGCGCTGTCGCTCGTCGTCATCGACAAATTGCCGTTCGCGCCGCCCGACGATCCGGTGCTTGCCGCGCGTCTCGACGCACTGACGAAAAAAGGCCTGAGCCCGTTCGCGGTGCACCAGTTGCCGCAGGCGGTGATCACGCTCAAGCAGGGCGCGGGGCGTCTGATTCGCGCGGAGACGGATCGAGGCGTGCTGATGATCTGCGACACGCGGCTCGTCGACAAACCCTACGGGCGACGCATCTGGCAAAGCCTGCCGCCGTTCAAGCGCACGCGCGAACTCGACGTCGTGCGCGAATTCTTCAGTGATGCGGCGAAATGGAAGACGGAGCTGGCCGAATAACGATCGGCATCCTAAGTTTTCGTCGATGCAAAAAAACGGCCGGTTGATTCAACCGGCCGTTTCTGTCTGGAAGCGTGTTACCAGATCTGATACCAGGGCTTGTCGGCGTTCGCGCGGCGCTTGCCTGTGACATACGGGCTGTCCGGGAACGTCGCGGCGAGCACGCGCTTGGTGTCGTCGGCGAGTTGCGGCTGATCGAGCTTCTCGTACGACAGCATCATGATGTGCAGCGCGTCTTCCGTCGCCGGCGCGTTCTTGTACTCGCGGATCGCGAGTTGCGCGCGGTTGATCGCGGCCACATACGCGCCACGGCGATAGTAATAATCCGCCGCATGCACTTCGTGCGACGCGAGCGCGTTGACGATATAGCGCATGCGCTGCGCGGCGTCGGGCGCGTACTTGCTTTGCGGATATTTGTCGACGACGACCTTGAACGCGTCATAGGACTCGCGCAGCGATTTCGGATCGCGCTCGCTCATGTCCTGACCCGAGAAGCGGCCGAAGAGGCCGAGGTCGTCGTTGAAGTGGATCATGCCCTTGAGATAGTACGCATAGGCGATCTCGGGATGATCCGGGTGCAGCTTGATGAAACGGTCGATGGCCTGGTCGGCGTTGGCGGTTTCGCTATCCTTCCAGTTGCAGTACGCGACGTTGATCTGCGCCTGCTGCGCGAAATGGCCGAACGGGTCGCGGCCTTCGAGCGCTTCGAAATACTTGGCGCACTTGCCCCAGTCGCTGCCGGATAGCGCGTCCTGTGCCTCCGTATATAATTTGTTGTTATTCCACGTTGCCGTTTCGTCGGTCTTCTCGGGCAGGCCATGACAGGCCGTTACGATGGCGACGCTCGCGGCCAGTGCCAGATACTTGATCGATTGACGCATCGAGAGATGAATGGTGTTGAAGGCTCGCATCAGTGCTTGCTATTCCTGGCTGATTCTCGCTGTTCTAGCTGTATTTCCGGCGCGGCATTCAAATCATGCCGCCGAATCTCGTTCAAATGACCCGCTCAAGTACTCGTAGTACCAAAGACCAACCTGAAGATTATAGCCCATGCGCCACCCGCGCCGGCTCAGCATCCGCCGATTCGACCGGCGGCGCGGGCCGCGAAGCGCCGCGCGAGGCGCGCGTGCCCGACGCACTTGCGGGCGACCGGCTCGACAAGGTGCTCGCCAAACTTTTTCCGGAGTTCTCGCGCAGCCGCCTGCAGAGCTGGATCGAGGAAGGGCGCGTGCTGGTCGACGGCGCGGGCGCGAAAGTGCGTCAGCCCGTGCCGCTCGGCGCGACGATCACGCTCGTGCCGGACCTCCTGCCGGAGCAGCTCGCGTTCGCGCCCGAGCCAGTGCCGCTGCATATCGTGTATGAGGACGACACGCTCGTCGTCGTCAACAAGCCGGCGGGCATGGTCGTGCATCCGGCCGCGGGCAACTGGAGCGGCACGCTGCTCAACGGCCTGCTGCATCGTTACGGCGATGCCGCCGCCGGCCTGCCGCGTGCGGGCATCGTGCATCGGCTGGACAAGGAAACGTCCGGACTGATGGTCGTCGCGCGCACGCTCGAGGCGCAGACCGACCTCGTGCGCCAGTTGCAGGCGCGCACGGTGAAGCGCCGCTATGTCGCGTTCGTGTGGGGCACGATGCCCGAAGACGGCACGATCGACGCGCCCATCGGCCGCGATCCGCGCGAGCGCACGCGCATGGCGGTCGTGAAGACCGCATCGGGAAAGCCGGCGCGCACGCATTTCCGGACCATCGACCGGGCGACGTGGCACGGTCAGCCGGTCAGCGCGATCCACTGCGACCTTGAAACCGGCCGCACGCATCAGATTCGCGTGCACTGCGCGCACATCCAGCATCCGCTGCTGGGCGATCCGGTGTACGGGCACGCGCGCGGCAAACGATCGGTTCGGCCGCTGCCCAACGATTTCGCGCGTCAGGCGCTGCACGCGTGGCGGCTCGGCCTGATTCATCCGGCGACGGGCAAGGAGGTGCACTGGCGCGCGGACGTGCCCGACGATCTCGCGGCGCTCGCGACCGAACTCGGTTTCGGGCATGACGAGAACGTCGAATTCGACGAGGACGACGACTTCGCCGAAGCCTATGAAATGGGCACGGACGAAGACGACTGGGACGACGAAGATGACGAGGACGACGAAGCATGACGCGCGACGCAGCCGAACTGCAACCGAATGACTGTCTGTGGCCGCATTGGCGCGTTTCGCCGCGCGTGCGGGCATTCGTGTCGACGCGCGCGGGCGGCGTGAGCGAGGCGCCATACGGCGGCGGCACGCCCGGCGCGGGCGGACTCAATCTCGGCTTTTCGTCGGGCGATGCGCCGGAGGCGGTAAAGGAAAATCGCCGCCGCGCGCTCGCATCGACGGGTAATCGCCCGGCTGCGTGGCTCGAACAGATCCACGGCACGCAGGTCGAGGATGCGCACGTGGTCATCGACCGCCTCGCGCACGGCGATCGCACGCGCGCCGACGCCAGCGTGACGGATCGCGCGGATATCGTGTGCGTCGTGATGACGGCCGACTGCCTGCCCGTGCTCTTCTGCGATGACGACGGCCGCGCGGTCGGCGCCGCGCACGCGGGCTGGCGGGGTCTCGCGGGCGGCATCATCGAGAAGACGGGCGAGCGCGTGGCGACGCTCGCGGGCGTGCCGGCGTCGACGCTCAACGCCTTTCTCGGGCCGGCGATCGGTCCGGCGGCGTTCGAAGTCGGTGAGGACGTGCTCGATGCCTTTGTCGCGGCCGCGCGGCCGGATCGTCGCGATATGACGAAAGCCGCGTTCAGACCGGCGGGCGGCGCGCCTGCCAAATATTTCGCCGATATCTACGCGCTCGCACGCCTGCGTCTCGCCGATCTGGGCGTGGACGCCGCGCGCATTTATGGCGGCACGCATTGCACGGTCACGGAAAACGAGCGTTTTTATTCGTATCGGCGTGACCGCGTGACTGGCCGCATGGCAGCGATGATCTGGCTCGCAGATTGACCGGAGTCAGCAGTCGCAGTGTGCCCGACAACCGTTTCCTTCCCATGACGAAGCCTCGTATGAGCGTAATATTTCGCATGGGGGAAAACGATAATTAAAAAAATATCGCACTGCGGCAAAATCGGGACGAAGCATTGACATGCCTGACATCCTGGAGCAAGAATGTTCCTGGAATTCATTCAATCGGGCACGGCGTAGCAAGGCACTACTTGCCACGCGCATAAGGCGCACCAACACTTGCGCGCTGGTCGAGGAAAGCCCGGCGATGCCTGCGTTAGCAATCCAAGTCTTGCGAGACTCACAGGTCAATAGCGGGTATGGCTTCCAAATCTACTTCCTCATCTTCCCGCTCCCGTACCGCCGACAGCACTTCGGCCGAGGCATCACCGGCCGATACGACTGGCGTACAGCAGGCGTTCGATCAATGGCTCAATGCGTGGCGCTCCGTCGCCGATCCCGCGCAATGGTCGAAATTCTCTCCACAGACGAATGCCGCGAGTGACGCCGCTGGCGCGGCTGCAAATCCGTTTGCCGCATTCAGCGCGTTCGCCAATGGTTTCCCGAACGGTTTCCCCTCCGCGTTCCCGACACTGGGCGCGATGCCGCAAATGCCCGACTTCACGAAGATGAACGGCCTTGCGGAATTTGCGAAGCTGGCGAGCAGCATGCCGGGCTTCGGCGCGGCGATGCAGGGTTTGCCGACGCTCCCGAAAATTCCGACCGCCGCGATTCCGCCCGAGCGTCTTCACGAATTGCAGAGCAATTATTCGCGCGATGCGGGTGAACTGCTGAAGCAGGCGGGCGCGCAGAGCATCGATCCGACTGCGCTGAAGGACCGCCGCTTCACCGACATCTCGTGGCAATCGACGCCCGCGTACGCGTTCACCGCCGCGTGGTATCTGCTGAACGCGCGCTATCTGCAGGAACTCGCGGACGCGGTGCAGAGCGATCCGAAAACGCGCGAACGCATCCGCTTCACCATTCAGCAATGGGCCGCCGCCGCCGCGCCGAGCAATTTCCTCGCGCTCAATCCCGAAGCGCAGAAAGCGCTGATCGAGAGCAAGGGCGAAAGCCTGCGGCAGGGCATGATGAACCTGCTGAACGACATGCAGCGCGGCAAGATCTCCCAGTCGGACGAATCGCGTTTTCTGGTCGGCAAGAACATCGCGTCGACGGAAGGCTCGGTCGTCTTTGAGAACGAGCTGCTGCAACTGATCCAGTACAAGCCGCTCGCGCCGAAGGTGTACGCACGCCCGCTCCTGATCGTGCCGCCTTGCATCAACAAGTTCTACATCCTCGATCTCTCGCCGGAAAGCTCGCTCGTGCGCTACGCGCTCGAAGAAGGGCATCAGGTGTTCATCCTGTCGTGGCGCAATGCGGATCAGTCGATCGCGCATAAGACCTGGGACGACTACGTCGAAGAGGGCGTGCTCGAGAGCATCGGCGTCGTGCGGGAGATCACCGGCGAGGATCAGATCAATACGCTCGGCTTCTGCATCGGCGGAACGATACTCGCGACCGCGCTCGCCGTGGCGGCGGCGCGCGGCGAGGAGCCGGCGGCATCGATGACGCTGCTCACGTCGATGCTCGACTTCTCGGACACCGGCGTGCTCGACGTGTTCGTCGACGAGGCGCACGTGCAGATGCGCGAGCAGTCGATCGGCGGCAAGAACGGCGCGCCTGCCGGTCTCATGCGCGGCGTCGAGTTCGCGAACACGTTCTCGTATCTGCGCCCGAACGATCTGGTGTGGAACTACGTCGTCGACAACTACCTGAAGGGCCGCACGCCGCAGGCGTTCGATCTGCTCTTCTGGAACAGCGATTCGACGAACCTGCCGGGCCCGATGTGCGTCTGGTATCTGCGCAATACGTATCTCGAGAACAAGCTGAAGAATCCGAATGCGCTGACGGTATGCGGCGAGAAGGTCGACCTGTCGCGTCTCACGCTGCCGACCTTCATCTACGGTTCGCGCGAAGACCATATCGTGCCGTGGAAATCGGCGTATGCGTCCGCGCCGGTGCTGAACGGTCCGCAGACCTTCGTGCTCGGCGCGTCGGGGCACATCGCGGGCGTGATCAATCCGCCGTCGAAGAACAAGCGCAGTTTCTGGATGATCGACAGCAACGACGAGCATCTGCCCGAGAACCCCGATGCGTGGTTCGAGGCTGCGGCGGAGCATCCCGGAAGCTGGTGGCCGACCTGGTCGAAGTGGCTCGCCGCGCAGGCCGGCGAGCAGGTCAAGCCGGGCGCGCAGGGGTCGAAGACCTATCCGGTGATCGAGGCCGCACCTGGCCGTTACGTATTGGAACGCGATATCTGAACGGCGCGTGTGACTGTGCGCGAGAGCGCATTAGACCGTTCGGAACCGCATTAACATTCGATGCCAAAGGAAACTGAAATGACTGACGTAGTGATCGTATCGGCCGCGCGTACGGCGGTAGGCAAGTTCGGCGGTTCGCTCGCGAAGATCGCG
>NZ_FCOE02000008.1 GCF_001544915.2 Caballeronia pedi | reverse complement strand
CGTAAGGCTTGATCCTATAACCAGTGTGTTTGAATCCACTGGTTGAGTGAATCGTTGTGCGACGATCACCACCCGAACTCTTTACCGCTTCTTCCCGGATTGGTTGGGTTGACCACGTCAACTCAACAACAAGTCATGCCTGATGACCATAGCGAGTCGGTCCCACCCCTTCCCATCCCGAACAGGACCGTGAAACGACTCCACGCCGATGATAGTGCGGAGCTCCCGTGTGAAAGTAGGTAATCGTCAGGCTCCTCATGCTACAAACAAAAACCCCACCCCATAAAGGTGGGGTTTTTGCGTTTGGGCCGGCGATTTGCACGCGATAGTCCGCTCCGACACCATCCCCTCTCCGAATACGCGATTTCTGTCGGTAGAATGGCACCAAAAGGTTGTATCCGTCATGCCGACCCTTCCCGGAGCGCACATGAGAACGAGCCTGTTGATTGCCGCCGTCAGCGCCGCATTGCTTGTCGCGGCGTGCGGCAAGAAGAACGACGCAAGCGAGTCCAGCCTGGGCGACGCGATTTCCGCCGACATGAAAACCAATCGCGGCCTGCTATGCCTCAATCGCAGCGGTCGCGGCCCGTACGCGTTTCCATCGGTTTATAGCAACCGGGATCTCAACGAGTATTCAGCCGCAGCGCTTCGCGAGCAGCTCGCAGCGCTCGAGAAGACCGGACTCATCGCTCGTGCGGCGCCGACGCCGGCGAACGCGAACGCCAAGCAGAATGGCATCGCGTATAGCCTGACGGGCGAGGGGCAGAAGTACGCGGTCGAAACCACTCGGCCCGCTGGCGATCCCAACGCCACCAATGACCCACGCGCCTGGATGATCTGTTACGCGCATGTCAAGCTGGACAAGGTCGCGGGCTGGACCGAGCCCGACCCCACCGCGCATCGCTCGGATGTCACCTATACCTACAAGCTCGAAAACGTCGCGCCCTGGATGGACGATCGCGACATCAAGCGCGCTTTTCCCGACGTAACCGCCGCCGATCGCGAAGCCGGCGAAACCAAGTTGCACATCATTCTGGAGCAGCGCGAGGACGGCTGGGTCCGGGTGGACTGAAGCCGCCCGCTCGATACCGAATACCGACGCATGGCCAACTCCGTCTTCGATCCCTCCGCCGGCCCGCCGCGCATGTCCGACGTCGCGCGTCTCGCCGGCGTCTCGAAGATGACGGTATCGCGCGTGCTCGCGGGCCACAGCGTCGCGCTGGCGACGCGCGAGCGCGTGCAAAAAGCGATCGACGAACTCGGCTACGTCGCCGATGCCGCCGCCGGCGCGTTGTCGTCGGGGCGATCGGAATTCGTCGCCGTGCTGGTGCCGTCGCTCGCGAGCTCCAATTTTTCCGATACGGTGCGGGGCCTTTCCGCATCGCTTGAGCCGCACGGCCTGCAACTGCTGATCGGCGACACGGACTACCATCTCGATCGCGAGGAGCGGCTCGTGCGCTCGATGCTGCGTCATCAGCCGCGCTGCATCGCGCTGACCGGCTCGCGTCATACCGAAGCGACCTGCACGCTGCTGCGTCGCGCGGGCGTGCCGGTGGTGGAAATGTGGGACTCGCCGTCAGATCCGATCGATGCCGCCGTCGGGTTCTCCAACGTCAGCGCAGCGAAGGAGATGGTGCGCTACCTGGCGAATCAGGGTTACGAGCGCATCGGTTTTCTCGGCGGGGCGAGCGAACTGGACCGTCGCGGCCTGGACCGCCTGAAAGGCTTTCGCGCGCAGACGAAAGCACTCGGCCTCGACGACGAACGCATCATCCGTCTGGGCGATTCGCCGATCACGATGAGCCACGGCGGCCCGGCGATGGCCGCGCTGCTCGAAACCTGGCCCGACACACAGGCCGTGATGTGCGTGAGCGACATGTCCGCGTTCGGCGCGATAATGGAATGTCACCGGCGCGGCCTCGCGGTGCCTGACGATATTGCCGTTGCGGGTTTCGGCAACTTCGAGGTCGCCGCGTGCTGCACGCCATCGATCACGACGGTTTCCGTCGACGCATATGGCATCGGCCTGCGCACCGGCGAGACCTTGCTCGCCGCACTGGAGGCGCGCGAGCAGGGCATCGTCAGACCGGCAGGCAAGCGCGTGCGTGTCGGGTATTCCGTCTTGCCTCGCGAGAGCGCCTGAGCCGGGCAAGCCGTGGAAGGCGTGCTAACATTGCCCGAAATGTTACCGGTAACGTAAATACAAACAACAGCGTCGGCGATCGTGCCGAACGACTGTGGATCACGGAGAGACAATCCCATGTCCCAGCACAATCCCAAGCGTCTGCGCAGCCAGGAATGGTTCGACGATCCCTCGCACGCCGACATGACCGCGCTATACGTCGAGCGCTTCATGAACTACGGCCTCACGCGCGAGGAACTGCAGTCGGGCCGCCCGATCATCGGCATTGCTCAGACGGGTAGCGATCTCGCGCCGTGCAATCGCCATCACATCGAACTTGCTGCGCGCACGAAGGCGGGTATTCGCGATGCAGGCGGTATCCCGATGGAGTTCCCCGTGCACCCGCTCGCGGAGCAGAGCCGCCGCCCGACCGCCGCGCTCGATCGCAATCTCGCGTATCTCGGCCTCGTCGAAATCCTGCACGGCTTTCCGCTCGATGGCGTCGTGCTCACCACCGGTTGCGACAAGACCACGCCCGCGTGCCTGATGGCGGCGGCGACCGTCGATATGCCCGCGATCGTCCTGTCGGGCGGTCCGATGCTCGATGGCTGGCACGAAGGCAAACGCGTCGGCTCGGGCACCGTGATCTGGCACGCGCGCAATCTGCTAGCAGCGGGCGAGATCGATTACGAAGGTTTCATGCGCCTGACGACGGCATCGTCGCCGTCCATCGGTCATTGCAACACGATGGGCACCGCGCTCTCGATGAACAGTCTCGCCGAAGCGCTCGGCATGTCGTTGCCGACGTGCGCGAGCATTCCCGCCGCGTATCGCGAGCGCGGGCAGATGGCGTATGCGACTGGCAAGCGCATCGTCGAGATGGTTCGCGAAGATATCAAACCATCGAAGATCATGACGCGCGACGCGTTCATCAACGCGATCGTGGTGGCGTCCGCGCTCGGCGCGTCGACCAACTGCCCGCCGCATCTGATTGCGATCGCGCGGCACATGGGCATCGAGTTGAGTCTCGACGACTGGCAGGTCCATGGCGAGCAGGTGCCGCTTATCGTGAACTGCATGCCGGCGGGTGAATATCTCGGCGAGAGTTTCCATCGCTCGGGCGGAGTGCCCGCGGTGGTCCGGCAGCTCGACGAGGCCGGACTCATCAGACGCGACTGTCTGACCGTATCGGGCCGCACGATCGGCGAGATCGCACACGATGCGCTCGCCGCCGACAACGAAGTCATCCGCACCGCCGCCGATCCGTTGAAACACGGCGCGGGCTTCATGGTCTTGTCGGGCAATTTCTTCGATAGCGCGATCATGAAGATGTCGGTCGTCGGCGACGCATTCAGGAAGACCTATCTCAGCGAGCCCGGCGCGGAAAATACCTTCGAAGCGCGCGCGATCGTCTTCGACGGACCCGAGGACTACCACGCGCGCATCAACGATCCCGCGCTCGAGATCGACGAGCATTGCATTCTCGTGATACGCGGCTGCGGCACGGTGGGTTATCCGGGCAGCGCGGAAGTCGTGAACATGGCGCCGCCCGCGGAGATGATCAAACGCGGCGTCGATTCGCTGCCCTGCATGGGCGATGGACGGCAAAGCGGCACGTCCGCGAGCCCGTCGATTCTCAACATGTCGCCGGAAGCGGCGGTGGGCGGCGGTCTCGCGCTGCTGCGCACGAACGACAGGATTCGCGTCGATCTGAACGCGCGCAGCGTGAACATCCTGCTCGATGAAGCCGAGCTCGAAAGCCGCCGCGCGCAATCCGCATTCGCCGCGCCCGCCGCGCAGACGCCATGGCAGGAGCTGTATCGTCAGACGGTGGGACAGTTGTCGACGGGCGGATGCCTCGAACCCGCGACGCTGTATCTGAAAGTGATCGAAACGCGCGGCAATCCGCGTCATTCACATTGAGCGAGCCGCCATGTCCTACGCCATCTATCCGAGTCTTGCGGGCAGGAATGTCGTCGTCACGGGCGGCGGCAGCGGCATCGGCGCGTCGATTGTCGAGGCCTTCGCGAAGCAGGGCGCGCGCGTGTTTTTCATCGATGTCGCCGAGGGCGATGCGCGTGCGCTCGAACAGTCGCTCGCCGGCGAAAAGCATGCGCCAACGTTTTTGCATTGCGATCTGCGTGATACCGCTGCCATCGAAAAAGCGTTCGATGCCATCGCGAACGAAGCAGGCTCCATCGATGTGCTGGTGAACAACGCCGCGAGCGACGACCGTCATCAGTGGGACAGCGTGAGCGCCGCGTATTGGGACGAGCGCATGGCCGTGAACCTGCGGCATCAGTTCTTCTGCGCGCAGGCGGCCGCGAAGCGCATGCGCGCGAACCAGCGCGGCGCGATCGTGAACATGGGCTCGATTTCATGGCACCTCGCGCTGCCGGATCTCACGCTCTACATGACCGCGAAGGCTGCAATCGAAGGGCTTACGCGCGGGCTCGCGCGCGAACTCGGCGCACACGGCATTCGTGTGAATACGGTGATTCCGGGCGCGGTGCGCACGCCGCGCCAGATGAAGCTATGGCAGTCGCCGGAAAGCGAGGCGCAACTCCTCGCGCAGCAATGCCTGCACGAGCGTATCGATCCGGAGCACATCGCCCGCATGGTGCTGTTCCTCGCATCCGACGATGCGGCTCGCTGCACCGCGCGCGATTATTACGTCGATGCGGGGTGGTTCGGCACGTAACGCGTAACGTAACGCCGGCTTGCCGATTCAGATGCGCGCATCGCGCCGGCGCGCCGTCTTCGGCGTCGCCTTGACTGTCGGCATCGTGCCGCTTTCGATGTAATGCTGCACGGCATCGGCGGCCTCGTGATAGCCGCGCTCATCGAGCCAATGCCACACTGCCGCGAGGAAGAGCCCGAGACTCGCGTGCCCGCAATGGGCGATGACCTCCGCGATGCCTTCCGCGAGCGCCTCGTTACGGCCCTCGGGCCGCATCGCGCTCGCAACATGCGATGCGGCGCGCGATACCAGCATCGCGTGCATCGTATGCAATTGCGGATTGAACGTGCTTATTGCGTTTCTTCTTTGACTGCCGCCCATGAGGCCCCCGTTTCTACAGCGTGCTGCGCGCCCGGATGCGATATCCGCATCGAAAAGAAGAGCACGCGCCGCGATTGGTTTTCGAAAGCGCCTTGTTTCGACGCCGGGGTGCGATAGAGCAAGAAGCGGGCCGGCTTGCTGCCGCGGCGTGCAATTTTCCCGGTTCCGCCTTACATGGCGTGGAAGCGCGAGCGTGGACATCCCTCGGACAAAAGCGCGCGCAAAGACGGCTCAGCATGCATTCCGTACAATCGGATGTCGCGCGCGCCGCTCAATCCCTCGAAACATGCCGATCAATCTGCTCATGCGACAGTCCCACGCCGCGTTGTGCGCGCTCGCGCTGCTTGCGGGCTGCGCGCAGGGGACGCCCGCGCGAAGCGAGGAAACCGCGTCCGCGACGGAGTCGCAACAGCCGCAGCCGCTGCATCACGCCAAGCGCACCGCATCGGGTTATGAAAACAACTACGGGCATTTGCCGCGCGAGTCGTTTCTGAAGTGGCGCTGGGAGCGCTTCACGCAAGGGCTGCCGAAACCGCCCGCGAATGGCTATGCCTTTCCGATGGCGCACCCCGACATCGCATGGCTCAAGGCGAATCGCACCGCCGATACGCTCACGTGGATCGGTCACGCGAGCGCGCTGGTGCAGATCGACGGCGTGAACATCCTCACCGATCCGGTGTTCTCCGAGCGCGCCTCGCCGTTCTCGTTCGCCGGCCCGAAGCGCAAGACGCCGCCCGGGCTCACGCTCGACGAGCTGCCGCACATCGACATCGTGCTGATTTCGCACAATCACTACGATCATCTCGACAAGCCGAGCATCGAAGCGCTCAACCGGCAACCGGGCGGGCCGCCGCGTTTTCTCGTGCCGCTCGGCATCATGCAGTGGATGAACGACATCGGCGTGACGAACGTCGAGGAACTCGACTGGAGCGACGAAACCCGTGCCGCCGGGCTCGATATCTGGTTCGTGCCGAGCCAGCACTGGTCGGCGCGCACGCCGTTCGATCGCGCGGAGACGCTGTGGGGCGGCTGGGTCGTGAAGACGCCGGCGGGCGCCGCGCATCCGTATTCGTTCTACTTCGCGGGCGACACCGGCTATTCGCCGGATTTCCGCGATATCGGCGCGCGTTTCGGCGGCTTCGATCTCGCGCTCATTCCGATCGGCGCCTACGACCCGCGCTGGTTCATGCACGCGCAGCACGTCGACCCGGAAGAAGCGGTGCGCATTTTCCAGGACGTCCACGCAAAGAAGGCGGTCGGCATTCACTGGGGCACGTTCGAACTGACCGACGAACCGCTCGACGAGCCTCCGCGCCGTCTCGCCGACGCCGTGCGCCGCGCCGGCCTCCCCGCCGACGCGTTCACCGTGCTGAAACACGGCGAAATGATTCAGCTCGACACGCCGAATTCAAGCGCGGCCACAATCGGCCGATAACACGTTCTGACGGCGCGGCTTTCACGCGCACGAATTCATCCTACAATTGAGACGCCTTCGTGATCGAGGCGGGCTCGCGGTTGCGCGGGGCGGCAATCGTCTTCATTTACTGATAGGGCTTAACGCGTGAAGCAACTGTCCATTCGGCATCGCATTCTGGCGAGCTTCGGCATCATCCTGACCCTGATGCTGGTCATGGCCGCACTGTCCTACACGCTGCTCGGCGGAATCGACCGCGAAGCGAAGAGCCTCGAAGACGATTCGATGGTCGGCGTCTCGCTGTCCAATGATCTGCGCGCGGCGTGGTTCGAGAACTACTCGCTCACGCAGCGGCTCGTCTTCATCGACAACGACGCGGAGCAATCGCGCCGCGACACGCAGCGTCTCACCGAGACGCGCGCGACCATCGACAAGCTGATGGACACCTACGTGCCCACCATCTTCGAAGAAGAAGACCGCCGTCTCTTCAACGAGTTCAAGCGTCAGCGCGAGCTCTACGTCCCGCTTCAGGATCAGACGCTGCGCGAACTCGCGAGCTCGAAAGACGCTGCCGTCGCGACTTTCAACACGCGTCTGACGCCCGTATGGGACGCCGGACAGACCGCGACGCGCGCGCTCGTCGACCACAACGAGACCTTCAATGCGAAATCAGTGGAAAGCATTCGCGGCTCGGTGCAGAAGTCGGAAGTCACGCTGATCGTCATGATGCTGGTCGCGATCGCGGTGGCCTCGGTGCTGGGCTTCCTGCTGATGAAGGCGCTGACCGTGCCGATGCTGCGCCTCGTCGACGTGGTGGACAAGATGCGTACCGGCGACCTCACGCAGCGGCTCGCGCTCGCGCGCCGCGATGAATTCGGCACGCTGGAAGCGGGCTTCAACCGCATGACGGACGAACTCACGGGCCTCGTCAGTCAGGCGCAGAAATCGGCCGTGCAGGTGACGACATCGGTGTCGGAAATCGCCGCGACCGCGCGCGAGCAGCAGGCCACCGCGAGCGAAACGGCCGCGACGACGACGGAAATCGGCGCGACGTCGCGCGAAATCTTCGCGACCGCGCGCGATCTCGTGCGCACGATGAACGAAGTGTCCGGCGTGGCGGAGCAATCGGCGACGCTCGCGGGCACCGGTCAGGTGGGACTCACGCGCATGGAGGAAACCATGCGTCTCGTGATGGAAGCGGCGGGCTCGGTGAACGGCAAGCTCGCGATCCTCAACGAGAAGGCGGGCAACATCAATCAGGTGGTCGCGACCATCACGAAGGTTGCGGATCAAACCAATCTGCTTTCGCTGAACGCGGCGATCGAAGCGGAGAAGGCGGGCGAGTACGGGCGCGGCTTCGCGGTCGTCGCCACGGAAATCCGCCGTCTCGCGGATCAGACCGCGGTCGCCACCTTCGATATCGAGCAGATGGTGAAGGAGATCCAGTCCGCTGTCGCCGCTGGCGTGATGGGCATGGACAAGTTCTCCGAGGAAGTGCGCCGCGGCATGCTCGACGTGCAGCAAGTGGGCGGCCAGCTTTCGCAGATCATCCATCAGGTGCAGACGCTCGCGCCGCGCGTGTCCATGATCAACGAGGGCATGCAGACGCAGGCGACCGGCGCGGACCAGATTTCGCAGGCGCTGTCGCAACTGTCCGAGGCCGCGCAGCAAACGGCCGAGTCGCTGCGCCAGTCGACGCAGGCGATCGACGATCTTACGCACGTCGCCAATGGTCTGCGCACCGGCGTGTCGCGCTTCAAGGTCGCCGCCTGATGCTGGCCAACTAAAGACGCCGCGATGCTCTTCATCCAGTTCACGCTCGGCTCCGACCGCTATCTGCTCGACAGCGCGCAGATCGAGCGCATGCTGCCGCTCGCGCCGCTGAAGGCGCTGCCGGGCGCGCCCGCGTGGGTCGCGGGCGTGCTCGACTACCAAGGCGCGAGCGTGCCCGTCATCGACATCGCCGCGCTCGCGATCGCGCGTGCGTCGCGGGAAAGGCTCTCGACGCGGCTCGCGCTCGTCACGTATCCGCGGCGCGGCGAAGATGGCGCGACGACGCATCATCGGCTCGGCCTTCTGCTCGAACAGGCGACGCGCACCGTCGCGTTCGATGCCGCTTCGTTCAGCGACGCGGGCATCGACACGCCGCACGCGCGCTACCTCGGCCCGCTCACGCGCGACGACGCGGGGCTGCTGCAATGGGTGCGCATCGAGCATCTGTTGCCCGACGACGTTCAGGCGCTGCTCTTCGCCGGGAGCGACGCATGAGCGCGATTCCGGACCTTTTCGCCGATACGACCGGTCACGGCGAGCCATCCGGCATCGGCCGCTTCATCGACTTGCTGCATGGCGCGATCGGGCTCGATGCCGAATCGATCGGCGCGAACTCGGTGTCGCGCGCGGTGCGCGAGCGCTACAACCTGTGGCGCGATCAGCATGGCGGCACGCTCGACGATTACTATCGCGCGATCACGCACGACCCCGCGCGCATGCAGGAGCTGATCGAAGCAGTCGTCGTGCCGGAGACCTGGTTCTTTCGCGATCCCGAAGCCTTCGCCGCGCTCGCGCGGCTTGCGCGTGTGCGTCTGCACGAACGTCCCGCGAAGCCGCTGCGCGTGCTGAGCGCGCCCTGCTCGACGGGCGAGGAAGCCTATACGATTGCGATGGCGCTGCTTGAGGCGGGCATTCCCGCCGAGCGCTTCACGATCGATGCGATCGATGTGAGCGAGCGCGCACTCGGTATCGCCCGCCGCGCGCATTACGGACGCAACGCGTTTCGCGGCCGCGCGCTCGATTTCCGCGACCGGCATTTCCGCGCAACCGATGGCGGCTGGCAACTCGATCCCGCCGTCGCGCAAAGCGTGCGCTTCGCGCAGGCGAATCTTTTGCATCTCGGCTCGCATGCGTTCGAGCGCTTCGATTTCATTCTGTGCCGCAACGTGCTGATCTATTTCGATCGCGACACACAATGCGCCGTCTTGCGCGTGCTCGATGGCTTGCTCGCCGAAGGCGGCACGTTGTTCGTCGGCCCGGCGGAGACGGGGCTTCTGATGCGCGAGGGCATGAGCTCCGCGAACATTCCGCTCGCGTTCGCGTTCAATCGGGCCGAGCGCGAGCGTGTCAGCGTCTTCGATGCCGCGTGGCCGAGTCTGCCGGCCGCAAAGACGCCGCCGCCGATGAAGACCGCGTTCGTGCTGCCCGCATGGGCCAGCGCGCCGCTTGCCGTGCGCCCGCCGCCGGTTGTGAAGCTGCGTGAAGAAACGCGCGTCCAGCCCGAGCCGCCGCACGACCTCGCGCATGCACGCGAACTCGCCGATGCAGGACAACTCGACGCCGCGGCGCGCGCGGCGCATGCGTATCTGAACGCGCATCCGTCGAACGCGGATGCGTACTATCTGCTCGGCGTGATCGCCGATGCGCGTGGCGAGCATCATGCGTCGCGCGGCCATTACCGTCGCGCGCTGTATCTCGATCCCGCGCATCGCGAAGCGCTCACGCATCTCGCCGCGTGCCTCTCGCTCGACGGCGATGAAAGCGGTGCGCGTCTCCTGCTCGCGCGTGCCGGCCGTGTCACCGGGAGCACGCGATGAACGCACGCGATATCAACATCACGATCGACATCGACGATTGCTGGAACCGCATTGGCGTGCGCGGGGATATGTCGTGCCCGAAGCTCGAACGCCATGTCCATTGCCGCAATTGCCCGGTGCACGACGAAGCGGCCGCGCGCGTGCTCGATCGCGTGGAAGCGCGCACGTCGATCGAACAGACGAGCGCGGCATCGCCGGACATCACGCGCGACGGCGATGAAACCGGCACGCTCTCGTGCCTCGTGTTTCGCATCGGCGGCGAATGGCTCGGCCTGCCGACGACCTGCTGCGCGCAAGTCGCTCAACTGCGTCCGGTGCATTCGCTGCCGCATCGCCGGAACCGCGCGGTGTCGGGTGTCGTGAACGTGCGCGGACGTCTGCTCGTATGCGTGTCGCTTGCGCGGCTCTTCGGCATCGAAGAGGCCGCGATCAAGACCGTATCGAGCCATCAGGCCGTCGATGCGCGCGAACTCGGGCGGCTGCTCGTCATCGAGCGCACGCGCAGCCCCGATCATCACGGCAACGGCGAGCACGAAGGTCCGATCGCCTTTGCCGTCGATGCCGTCGACGGCGTGCATCGCTTCACGCGCGCACAGCTTCAGCCCGTGCCCGCGACGCTCGCGCAGCGCCTGTCATCGCACGCGCATGCGGTGGCCGGATTCAAGGATGCGACCGTCGGCCTGCTCGACGCCGACCGGCTCATCGAGAGTCTGAACCGGAGCCTGACATGACGAGCATCGATCCGGGCCGCTCGTCGCTGCTCGAACTTTTTCAGGAAGAAGCGCGCGGCCAGGCGCAGATTCTTTCCGATGGCCTCATCGCGCTCGAACGCGCACCGCGCGATCCGGTCACGCTCGAAGCGAGCATGCGCGCCGCGCATTCGCTGAAGGGCGCGGCGCGCGTGGTCGGCGTGCCGGTCGGCGTGACGCTCGCGCATGTGATGGAAGACTGCTTCGTCGCGGCGCAGGAAGGGCGCGTCGTGCTCGATGCGGGTTATATCGACATGTTGCTGCGTGGCGTCGATCTGATCGTGCAGATCGGCGAAGCGCAGGACATCGACGCACAAGCAGCGCTGGAACGCGAAGTGGATGCGTTCGTCGAAGCGCTCAACGCGCGTATCGAAGGCAACGAAGCGCGGCAGCAAACAAGCGATCTCTCGCTCGAACTCACGCTCGCAAAGACCGTCGACGAGACGCCGGAGCCGGTTGCGGCGCCAGCGCGCACGAACGACGCGCGCATGTTGCGCATGCGCGCCGACACGCTCGACCGCCTGTTGAGCCACTCGGGCGAATCGCTGGTCGAATCGCGCTGGCTCAAGCCGTTCTCTCAATCGATGCTGCGCGTGAAGCGCATTCAGCACGATGCGAACCGCGCGCTCGAACGTCTGCACGAGACGCTGAATGAAACGAACGCCGCGCAACTCGACGCGCGCGCACACGCCGCGCTCGACGAAGTGCGGCGTCTCACGGCCGAGGCGCACCGGCAACTGAGCGAGCGTCTTGCCGAACTGGAGAACTTCGACCGCCGCTCGACGCATCTCGCGCAGCAGATCTACGACGAAGCGCTCGCCTGCCGCATGCGTCCCTTCGTCGATGCGACCGGCGGCTTCGCGCGCATGGTGCGCGATGTCGCGCGCGGGCTCGGCCGCGACGTGCGCCTCGTCATCGCGGGCGAGACGACGCAGGTCGATCGCGACATTCTCGATCTGCTCGACGCGCCGCTCGGTCATCTGTTGCGCAATGCGGTCGATCACGGCATCGAGGAACCGTCGCTCAGACGCGCGCTCGGCAAGCCGGAGACCGGCACCATCACGCTCGAAGCGCGCCATAGCGCGGGCTCGCTCTTCATCAGCGTGTCCGACGACGGCGCGGGCGTCGATCTCGATGCGCTGCGCCGCTCGGTCGTGCGCAAGAACCTCGCGAGCGAAGACACGGCCGCGCGTCTCACGGAAGCCGAGCTGCTCGAATTCCTGTTCCTGCCGGGCTTCTCGATGCGCGACGCCGTCACCGACGTTTCGGGCCGCGGCGTCGGTCTCGATGCCGTGCAGGACGTCGTGCGGCAAGTGCGCGGCAGCGTGCGCGTGACGCAGGAAGCACACGCGGGCACGCGTTTCACGCTGCAATTGCCGCTCACGCTGTCGGTGATCCGCAGCCTGATCGTCGAAGTGGCGGGCGAGCCTTATGGCCTGCCGCTCGCGCATGTCGTACGTACGCTGGTGCTGCCGGCGAGCGCCATCGACATGCTCGAAGGCCAGCAGCATTTTTCCTTCGACGGCAAGCGCGTCGGTCTCGTCACCGCACATCAGATTCTGCAGACGGCCGCGTTCGAAGCCGCGAGCGACGCGCTCAACGTCGTCGTGATCGGGCAGGGCGCGGCGAGCTACGGCATCGTCGTCGACCGCTTCCTTGGCGAGCGCATGCTGGTCGTGCAACCGCTCGACAAGCGGCTCGGCAAGGTGCGCAACATCGCGGCGGGCGCGCTAATGGAAAACGGCGATCCGCTGCTCATCGCGGACCTCGACGACTGGCTGCGCTCGGTCGAGAAACTCGTCGGCAGCGGCGAGCTCGGACGCGTGGGCGCGGGGACATCGCGTGCGAGCGTCGCGGCAGCCAAGCGCGTGCTCGTCGTCGACGATTCGCTCACCGTGCGCGAACTCGAACGCAAGCTGCTCGCGTCGCGCGGCTACGACGTAGCGGTGGCGGTCGATGGCATGGACGGCTGGAACGCGGTGCGCGGCGAGCGCTTCGATCTGGTCATCACGGATATCGACATGCCGCGTCTGGACGGCATCGAGCTCGTCACGCTCATCAAGCGCGATGCGCAACTCTCCGGCCTGCCGGTGATGATCGTGTCGTACAAGGATCGCGCGGAAGACCGTCAGCGCGGCCTCGATGCGGGCGCGGACTATTACCTCGCGAAGGGCAGCTTTCACGATCAGGCGCTCATCGATGCAGTGCGCGATCTCATTGGCGAGGCGAAATCATGAAGATCGGCATTGTGAATGACGTTTCGCTGGCCGTGGAAGCACTGCGGCGCGCGCTCGCGGCGCGGCCCGACTTCGAGATCGCGTGGGTCGCGCACGACGGCCAGCAGGCCATCGATTATTGCGCGACGCATACGCCCGATGTCGTGCTGATGGATCTCGTGATGCCGAACGTCGATGGCGTGCAGGCGTCGCGTACGATCATGGCGCGCTCGCCGTGCGCGATTCTCGTCGTGACCGTCGATGTGGGCGCGAACGCATGGCGCGTCTATGAAGCGATGGGCGCGGGCGCGCTCGATGCCGTCGATACGCCCGCGCTCGCCGGCGCCGATGCGCGCCGCGGCGCGGCGGCGCTGATCGCGAAGATCGATCAGATCGGCGCGCGGCTCGCGTCTTCCGGCGCATCGTCGATCATCGCGACGAGCGTGCCGAAAAGCGCTGCGCGGCTCGTCGCGATCGGCGCATCGGCGGGCGGACCGTCCGCGCTCGCGACGCTGCTCGGCGCGCTGCCGAAGCACTTCGCGGCGGCAATCGTCATCGTGCAGCACGTCGATCGCGCGTTCGCCGAAGGCATGGCGCAGTGGCTCGACGCGCAATCGGCGCTGCCCGTGCGGGTCGCGCGCGAGGGCGACAAACCCGTGCCGGGCGAAGTGCTGCTCGCCGCGACCAACGATCATCTGCATTTCGCCGACGCCACGCGTCTCGGCTACACCGCGCATCCCGAGCAATTGCCTTACCGGCCATCCGTCGACGTGTTCTTTCAGAGCGTGACCGAGCGCTGGACCGGCCGCGCGATCGGCGTGCTGCTGACGGGCATGGGGCGCGACGGCGCGATCGGCCTCAAGGCGATGCGCGCGAAGGGCTATCACACGATCGCGCAGGACGAGGCGACGTGCGCGGTGTACGGCATGCCGAAGGCGGCGGCCGCACTGAATGCGGCGGTGTCGGTCCTGCCGCTGCCGCGCATCGCCGACGCCATCGCCACGGCATTCGACTGACATCGCAACGCATTTAACGATAAGCATCCGACAAAAGGACACGTTCATGAAACTTCCTCATCCCGATCCGCTGGCCGAGCGCGCGCAACGGGCCGCGGCAGCGGCGGCGGCGAGCATCGAACGCGCGGGCTCGCGCGCGATGGCGGACGAGCGCGCCGTGTCCGACCTGCTCGCGGCCGCGCTGAACGCGCCGTCTGCCGCCGAGCTGCCGGTGATGGTGCTGCTCGTGGACGATCAGGCGATCATCGCGGAGGCGCTGCGCCGCGCGCTCGCGGACGAGGCGAACGTCGATCTGCATTACTGCGCGAATCCCGAAGAGGCATTGCGCACCGCGCAGGAAACCCGGCCGACGGTGATTCTGCAAGACCTCGTGATGCCGGGCGTCGATGGTCTCACGCTCGTGCGCCAGTATCGCGAACATCCGGCGACGCGCGATATCCCGATCATCGTGCTGTCGACGAAGGAAGAGCCGCGCATCAAGAGCGCGGCCTTCGCGGCGGGCGCGAACGACTATCTCGTGAAGCTGCCGGACACGATCGAACTCGTCGCGCGCGTGCGCTATCACTCGCGTTCGTATCAGAACCTGTTGCAGCGCGACGAGGCGTATCGCGCGTTGCGTCAGTCGCAGCAGAAGCTGCTCGAAACCAATCTGGAATTGCAGCGGCTGACGCATTCGGATGGTCTGACGGGCCTGTCGAACCGGCGTCGTCTCGATGATTATCTGAGCGCCGAATGGCGTCGCGCGTCGCGCGAGCGTGCGGCTATCGGCTTTCTGATGATCGATGTCGATAACTTCAAGTCGTACAACGACACTTACGGACACGTCGCCGGCGACGACGTGCTCAAGCTCGTCGCGCATACGATCGAATCGAGCCTCAACAGCCCGGCCGATCTCGCCGCGCGTTTCGGCGGCGAGGAATTCGCGGTGGTGCTGCTGTCGTCGTCGGCGCCTGGCTTGCGTCTGCTCGGCGAAAAGATTCGCATTGCGGTGGAGTCGCTCAATGTGCCGCACACGGGTTCGGCGAGCGGGCGCGTGACGATCAGCATCGGCGGCGCGACGCAAATGGCCTTGCACGACGATGCGTCGAAACAGCTCGTGGAGGCGGCCGATCTCGCGCTGTATCGTGCGAAGCGAGACGGGAAGAATCGGGTGATCATCACGTGATGTGCTTCGACCTTCGAAGCATGAAAAAACGCGCGGCCTTCGATGAAGCCCGCGCGTTTTTTCAAGGCGCTTGTCAAACGATGACCGTCATCGCCTGAACACGCCAAGCAGCAACGTCGCGAGGAAGATCACGATGAAGATGAAGAACAGGATCTTGGCGATTTCTGCCGCGCCCGTCGCGATGCCGCCGAAGCCGAAGACGGCCGCGATGATCGCGATGATAAAGAAGATGACAGCGTAACGAAGCATGAAGCCCTCCGGTGGGATCGGTGGATCGGTTGATTCGCATGCGGGTCGATGCCGCCGCTCGCTCATCAGATTCTTGCTGCGCATCGTTCAAAGCAACGGCCGTGCCCAGCGATTCGGGTCCACGATGCAAAAACGCCGCAACGATAAAACGTTGCGGCGTTGCGGATCACGCCTGCATCAGCGCGATGGGCCCGGCTGTCGAGGCTAACGGCCTGCTGTGCGATCGGAGTCGGAATCATCGTCGATGTCATCTTCGTCATCGACGCCATTGAGCGCATCCGGCAGGTTGTTCTCCAGTTCATCGCGCTCGATCTGATCGGCTAGGTCGAGGGATTTGCGCGTGGCGGGACCGGATGGGCGATTGGCTCCAGACATGGCGTACTCCTTGAACAGATTTCAAAGCCGCGCCGACGATTCGGCGCGAACCAACGGACTAGCAAGGCTTGTACGCGCCGGGCTGAAACACCGCCTTAAAGGATCGCTTAAGGATCACGCGAGAGCCATTCGGGCGGCAAGGTGGACAGACAGTGCTGGCGAGAAAGAAACGCAGTCCCAATCTTGCAAGCGGGACGGCAGATTTTGCGTGCCGGCGCGTCAGTTCAGTATGCACCGGACGGGCGGCGAAACAAAGAGGGTGCGCGCTTTTTGCTCACGCACCGCTTTGTTTCGCTTCGCGCATCAATCGAAGAGTCAAGAGCGAAGCCGGCCCGCGCGCGGAATTCCTTGAGCGTGCGTTCAGATGCGCTCGCCGCCGCGATGATGCGGCCGTGCGGGAGGGTGCAGCGAAAGCTGATGACTCGACGCCAGTGCTGCAAGCCGGAATCACAACCGCACGTGAGAGATTGTAGCGGTCCGTCAAATTTTGCGTCTCGCCCTTCCCTCCTCGTTGTAATTGCTGAAACTAAGTACGCAGTTCTTCTAAATATCTTTGTTAACAAACAGCGAAAAGGAAAGGGACATGTCGGGTTCGAATATCTGGTTGAAGATGAGCGACATCGAAGGCGACTCGACGGACTTTGGACATGAAGGCGAAATTGATGTCATGAGCTGGCGGTGGCGGCTATCGAAAGGCAGCCGAAATGCCGTAGGAAAAGCGACGACCGTTCACCATTTGAGTATCGCGCATCCGGTTGGCGCTATGTCCACGAGCCTCATCAGCCATATGACCATGAACAGGGTTGCTGGGGAAGCGGTATTGTCGTGGCGTGACCCGACTGCTCAAGCTATTCCAGCAGGACTCGGGAAAGTGACTCCACCAAAGGATTCAGTAAAAATCATAATGAAAAATGTGATGATTATGGACATTGAGCCGTTTGGTTATCAAATGGGGCATTTTGAAGAGGTGTTGCTGTCTTTTGATGTGGTCAAGATCGAATCTATTAAGTTGAGAGCTGGAATTCCTGCCGGAACGGTGACGGCTCAATATGTCTGCCGTCCTGAATCTTTCTAGTCATTTTGCTTGGTAACTGTTTTGCTTTCGCATCATTCGGCGTGAGGTTTTTCCAGTATGATCAGATTTAATAAATCTCATGTTAATTGGACTGCCGTTGTGATCGGCATAATAATTTTTGGCCTTCAACTTCCTTTATTGCCTTCTACGGTTGACTTTGTAAAGTCATCAAAGGTCGTGACTGGCGAAGTTGTTCGATTAAATGCTGGGGGAAAACATCCGCAAGTTGAATTCATAACGCTTCGTGGGGAGCGAGTCTCTGTTCCGGCAAGTAGTTGGTTTCACTTTGCGGAGATAGGTGACAAGGTAGAAATGCGCTATGACCCGAAAAACTCGCATGATGCACAGATGAACACATTTTTTGGAATTTGGGGTGTTCACTTAATGTTTTGCTGGGTTGCTCTTATGTTTCTATTCGGAGGGATATTGGGTTTTCCACATCGAAGATCACGAGGGAATTTGGTTAAATGATTCGGAGAAGTGGGTGGACCTATAAAACTTCGGCAGGCGGGAGCGTTAGCGTAGGCGATTTACTGATGTCCGGGGGTATGCTTGCCTTTGAGCGATCCTCAAGAACAGATGTACGAGTTCAGTTATCGCAACGGTGGCGTCGGTATGGCGGGAATTAGACTGCCGTCAAGGTTTCGCTTGCCCGATATTAAGCTGCCAAACTTCATCACGAAAAATGGAACGATCGCGGGTACTGGAGCAACGCGTGACTTCGACGGAGGCGGTGTAATCTATCGCCTTCGTGATAAGGAGTTGAAGCCTGAAGATTTCTCGGGGATGACTTTATGGTTAGACGGCAGTGCCGGTTTGCTCGTGGCTGGTGGCGGCTCGATCTTTTTTACTGGTTTAGACCAACGCTTGCTGGTTCCTTGGTTATTCAACCCGGGTATTTTCGGGAATCTACTGTTCGCCAGCGCAACTGCCCTTGTGATTTTGGGCGGAGATAGCGAAGGACTTATTGATGGCCCGAGCTTCGGCCTGATGATTGGGCACATCTCATACGATGGAGGTTACACCGAATAAGGTAATGGATTTAATGACACGTCCGTAATCTAAGGCGATAAACCTTCGACCACGGACCGTGCCATGAAAACGAGGACAGGGGTATGGACAGTCGCGCTGCTCCATTGCCGCGGCCTGCACATCGACTACCGACAGCCGACGTCATTCCTCCGCACGCATCAATCGAACAAATGCGCGACGATCGGGTACAGCGACAGCACCAGCAACACGGCCATCGTGATGTTGAAGATGCGCAGCCAGCGCGGGTTGGCGAGAAACCGCCGCAACGACATGCCGAACGCAGCCCACATCGTGATGCACGGCAGTCCGATCACGACGAGCACCAGTGCCATAAGCGCCGCGTTCAGCGAGAGGCTCGCGTGCAGGTGGATGGTCGTCGCCGCGGTGAGCACCATCATCCACGCCTTGGGATTGATCCACTGAAACGCAATCGCTTCGTGAAAGCGCATCGGGCGGGCCTGGCCATCGCGCATCTGCACCGATGACGACGTGCCGATCTTCCACGCCAGATACAGCAGATACGCGACGCTCGCCGCTTCGAGCACGGTGTAAAGCAACGGCACGCGCTCGAACGCCTGCGCGAGCCCGAGACCGACGGCGATCATCAGAATCGCCATGCCCGCGCTGATGCCGAGCACATGCGGCACAGTGCGCTTCAGTCCGAAGTTGACGCCCGAGGCCAGCAGCATCGTGTTGTTGGGGCCGGGCGTGATGGTCGTCACCAGCGCGAACAGCGCGGCGGCGGGCAGGGCGTTGAGGAGTTCGGTGGGCATGGCGCGTTCCAGGCAATGAGGGACTCGATGAGCGCCAAGTGTACGGGAGCTGTCCGGTACAGTACCGGTACAGATGAACAGCGGACTTCCGGTACGGATCTCGAATGTGGCGGGCGGCCCCGCCACGCTTGCCCGCGAGATTTACACCGGGAACGGATTTCGTTCCGCGAAGCCTTGCTGATGCCAGTACGGGTACGCCGGCCGCACCGTGCTCGCTTCGTCGAGTTTCTTCACCTGCTCGGGGGTGAGATTCCAGCCGACCGCGCCGAGGTTCTGCCGCAGTTGCTCCTCATTGCGTGCGCCGATGAGCACCGTCGCCACCGTCGGACGCTGCAGGAGCCAGTTGAGCGCGATCTGCGGCACCGTCTTGCCGGTTTCCCCGGCGATCGCGTCGAGCGCATCGATCACGCGGTAGAGATACTCGTCCGGCACCGGCGGCCCCATGTCCGCGGTCTTGTGCAGACGGCTCGTCGCGGGCAGCGGCTGGCCGCGGCGAATCTTGCCGGTCAGACGCCCCCAGCCGAGCGGACTCCACACGATCGCGCCGACGCCCTGATCGATGCCGAGCGGCATCAGCTCCCATTCGTAATCGCGGCCGATGAGCGAGTAGTACGTCTGGTTCGCGACGTAACGCGCATAGCCGTAACGTTGCGCCACGTCGAGCGATTTCTGCAGATGCCAGCCGGAGAAATTCGACACGCCCGTATAGCGGATCTTGCCCGCGCGCACGAGATCGTCGAGGGTGGAAAGCGTTTCCTCGACGGGCGTTTTCGCATCGAAGCCGTGCAGCTGGAACACGTCGATGTAGTCCGTCTGCAAGCGCTGGAGCGCCGCGTTCACCGCGCGGATGAGATGAAAGCGCGACGAACCGACGGAATTCGGGTCGTTCTCGTCGAAGCGGAAGGTGGCCTTGGTCGAGATGATGACCTTGTCGCGCCGGCCCTTGAGCGCTTCGCCGAGGATCGATTCCGATGCGCCGCGCGAATAGAGGTCGGCGGTGTCGAACATCGTGACGCCCGCATCGATACAGATGTCGATGAGCTTGCGCGCTTCGCTCACATCGGTTTCGCCCCACGCCTGAAAGAATTCGCCCTGGCCGCCGAACGTGCCGGTGCCGAAGCTCAGAACGGGAACCTTGAAGCCCGAAGCGCCGAGATGTCGATATTCCATTGCCTGTCCTCGTGGATGAAGTCGAAGGACGAGACTACCGCAACGGGTCGCCGGATGCAGAACGCGGGCCGCGCGCCGCGCGCTCGCCGAGGGAATCGTAGATCGGCGGCACGCGCAGCAGCATCGGCACGATCATCGCGGTGAAGCAGGCGATGAGCATCGGCAGCAGCAGCGAAAAGCTCGCCGTCATCTCCGTGACGAGCACGATGCCCGTGACCGGCGCGCGCACCACCGCGACGAAGAACGCCGCCATGCCGACCACCGCGAACGTGCTGGTATCGCCGGCGGCGGGCGCCATGCCCGGGAACCAGTCGAAACATACGCGGCCGAATACGAGTCCGGTTTGCGCGCCGAGCACGAGCATCGGCGCGAAGATGCCGCCGGGCGCGCCCGCCGCGTACGAAACCGGACCCATCACGAAGCGCAGCGCGAACATCGCGATCACGCCGGCCACGGTGCCCGCGCCGAGCAGCGCGCGTTCGGTCAGCGCATCGCCGCCGCCGGCGAGATCCGGCGCGAACCACGCGATCAGACCGACCGCCGCGCCGACTGCCGCCGCGCGCACGGTCGCATGCTTCACCGATTCGGGACGCGCGAGCGAATCGGCGATATCGAGTGTCCATAGAATGAGGCGGCAATAGGCCGCGCCGAGCAGGCCGAGCAACGCGCCGAGCACGAGATGCGCGCCGGCCATTTCGAAGCCGGGAAACGGCTGCGCTGGCACATGAAAGTCGGGCAGATCGCCGTGCAGCAGCCGCGCCATCGCGATCGCGCTCGCCGATGCGCCGAGCGCCGCGACCGCCGTGCGCGTATCGAAGCGACGCATCAGTTCTTCGAGCACGAACACGGCGCCCGCGATCGGCGCATTGAACGCCGTCGCCAGCCCCGCGCCCGCGCCCGCCGCGAGCAGCACGCGGCAATCGACGGCGTTGCGCCTGAACATCGTGCCGATGGCATGCGCGATCGATGCGCCCATCTGCACCGTCGGACCTTCGCGGCCGAGCGCGAGCCCCGCACCGATGGCCAGCACGCCGCCGACGAACTTGATCGGAATGAGCACGAGCGGCGCGGGCGGCAGGCGGCCGTGCAGCACCGCTTCGACATGCGGAATGCCGCTGCCGCTCGCCATCGGTGCAAAGCGCGCGACGAGCCAGCCGGCGAGCCCGGCGGCGGCCGCTGCCGCCAGCACGACGAGCACGACCGCGATATCGTGTCCCGCGTGCGCCCACGCGACGAACGCGTTGCGCCATGCGTCGGCGCGTTCGAGGGCGAAGCGAAACAGCACGCCGATCGTGCCCGTCGCCGCGCCCACGACAACCGAGGCCGCTGCGAGCGCGCCGAGTCCCGCGCGTTCGTCGTCTGGATGGGTGACTTCGTTATTGTTCATCGCGCATGTCGCTCCGGATCGGCATGTGCATCGAAGCGTAGCATCATGGCGGGCATGCTGTTTGCAAAACGAAAGTCATTTGGCCGCGAAGTGCCGTCGAGAGGCCCATGAGCCACGCAAAAGCCGATGAACCGTTTTTCCAGCCGGGACGCAATTGCGCGAGCGTGCGTCATGCGTCACGCTTCAGCCTGCTCATCGATGGTGCGGATTATTTCCGCGTGCTGCGCGAGGCGATCACGCGCGCGGAACGCACCGTGTTCATCCTGGGATGGGATATCGACAGCCGCATGAAGCTCACGCCCGAAGGCGCGAACGACGGCTATCCCGAAGCGCTCGGCGATTTCCTGCACGCGATCACCGCCGACAGGCGACGCCTGCGCATCTACATTCTCGCGTGGGATTTCGCGATGCTCTATGCATTCGAGCGCGAGTGGTTACCCGTGTACAAGATGGGCTGGCGCACCAACCGGCGCATCGCGTTCCAGATGGACGGCAAGCATCCGCTCGGCGGCTCGCAGCATCAGAAGCTCGTCGTGATCGATGATCGGCTCGCGTTCGTGGGCGGTCTCGATCTCACGCGCTCGCGCTGGGACACGACCGCGCACGCACCCGACGAGCCGCTGCGCCGCGATGCCAATGGCACGCCGTATCAGCCTTTCCACGATGTCCATAGCATGTTCGATGGCGACGCCGCGCGCGAGATCGGCATGCTCGCGCGCGAACGATGGGCGCGCGCATGCGGCAAGCGTCTTGCGATCCGCGCGCATCGCGCGACGCTCGTGCAGGACCCGTGGCCGCCTTCACGGCGCGTCGATCTCGAAGATGTCGATATCGCGATCTCGCTTACCGAGCCCGCGTATCTCGGCCGCGAACCGGTGCGGCAGATTCGCACGCAGTACCTCGACGCCATCGCGCGGGCGCGGCGCAGCATCTATATCGAGAACCAGTACTTCACGTCGGGCACGGTCGGCGCCGCGCTCGCCGATTCGCTCGCGCGCGAGGACGGCCCTGATCTCGCCATCGTCGTGCCGCGCAATCAGAGCGGCTGGCTGCAGGAAGTGACGATGGGCGTGCTGCGCGCGCGCCTGCACACGCTCCTGAAGGACGCCGACACGCATGGCCGTTACAGCCTGCTGTGTCCGAGCGTGCCGAAGCTCGGCGAGCAGATCGTCAACGTGCACAGCAAGCTGATGATCGTGGATGACGAGTTGCTGATCGTCGGCTCGTCCAACCTGAACAATCGTTCGATGGTGCTCGACAGCGAGTGCAACATCTCGATCGACGCGGGCGCCGACGCGCGCATCCGCCGCGCGATCGCGACGATGCGCGACATTCTGCTCGCGGAGCATCTCGGCTGCGAGCGCGCGGACATCGTGCGCGAACGCGATGCGCGCGGCAGCATGAACGCCGCGATCCAGGCGCTGTTGCGCGACCGGGACGCGCATCGCACGCTGGTGCCGCTCGATCCGCAAGTGTCGACCGAGCTCGACCAGCTCATTCCACCCGAAGCGCTGATCGATCCCGAAACGCCGATCGCCGCCGACGAACTCGTCGATCAGTTCGTCCCCGCGGAAAAGACGCGCCCGCTCATCGGACGCTTTGCGCTGCTCGGCGTGCTCGCGCTGATGGTCGTGGTGGTCGCGGGTCTGTGGCACTGGACGCCGCTCGGCGATTACGTGAACCTCAGATCGCTCACGCATGCGACACGCCGCGTCGACGCGCTGCCGTTCGCGCCCGTGTGGATCGTCGTCGGCTATGTGGTGGCGGCGGTCGTCTCGGTGCCGATCACGCTGCTCATCGCGACGACGGGCCTCGTGTTCGGCGCTTCGTGGGGCGGCCTCTATGCGTTTGTCGGCACGATGATCGCGGCTGCGATTTCATATTCGCTCGGTAGCTGGCTCGGCCGCGATGCGGTGCGCAAGCTCGCGGGCGCGCGCGTCAACCGGCTATCGGAGCGCGTGGCGCGGCGTGGCATCGTCGCGGTCGTGGTGCTGCGGCTTCTGCCGGTCGCACCGTTTTCGATCGTCAATCTCGTCGCGGGCGCATCGCATATCCGCATGCGCGACTTCATGATCGGCACGATGCTCGGCATGGGGCCGGGCATCTTCCTGACGGTCGCATTCGCGCATCAGCTCGTCGCTTCGTTGCAACATCCGACGGTCGGCTCGTTCGCGGTGCTGATCGGCATCGGTGCGGCGTTGATCGGTGTGTCGTTGCTGCTGCAGCGCTTTCTCGGCCGCGCGGATCATCACGACGCGCACGAAGGCGCGCCGAGCGATGCCGACAAGCCGCGCGCCAGCGACGAAGCGAAGCGCGCGAATGCGTTGCGCGAGAACGGAACAATGAGCGGGACCATGCCGCGCGATGCGGCATCGAGGAACGAGCGTCCCGACGAGGTCAACTCATGACGCTGATGCACGAAGCGGTCATCGAACCGGAAAACGTGAGCGAAGCCCGCGCGCGCGCGCTGCGCATCGCCACCTACAACTTGCATGGCGCGATAGGTATCGACGGCAAGTTCGCGCCGGAGCGCATCGGCGAAGTGCTCGCCGAGATCGACGCGGATATCTTCGCGCTGCAGGAAGTGCCGCTCGGCGGCAGCGGCTCGCCCGATGTGCTCGACGTGCTGCAACGCATGACCGGCTTGCACGCCGTCGCGGGCCCGACGCTCGATACGCCCGAGCGCCGCTACGGCAACGCGGTGCTCACGCGCTATCCGGTACGCGCGGTGCGTACGCTCGACCTGTCGTTCAGAAGCCGCGAGCCGCGCGGCGCGCTCGACGCCGACATCGATTGCGGCGGCGAAGTGTGGCGCGTGGTCGCGACACATCTTGGCCTCGCATCGAGCGAAAGGCGCGCGCAAGTGCAGCAAGTGCTGCAAAGCTTCGATACGCCCGCGCTGCCCGTGATCCTGCTCGGCGACCTCAACGAGTGGTTCGTCTATGGCCGCACGCTGCGTCGGCTCGTCACACACTTTCATCGCGCAAGCGCGTTGCGTACCTTTCCGACGCGCTATCCGCTCTTCGCGCTCGACCGCATCTGGGTGCATCCGGGCGAGCGTCTCATGCGTGTCGATGTGCATCGCACACGGCTTTCGCGCATCGCTTCCGATCACTATCCGCTCATCGCTCACATCACGCATCGGCGTTGACGCAATGCTTCGAAATACATCGAAGAACATCGCCCATGATGCGTTGATGGCTCGCGTGTTTCAGCGACGCCACGAAAAACCCCTATAAAAACGATATAAAAGCGCAAAAGACTCGCACGAACTCGCTTGGCCTATGTAGAATCCGGCGTGATACGACGCATCGGTGCGAACGTATTCGAACATCACTGACCAAAAACAGGTAGGAGAAACATGCCGACTTCCGCTAAAACCGCTGCCAAGAAAGCCCCGGCCAAGAAGGCCACGGCGAAGACCGCCGCCGCACCGGCGAAGAAAGCAGCAGCGCCGAAGGTTGCCGCGAAGAAAGTAGTAGCCGCGAAGAAGACCACGGGCGCTCCCTCGCCGATCAAGGACACGTTCACGAAGGCATCGCTCGCGACGCACCTCGCCGAGCGCGCCGCTGTCGACGTGAAGGCAGTGAAGGCCGTTCTGGTCGCGCTGGAAGACACCATCCTCGGCTCGATCCACAAGAAGGGCGCAGGCGAATTCACGCTGTCGGGCCTGCTGAAGATCTCGGCGCAAGCCGTGCCGGCGAAGAAGAAGCGCTTCGGCAAGGACCCGTTCTCGGGTGAAGAGCGCTGGTTCCCGGCCAAGCCGGCAAGCGTTCGCATCAAGGCGCGCGCGCTGAAGAAGCTGAAGGACGCAGCGGCTTAAGTTACTTTCGCCGGCGTTTCGGCTTCGGTTTCGTCAGCGAAATCGAAGCTCGATGAAAAAGAGGCCAGCTTCCCTTCACTGGGATGCTGGCCTCTTTTGCTTTTGATTTTCGATCAGCCGCGCACGTTGTATCGAGCGAAGATCTCGCTCAACCAGTCCGCGAAAACCCGTACCCGTGCGGATAGCTGACGGTTATGCGGATAGAGCACGGAGATGGGCATCGGCGGCGGCGGCAGGTTGGGAAGCACGACATGCAGGCGGCCATCGGCGAGCGCATCGTCGACGTGATAGCGCGGCACCTGAACGATGCCGAGTCCCGCCAGCGCGGCCTGCGTGTACATCTCGACACCTGTCACGGAGATCGTCGCCTGCAGTTCGATCGCCTCGATGCGGTTATCCACGCTGAATTCCAGCGGCAGCACGCGCCCCGTCGCGCTCGATAGGAAGTTCACCGCGCGATGCGACGCGAGCGCTTCGAGATCATCCGGAACGCCTTCGCGCGCGAGATACGCGGCGCTCGCCACCGTGACCTGTTCGAGCAGCGCGACGCGCCGGCCGATCATCGATGAATCCTGCAACGTGCCCGCGCGCAGCACGCAATCGACGCCTTCGCGCACGAGGTCGACGAGCCTGTCGTCCTCGCCGATATGCAGTTCGATGCGCCCGTAACGTTCGAGAAACGCGGGCAGTCCCGGCATGATGAAGTGCCGCGCGAGCGTGCCCTGCAGATTCACGCGCAACAGACCCTTCGGCTCGATATGTCTGAACGAGTCTTCCGCTTCCTCCAGATCCGCGATCAGGCGCACGCAGCGCCGGTAGTGCGCTTCGCCGTCGTGCGTGAGGCGCACGGTGCGCGTCGTGCGTTCGAGCAGGCGCGTGCCGAGCCGCTCTTCCATGCGCTTCATCAGATTGGTGACGGTGGCGCGCGGTATCTGCAGATCGTCGGCGGCTTGCGTGAAGCTGTGCCGCTCCGCGATACGCACGAACACCTGCATCTCCTGGAATCGATCCATAGTGATTGAGCGTCGAATTGTTGAAGCAACTGGAACGATGATACTAAGCCACGCACGATGATCGCGGAAACGGAATGATCCATCATGCTTCTCATCGAACAGCCCACCTTTGAGGAGCACATCATGAGTCAGATCAAAACGAAACGCGTGGCCATCGTCACGGGCGCATCGCGCGGCATCGGCGCCGAGATCGCGCGGCGTCTCGCGCACGACGGTTTCGCGGTTGCGGTGAACTACGCGGCGAGCGCGCAGGAAGCGGAGGCGCTCGTCGCCGAATTGCGTGAATCGGGCAGCGCGGCGATCGCCGTGAAAGCGGATGTTGCCAACGCGGACGACGTGCGCCGCATGTTCGAAACGGTCGAAGCGGAACTCGGCAAGGTCGATGCGCTCGTCAACAACGCGGGCGTATTGAAGACCGTGCCGCTCGCCGACACGAGCGACGCGCTCTACGATCAGACCTTCGACATCAACGTGCGCGGCACCTTCAACACGCTGCGCGAGGCGGCGGCGCGCATGAACGGCGGCGGGCGCATCGTCAATTTTTCGAGCACGACGCTCGCGCTGAACATGCCCGGCTACGCGATCTACAACGCGACCAAGGCGGCGGTCGAATCGTTTACGCATGTGTTCGCGAAGGAGTTGCGCGGGCGCGGCATCACGGTGAATGCGGTGGCGCCGGGACCGGTGGCGACATCGCTGTTCCTCGACGGCAAGACCGACGAGCAGATCGCGGCGTTCTCGAAAATGCCGCCGCTCGAACGGCTCGGGCAGCCGGACGATATCGCGGCGGTCGTCGCGTTTCTCGTCGGTCCGGATGCGGGCTGGGTCAACGGACAGGTGTTGCGCGCGAACGGCGGCATCGCCTGAGGCGCGTTCAGAACATCAGCGCGAACTGATCGGCGACGATCGCGCGACGCTTTGTGGCGCGTTTCGTCTGCTGCGTGATGGTGACCACGCGTTGTGGCGCCTCTTGTACGACGAGATGAAACGCGGGCCGCGCATCGCATGCGATCCATGCGAGCTGCTCCGACGCGATACGCTTCGCAAGCAGGCCGTACACATCGGAATCGAAAGGGCGCAGATCGGGGGCATCGGCGAGCAGCGAAGCGATCTCCTCGCGCGTCGCACATGTGCCGACATAGCACCATCGATCGATCACGTGCCACGCTTCGCGGCCCGTGTGTTCGTCGCGCTCGGGGATGGCGATCGGTCCTTCGTGCGGCCAGCGCACGAGGCGCGCGTGTTCCAGCGCCGCGAGCGCGCGCGCCGCGTGATCCGCGACTGTTTCAACACCCGCACACGATCCCAGGCAGCGTTTCACCTGATAGCCGAAGCAGCCGCGACTGAGCGACAGCGGCGCTTTTTCCAGCCCGAGCGTCGCGTGACAGAGCGTGTGCTCATCGGCGACATGGCGCATGAACGCGTGCGCCTTCGCGCGCGACGCGAACACGCCGAACAGATGCGCCTCGCGCGACAGATCGCGCGCATTCGCCTTCACGAGCGTCGGCGCGCTCGCGCCGGGCAGCCACTGCCACGCGCAGGCTCCCGACGCGCCTTTCAGCAGGCGGTTGTGCGTCGGCTTCAACTCTTTCACGAGCCTGGCTTCGAGCAGCAGCGCACCGAGTTCACCGACCGTCTCGCGGCATTCGATGCGACGGATGGCCTGCGAGATCGACAAGTCCTTCTGAAGCCTGTGATCGCCCGAAAAATGCGCCGCGACGCGCTGTTTCAGGTTGATGCTCTTGCCGACATAGAGCGGCACGTCGTCGTCGCCGTGAAAGAGATAGACGCCGGGCGTCGACGGCAGCGCATCGAGCGCGCCTTCGGGCAGCGCGGCGGGCAGACTCGCGCGCCTGACGAGCGTCTTGATCGCGGCATCGACGAGATCCTGCCGATACAGCGCGTGAATCTTCTGCCAGAACTGCCAGAGCAGATCGGCGTCGGCGAGCGCGCGATGGCGTCCTTCCGGCGCGAGATTCAACCGCGCGATGAGCGCATCGAGCCCATGCCGTTCGACCGACGGAAAGAGCGCGCGCGACAGCCGCACCGTGCACAGCGTATCGGCGCGAAACGCGATGCCCGCGCGGCGGAAAGCGTTCTTGAGAAAGCCGTAATCGAAGCGCGCGTTGTGCGCGACGAAGAGCTTGCCGTGCAGCCGCTCGGCGAGCGCGGGCGCGAGCGATTCAAAGCTCGGCTGGCCGCGCAGCATGGAGTCGTCGATGCCGGTCAGCCGCGAGATGAACGGCGGCACCGGCACGCCCGGATCGACGAGCACGCTCCAGCGCTCGATGCCCGCCGTGCTCGCTTCCACGACGCCGATCTCGGTGATGCGGTCTTCGGTTGCGTTCGAACCCGTGGTTTCCAGATCGACGAACACGATCGGGCGCGCGAGTCCTGCGAGGAGGGCGTCGGCGAGCGAATCGGCTTCGTCTTCGAAGGCGTCGGACATGTTCAAACGTAGGTCGATGAAGGGAAAGTCTAGCGCGAAACCGCCGTGCACCATGAACGCGCGTTAAAAAAGTGGCACACGTCACGCGTTTTTCGTCCGATACTGCAACGAAACGCGCCGAAAAACGAAGGACGCAATGATGCAGATCTACGATGAAATGCGTCAGGACGACACCGTGCGCAGCCACTACGCGCGGTTCTCCCGCTGGCTCTCGATGCAGAGCCCCGAGACGATCGCGCGCAAGCGGGCCGAGGCGGACGTGCTGTTCCGGCGCGTGGGCATCACCTTCGCGGTGAACGGCGACCTGTCCGGCACCGAGCGGCTCATTCCGTTCGACATGATTCCGCGCATCATTCCCGGCGACCAATGGCGCGTGCTCGAAACCGGCTTGCGGCAGCGCGTGCAGGCGCTCAATCTGTTTCTTCACGACATCTATCACGACGGCGACATCGTGCTCGCCGGCCGCATTCCCGCCGAGCAGGTCTATACGAACGCGCAGTATCGGCCGGAGATGCAGGGCGTGGACGTGCCGCTCGACGTGTACGCGCATATCGCCGGCGTCGACGTGGTGCGCGCGGGCGAAGCGGGCGAGTTCTACGTGCTCGAAGACAATCTGCGCGTGCCCTCGGGCGTGTCGTACATGCTGGAAAACCGCAAGATGATGATGCGGCTCTTTCCCGAACTCTTCGTGCAGAACCGCGTCGCGCCGGTCGCGCATTATCCCGACCTGCTGCTGGAGACCTTGCGCTCGATCGCGCCCGAAGGCGTCGACGATCCTGCCGTCGTCGTGCTGACGCCCGGCATGTACAACTCCGCTTACTTCGAGCACACGTTTCTCGCGCAGCAGATGGGCGTGGAACTCGTCGAAGGCAAGGATCTGTTCGTCGACGACAATTACGTCTTCATGCGTACGACGCACGGGCCGCGCCGCGTCGACGTGATCTATCGCCGCGTCGACGATGATTTTCTCGATCCGCTCGCGTTTCGCGCGGATTCGGCGCTCGGCATTCCGGGCCTGCTGACGTCGTATCGCGCGGGGCGCGTGACGCTCGCGAACGCGATGGGCACCGGCATCGCCGACGACAAATCGATCTACCCGTTCGTGCCCGACATGATCGAGTTCTATCTCGGCGAGAAGCCGATTCTCAACAACGTGCCGACGCATCAATGCCGCAAGCCCGATGATCTCGCGTACACGCTCGCGCATCTGTCGGAACTCGTCGTGAAGGAAGTGCATGGCGCGGGCGGTTACGGCATGCTCGTCGGGCCGGCATCGACGCGTGACGAGATCGAAGCGTTTCGCGCGCGGCTCATCGCGCGGCCCGAAGGCTACATTGCGCAGCCGACGCTCGCGCTGTCCGCCTGCCCGACCTTCGTCGAGGCGGGCATCGCGCCGCGTCATATCGATTTGCGGCCGTTCGTGCTTTCGGGCCGCGAAGTGTCGATGTGCGCGGGCGGCCTCACGCGCGTGGCGTTGCGTGAAGGCTCGCTCGTCGTCAACTCGTCGCAGGGCGGCGGGACCAAAGATACGTGGATGGTCGAATGACTCACTCTCTGCCGATGATGTCATGCTGAGCCGCACCGCCGATCACCTGTTCTGGATGGCGCGCTACATGGAGCGCGCGGAGAACACCGCGCGCATGCTCGACATCAACCTGGAAGGCGCGCTGCTGCCGCAGACGCCGGAACAGGCGGCGCGCGCGCAGCGTTCGGTGCTGAAGATATCCGAACTGGAGGAGATGTTCGACGAGCGCTATCCCGGATCGTACGAGCGCGAAGACATGCTGCATTTCATGGCCGCCGACGCGCGCAATCCGTCGAGCATTCTCTCGTGCCTGCAGGCGACCCGCGAGAATGCGCGCGCGGTGCGCGGCACGCTCACGACCGAAGGCTGGGAAACCATCAACTTCACGTGGCTCGAATTCAATCAGCGGCTTGCGAAGCTGGAACTCGTCACGGGTCCGGATGCGCTGTTCGAATGGGTCAAGTACCGCTCGAACCTGTGCCGCGGCGTGATGCACGGCACCGCGCTGCGCGACGATGCATTCTTCTTCATGCAGCTCGGCGCGTATCTCGAACGCGCGGACAACACCGCGCGCATTCTCGACGTGCGCTTCGCCGACGCCACGCCGAACTCGCGCGAGGCGGCGCGCCAACTCGAAGATTTCTACTACTGGACGTCGATACTCAGTTCCGTATCGGCGCTGGAGATCTATCGCAAGGTGTATCGCGATGTCGTGACGCCCGCGCGTGTCGTCGAACTGCTGATCCTCAACGAGCAGATGCCGCGTTCGCTGCTGGCGTCGCTCGACGGCGTCTGCGAGACGCTCGCGAAGCTGCGCACGGATGCGTCGAAGGACTGCGAGCGCTTCGCGGGCAAGCTGCGCGCGGACGTCCTCTATGCCGACATCCGTCAGATTCTGGAGACGGGAGTGCACGCGTGGCTCACGCAGTTTCTGAAGCGTGTCGATGAACTCGGCCTGCGCGTGATGCACACTTTCCTCATGCTTCCGATTGCGTGAATCATGCTGCTGACCATTCGCCACGACATCCGCTACCGCTACGCCGCGCCGGTCACCTATTCGATCCAGCAGTTTCGCGTGACGCCCGCGAGCGGCGCGGCGCAGCTCGTGCGGCACTGGCACGTCGAAGCGCCGGGCAAGCTCGATACCGCGCGCGATGCCTACGGCAATGTGCTGCACACGCTCGTGCTGACGAAGCCGCACAGCGAAATGCATGTGAGCGTGGCGGGCGAAGTCGAAACCGAGGCGCTTGCCGATGGCCGCCTCTACGATGAAGCCGGTCCGATTCCGCTTGAACATTTCACCTGCGCGACGCCGCTGACTTCGCCGGATGCGGCGGTGCGCGAGCTTGCGCATCGCGTGCCGTCGCTCGATACGTCCGCGTCGCTCGTGGCGTTGGCGCAGCGTATCGCGGACAGCGTGAAGTATCGCCATGAACCGGCGTATGCCGCGGGCACGGCCGCGCAGGCGCTCGCAAGCGGCTTCGGCGACGCGCGCGACCTCGCGCATCTGATGCTCGCGTGCTGCCGTGTGCGCGGCGTGCCCGCGCGCTGCGTGAGCGGTTATGTCGATGCAGGCCCGAGCGCCGCCCCGGCGATGCACGCATGGGTGGATGTCTGGGTGGAGCACGGCTGGGTATCGGTGGATGCGACCCAGGCCGCGTTCGCGGGCGAGCGCCACTGCCGGCTCGCCGTGGCGCGCGATCACGAAGCCGCTGCGCCAGTGCGCGGCGCGCGCGTGGGCGGCAAGGAGGAGACGCTCGCGGTGCACATCGATATCGAAGCGCACCCCGATCCATGAGCGGGTGGATGCGACCCGCTGTCGCGCTCAGTACAATAGCGGTTTGCTTGTTTCAGGACGGATTGACATGACTTATTGCGTGGGCATGTGCGTGGACGAGGGGCTCGTGTTCCTGTCCGACACGCGCACCAACGCCGGCGTGGACCACGTGAGCGCCGCGCGCAAGATGGTTGTTTTCGAACAGCCGGGAGAGCGCGTGATCGTTCTGCTCGCGGCGGGCAACCTCGCCCTGACGCAGGCGGTGACCCATCTGCTCGGGGAGCCGTCCGACCCCGGCGCGCCCACGCTCTACAGCGTGCCGACGATGGCGGAAGCCGCGCGCATCGTCGGCGATGCGGTGCGCGAGGTGCATCGGCGCGATGCGCTGTCGCTCGCGGAATTCAGCGTCGACTTCAATTGCAGCTTCATTCTCGGCGGGCAGATCTGCGGCCAGCCGCCGCGCCTGTTCATGATCTACGCGGCGGGCAATTTCATCGAATCGACGCGCGTGTCGCCGTATTTTCAGATCGGCGAGTCGAAGTACGGCAAGCCGATCATCGACCGCGTGATCACGCCCGCATCGCCGCTCGACGAAGCCGCCAAATGCGCGCTCATTTCGATGGATTCGACGCTGCGCTCCAATCTCTCGGTCGGTTTGCCGCTCGACCTGCTGGTCTACGAAAAGGACTCGCTGCGCGTGACGCGTTTCGCCACGCTCGACAACAACAGCGCGTACTACCAGATGATCAACAAGACCTGGGGCGAGCGTCTGCGGCAGCTTTTCGGCGAGATTCCGAATCCGTCGTGGACCGAACTCGACGATGTTCCGCTGCGCCCGCGCGAGACGCGCAGCACGGTGCCGCGGCTCGTCATCGGTGATTTGCCGTGCGGCGGCGCGGATGCGCCCGCGCAGACGCTCGCCGAGGACACCAACCCCACAGGCAACGCGCCGCAGCGGTGAGCCGTCAGCGCGCGGCGGGCGGGCATTGCAGCGGCAGCGCCGTGTTCGCCCTGATCGCGCGCATGTTTCGCGGTGAATCGGTGAGCACGGCGGTTACGCCAAGGCACGCGGCGGCGCGGTAATCGTCGGCGTTGTCGATGCCGATCGCGACGATCGGCGTCTGCCCGTTTGCGCGGAAGCACTCGATCGCGTCAGGCGTCCACAGTTTCGCCGTGACCGCCGAGCGCGTTTCGCCGAGCGTGAACGTCTCGACCAGCTCCATCTTTCTCGCATATTCGAAAGCGGTCCAGGTTGCGGGCGGCGGCGCAGCCTCGCACGTCCTCGCGAGCGCGACGGCGGCGAGCCTTGCGCGCGCAGCATCGCGAGATTCGAAGAGGCGCGCCTGCGGATACGCTGCGAAGGCGTTCTGATACGCGGCATCGGTCGAATAGATCAGCACGCGCGGCCACGCGTTTTCCTCGTTCAGCACGTGCGCGACGGCTGCCGCCTGCGGCGCGGCGGGCAGCGCTTTCATGTCGAGCATCACGGGGACGGTGGGCGGAATCGCGCGCAACGCCGCGGCGAGCGTCGGAATCCGCACCGGATGGTCGCGATACGGCTGACGCGTCGTGCCGCTCGCGTCGTGTGGCGCGAAGTTCCATCCCGCATTCAGCCGCTCGAGCGCCGCCAGGTCGAAGTCCGCTACCGCGCCGCGGCCATCGGTGTTCACCGAAAGATCCACTGGACGATATAGCACCGGCACGCCATCGCGCGTGAGTTGCACGGTGAGCCAGATCGCATCGGCGCGATTGTGCAGCGCGCCCTCGATGGCGATCAGTGTGTTCTCGGGATAGTCGGCCGCGCCGCCGCGATGCGCGATGATCATCGGAAGGGCGGGTGCATCGACCGTTGCGCACGCGGCGCTCGCGACACACGCGGCGAGGACGAGGAAGCGATGAAGGGTCGAACGTGGCGGCATCGTGCGAATCTCCTGGATATCGATATCCGGGCGATTCTGCTGCCCTCAGCCGGACGCGTGGCGCGCGCGCGGTTGATTTTGACATTTTGTTGCGCTTTGCCGCGTGACGCGCGCACATAAAAAAACAGCCACCGGCATAACCGATGGCTGTTCGAGGGTACTGCGGTCCTGCCGACGCGGCACTCGCGTGCCACGCCAGTCGGTTGTTCTTAGAACTTGTGACGCACGCCCACGATGACCAGTTCCTGGTGGCTGCGGCCGCTTTCGTAGCCATACGAGCCGATCGACGCTTGCGCCGAGCTGGTCGTGCCATCGCCGTTACGCTGGTCGCCGCTTGCGTGCTGGTAAGCCGCAACAGCGTAGAAGTCGGTGCGCTTCGACAGCGAGTAGTCGGCGCCCAGGCTGACCTGGTGGTACGTCGCCGAGGTGTCGCCACCCGCCTTCGTGTACGTGTAGCCCAGACCCGTCAACAGAGCCGGCGTGACCTGGAAGTTCACGAAGCCGTTGCCGATGTTGAAGTGCTGCGAACCGAAGCGCGATGCGCCGTCAGCCTTGTACTGCGCGTTGCTGTACGAACCGCCGACCGTGAATGCGCCGATCGAGTACTGAACCGCGCCGCGAGCGATACCGATAGCCTGAGCCGTCGCGTACGCCGAGTTCACCGGGCTGTTGAACAGCGAGTCCGACGACGGGCTGCCCCAGCCGCTGGCCGTCGTTGCCGGCACACGGCCTGCGCTCGGGTTGTTCGCGTAGAAGTAGCCGCCTGCAACAGCCAACGGGCCGTTGTTGTACGTCGCAGCTGCCGACCACGTCTGGCCTTGGCCCGTCGTGCCCGCCAGGTTGCTGAAGCCGTACAGACCTTCGACCTGGAAGCCGGCGAAGTTCGGCGACACGTACTTGACGGCGTTGCTCACGCGCAGCGAGTTGTCGTAGTTGTCGACGTCGCCCGGCGTTGCGAAGGCAGCGCCCCAGTAGTTGTCACCCGTGATGCCTTGAACCATGTCGACCAGCGGATCGTACTGGCGACCCAGCGTGACCGTGCCCCACTGGTTGCCGGACAGACCGACGAATGCTTGACGACCGAATTCGCGGCCGCCTTGGCCGAGACGGCCGGTGCCGACGTCAAAGCCGTTTTCCAATTGGAAAATCGCCTTCAGACCGCCGCCCAGGTCTTCCTGACCCTTCAGGCCCCAGCGGTCGCCGGACAGGTTGCCGTTGATCATGCCGACCAGCTTGTCGCCGTTCGCGTTGGCATGGCTCACATAGCCGATACCAGCGTCGATCACGCCATACAGGGTCACGCTCGTTTGAGCTTGTGCCGCGCCTGCTGCGCCGAGCAGCGCCAGCGAGAGGGACGTCAGTGCGAATTTCTTCATCGAATTCTCCACGCGAATGATTAAAATCGTTGTTGCCGGCGCAGAGAATAACGCAACGTTTCGAAACTTAAGAAATGAAAAATATAGACTGTCTCGAAAAACACACACTCGGGTCATCTGCCCGTCTGTAAAGGTTTTCGGGCAGTTTCGAAACGAATTTTGGGAGACTGGGGCAGTTCGGAAAAGTTCCGTGCGCAATCGACTATTTGAATCGGCGGATTTTGGATCGCTGCGTGATTACCGTCGATTCAAATAACAAAGCGCATTTTTAGCGCCGGATTTTTCGGGTTTGGCCGACAGCGCTCACCGTGCCGATTCAGCGTCGCCCGGTGGGGTCCTGTTGCCGCGTCGTATCGCGCCGGGTCAGCAGCGCGACCGCCATGCCCGCGCTCGCCGCGACCAGAACCGCGCGCCACGGATGACGCCGCACCGCCGCATTCGCGCGCGACGCCTTGCGGCCCGCGCCGACCATCGCTAGCGCGGTGACGCGCGTGGCGGTCGATTCCGCCCGCGCCAGCTTGCGCGACAACGCCAGCGCCCGCGCCACGGCGGAGACTTTCTTGCGCGCCTGCCCGGTCAGATGTTGCGCATGCTGCGTGCGCGCGCCGATTGCGCGTCGCGTAGTTTCGTCGACTGGCGCCGCCGTCGATGCCGCGCCGGCCATCGGCGTGGCGGTGCGCGTCGACGCGGCGAGCAGCGAGCCGATCTTCGCGCGGCTGCCCGGCGGCACGCGGCCGTTGCTCTGCTGGCCCCACGCGCCGCGCGGATCATGCAGCCGCGCGCGCGCCGCCGAAAACTCCGCGCCGAGCAGCAGCACGGCGGCGGAGAAATAGAGCCACATCAAAAGCACCGCGAGCGAGCCCGCCGCGCCGAACGCGCTCGCGGTGCCCGCGTGCGTCAGATAGAGCGCGAACAGTTTCTTGCCCGCCGAGAAAAGCAGCGCGGCGACCAGTCCGCCGACCAGCGCATCGCGCCATTGCACGGGTGCGTCGGGAAGAAACTTCATCAGCGCGCCGAACGCGACCGTGAGAATCGCGAGCCCGGCCGCGAGTTGCACGACATCTCCGACGATCACGAACGGAGAGTCCGCCCACAGCCACATGCCGACGGCCTGAATCGCGGTGTCGAGCACGAGCGACACGATCAGCAGAAACGCGACGCCGAGCACGAGCCCGAACGAGACGAGCCGCACGCGCACCATCGCCATGACGCCGGAGCGCTGCTCGGCGGTCATCGGCCAGACGATATTGAGCGCCGTATTGAGCGATGAAAACGTCGCCGACGCCCCGGCCGCAAGCAGCACGAACGAGATGATCGCGGCGAGGCCCGTGCCGCCGCTGCGATGCGCATTCTCGACGATGCTCTGCACGCCCGCCGCGGCCTGATCGCCGATGAGTCCGTTCACCTGATGAAAAAGCTGCCCGCGCGCGGCTTCCGGCCCGAACACCCACCCCGCGACGGCGATCACCATGACGAGCGTCGGCGCGAGCGAGAACGCCGAATAGAACGCGATGCTCGCGGCCATCGCGGCGCAGCGGTTTTCCGAGAACTGCTTGAGCGCGCCGAGCGCCCACGAAGCGTCTTTCCTCACGACGGTTTGGATCTTCTGCGTGGAGACGGAACTCATGTCGACCTCTCGAAGCTTTGAACAACGATGTTCATCCGTCGAGCACGTTCCATTCCAGAACATGCGGCCTCGGGCGCGCGAGTTGCTTAGCGTGTGAAGTTTGCGGCGACAAACCGGCACATCGGTGCAAATACCGTATCAAACCGTCTGGCAGATGTAATCGAGCACCATATACTCTAGAAACCCACTTTACGACGTGCCGAGGGCAATCATGCTCCAAATGTCACGGCGACAGTTCCTCAAGGTTTCCGCGAGCACGCTCGCCGGATCGAGCCTGGCGGCATTGGGCTTCTCTCCGGCTCCCGCGCTCGCCGAAGTCCGGCAATACAAACTGTCGCGCACCACGGAAACGCGTAACACCTGCCCGTACTGTTCAGTCGGGTGCGGCATCCTGATGTACGGCCTCGGCGACAACGCCAAGAACGCCAAGGCAAGCATCATTCATATCGAAGGCGATCCGGATCATCCGGTCAATCGCGGCACGCTCTGCCCGAAAGGCGCCTCGCTCATCGACTTCATTCATAGCCCGAGCCGCCTGACGGTTCCCGAACATCGCGCGCCCGGGTCGAACGAGTGGAAGCCGATTTCGTGGGAAGACGCGCTCGACCGCATCGCCGTGCTGATGAAGGAAGACCGCGACGCGAATTTCGTCGAGGCGACGCCAGACGGCAAGAAGGTCAACCGCTGGCTGACCACGGGCTTTCTCGCGGCGTCGGCGGGGAGCAACGAAGTCGGCTATCTGACGCACAAGACGGTCCGCAGTCTCGGGATGCTCGCATTCGACAATCAGGCGCGTGTCTGACATGGCCCGACGGTGGCAGGTCTTGCCCCGACGTTTGGCCGTGGAGCGATGACGAACCATTGGGTCGACATCAAGAACACGGATCTGATTCTGGTGATGGGCGGCAATGCGGCCGAGGCGCACCCGTGCGGCTTCAAGTGGGTGACGGAGGCGAAGGCGCATCGCCGCGCGCGGCTGATGGTCGTCGATCCGCGCTTCACGCGCACCGCATCGGTTGCGGATTTCTATGCGCCGATACGCACCGGCACGGACATCGCGTTCCTGGGCGGCGTGATCAACTATCTGCTCACGCACGACAAGATCCAGCACGAGTACGTGAAGAACTACACGGACATGTCGTTCATCGTGCGCGAGGACTACGCGTTCAAGGACGGCGTGTTCTCGGGCTACGACGCGGAAAAACGCAAGTACGACAAATCGAGCTGGGACTACGAGCGCGGCGAGGACGGTTACGTGAAAACCGACCTCACGCTGAGTCATCCGCGCTGCGTCTATAACCTGCTCAAGCAGCACTACGCCGCCTACACGCCTGAAATGGTGACGAAAGTCTGCGGCACGCCGACCGACAAGTTCCTGAAAGTCTGCGAGATGCTCGCGTCGACCGCCGTGCCGAATCGCGCGGCGACGATCCTCTATGCGCTCGGCTGGACGCATCACTCGGTCGGCGCTCAGATGATCCGCACGGGCGCGATGGTGCAACTGCTGCTCGGCAATATCGGTATCGCGGGCGGCGGCATGAATGCACTGCGCGGGCATTCGAACATTCAAGGGCTGACCGATCTCGGCCTGATGTCGAATCTGCTGCCCGGCTACATGACTTTGCCGATGGAAGGCGAGCAGGACTACGAGGAGTACATCAAGAAGCGCGCGGCGCAACCGCTGCGGCCGAATCAACTGAGCTACTGGAAGAACTATCGCGCGTTCCATGTGAGCTTCATGAAGTCGTGGTGGGGCGACAACGCCACAGCCGACAACAACTTCGGCTACGACATGTTGCCGAAGCTCGACAAGTCCTACGACATGCTGCAGGTCTTCGAGCTGATGGCCGCGGGCAAGATGAACGGCTACATCTGCCAGGGCTTCAATCCGCTGGCGGCGGCGCCCAACAAGGCGAAGATCGGGCTCGGGCTGTCGAAGCTGAAGTGGCTCGTCATCATGGACCCGCTCGCGACCGAGACGTCGGAGTTCTGGAAGAACCACGGCGAATTCAACGACGTCGATGCCTCGAAGATCCAGACCGAAGTCTTCCGCCTGCCGACGACCTGTTTCGCCGAAGAACGCGGCTCGCTGGTGAGTTCGTCGCGCGTGCTGCAATGGCACTGGCAAGGCGCGGCCGCGCCGGGAGAGGCGAGGAGCGATCTGGAGATCATGTCGGGCCTGTGGCTGCGCATGAGAAAGGCATATCAGGAAAAGGGCGGCAAGTATCCCGATCCGATCCTGAAGATGACCTGGCCCTACGCGGACCCGGAAAGCCCGACGCCCGAAGAGATCGCGATGGAGTTCAACGGCCGCGCGCTCGCCGATGTCACCGATCCCGCCGATCAGACCAAAGTGCTGGCGAAACGCGGCGAGCAACTGGCGAGCTTCGCGCAGTTGCGCGACGACGGCTCGACCGCGAGCGGCTGCTGGATTTTCTGCGGCTCGTGGACGCAGGCGGGCAACCAGATGGGCCGGCGCGACAACTCGGACCCGACGGGTATCGGCCAGACGCTCGGCTGGGCGTGGGCGTGGCCGGCGAACCGGCGCGTGCTGTACAACCGCGCATCGTGCGATGTGAACGGCAAGCCGTTCGATCCGTCGAGAAAGCTGGTCGCGTGGAACGGGCGCGCCTGGACGGGCCCGGACGTCCCCGACTTCAAGGCTGACGAGCCGCCGGAAAAAGGCATGAGCCCGTTCATCATGAACCCGGAGGGCGTCGCCCGTTTCTTCGCGCGCGACGGCATGAACGAAGGGCCGTTCCCCACGCACTACGAACCGTTCGAAACGCCGCTCGGCTACAACCCGTTCTTCCGCGACAACAAGGCCGCGACGAGCAATCCCGCCGCGCGCGTGTTCCCGGACGATCGCGCCGCGTTCGGCGCCGCCGACAAATTCCCCGACACGGCGACCACCTACCGCCTCACCGAGCACTTCCACTACTGGACCAAGCACGCGCGCCTGAACGCGATCATCCAGCCGCAGCAGTTCGTGGAAATCAGCGAGGAGCATGCGAAGGAAGTGGGCGTCGTCGCGGGCGATCGCGTGAAGGTGTCGAGCAATCGCGGGCATATCGTCGCAGTGGCGCTCGTCACCAAGCGCATCAAGCCGCTGACCATCGAGGGCAAGAAGGTGCACACCGTCGGCCTGCCGCTGCACTGGGGCTTCAAGGGTCTCGCGCAGCCGGGCTATCTCGTCAACACACTCACGCCTTCCGTGGGCGACGGCAACTCGCAGACACCCGAGTTCAAGTCGTTCCTGGTGAAGGTCGAGAAGGCATAAGGGGGACGAGATGGCACTGCAATCGCTCGATATCAAGCGTGTCTCGGCGACCACCACGCCGCCGACGCAGGTGCGCGAGCCGGCCACGGGCGCGGTGGCGAAGCTCATCGACGTGTCGAAGTGCATCGGCTGCAAGGCGTGTCAGACGGCCTGCATGGAATGGAACGACTTGCGCGACGAGGTCGGTCACACGACCGGCGTCTACGACAATCCGCGCGACCTGACGGAGCATTCGTGGACGGTGATGCGCTTCACCGAATACGAGAATCCGAAGGGCGACCTCGAATGGCTGATCCGCAAGGACGGCTGCATGCATTGCGAGGACCCGGGCTGTCTGAAGGCGTGTCCGTCGCCGGGTGCGATCGTGCAGTACACGAACGGTATCGTGGATTTTCACGAGGAGAACTGCATCGGCTGCGGCTATTGCATCACCGGTTGCCCGTTCAACATTCCGCGGATTTCGAAGGAAGATCATCGCGCCTATAAATGCACGCTGTGTTCGGACCGCGTCGCGGTGGGACAGGAGCCCGCGTGCGTGAAGACCTGCCCGACCGGCGCGATCATGTTCGGCACCAAGGTGGACATGCAGGCGCAGGCCGCCGAGCGCGTCGAGGACCTGAAGGAGCGCGGCTTCGCGAACGCGGGCCTGTACGATCCGGCGGGCGTGGGCGGCACGCATGTGATGTACGTGCTGCATCATGCCGATCAGCCCGAGTTGTATCACGGACTTGCGAAAGACCCGCACATCAGTCCGCTGGTGTCGATCTGGAAGGGCGTGACCAAGCCGCTCGCGATGGCGGGCATCGCGATAGCGGCGCTCGCGGGCTTCTTCCACTACACGCGCATCGGCCCGAACGAAGTCAGCGAGGAAGACGAACTGGAGGCGCATCGCGAAGCGGAAGAGGTGCGTCGTCGCCGGGAAGGCGGACAGGAGCGTGAAGATGAAACACGATAGCGAACTGCGTGACGTGAAGGGCCACCGTCTGATCGTGCGCTACACGCCGAACGAGCGCACCAATCACTGGATCACCGCGATCACGTTCGTGCTGCTCGCGCTGTCCGGGCTCGCGATGTTCCATCCGTCGATGTCATGGCTCTACGCGATCTTCGGCGGCGGACAGTGGACGCGCATTCTTCATCCGTTCGTCGGCTGCGTGATGTTCCTTTCGTTCCTGATCCTCGCGCTGCGTTTCTGGCACCACAACTATCTGGACAGCAACGATGTCCAGTGGATGAAGCAGATGAACGACGTGCTCGCCAATCGCGAAGAGCGCCTGCCGGAAATCGGCAAGTACAACGCGGGACAGAAGCTGCTGTTCTTCGTGATGGTGGCGAGCCTCGTCTTGCTGCTTTTAAGCGGAATTGTGATCTGGCGCGCCTACTTCGCGTTCTATTTCCCGATTACGGTGATTCGCATCGCGTCGGTCGTGCATGCGGCGACTGCGTTCGTGCTGATCGTGTCGATCATCGTGCACATCTACGCCGCGATCTGGGTGAAAGGATCGATCGGCGCGATGACGCGTGGCACGGTCACGTATGGATGGGCGCGGAAGCATCATCCAAGGTGGTTCAGGGAAACGATCGGGAAGTAGGCGAACTCAGTCGAGGATGGCTTGCAGGCGGGCGAGCGCGTCTTCGGTGGTTGCGACCGACGCACGCTCGACTTTGCGCGCGCCCCGCGCTTCGAGATCGAGCGTACGGATCATGTTCACGAGCGCGACGCCCTGTGTTTCGACGCCGTCGCCGGCCAGCGGGACCGCGAAACCGGCGAAGCGGGCGAAGTTCCCGCCTTGGGTGATCGGCGCGACGACCGCGACGCCCGTGGCGTTGAACACGCCCGACGAGAGCACGAGAGCGGGCCGGAACTCGCCTTGCTGTTCATGGCCGACGCTCGGGTTCAGATTCACCCGCACGATGTCGCCGCGTTCGAATTTGACTCGCCTTACCATGCTTCACCTCCTACCGGCTTGAGGTTGTTCCAGGCGGCCAGGTCTTCGGGCATCGGCGCTGCGAAGTCGCATTGCGCGACCAGGTCGGCGAGGGCATAGCTGGGGCGCGCCGGGGTGAGCATGATGCCGTCCGGACGAACCTCGACGCTCAACTGGTCGCCGAGTTCGAGTTTCGCCTGATCCAGCAATGCGGCGGGCAAGCGCACGGCGGCACTGTTGCCCCACTTTTGTATCGAGAGTTTCATAAGCGAGAAGATGTCCCAGAAATGTAGATCCATTGTAGATACCATTATATGTCCCAGTCAGGTTGATGTGTACACGTTGTAGATACGCAGGTGCGGGCGCCATGCGACTTGACTTTATGCTGATATGCTAGGCAACTGCAGTCGGCCAGATGGCATAGGAACGGGTGCGTGCCCCTTCCGCAACGCTCTCCGAGGAAACCTTCCGTGGTCCAACGCATCGTCGAAGCCGCGAGAATCCAGTCGCTCGATCCATCGGCCATTCCGCGCCTGCGCATGCCCGAACGCGCAACGCTGTTCGCCGCGCGCGCCGCGCGTCTCTTGCAACTCGCGGACGCGAGCAATCCCATTGCCGGTTATCTGCGTCTGATGGCCGCGCTCGCCGACGCCCAGCAGCGCGTCCTCGCCAGCGTCGAAGCGTCGATGCCCCCGCGCGCATCGATCGAACTGAACCAGCGCCATTCGATGCCGATCATTCCCGCGCTCACGGACGAACGCGATCCCGCGTGGCGCGACGTGCTCTTCATGCTGCTCGACGGCATCGAAGCCGCGGGCGCGCTGACGCCGCCGCTCGCGCAGCTTGTGTCCCGCCTGCGCGCGCTCGACGCCGCCGCGCTCGACACCCAGGCCGATGCGATCCTCGCGCTGCGCTTCGCCGAGATCGACCCGGCCGCCGCGCCGTTCATCGCGGCTGCGTTGCAGGTCGTGTGGACCGATCTGGCGAGCCGCATCGACATGAATGACTTACCCTGGCTCGACGCGCCCGGCGTGTGCCCCGTGTGCGGCTGGGTGCCGGTGGCGAGCATCGTGCGCGTCGGCGGCGCGTATGACGGTTATCGCTACGTGCAATGCGGACTGTGCGCAACCGAATGGCATGTCGTGCGCGCGAAATGCTCGAACTGCGATTCGACCAAAGGCATCGCCTATCACGCGATGGGCACGGGCGACGAGGCCGACGAAGAAAAAGCCGCGAAGGCGAAAGGCGCGCCGCTCAAGGCCGAGTCGTGCGACGAATGCGGCACGTATCGAAAGATCGGCTATCAGGACAAGGCGTACGACTTCGAGCCTTATGCCGACGATCTCGCGAGCCTCACGCTCGATCTGCTGATGGGCGATGCGGGCTACCGGCGCGCCGCGCCTCATCCGTGGCTGTGGCCCGAGCAAAAAGAAGACGACCAATGAGCGACGTGACAGGAAGCGACGGCGGCGAACTGCGTGCATTGATGGCCCGGGTGCCGTCGGTCGAACGCGTGCTGGCATCGGCGGAATTCGAGCCGGTCATCGGCGGATATGGGCGCACGCAGGCGCTGGCCGCGTTGCGGCAGACGCTCGACACCTGGCGCGGCGACGCGCAGGCGGGCCGCGCATCCGTCGATGCCCTGAGCGATGCGCAACTCGCGCGCGCGGTCGGCGCGCGGCTCGCGAAGCGCGCGCAAAGCAATATACGCAGCGTCTTCAATCTCACGGGCACGGTGCTGCACACGAACCTCGGCCGCGCGCTCCTGCCCGACGAAGCCGTGCGGGCCGTCGCCGACATTCTGACGCGCCCCGCGAATCTCGAATTCGATCTCGACACCGGCGCGCGCGGCGATCGCGACGATCTCATCAACGGCCTGATCTGCGAACTGACGGGCGCCGAAGCGGCCACCGTCGTGAACAACAATGCGGCGGCCGTGCTGCTCACGCTATCGGCGCTGGCGGCGCGCAAGGAAGTGATCGTGTCGCGCGGCGAACTGGTCGAAATCGGCGGCGCGTTTCGCATTCCCGACATCATGAGCCGCGCGGGCGCGAAACTGCGCGAAGTCGGCACGACGAATCGCACGCATCTGAAAGACTACGACGAAGCGATCAACGCGAAGACCGCGCTGCTGATGAAGGTCCATTGCAGCAATTACGCGGTGACCGGCTTCACGAAGGAAGTGACGCTCGCGGAACTCGCGCCGCTTGCGAAAGCGCGCGGCCTTGCGCTGGCGATGGACCTCGGCAGCGGCACGCTGGTCGATCTCGCACAATGGGGTTTGCCGCGCGAAGCGACGGTGCGCGAGACCATCGCGGCGGGCGCGGATCTCGTCACCTTCAGCGGCGACAAGCTGCTGGGCGGACCGCAAGCCGGGCTGATCGTCGGGCGCCGCGAACTCATCGCGAAGATCAAGAAGCATCCGTTGAAGCGCGCGCTGCGCGTCGGCAAGCTGACGCTCGCGGCGCTCGAAGCGGTGCTGCGTCTCTATCGCGCGCCCGAAACGCTGGCCGAACGTCTCACCACATTGCGGCTGCTGACGCGTCCCGCCGATGCGATGCGCCTCGCCGCCGAGCGCATCGAGCCCGCGTTGCAACGCATGGTCGGCGAGGCGTTCATCGTCAGCGCCGAGCCGATGTTCAGCCAGATCGGCAGCGGCGCGTTGCCCGTCGACGTGCTGCCGAGCTACGGTCTCGCCGTGCGCCTCGCGAGCGGCAAGCGTCCGGGAAGTCAACTGAACCGCATCGAGAAGCGCTTGCGCGAGTTGCCGCGTCCAGTGCTCGGGCGCATCGCGGACGGCGCGTTGCAACTCGATCTGCGCTGCCTCGAAGAAGCCGATGAGACCACGTTCGTCGCGCAACTGGAAGCGCGCGAATGATCGTCGGCACGGCGGGTCACATCGATCACGGCAAGACCACGCTCGTGCGCGCGCTGTCGGGCGTGGACACCGATCGCCTGAAGGAAGAAAAGGCACGCGGCATATCCATCGAACTCGGTTACGCGTATGTGCCGTTGAACGATGGCGGCGTGCTCGGTTTCATCGACGTACCGGGTCACGAGAAGCTCGTGCACACGATGGCGGCGGGCGCGTGCGGCATCGATTTCGCGTTGCTCGTGATCGCCGCCGACGATGGCGTGATGCCGCAAACGCGCGAACATCTGGCGATACTCGAACTGCTCGGCGTGACGCACGGCGCGGTCGCGGTGACGAAATGCGATCGCGTGGATGCCGCGCGCGTGCGGGACGTGCACGCGCAAATCGGCGCGCTGCTCGCGGATGGCCCGTTACGCGACGCGCCCCTGTTCGACACCGACGCCACGAAAGACGGCGACGCGGGCGTCGCCGCGCTGAACGCGCATCTCCACGCTGCAGCCGCGCACGAACACACGCGCCGCGACGACGGCTTCTTCCGGCTCGCGGTCGATCGCGTGTTCACGCTGGCGGGACAAGGCACGATCGCAACGGGCACGGTGTTCGCGGGCCGCGTGAACATCGGCGACATGCTCGCGCTCGCGCCGCGCGAAGCGGGCAGCGAACCCATGCGCGTGCGCAGCATCCACGCGCAGAGCCGCGCGGCGCAAACGGGCCGCGCGGGCGAACGCTGCGCGCTCAATCTCGCGGGCATCGAGAAGGAAGCGCTGGCGCGCGGCGACTGGATCGTCGATGCGCGGCTCGCGCGCGCGTCCCCGCGACTGGATGTCGAGCTGACGCTGCTCGAAGACGCGCAGCTCACGCTCGCGCACTGGGCGCCGCTGCATGTGCATCTCGGCACGACGCATCGCGTGGCGCATGTCGCGCTGCTCGAAGCCGATACGCTCGCCGCCGGACACACGGCGCGCGTGCAGCTCGTCTTCGACGACCCCGTGTGCGCGCTGCCCGGCGATCGCTTCATCGTGCGCAATGCGCAGGCGAGCCGGACCGTCGGCGGCGGGCGCGTGCTCGATCCGTTCGCGCCCGCGCGCAAGCGCCGCACGCCGCAGCGCCGCGCGTGGCTCGATGCGCTCGTCGAGATGCTGGACACGGGCCGCGTCGATGCGCTCTTTGCGCAGGCGCCATACGGCCTGCAACGCTCGCTGATCGAACATCTGTGCGGACGATCGATGTCGCCGGAAGAGCTGCGCGCGATATCCACGCACGGCGACACGCTTTACATTGCACCGCGTCAATGGGACGCCATGAGAACGCGCCTCGTCGATGCGCTCGACGCCTTCCACGCACGCTTTCCCGATGAACCGGGCGCCGACGCCGCGCGCCTGCGCCGCATGGCCGCGCCGGTAGCTCCAGATGCGCTGTGGCGCGCGCTCGTCGATGACGCGCTGGCGGGCGGAGCGATCGCGAAGAGCGGGCCGTGGCTGCATCTACCGTCGCACACGGTGACGCTCGACGAAACGGAAGAAGCGCTCGCGCGCGCGGTGCTCGCATCGCTCGAACAGGGCCGCTTCGATCCGCCGTGGGTGCGCGATCTCGCGAACGCGCACGGCGTCGGCGAGGACGAGATGCGCAGGCTCCTGAAAAAGCTCTCGCGGCGCGGCGACGTGTATCAGGTCGTGCGCGATCTGTTCTACTGCCGCGCGTCGATCGGCGCGCTCGCGCAACTCGTGGCGCAGGCGGCGCGAGAGCAGGGCGGCGCACTCGGCGCGGCCGCCTTTCGCGATGCCAGCGCGCTCGGCCGCAAGCGCGCGATACAGATCTTGGAGTTCTTCGACCGCGTTGGGTACACTCGATTCCACCGCGACCTGCACCTGTTGCGCGCCGATAGCCGCTGGCACGAGTCCGTCTGACGGTCGCGCGCCCTGTCGATCACGATGGAGCATGCCTACTTCAAGCTGCTGCACCTCCTGTCGGGCCACCCGGAATGGGCGCTCGCGGTCGTGCTGCTCGCGTCGTTTCTCGAATCGGTCGCGTTCATCGGTACGTTCGTGCCGGGCAGCACCGCGATGTTCATCGCCGGTGCGCTGGTCGGCGCGGGCGCGCTGAATCTCGGCTGGGTATTCGTCTGCGCTATTGCGGGCGCCATCGCGGGCGACGCCGCGAGCTTCTGGTTCGGCCAGCGCTATGCAGACCGGATCGCGCAGATGTGGCCGTTTCGCGCGCATCCCGGCGCGCTCGTCGCCGGCAAGAAGTATTTCGATGCGCACGGCGCGAAGAGCGTCGTGCTCGCGCGCTTCGTCGCACCGATGCGCGCGGTCGTGCCCGTCGTCGCCGGCGTCGCCGGCATGACGCCCGCGCGCTTTCTTCTCGTGAACATCCTGAGCGCGCTCATCTGGGCGCCGACGCATATCCTGCCGGGCGTCGTGTTCGGCGCGTCGATCGAACTGGCGGGCGCGGTGTCGGTGCGGCTCGTCGTGATTCTGATCATCGTCGCCGCGCTCGGCTGGATCGTGTTCAATCTCGCGCGGGTGATCATTTCACACGCGATGCGCTGGACCATCGCGTCGCGCGAACTCATGCTCGCATGGGCGCAACGCGGGCGCGGTCTGCCGGCCCGGCTCGTGGCGCGCGCGCTCGATCCCGGCAATCCGGCGACCGGTCTCATCGTGATCATCTCGGCGCTGCTGCTCGCCTCGGCGATCCTGTTTTTCTCGGTGCTCGCGAATGTCGCGCGCGGCGCGTCGATCGTGCAGGTGGATGTATCCATCTATCGGCTGCTGCAATCGTTTCGCTCGACCTGGACCGATTCGATCCTCGATGCCGCCGCGACGCTCGGCAGCACTCAGACGCTGCTCGCGCTCGGCGCCATGGTCATCGTGTGGATGAGCATCGAGCGGCGCTGGCGCACCGTTGCTTACTGGATCGTGGCGATCGTGTTCTCGCAGTTGCTCGTCGCGGCGATCCGCTTCACGGCGCACGAGCCGGACCTCGTTTCCTTCGCGCCGACGGAACACCTCTTTCCGAGCAGTCATGTAGCGGCCACCGTCGTGATCTACGGTTTTCTCGCGTTCCTGCTGTTGCGGCGCGTGGGCATGCTGACGGGCGTGTTCATCGCGACGGCGACTTCGGCCATTGTGACGGCGGTCGGTCTCGCGGGCCTCTATTTCGGCCGCTTCACGATCTCCGATGCGCTCGGCAGCGCCGCGCTCGCCGCCGCGTGGGTCTTTCTGATCGCGCTCACGGCCGTGTGGCGCAATCCGGCCAAACCGAAGCCGCGCCCCCTGATGCCGATTGCGGTGCTGGCCGTGATCTGCGCGAGCGTCGCGCTGCAACTGAGCGACGAGACGGAGGCGCATAGCGCGGAGCCTTCGACCGTCGTCATCTCGCCGATCCAATGGACCGATACCGTGTGGCGCACCTTTTCCTGTTACCGGTCGAGCATGGAAGGCGACCGCCGCGAACCGATCACCGTGCAATGGGCGGCGACGCCCGAGCAGATTCGCGCGCAATTGATGTCGCGCGGCTGGACGGAGGTGTCGCACGTGAGCTTGCAGAGTGTGATGTCGGTGGTGTTGCCGAATGCGCCCGCGATCGCGCTGCCCGCGCTGCCGCGCCTGAACAACGGCGAGCCGTCGCAGCTCGTGTTCGCGCGTTCATTGCATGGCAGCGACGAGCGCGACGTGCTGCGCTTCTGGCCGACGCATTACGCCGTGCGCGAGCGCGCGGACATGCCGCCCGCGCCGATCTGGCTCGGCTCGGTCGTGCACGAACGCTTGCGGCGTCCGTCGTGGCCGTTCAACGTGCTGCGGCCGGACCGCCGCGTCGATCCGATGGCGTTCGACCCGACGCCGTGGCGCGGCATCCAAATTGCGAGGAGTACGGGATGTGGAAGCGTACCGGTGATGCTGGTCGAATCGAGGTCCGAATGATGTTTCGGTTGGTTGATCCTGGAGGTGCAGCTTGATCCAGATTCCGCCGTCGGCGATCGTGCAATGGGGCGGCGCGGCCGTGTTCGCGAATGTCCTGCTGACGCGTCTGGGCGTGCCGTTGCCGTCCGCGCCGCTGCTCGTGTTCGCGGGCTCGGCCGTGGCGAGCGGGCGGCTGTCGTTCGCGCACGTGCTGTTCGCCGCGCTGTGCGGCGCGCTGCTCGGCGACAGCGTGTGGTTTTCGGCGGGACGCATCTACGGGCGGCGGCTCGTCGCGGCGCTGTCGCGCCGGTCGTATGCGGTCGATAGCGGCATGCGCACGACGGGCGAACTGTTCGAGCGGCATGGCGCGCCGATCGTCGCGGTATCGAAGTTCGTGCCCGGGCTCGGGCTCGTCACGCCGCCGCTGATGGGCACGACGCAGATCGCCGCGCTCGCGTTCTTCTGCTGGGACACGGCGGGCATCGTCGCGTGGGCGTCGTTCTGGCTGCTCGGCGGCGCGCTTTTCGAGCGGCAGTTGGGGATCGCCGTGCGGGCGCTGGAATCGCATGGCGCGACGGTGGTCGACGTGCTTGCAGCGGCGGCGTTGCTGTATTGCATCTATCGGTTGATGCGGCGGCGGCAGCCGCGCTCGCATCAGGGAGATGGCGGCGCTTGATACGCCGCTATAATCGGTCGGCCGAGGAAGGCATCCGTATCCGGTGGTGCGGCCGGGCTTCAAACCCGGTAGGGGGTGTCAGACACTCTCTGGTCGGTTCGACTCCGGCTGCCTTCCGCCATGTTGATCAATAGACCCCGGGCATACCCGCTGGACGGTGTTTGAACCGTCGGTGCACCCAGTAATACTGGGCAGGGATTTTCATGATCTGGGTCTCGAGGAACGCGTTCGTGCGACACGCGTCATCGGCATCGTTTCCGGATGGAAAATCGCTGAGCGGCTCGAAGACCCTCAACCGGTATCCCCTGAAATCCGGCAGCACTTCGGTGACGAACGGCACAACGCGCGCGTGCCCCATACGTGCCAGTCGCGAAACAGACGTCAGCGTGCAGGCGGGCACGCCGAAGAATGGCGCGAACACCGAATTGCCGACGCCGTGATCCATGTCCGCGGCCAGCATCACCGGTGTGCCCGCCTGCAGCAGCCTGACGATTTGCCGGGCGCTGGTCGAACGCTCGATGAGCTCTGCGCCAAAGCGGCCGCGCTGTCGTCTGGCCAGCTCGCAAAGACGCGTGTCGGACATACGCGTGTACAGGGAAGCAGCCGGCATCTTCAGCGAATAAAACAGGCATCCGGTTTCGATGGCCACGAAATGGAAGCCCAGGAAAATCGTGGGCGGCGCATTTTTGTCTTCGAGGTCGATCGCGCTTTCGACCTGAACGAGATTTTCGACCCGTCGTGCGCTACCGAACCACTGAATGCCGCGTTCGAAATAGCTGCGCACGACCTGCCGGAAGTGTTCTTTGGCGAGCGCGTCGCGTTCGATCGCCGGCATGTCGGGAAAACAAAGGCGAAGATTGACCTGCACGATGTGCCGGCGCCGGCCAGGAAGCGTGTAGAGGGCTGCGCCCAGCGCACTGCCCAGCCTTGCGACGAACGGGTAAGGAAGTATTGCAAACAAACGCAACAGCGCGACGACCAACAGATAACCAGATTGTTTCAGAACAGCCTCCAGAATGACAAACGGGTTTGCAACCAACCTTCGTCGCAGGCGTAAAAATCAGGAATCGCAAATAATTGGCGATTCAATGGCTCGTGTTTATCGTGAAACTGAAATAATCTGAACTCGATAGGGCCACACATCTTACACGCGGCGTGCGCGAGGATGCATTTTAAAAATCGGCATGTCTGATCGCGTAGATAGCGATCACGGAGGGGCGTCGTCGCCGCTACGTCAACCGCGGCGCCCCCAGCGCCTCGCCTTGCCCGATATCGCAGCCTTCCCATCTGAAGAACTGCAGAACGTCGCTGTCCGGCACGCCATCGGCGATGGCACTGACCCCGAGCGTATGCGCAAGCGCAATGATGGCGCGCGCAACCACCGCGCGTTCGCTCTGATGCGTGACATCCCTGACGAACTTCGAATGGATCTTGATCCGGTTCGGGCGCAACGCCTGAAGATCGAAGAGCGAGATGCGCTCCAGACCGAAATCCACCAGCGTGATCGATACACCCAGCGCCTGCAACGCGCGCGCGGCGAGACGGCGCGCCCCGAGCGATGCGCCGCTGAATTGCAGATCGAGCGCATCGCCGTGGAGGTTCGCATCGGCGAGCGATGTCTTCACCATCGCGATCAACTGCTCATCGGTGAGATGCTTCGACAGCAACGGCATCGAGACGCGCGGCGCGGGTGCGTCGCCGCTGTCGCGTGCGAGGGCACACGCGCGACGCAGCAGCGCCTCGTCGAGCGACTGGAGCAACGCGGCATCGTCGGTCAGCGCGGCGATCTGTTCGGGCGATACCGTGCCCGCTTTCGTCGGCCATGCAGGCTGCATTTCGATGCCCCTGAGCGCATTCGATGCAAGGTCGATCTGTGGCAGCGCCTGAACGCTCCACGTATCGTCATGCAAGGCCGCTTCGAGATCCGCGCGGATCGCACGCTCCTGTTCGCGATCGATCGGGCCGTCGGTATCGTTGATCGCGGGCGCGGCGGCGAGCGTTTGCGCGCAGCGCAACGCCTTGATCGTCTCGTACGTGCGCAAGCCGGTGACCACGATGGACGTCAGCTTCTGCGCGGTCAGCTCGGTCTTCAGAAAGTAGCCGTTGATCTCATAGCGCGTGATGACGTCGCGTTCCGGCGCCATGCCGGGCTGGCCGGTGCGCAGGATGATCTGCACGTCGCGGTCTTCGAGCGTGTCGCGGATATGGCGCACGAGTTCGAGCCCGGCGTCGTCGGCTTCCATCACGACGTCGAGCAGGATCAGCGCCGTGCCCGGATGCGCCGCGAGATACGCGCGCGCCTCGGCGGCGGACAGCGCGCTCGCCAGTTCGATGGGCCTGCCCGAGAACGCGGCATCGGCGAGCACGAGGCGGGTGACTTCGTGGATCTCGGGCGCATCGTCGACGAGCAGGACATGCCACGGCGGAGCCTGCGGGCCAGCCAGCGCGCGCGATGCATCGGCGCGCGCCGGTTCGCTGCGCAACCATGAAGGCGCGGTCATTTTGGTTCTCCCTGAGCGCCCGGTATAGCATGGATCGCGCCGTCGTGCGAGCGCGCGGTGCGCGGCAGCGTGACCACGAACACCGTGCCCGCGCGTGCGCCGTTGCGCACCGCGAGCGTGCCGTCGAGCGCGCGCGTGACGAGCGCGTAGGCGAGATGCAGGCCGAGACCGCTGCCGCCCGAGCCGCGCCGGGTCGTGAAGAACGGCTCGAAGATGCGCTCGTGCAGTTCGTCGGGAATGCCGCAGCCATCGTCTTCGTGTTCGAGCACGACATGCGTATCGCCCGAACGCCGCGCCGAGATCACGATATGCCCGACCTCGCCCGGCGAAAACGCATGCACGAGCGAGTTGAGGATCAGGTTGGTCAGCACTTGCGCGAGCGGGCCCGGAAACGAGTCCATCAGAATGCCGGGCGGGCAGTCGATGCGCAGCGCCACGCGCGTGCCGCGCAGCTTCGGCTCGACGCTCAACACGGTTTCGCGAATGTACTCGCCGAGATCGAAATGACGCCGCGCCTCGCTGACCTGATCGACGGAAACCTGCTTGAAGCTCTGCACGAGACGCGCGGCGCGATCGGCGTTGGACAGCATGAGGCGCGTCGATTGCCCTGCATCACGCAGATAATTGCCGAGCGCTTCCTCGGTGAGATCCTGACGCTTCAGGCTCTCGCTGATGCTTTCGGTCCGGTCGCGCAGATACGACGCCGCACTCACGACGATCCCGACCGGCGTGTTGATCTCATGCGCGACACCGGCGACGAGTCCGCCGAGCGAAGCCATCCGTTCCGACTCGACGAGTTCCTTGCGCGTCGCTTCGAGGTTGTGCAGCGACTGCAGCAGGTCGCCTTGCGCGAGTTCGCGGCTTTCCTGCGACAGCACGATCCACCACGCGCCGAACGCGAGCAGGGGCAGCGTGGCCGCATAGGTGTGCAGCAGGACATCGGCGATCTGGCCGCGCGCCGTGGCGTCGGCAATTTCGATCAGTCGATACGACAGCAGAAACACCGCGCCCGTCGCGGTCGATGCGATCACGAACAGGCCGAAGAAGCGCCCGATGCGCCGCCCGAAATGCGGCGCGAGCGTGCTGGGCCCGGGCGGTTGCGCGAGTTCGTCCACGCTCGAAGCGGCGGGCATCTTGCAGCGGTCGCGGCAATGATTGTCGAGACCGCAGCACAGCGAGCAGATCGAGCCTTGATTGAACGGGCACCACGCCATGTCGGCGGCTTCGTAGTCGCGCTCGCAGATGCAGCAGCGCACGAGTTGCGTGCGCGGCACGTCGGCGTGCCGCTCGTCGACGCGCGCGATGTAATAGCGGCCGCCCGTCGCGTAGGCAATCGCGATCGCGCTGACGAACGCGAGAAACAGCGCGATGAACGCCGAGTACGCGCGCGCGTAATCGCCGAACAGCCCTGCGAACGCGCATGTCGATACGACCGATGCGATCAGCATCGCGCCGCAGCCGACCGGATTCACCTGATACAGATGCGCGCGCTTGAACTCGATGCGGCGCGGACTCACGCCGAGCGGCTTGAGCACGACGAGGTCCGCGACGAGCGCGCCGAGCCACGCGATCACGAGATTCGAATACACGCTCAATACGGTTTCGAGCGTCTTGAAGATGCCGAGCAAGGTGAGCAGCAACGCGATCATCACGTTGAACACGAGCCAGACGACGCGGCCCGGATGGTAATGCGTGAGGCGCGCGAACACGTTGGACCACGCGAGCGAGCCCGCATACGCATTGGTCACGTTGATCTTCACCTGCGAGATCACGACGAACACCGTCGCGACCGCGAGCGCCAGCGCGGGACTCTCGAACACATGCCGGTACGCGGTGACATACATGTGCACGGGCACGACGGCATCGATCGCGGGCAGCCCGTCCTGCAACGCGAGCACGGCGAGCAGGCTGCCCGCGAGAAGCTTAAGGCCGCCCACGACGATCCAGCCGGGACCGGCCGTGAGCATCGCGGCCCACCATGCGAAGCGATTCTTCGCCGTGCGATCCGGCAGGAAGCGCAGATAATCGACCTGTTCGCCGATCTGCCCCATCAGCGAGAACAGCACGCCCGCGGCCGCGCCGAACAGCAGGACGTCGATGCTGCCGCCGCGCGCTCCGGCCGTCGCGCCGAGGCCGGGAAACGCGGCCCATCGATGCAGCACGTCCGGGTCCTGCCAGAGAATGAAGACGAACGGCGCGACCAGCAGGATCGCCCAGAGCGGCTGCGTCCACCTCTGCAGCTTGTTGATCAGCGTCACGCCGAAGAACACGAGCGGAATGATCAGCAACGAAGACAGCAGATAGCCGATCACGATATTGATGCCCGCCGCCAGTTCCAGCGCCTGCGCGAGTATCGCGGCTTCGAGCGCGAAGAAGATGAACGTGAACGACGCATAGATCAGCGACGTGATCGTCGAGCCGACATAGCCGAAGCCCGCGCCGCGCGTGAGCAGGTCGATATCGACATTGGCTTCGCTCGAGTAATACGCGATCGGCACGCTGACGAGAAAGATCAGCGCGCACACGACGAGAATGGCGGGGAACGCGTTATGAAAGCCGAAGCTCAGCGTGATGCTCGCGCCGATGGCTTCGAGCGCGAGAAACGAGATGCCGCCGATGGCGGTATTGGCGAGCGTCGCAGGCGACCAGCGCCGATACGAACTGGCCGCGTAACGCAGCGCATAGTCTTCCAGTGTTTCGTTGGCCACCCAGGATTGATAGTCGCGTTTGATTCGCATGAGGGTTGGCCACCGGATCTGCAAGCCTTTCGATTGGACGATCCGATTATTCGCTCAAAGCTGCATCGCCGCAATATCGGAACCGGCCGTGAAAGGGTTTGTGCCGATTGACCGTGCATGTCCATCTGCCAACACTGGCAGGCGACATCTTCATGATGTCGTTTCGCTTTTTTCCCGACGCATCCACATTCCGTTTCGGAGCAGACATGACGCCGCTGTTCGCGAGCGCCGTGGCACCTGTCGCCGGCGACGACCTTGTCTATCGCGTTCACGCCGCCGGCGATTCCGACGACGCCTGGTCCGGCGTGCTCACCCAGATTCGCGAGCGCTTCCGCGTACGCTGGGCCGCGCTCGCGCGTCATAGCTTCGCCACGCGTCAGGGTTTCGCGTTGTATTCCGCGCCGCGCGACCCGCGGTTGAGCGCGGCGCTTTCCGATTACGCATCGCGCAATCCGTGGTTCCTGTCGAGCGATGCGTATCGCGAAGGCCGCGTGATGGCCGGCGACGAACTGCTCAGCAATCGCGAACTCGTCAAGACCGATTTCTATCGTGGGCTGATGCTGCCGCACGGTCTTTATCACCGGTTGTGCGGCGTGATCGCGCGGCGCAACACGCTCGTCTATTACCTCGACCTGCATCGCGGTCCCGACGAGCCTCGCTTCGGCCCGCGTGAACGCAACGCGTTCGCCGCGCTCCTCCCGCATCTCACGCTCGCCCTCGACGTGCGCTGGCGCTTGCGCGAAACGGACGACATGAATCGCGCGCTCAGAAGCATCGTGAGCACGCATGCACGGGCGGCGATGCTCGTCGATGCGGACGCGCGCATGGTGTTCGGCGATGAAGCCGCGCGTGAAGTGTGCGAAGCCGTGGCGGGGCTGCGGATCGAGGACGGGCGTATCGTTGCCGCCGCCAGCGCGGATCATCGCGTGTTGCAGGAAGCGATCGCCCGCGCGACACATGCGTCCGCCGACGTCGACGAGCGCGCGGCGCAGGTGCTTTCTCTGTCCGCGCCGGGCCGTTCGCAGCCGAGCGTCATATCGATTCGCGCGGCCGGCGCCGTGTTCAGCGCGGAACTCGGCGAGATGCGGCGCCTGGCGATCGTTACGGCGCTCAACGTACCTTCGGAAGACGATCACGCCGATTGCGCGTTCGTGCGGCAATTCGGCCTGAGTCCGGCGCAGGCGCGCATGAGTTCGCTGATCGTCACGGGGCATTCCATCGCGAGCGCGGCGCGTGAATTGCATGTCTCCGAAAACACCGCGCGCAGCCATCTCAAGCAGATCTTCCAGAAGACCGACACGCACAGCCAGATGGAACTCGTCCATCTGCACGGCCGCATCTGCATATCCCTCTGATCTGAAACCTCACCCAATTGGGTGAGACCGCATGCCCTAAACGGGCGAAACAGATTCCTCGCGCTGGGGGATTCGCGCGTCGAAGCGCATCCCTATCATGAGTCGTGTCCCAAGCCGCGATGCCAAACGCCTTGCGCCGCTCCCGTGCGCGATGAGGAGATCACCATGCTGGGTTTGTGTTTGCTTTATGTCGGCGCCGTGCTGTTTCTCAATGGGCTCTGGTTGCTGGGAAAAATCGGCGATCGCGAGATATGGGTCATCAATGTTTTCGCGGGCGGCATTACCTTGCTCGCGTCGCTGAAACTCGCGTTCGGCTCGGGCGCGGATGCGGCATCGATCAAGGCCGCCGCGCTCACCTTGCTATTTACGTTCACGTATTTCTGGGTGGCGATCAATCGCTATAACGGCGCCGATGGCCGCGGGCTCGGCTGGTTCAGCCTGTTCGTCGCGATCACGATCATTCCGGTCGGCATCGATTCGATCATGCACGCGAGTTCCGCATGGTCCGTGTGGTTCGCGCTCTGCTGGTTCGGCTGGGCGTTCCTGTGGCTGCTGTTCTTCGTACTGCTCGCGCTGCAACGTCCCATCGTGAAGCTGACAGGCACGGTCACGGTGATCGCGGGCATTCTCACCGGCTGGCTGCCTGGCTACCTCTTGCTCAACGGCACGCTGAGCTGATCACGCTGCAACCGAAGTGCTGTCCCTCTGCCGGCATGCGAGCCGGCCTGATCCGACAAGGAGACATACGTCATGGCTGAAACGCTCATCAAGGTCGACCTGAATCAGTCCGCATTCGATAACGAGCAGGTGCACAACCGCTGGCACCCCGACATTCCGATGGCCGCATGGGTCAAGCCCGGCGAAGAGTTCATCCTGGAGACCTACGACTGGACCGGCGGCTTCATCAAGAACAACGACTCCGCGGACGATGTGCGCGACATCGATCTGTCGATCGTCCATTTTCTATCGGGGCCGGTCGGCGTGCACGGCGCGGCGCCGGGCGATCTGCTCGTCGTGGATCTGCTCGATATCGGCGCGAAATCCGATAGCCAGTGGGGCTTCAACGGTTTCTTCTCGAAGAAGAACGGCGGCGGCTTCCTGACCGATCACTTCCCGCTCGCGCAGAAATCCATCTGGGATTTTCACGGGCTCTACACGACCTCGCGCCATGTGCCGCAAGTCTCGTTCGCCGGCCTGATCCATCCGGGTTTGATCGGCTGTCTGCCCGATCCGAAGCTGCTCGCCACCTGGAATCAGCGCGAGGTCGACTTCATCGCGACGCAGCCCGACCGCGTGCCGCCGCTCGCGAATCCGCCGTTCGCCGCGACCGCGCACATGGGCAAGCTGACGGGCAACGCGCGCGAAAAGGCCGCAGCCGAAGGCGCGCGCACGGTGCCGCCGCGCGAGCATGGCGGCAATTGCGACATCAAGGATCTGTCGCGCGGATCGAAGATCTTTTTCCCGGTGTATGTGGATGGTGCGGGCCTGTCGGTCGGCGATCTGCACTTCAGCCAGGGCGACGGCGAAATCACGTTCTGCGGCGCGATCGAAATGGCGGGCTGGGTGCATATGCGCGTGAGCGTGATCAAGGACGGCATGGCGAAATACGGCATCAAGAATCCGATCTTCAAGCCGAGCCCGATCACGCCGCGCTACGACGACTATCTGATCTTCGAAGGCATTTCCGTCGATGAAGCGGGCAAACAGCACTATCTCGACGTGCATATCGCGTATCGGCAGGCGTGCCTGAACGCGATCGAATATCTGACGAAGTTCGGCTACACGCGCGCACAGGCCTATTCGATTCTCGGGACCGCGCCGGTGCAAGGGCATATCAGCGGCGTGGTGGATATCCCGAATGCATGCGCGACTTTGTGGCTGCCCACGCAGATCTTCGACTTCGACATTCGCCCCAACGCCGATGGTCCGGTGAAGGCCGTGAAGGGCGGCGTGGACATTCCGCTGTCGCAGGACAAGGCCTGACGTCGAGGCGATCGAATGGCGCGATGCGAGGCACGCATCGCGCCTTCTTGCACTGAGCGGGGGACTCATGCCGATCTATCAATACGAATGTGAATCGTGCGGCAGCTTCGATGTGATGCGCAGCATCGCGGATCGGGATGCGCCGCATCTGTGTCCCGAATGCGGCGCGCAGACGATACGCGCGATCACGAGCACGGCGATGCTTTCGCTGATGCCGCAAAGCCGGCGCGATGCCTGCGCGACCAATGAGCGCAGCGCGCATGCGCCGACGAGTTCGAAGAGCCTCGGTTATCGGCATGGACCTTCATGCGCGTGTTGCAAGCCGAAAGCCTCATCGGGCGATGCCGCGCGTTCTGCGATGAAGTCGCCGGCGGGGCGGCCGTGGATGATCAGTCATTAGCTTGATGTGGGGCGTGCCGCTCACCAATCTGCGCAATCGCGATCCGCGCCGCCTTGCGCACTTCCGGATCTCCATCGCCGAGTGCGGCTTCGAGAACGGCGAGCGCGTCGCGGCTGCCGATTTCGCCAAGCGCGAGCGCCGCCTCCTTCCGAACGTTGCTGATCGGAAAGGTCAGCAACTCGGCAACCGCGTGCGTGCTTGCGACATCGCGCAGACGGCCGAGCGCGCGCGCCGCCTGCAACGTCACCTGCCAGTAGTCGTCCGCAAGCGCGTGTTCGAGCGCAACGCGCGCGGCAACGAGGCGCAGCTTGCCGAGCGTCGCGGCCGCTTCTTCGCGCACGCGCCATTCATCGTCCGATAGCGCGTGCTTCAGCGTATCGAGCACGCTGTCGTCGGTCGCGAAGCCGAGCGCGCCGACCGCGGCATGACGTACCTCGACCGACGTATCGGCGCGTGCGAGCTGCGTCAGTTGCGGCAGCGCGCTCGCATGACGCAGCCAGCCGAGCACGCCGACCGCCTCGCGCCTCACGAGCGGCGCAGCATCCGATAAAGCCGCGAGCGCGGGCGCCGCCGCTTTCGGCAGGCGCAATTCACGCAATGCGCGTAACAAGGCCGCGCGCGTGAACGCATCGGCACTGGCGCTCGCGAGATGCGGCAGCAGACGTTCGCCCGCAACGGGGTCCTTCAACGCAGAAAGACTGTCGGCGGCGGCTTCGCGCGTGCCCGTGTCGTTATCGGCCAGCGCGGCGCACAGCGCATCGACGGCTTCATCCGTGTCCCATGCGCCGAGACGTTGCGCCGCCGTTCGACGCACGGCGGCATCCGCGTCGTGGCGCAACGCATCGGCGATCGCGGGCAGCCACGCTTCTTCTTCGAGGTCCGCGGCTTCGATGACGGCGAGGCGTCGCACGGCGGCGTCGGCATCGGTGAAACGTGCGGCGAGGGCGTCGTCGGTGACTGGATCGAAGAGGGGATTGGTATGCGTCATGAAAAGACCGAGTGTGAGATGTCGATGCGCGCGGGCGCGTCGCTCGACGTGACGGGTGCGCCTGCATGCGGATGCCGGAGCAACGCGAGACAGCGGCGTTTGAGCGCAACGAACGCCGGCTCTGTGACGAGATCGCGCTCGCGCGGCCGCGCGAACGGCACGCGCAGTTCTTCGAGCACCGTGCCGGGGCTGTGGCTCATCACGAGAATGCGGTCGGCGAGAAACAGCGCTTCGTCGATGTCATGCGTGACGAACACGACAGTCGGCCGCCGCTCGCTCCAGACATCGAGCAGGAGCGACTGCATCAGCGCGCGTGTTTGCGCATCGAGCGCGCCGAAGGGTTCGTCCATCAGCAGGACGCGCGGCTCGTTGAGCATCGCGCGCGCGATCTCCGCGCGTTGCTGCATGCCGCCCGACAGTTGCGCGGGATAGCGGTCCGCGAACGCGCCGAGCCCGACGCGATCGAGCAGCGCCTGCGCGCGACGATGCCGCTCGCGCTTGCCCACGCCGCGCATCTTCAGGCCGAAGGCGACGTTGTCGAGCGTCTTGCGCCACGGCAGCAGCGTGTGCTGCTGAAACACCATGCCGCGTTCGGGATGCGGTCCGTCGATCGGCTTGCCGTCGAGCGTCGCGCGTCCCGCGTGCGCGCCGACGTGTCCCGCCAGTGCGGCCAGCAAGGTCGACTTGCCGCAGCCCGACGGCCCGAGTATGCAGACGAACTCGCCCGCTTCGATGACCGCGTTCACATCGCGCACGGCGGTGAATGCGTTCGCGCCTTCGCCCAGCGTGATGGCGAGCGCTTCGAGATGGATGCGGCCCGCGCTCATCGGCGTCTCCCTGCGGCGAGCCACGGCGTGAGCCGGTTGCCAGCGATGCGCACGAGCGCGCTGCTGCCCATGCCGAGGAGGCCGATCAGCAACATGCCGACGACCACATCGGGATAACGCTGCACCGTGTACGACTGCCACGTGTAATAACCGATGCCGAATTGCCCCGAGATCATCTCGGCGGTGACGAGGCAGAACCACGACGTCCCCATGCCGATCGCAAGCCCGGTGACGATCGCGGGCGCGGCGCCCGGCAGGATCACTTCGCGCAGAATCACGCGCTGGCTCGCGCCGAGACTGCGCGCGGACGACACGAGGCGCGGCTCGACACCTTCGACGCCGTGAATCGTGCCGAGCAGGATCGGAAAGAATGCGCCGGTGAAGGTGATATAGATCATCGACATTTCGGAAGATGTAAACATAAGGATGGCTAAGGGTATCCACGCGACGGCGGGAATCGGCCGCAAGACTTCGAGCGGTGTGAGCAACGCGAGACGCGCCCATTGCGAACGGCCGATGGCGAGCCCGAGCACGACGCCGCCGACAGCCGCCGCGAAATAACCCGCCGCGATGCGTCGCACGCTGCTCGCGAGATCCGACAGCAGCTTGGGCGAATGCACAAGTTCGACGATGGCCGCGAGCGTATCGGCGGGCGTCGGCACATTCTCGAAGGTGACGATGCCGAGATTCCAGCGCTGCGTCGTCGCGAGATGCCAGAGCACGAGGCACAGCGCGAGCGACGCCCACTGCACGCCGGCACGCGCGCCACGTGAACGCAAGAGCGCGGGAGTGGAGTATGCGAGCGTCGCCATGTTCGCCTCAGCGAGTGGCGAGCGCGGTCGGCTGGCGTACGGCGGCGAAATCGAGCACCTGTCCGCCATGCGCGTTCGCCCACGCCTGCGCGCGATCCTTCAGCAGGAACGCGTTCAACTGGCCGTCGCCGGTTTTCGCGAACCAGGCCTGATTGCCGAGCAGCTTGATGCCGCTCTCGCGATCCTGCGCATAGAACGCGCGCACTTGCTTGCCATCGCGTTCGAGCGTGGCGAGTTCGCGCACGGCCGCTTCCGGCGACGCGAAACTGCGCACCTTAGACTCGCCGCGCACCCAGATCTGCGCGACGCGATCCGTCTGCGCAATCGGCTTGCCGGTGAGCGCATCGTTCGCGACGAGCGGCGCCGGCGCGTAGTTCTTCAGCGCGGCGTCGTAATCGAGATGTTCGGCCTTGAAGGCGGCGCGCAGATAACTATCGTCGATGAAGGCGTTCGCGTTCAGATCGCCGTCCGCGCGCTTGAGCAGCTTGAGGGTATCGAACGAAGTCTGCACGGCCTTGCGATATTCGGGCTTCCACGTGAGATCGCGTGTCTGCAAGCCGAGCGGGCCATGAAACAGATAATCGACTTCAGGCTCGATGCCCGTGACCTTCGCGATCAGCTCGCTGTACTTCTCGGGCTCGGCCGTGAGCAGCCGGTTCGCTTCGATCGCCGCGCGCAGATACGCCACGACGACCTCGGGATACTTCTGCGCATAGTCCTTCTCGACGAGCGTGCCATGCAGCGTCGCCGATCCGGCCTGCGAGCCGTCGTAGATCTTGCGCGCGAAGCCGCGATACGGAAACAGTTCCGCAAAGGGCACGAAGTCCGCATGCGCATCGATCTTGCGCGTCTGCAACGCAGGGCCGGCCACTTCGGGCGCCTGCGTGACGATGTTCACGTCGCGCTCCGGGTCCCAACCTTGCGCGGCGACGGCGCGCAGCAGCATGCCATGCGCGGTCGATGCGAACGGCACCGAAATGGTCTTTCCCTTCAGATCGGCGATGGACTGCGCGGACGAATCCGTCGGCACGACGATGCCGTTGCCGCTGCCGCGCACGCTGCCCGACAGCACGCTGATGAAGATGCTGCTCTTGCCCGCCTTCTGGTTCGCGACGCCGTTCAGCACGCCGGGGAAATCGGCCATCGAGCCGAAGTCGAGCTTGCCCGCGACCATCTCATTCGTGATCGGCGCGCCGCTCGTGAAGTTCTTCCACTGGATGTCGTATTGCGCGTCCTTGTATTTGCCATCGTGCGGCAAATACTTGTCGAGCAGATGTAACTCGCGGATCAATGCGCCGCCCGCCGCCGTGTTGATCGTCGTGTCCTGCGTGCCGATGGCGACGCGGATCGTTTCCGCATGCGCGGCGCTTGCGAAGAGCGCGGCCGTCAGGGCCAGCAATAGCGTCTGTTTCATGATGCGTGTGTCCTCGTCATCGAAGAAGATACGGAATGTCGACATGCACGGCATTGGTCGGACAATCGCGCTCGCAGGGCATGCAGTACCAGCATTCGTCGAACTTCATGAAGGCCTTGCCGGTGTCGGGATCGATCGCGAGCAGATCCATCGGACAGACGTCGATGCAGACCGTGCAGCCCTTGTCGGCGATGCACTTGTCTTCGTCGATCATCACGGGAAGGCTTGAGCGCTGACGCGCTTCGCGGGGCACGAGGGCCATGCTTTTTTCTCCTATGCAGCGACGGGCTGCGACGTGCGAGCGAGCCGCAGACGCGAATACGCGCCGCGCTCGGACTCGTCGATGGGAACCACATACGGTTCCACGGCTTTTTTGAACGATGTCATGCGTCCCGATGCATCCTTCTTCAGATGCGCGTGGCAGAACCACTCGTCATCGTTGCGCTCGGGAAAATCGACGCGATGGTGATAAAGACCCCAACGGCTCTCCGTGCGATACAGCGATGCCCGCGCGGCCATCTCGGCGCAATCGAGAATCGCGGCGACTTCGGCGGCGCGCATCAGTTCGTGCGGATCGGCGGCGGCGAGGTTCTCGACATCCTCGCGAATCTCCGCGAAGCGTTGCAGCCCGATCTCCATGCGCCGCGTGACCTTGGGTGGCTGCAGATAGTCGTTGACGAAGCGGCGCAGCTTGTATTCGACCTGCGCGGGCGGCAGGCCATGCTCGCGCGTGAGTGGCGCGAAGATGCGCGCACGTTCCTGCTCGACCTGCGACGCATCGAGCGCGGGCAACGCACGGCCCGCGACATGCGATGCAGCGTCTTCACCCGCGAACCAGCCATAGGTGAACGCGCCGAGCATGTAGTTGTGCGGCACGGCGGCCATGTCGCCCGCTGCGTAAAGGCCTTGCACGGAGGTGCGCGCGTGCTCGTCGACCCATACGCCCGACGCGCTGTGACCGCTGCACAAGCCGATCTCCGAGATATGCATCTCGATCATGCGTGTGCGGTAGTCGTTGCCGCGCCGCGCGTGAAAGCGTCCGCGGCTCGGGCGTTCGTTGGTGTGCAGGATCGTCTCGATGGTCTGTATGGTTTCTTCCGCGAGATGATCGAGCTTCAGAAACACGGGGCCGTTGCCGCTCTGGAGTTCCTGATAGAACTCCCACATCATCTGCCCGCTCCAGTAATCGCATTCGATGAAGCGTTCGCCCTTGCCATTGGCCGTATAGCCGCCGAGCGGGCCGGTCACATACGCGCACGCCGGGCCGTTGTAATCCTTGATGAGCGGATTGATCTGGAAGCATTCGAGATTCGACAACTCCGCGCCCGCGTGATAAGCCATCGCGTAACCGTCGCCGGCGTTGGTCGGGTTCTCGTAGGTGCCCATCAGATAACCCGATGCAGGCAAGCCCAGGCGTCCGGCCGCGCCGCAGCAGAGAATCACGGCCTTCGCGCGGATCACGTAGAAGTCGGCGCTGCGGCAATCGAAGCCCATCACGCCCGCGATCTCGCCGTTGGGGCCGTTCAGCAGGCGCGTCGCGACGACGCGATTCGTGATTTCCACGCGCGCACGTTTCAACTGCCGGTACAGCACCTTCTTGACGTCGTGGCCTTCGGGCATCGGCAGCACATAGGCGCCCATGTGGTGCACCTTGCGCACCGCGTAGTCGCCGGTGTGATCCTTCTCGAACTTCACGCCCCAGCGATCGAGCTCCTCGATCGTCTTGAAGCTGTGGCGCGCATACGCGTATATCGTGGCCTGATTGACGATGCCGTCATTCGCGACCGTGATTTCCTTCGTGTACTGCTCGGGCGTCGCGTGACCGGGGATGATGGCGTTGTTCAGCCCGTCCATGCCCATGGAGATCGCGCCGCTGCGTTTTACGTGCGCCTTGTCGATGAGCAGCACGCGCAGGCTCGGGTCGCGCTGTTTCGCCTTGATGGCCGCCATCGGGCCGGCCGTGCCGCCGCCAACGACGACGATGTCGTATTCGAGTTCGTGGGTCTGCATGATCTGGGGTCGCCGCTTGTTATGACAAGTCAGGACCAGATTCTAGAAGCGCGCGAACCGCGTTGGAATCAATTGTTTGTGCTTTGCTTGTGCCTGCTGCGAATAACGCGCTGTGCGCTGGCGGCAGGGCGCTCGCGGTCGATGCGCAGACGATACTGAAACGTATCGCCACGGAAATAGAGGTATTCGAAATCGACCGGCTTGCCGTGCGCATCGTGCGTGAGGCGCTCGATGCGCAGGAGCGGCGCGCCTTTCTTCACATCGAGCGCTTCCGCGATATCCTGCGCAGCCGCGATGGCGTCGATGGCGAGATCCGCATGGCCAAGCGGCATGGCGCAGTCGTTTTCGAGCATCAGGAAGATATCGCGCGTCGCGAGTTCGGCGCGCTTGAGACGCTTGCCGAGGGCCTCGGGCAGAAACGTCACTTCGTACGAAACGGGCGCGCGATTGAGCAGCCGCACGCGATGAATCTCGGCGACGCTCGCGCCCTCGGCAAGACCGAGTTGCGCCGCGACTTCCGCGGGCGCACTGACGAAGCGCATCTGCACGACGCGGTTGATGATCTCGTGGCCGCTTTCCGCCATCGCTTCGGCGAAACCCTGCAGCGAGGTCACGTTCTGAAACGCCTTCGGCTGCGATACGAACGAGCCCTTGCCGTGGACCTTGAAGATCAGCCCTTCCTTTTGCAGATCGCCGAGCGCCTGGCGGATCGTGATGCGGCTCACGTCGAACATCGCCATCAGCTCGCTTTCCGAGGGCATGCGGCTCATCGGCGGATAGCGGCCATCGAGAATGCCGGTGCGCAACACGTCCTTGATCTGTGCGTAGAGGGGCACGTGTGAATCGAGCGAGACGGATGGGCGGCGGATGGGCATGGGAGAGGGCGGGGCAAGGAGGCGGCGCGTCGAGCAGCGATTATAGCGGCGCGTCCCGGCTTCATTCCCATAAACAAATGACGAAATATTGGTTAGCCGCGCTCACGGGGTCATCGAGAATGGAGACTGGCTAGTTCGAGTCGCAGCGAGGATCGAAGATGAGTGAACGCAGCGCGTGGAATGCACGGGGAACGGGGCTGTCGTCGTCGCCGGTTACGCTCGTGACCGTGCCCGGCCTGTACGGCAGCGAAGACGCGCACTGGCAGAGCTGGCTGGAGCGCGAGATGCCCGGTGCGCGGCGCGTCGAGCAGCGTGACTGGGATGCGCCGAATCTCGCCACCTGGAGCGATGCCGTGCGCGACGTGATCGCGAGCGTCGACGGCCCTGTGGTGCTTGCGGCGCATAGCTTCGGCTGTCTTGCTACGGCGCATGCGCTGTCGCACGCCGGCGCTTTTCATGCGCATGTCGCGAGCGTCAAGGGCGTGTTGTTCGTTGCGCCCGCGAGTCCTGCGAAGTTCCGCTTCGCGGGCGCGTTCAGCGCGCGCCGGCTCGATACGCTGTCGCTCGTGGTCGGCAGCGAGACCGATCCGTGGATGCCGCTCGATGAAGCGCGCACGCTCGCGCAACGCTGGAACAGCGCGTTCGTGAATCTCGGCAACGCGGGGCATATCAACACATCGGCGGGATTCGGGCCGTGGCCGCTCGCGAAGCATTTCGTCGAAACGCTCGCGCGCCGCGTATCCTCCGAATACGAAGAAGAGGAGCAACGCGCGTACGGCTGATCCCGCATCGGGATGACGCGCGATGCCTGCATGGCCGCCTTCGGGCGGCCTTTGTCTGTTGTGCTGTATGGTTTGAACCCCTGTCTCTGGAGAAAAAATGGCGGTCTATAAAAAGCTGGTCATCACCGTTGCGCTCGGCATTGCGGCGAGCATCGCGCAGGCTGAAACGACGTTGCTCAACGTGTCCTACGACGTGACGCGCGAGCTCTACAAGGACATCGACGCGGCCTTCGTCGCGGACTACCGGCAAAAGACCGGCGAGACGGTGTCGGTGCGGCAGTCGCACGGGGCGTCGAGCGCGCAGGCGCTTTCGGTGACGCAAGGCCTGCAGGCCGATGTCGTGACGATGAACCAGCCGAACGACATCGACCTGCTCGCGGAACGCGGACAACTCGTGCCCGCGAACTGGCGCAGCCGTCTGCCGGACGCGAGCGCGCCCTATACCACGACGATGGTCTTTCTCGTTCACAAGGGCAATCCGAAGAACATCAAGGACTGGAGCGATCTCGCGCGGCCGGGCGTGCAGGTGGTGATCGCCAATCCGAAGACCTCGGGCAACGGGCGCTATGCGTATCTCGCGGCGTGGGGTTACAAGAAGCAGCAGGGCGCAACCGACGCGCAGGCGCAGGACTTCGAGAAGGCCATCTTCAAGAACGTGCCCGTGCTCGATACGGGCGGACGAGGAGCCACGACGACGTTCACGCAGCGCGGCATCGGCGATGTGCTCGTCACGTTCGAGAACGAAGTCGGGTTGATGAGCGCCGGGCCGGGCGCGAAGGATTTCGAGGCGGTGTATCCGTCGGTGAGTCTGCTGGCGGAGCCGCCGGTTTCCATCGTCGACAAGGTGGTGGACAAGCGCGGTACGCGCAAGCAGGCGCAGGCTTATCTCGACTTTCTGTTCACGCCGGCTGCTCAGGAGATCATCGCGCAACATCATCTGCGGCCGCGCAGCGCGGATGTGCTCGCGAAGCATGCGAGTGAATTCAAGACGTTGAAGACGTTTACCGTGGAGCAGATGTTTGGTAGCTGGCAGAAAGCGCAGCAGACGCACTTCGCGGATGGCGGCACCTTCGATCAGGTCGTGGCCGACAAGAACTGAGGCTGCCCGTCACGTCAGCGCAACCCTCCTGCGCTGAACCACCGCGCCGGCCTTGCGGCACACGACTTCGAGCCGCTCCCCGGCCGCGGGACGCGGCAGCTTCAGAACCCCGTCTCCGATCGAACGCGCGGCTTCGAGCGGCCGGCCGTCCACATAGAGTTCCAACTCATCGACCCCGGCCGTCGTCACCGTGAGTTCTGACTTGCCAAGCGCCACACGCAAGCTCGAATACGGCGCGCCCGCCAGAAACCGCGCGCACCAGTCGATGAGATCCACGTTGCCATCGAGCACATCGCGCCTGGTCATCGCGTACGGAATGCCGGCGATGCCGAGGTCTTCGATCGGCACGCCGGCCGCGTCACCCGCGCGCACCGCGCGGCGAAACGCCATCGTGAAACTCACGCCATCAGGCAGTCGCGGCAACGCGAAGTCGGTGCCGTCCAGCGCATCGGTCAGATCATGGCTCGTCCACACATTCGCCCCGCCCGCGCCCGTCGCCTGGCCCACGCACACGAGCGGCCCTATTTCGTTGTCCACGAAGCCCGCGCAGAAGAGATCGCCCGACGAATATGTGTTGGCATCGGCGACGCACACGACCGGCCCGCCATAACGCTGACCGACGTCATCGCACCAGGACGGATCGGTGATCGGCAGCGCCTGCGAGTACGCCTCGCCGGTCGAGATCGCCGATTCGAGCGACGCGATCCACGGTTCGAGCTCCATGCGGTTGAACGCGCTCTTCGCCATCGCGCGCGTCAAGGGCGTGGCGACGAGACTGAAGCGCGTCGGCTGCACCTTGTTCGGCGTGAAGAGTTGCAGAAGGCGCTCCGCCGCCCAGATCAGGCCGCCGGGATTGCCGCGCACATCGACGATGAGACCCGTGTCCGGCAACTGCTCGACGAGGCGCGTGACTTCATCGACGAAGGCTTCGTGATCGTTGACATCGAAGGTCCAGATGCGCACGTAGCCGACATCGCCGAGTACTTTGGTCGGAAACGTGCGCGCGGATAGCGCGTCGGGAAAGCGCGTTTTGATCCAGCCAGCGTCGCGCGCCATCTCCGCGCGCAGATGCTCGGCGTGCCACTCCTTGCCCGAGAACATCAGCTTCTTCGCGCGCCGGACCTGTTCGGCCGCCGGACTCACCGCGACGCGCAGCGCGGTGTGCGCGCCGGGCCGCACGCCGGTGGCGGGGCGGCCCGGCCAGACGATGCGCCACGGTATGCGCACTTCGCGCCGCGCCTTGCCCGGACCATCGCGAAAGCCGATATCGACCCACATCTCGTCGGGCGGCGGGCCGTATTGCAGCGAGCGGAACGTCAGCGATTCGAGCGCGCGCGCGAGCCGCGCATCGGGGCGTCCGCCCGTTTCGCGATCGGCATGGATCGCGACGGCGCGCTCGAACGGGATGCCGTTCCAGGTATCGAGCAAGACGCCCGGCTTGAACGCGGGGTCCTTGATGAGCTTGCTGTGTCCGACTTTGGTGACGAGAAACTGCGGCTCGTCCGTCGAGCCGTACTGTTCGACCAGAAAGGGCAGTTGCGCGACCGCGCCGGCGAGCGACGCGGGTCCGGCATAGAGCGTGTGCGCATCGCGCAGATCGACGACGATGCCCGTGACGATCATATGGAACTCGGCTTCGCTCATGTCGGCGGCGCGCACGCGCAGCAGTTCGAGCGCCTGCACGGGATCGTTGGCGTAACCCGCGCGCTTCTGATGCAGATGACAGTACGCCCCGGCGATGGCGGTCAGCAGCGCATCGACGATGACTTCGCGATCGGCGGCATCGAGCTGATCGGCGGACGCGGCCGGAAGCCTCATCAGGCCCGCGCGAGTGGCGAGCAGCACGCCCGTCTGCGACTTCAATAACGATGGTGTTCTCGTGGCCATGATTCGCTCGCGATGTCACGCATAGAACTTTTTGAGGCCGTCGAGCAGTCCGCCGTGGAACCCGCGTCCCACGAGCGAGGCGAAGAAGGCCGCATCGTGCGCGAGCGGCTGGATCGGCGGCACGACGATCTCGGCGAGATTCTTCGGCAGCCCGCCGATGGGCAGCTTGCCGAGCGGCATGTCGAGCGCGAGCCGCAGGCGCGGCGCTTCGCCCGCCAGCCGCGCCGCCGCCGACGCATTGCCCGCTGCATCGATTTCCTTCTTCGGATCGGTGCGCACTTGTTCCAGCCGTGTCAGCACCTGCGCGAAACTCCACGGCCGGGAGGCGTCGTCGAGCTTCGTCATCGCGAGGACGCGCTTCGTTCCGGCGATCTTCAGTTCGGATGGAAGCGTCGCCTTCGCGGCCTTCATGAGCTTCGCATTGCCATAGCGCGCGCTGCCGCCGATGACCACCAGTTGCACGTCTTTCTCGGTGGCGGCGAGCACGGTCGCGAACGGATCGGCGGAAGCCTTGGCCGCGATCACGACGACGTCGCCAAGTGCATCCGGCTGAAGACGTCCCGCCTGCACGTTCCACGGACTGGCGAGCGCGTCGCCGGGATCGCACGTGATCATGCGCACGAGATCGAAGGGCGTGAGCTTCCATCGCTCGCGCCTGGCCACCAGCGCGGCGACCTTGATTTCGCCGAGCACGTTGCGCGTGCCCGACGGTCCCCAGTCGGACCCGACGCACACGCGGATCTTTTTCGCCAGCGCGGACGGCACGTTGGTCGTGCTGCCATAGAGCCACAGGTTCGAGAACGGCGACCAGACGACGGTGCCGGGATCGGTCCAGGCATCGTAGTCGCCGGGATTGAGCGCGTTGGTGTGAATGGCGACAAAGTCCTTCTGCAGGCAGCCGCACTTGCGCGCGCTTTGATACTCGTTGACGGCGATGGAGTTCACCTGCCCTTCGGCGCAGTGATAGATGAAGCCCGCGCCCGCCCTCATCTGCGCCGATCGTGTCGCGAGCACTTCGGGCTTGAGCGTCAGCGTGGATGCCAGCACGCGGTTCGACGAGACGTTCCCGCCGAAGCTCTCGTCCTCGACGTTACGCACCATCCAGCCATCGAGCGGCCGGTTCTTCGGCGGCGAGCCCTGAATGCTCGTCGTGCCGCCGACGAGCGCGCGCACTTCGGCGTAGGCCAGCAACGCTTCGGGCGCGGCCTCGATGAACGCATAGGCGGGCCAGGTGATGTCGCCGGCATAGGTGCTGGCGGATGGCCACGAGTCGTGATGCAGGAACGGGGTCGTGCGGCCGGGCTCGGTCCAGAGCGGCAGCGTCGCGTAGGCGAGATGACTGTGCAGATCGATGAAACCGGGCAGCACGAGGTCGTCTCCGACATCGACGACGGCGGCCTTGTCGAAACCGCTGCGCGGACCGGCCGCATTGCCGCGCGTGACGCGTTCGATGCGCCCGTCGTCGCCGATCCACACCTTGCCGGCAAACGTGCTTTTCTCCGACGTGCGCGCAAGCGCAACGATGCGGCCGGAAATCACCAGACTCACGCTGCCTCCCGGATGTTTTTCGATACCTTATTGTCCCGAGGATAGTGGGCGTTTGCGCATTTCCCAAGAAGATTTCGGGCATCGAAATAATGCCGTGCATATCTATAATTCGATGCATCCCGCGAGACGCGCGCAACTCAGCCGCGCTACGCTATGCCTTTTCCTGCGAGGTGAGCGCGATGCCGTCATCGACACCGACCGTGAAGCTCATCGTCGTCACCGTGCTCGTCGGGCTGGGCGCAGGGCTCGGCGGCATGCTGCTCGCGCTGCTGCTGCACGAGATCCAGCACGTCGCGTTCGGCTACAGTCTCGATGCGCTCACCGGTGGCGAAAGCTTTCTCATCGGCATCTCGGCTGCGCCGCCGCTGCGTCGCTTCATCGTGTTGACGCTGTGCGGCGTGATCGCGGGCGTCGGCTGGTGGTGTGTGTATCGCTTCGGCAAACCGCTCGTGAGCATCCGCCAGGCCGTCGATTCCGACGATCCGCGCATGCCGCCCGGCAGCACCATCGCGCATGCGCTTTTGCAGATCGTCACGGTGGCGATGGGCTCGCCGCTCGGCCGCGAAGTCGCGCCGCGCGAAATCGGCTCGCTGTGGGCAGGCTGGCTCGCGCACTACGCGAAGCTCACGCCCGCGCAATCGCGCATCATGGTCGCGTGCGGCGCGGGCGCTGGACTCGCCGCCGTCTATAACGTGCCGCTCGGCGGCGCGGTCTTCGTGCTCGAAGTGCTGCTCTGCACGTTCGATGGCGTCATCGTCGCGACGGCATTCGCCACCTCGGCGATCGGCGCGATCGTCGCGTGGATCGGCCTCGGCGACGGGCATCAGTACCGCTTGCCCGCCTTCACGCTCGATACGCAGATGGTCGTCTGGGCCATCGTCATGGGGCCGGTGTTCGGCGTGGCCGCGTGGTACTTCATGAAGCTCGCGAGCGCCGCACGCAAGCACGCACCGCGCGGCAACGCATTGCCCATGCTGTCGATCCTGAACTTCGCGCTGATCGGCGTGCTCGTCATCTGGTTCCCGCAACTCGCGGGCAACGGCCGCGGCCCCGCCGGTCTTTCGTTCGATGATTCGCTGGGCTTCGCGCTCGCCGGCGTGCTGCTGATCCTGAAGGTGACGATCGAAATCAGCTCGCTGCGCGCGGGCGCGCAAGGCGGCTTGCTGACGCCGAGCCTGACCAACGGCGCGCTGCTCGGCGTGGTCCTCGGCAGCGTGTGGAACGCCATCTGGCCCGGCACGCCGCTCGGCGCGTTCGCGGTGATCGGCGCGGCGGCGTTCCTCGGCCCGGCGATGCAGATGCCGCTGACCGCGCTCGTGCTGATGATCGAGTTCACGCGCTTCAATCACGATTTCCTGATTCCGACGGCGCTGGCGATGGCGGGCGCGTCGCTCGCGTATCGCGCGCTCGCGCAGGCGCGTATCGAACGTCCGTCAACCGCGCCTGAGCAGACGCTGCGGCGTCTCACCGATTGAACGCCTGAACATCGCGATGAAGCTGCTGCTGCTCTGATAGCCGAGCTGATCCGCGACGCGCGCGACCGAATCGCCGAGCGCGAGCCGCGCCATCGCCTCGACGAGCCGCAACTGCTGGCGCCATTGCCCGAAGGTCAAGCCCGTTTCCTGCCTGAAAAGACGCGCCAGCGTGCGCGCGCTCGCGCCGACCGTCTGGCTCCATGCATCCAGCGTGTCGTCGTTGTCGGGCTCGGCGAGCAGGCGGCTGCAGATCGCGCGCAGGCGCCGGTCGTTCGGCAGCGGCAAACCGCCTTGCGTCGTCGATTCCGCGCCGCGCAACAGCGCAAGCAGAAGCGTTGCGACATGCGCGCCGATGCTGTCGTCGGCATAGTCGTGCGGTTCCTGTGCGAGCGCCATGATCAGCTCGTGCATCAGCGACGTGATCAGAATCACGCGGCACGACGGCCATAGCCACGGTGCGGCGTCGGGCTCCAGATAAACGTTGTACGCGGCAAGATCGCCGATCGCGTGCAACTCGTGATCGACGCCCGGCGGCAGCCAGATCGCTCGCATCGGCGGGAGCATCCAGCTTCCCATCGGCGTCAGTACGCGCGCCGCGCCGTTCATCGGATAAAAAAGCTGCGCCTGTTCGTGCGAATGCCAGATTTCGCGATGCCCGCTGTCGTAGTGGGTGCCACGCGCCATGACCGGCCGCGGCTGCCGCCTGTATTCGATGCCGAACTGCGCTCTCCAGATGGGATCCATGTTGCCCGCCTCGCCCGCAGGGACTGCCAAAAGTTGTCCGTTTCGCCGTATTTGATGGCAAGACAGCGCGTTACTCCAGTCGCTATCCTTTCTCGGCTTCCATTTTATATGGGAACGATTCTCATTCAGAACAATTTCGAACGAATCAGAGGACGGGAAGGAAGAGGGATGCGCACGCTCTGGTATCTGGTGAAAGGCTCGCGCGCGCGGCTGATTCTTGCAGGCGCGATGAGCCTGATAAGCGGTTTCGGCAGCGCGGCGCTCGTTGCGCTCATCAATCAGGCGCTGATCGCATCGCGCGAAGAACTCGTGCAGCTCGGCCTGCGCTTTCTCGCGATCAGCGTGCTCGTGCTCATCACGCGCACCGGCTCGCAGACGCTTTTCATGAGCCTCGGACAGAACGCGAAGGCGAGCCTGCGGATGCGCACCATCGCGCGCATTTCGGGCGCGCCGTTCGCGCATCTCGAACGGCAGGGTTCAGCGCGCGCGTTGAACGTCCTGACGCAGGATCTCGATGCGATCGTCGTGCTGTTCATCGGCCTGCCGGGGCTCGTCATGAACGGCGCGGTAGTCGCGGGCTGTCTCGTCTATCTCGGCTATCTGTCGTGGCAGGTGCTCGCGTTCGCGGCGGCGACCGTGCTGCTCGGCGCGGCGGGCTTTCACATGGCGAACGTGCGCGGGCTATATCACCTGCGCAGTTCACGGCAGCGCGAGGATGCGCTCGTGCGCCACTTTCGCGCGCTCTTCGACGGCGCCAAGGAACTCAAGCTGCATCGCGCGCGCACGCGTGAATTCGTCGATGAACTGCTGGCGAGCAATGTCGAAGCGGTGCGTGTGCAGCGCACGCGCGGCTACGTGCTGTATGCGGCGGCCGCGAGCTGGGGCAGCTTCATCTTCTTCGCGTTCATCGGTTGCGTGCTGTTCGTGCTGACGCGCTATGTGCCGGTGTCGCCGCATGTGATGTCCGGCTACGCGATGATCTTCCTCTACATGATCATGCCGATTGAAGGTGTGCTCTCGGCGATTCCGAACCTGAGCACCGCGCGTGTCGCACTGGAACGCGTGGAGCAGGTCAACGCCGAATTGCCCGCCGAAGCGAACGGACCGGCAATTGAAGCGGCGGCGTTCGAAAGCATCGTGCTCGATCGCGTCACGCATCGCTACTTCCGCGAAAAGGAAAACGATGTCTTCACGCTCGGACCCGTCAGCCTGACGTTCAAACCGGGCGAGCTGGTCTATCTGATCGGCGGCAACGGCAGCGGCAAGACGACGCTCGCGAAGATGATCGTCGGTCTCTATGCGCCGGAAAGCGGGCGCGTCGTGCTCGATGGCGCCGATGTGACCGAAACGGCGCGCGACGCGTATCGCCAGCTTTTTTCGGTCGTGTTCAGCGACTTCTATCTGTTCGATTCGCTGCTCGGCCTGCGCGCCGGCGATAGCGACGCCACCGCGCGCGCGTTGCTCGACGATTTGCAGCTCGCGCACAAGGTGAAGATCGAAAACGGCGCGTTCTCGACGCTCGATTTATCGCAAGGGCAGCGCAAGCGGCTCGCGCTGCTCGTCGCGTATCTGGAGGACCGGCCGTTCTATCTCTTCGATGAATGGGCCGCCGATCAGGACCCGCTCTTCAAGGAAGTGTTCTATCGAAGGCTGCTTCCCCAACTGAAGGCGAAGGGCAAGACGGTCGTCGTCGTCACGCATGACGACCGCTATTTCCATCTCGCCGATCGCACCATCAAGCTCGATTTCGGCCAGGTCGTCGAAGAAGGCAACACCGCATGACAAACGAAACGCCGCTCTTCGAGCTGGACAAGGTCCGCTTCGACGCGGACACGGCGACCCTGCTCGACGACATCGATCTGTCGATTGCGCCGGAACGTGTGACGGGTCTCATCGGCCATAACGGCTCCGGCAAGACGACGCTGATGCGCCTGCTCGCGCGCCATCACGCACAGGGCGCGGGCTCGATCCGCTTTCACGGCAAACCGATCGCGTCGTGGCGGCCGCGCGAGTTCGCGCGCCATGTCGCGCATCTGCCGCAGACGACGCCATCGACGGACGGCATGCTCGTGCGCGAGTTGGTCGCGCTCGGCCGCTATCCGTGGCACGGCAGCCTCGGCATTTTCGGCGACGACGATCGCAGCCACGTCGATGAAGCGATGAAGATGACCGATGTCGCGCAATACGCCGGGCGTCTGGTCGACAGTCTCTCGGGCGGCGAGCGTCAGCGCGTGTGGCTCGCGATGCTGATCGCGCAGGACAGTCGCTGTCTGTTGCTCGACGAGCCCACCTCGGCGCTCGACATCGCGCATCAGGTGGAAGTGCTGGAACTCGTGCGCACGCTGTGCAGAAGGCGCCGCATCGCGGCCGTGATCGTGCTGCACGACATCAACATGGCCGCGCGCTTCTGCGACCACATCGTCGCCTTGCGGCACGGGCGCATCCTGATGCAGGGCGCGCCCGGCGACATCATGACCGGGCCGAATCTCGAATCCATCTACGGCGTGCCGATGAACGTGCTGCGCGATCCGTCGAGCGGACGCGCCGTCGGAGTGCCGCGATGAAGCGGCGCGTGTTCGTGGCTGCCTGCGCGCTTGCCACGCTGGCGGGCAGGGCGAGCGCGAGTCCGTCGCCCCGCGTGATCGTGCTCAGTTGGGATCTCGCGGAGATGCTGCTTTCGCTCGGGCTCGCGCCGGTCGGCCTGCCCGCGCCCGCGTGGTACACGAGCGGCATCGTCGAGCCGCCGCTGCCGCTGGGCGTCGTGGATATCGGGCTGCTGTTTCAGCCGAACTACGACCTGCTTTACGAACTGCGGCCGAATCTCATCGTGGCGACGCCGGCGCATGCGAGCGTGCGGGCGTCGTTCGAACATATTGCGCCGACGCTCACGCTCGGCGAATACATGACCGCGCGCGAGCCGTATCGCGCGATGCGCGGCGAAGCATTGGCGCTCGGCGCGCGCATCGGACGTCCGGCGCAGGCGGCCGCGTTGCTGGATCGCACCGATGCGGTGATCGCGCAAGCGCGCGACACGCTTCACGGTGCGCATGCGCCATTGATCGTCGCCGAAGCCATCGACGAGCGGCATCTGCGCATCTACGGCGCGGGCAGCATGTTCGACGAAATCCTGCAGCTGCTCGGTCTCGTCAACGCCGCCACGCGCGCGGGGCTGGTGACGAATCGCGCGAATGTCGTCGAGATGGAGCGCGTCGCGCAGATGTCCGACGCCAGTCTGTTGTGGATCGGACGCGATGGCTCGGCCGCATTGCAACGCAATCCCGTGTGGCGGCAGATGCCGTTCGCGCAGCCGCATCGGCAGGCGACCCTGCCGATGATCTCGTCGACGGGCGCGCTCGTCTCCGTGCAACGTTTCGCGCGCGCGCTGGCGCTTGCGGTTCCTTCGCTGGCGGCCGGTCATGACATGTGATTCCGTGTGCGATTCCGCTGTGCATCGCGAGCCATCGCGCGATGAACGATCGCATCGGCGTCTCTGGATCGTCGCGCTGTCCGGCGCGGCGCTCGCGCTTGCGCTGACCCTGTACGCGATCCACGCGCAACTCGCGGGCGCGAGCGTGTGGCGCGCGCTGGTCGCGCCCGAGCCCGGCAACCTGCATCAATGGCTCGTGCACGAAAGCGCGCTGCCGCGTCTCGCGATGACGCTCGTGTGCGGCGCGGCGCTGGCGCTGGCGGGAACGGTCGCGCAGCAGGTGTTGCGCAATCCGCTCGCCGAGCCGATGACGCTCGGCATCTTCCCCGGCGCATATCTCGCGCTCTCCGTCGCGACGATCTGGGCGCCGGCGTGGGCCGCGTCGTCGCGCGAGCCGATCGCGCTCGCGGGCGGCGCGCTCGCGATGCTGCTCGTGTTCGCGCTCGCCTGGCGGCAGCGGCTCGCATCGCTCGCGGTGATTCTCGCGGGCATGATCGTGAGTCTCTATTGCGCATCGCTGAGCCTCGCGCTCGCGATCTCGAACTTCCAGTTGCTGATCGGCCTGATGATCTGGGGCGGCGGCGCGCTCGACGGCCAGAGCTGGCATGCCTGCATCGCGCTCTTCGCGCGTTTGTGCGTTGCGATCGTCGTCGTGTTCCTGTTGCGACGTCCGCTCGGCCTGTTCGAAGCGGGCGAGAGCACGGCGCGCGGGCTCGGCGTATCGCTCGCGCGCACGCGTTTCGCCGCGCTCGCGCTCGCGGTGGCGTTGACCGCGTGCGTGGTGAGCGCGGTCGGCGTGATCGGCTTCATCGGACTGGCGGCGCCGACGCTCGCGCGGCTCGCGGGCGCGCGGCGTTTCAATGACCGGCTCGTCTGGGCGCCCGTGTTCGGCGCACTGCTGCTCTGGCTCACCGATGCCGCCGTGCAGTCGATCGCATCGACGGGCGTGTTCGGCGCGCAACTGATTCCGACAGGCGCCGTGACCGCGCTCTTCGGCGCGCCGATGCTGCTGTGGCTGCTGCGCCGGCTCAAATCGCGTCCGGACCTGCGCGGGCAGGACGAAGGCCATGCCGCGCCGATCCGCAACGCGCGGCCGCGGCGCGCGATCGCGTGGCTCGCGCTGGCGGCGGCGCTGGCGTCGTTCGGCTCGCTCGCGATCGGCCGCGGGCTGGACGGATGGCGCATCGCGAGCCTCGCGCAAATCGGGGCGCTCGCGTTCTGGCATATCCCGCATCTGGCGGCCGCGCTCGCCGCCGGGACGATGCTCGGCCTTGCCGGCACGCTGATCCAGCGCATGACCGGCAACCCGGTCGCGAGCCCCGATCTGATCGGCGTGAGTCCGGGCGGCGCGCTCGGGATCGTCGTGGCGGTGTTCGTCTTCGATGCGCCCGGGCCGCTGCAACTCTTCGCGTCGTGTCTCGCGGGCGCCATCGTGACGCTCGCGTTGCTGCTGTGGTTCGGACGGCGCGGGATGTATGCGCCCGAGCGGCTGCTCCTGATCGGCGTCGCGATCGGCGCGCTGTTTCAGGCCGTGAGCGGCACCGTCACGGCGTCGGGCGATCCGCGCGCCGTGCTGATCCTGAACTATGTCGTCGGCTCTACGTATTACGTGCAGCCGCTCGCGTCGATGCTCGCGGCCGGCGTCGCGCTTTTCGGCCTCGTCGTCGCGCCGCTCTTCGCGCGCCCGCTGGAACTGCTGTCGCTCGGCGCGGGCACGAGCCGCTCGCTCGGCATGCGCGTCGGCTTCGCGCGGCTTCTCGTGCTGCTGTTCGCGGCGCTCCTCACCGCGACATCGACGATTCTGATCGGGCCGCTGTCCTTCGTCGGCCTGATGGCGCCGCATCTCGCGCGCTCGATGGGCCTCGTGCGCGTGCGGGAGCAATTGATTGCGTCCGCAACCATCGGCGCGCTGCTGATGGTGCTGGCCGACTGGGCCGGCTCGCTCGTGCTGTTTCCGAACGAGCTGCCGGCGGGACTGACCGCCGCATTGATCGGCGGACCCTATCTGTTGTGGACGCTGTTGCGCTCGCCGTCACGGACAGCGTGAGCGCGCCCTCACGCGGCGGCGCGTTCCACCTGAAACACCGCGACCGCCTGGCGCAACGTTTCGGCCTGCTCGGCGAGCGATTGCGCGGCGGCGGACGCCTGTTCGACGAGCGCCGCGTTCTGTTGCGTGACCTCGTCCATCTGCGCGACGGCCACGTTCACCTGATCGATGCCCATGCGCTGCTCGCCGGATGCCGCCGACACTTCGCTCATGATCGCCGTCACGCGATTCACCGACGCGACCAGTCCTTCGATCGTGCCGCCCGCGTGCTCGACGAGCGCCGAGCCGTTCGACACGCGCGCGTTCGAATCGTCGATGAGCGTCTTGATCTCCTTGGCGGCCACGGCGCTGCGCTGCGCGAGCGCGCGCACTTCGCCGGCGACGACCGCGAAGCCGCGGCCCTGATCGCCCGCGCGCGCGGCCTCGACGGCTGCATTGAGCGCGAGGATATTGGTCTGGAACGCGATGCCTTCGATCACGCCGATGATGTCGGCCATGTGCGATGAAGCCTGCGCGATGCTGCGCATGGTCGCGACGACATCGTTGACCGTGTCGCCGCCCTGAGTCGCGTCGCCGCATGCTTTCGTTGCGGCGTGCGTGCCTTCGGCGGCGTTGTCGGCGTTCTTCGCGACAGCGCTTGCGAATTCCTCCATGCTCGCCGCCGTTTCTTCGAGCGACGCCGCCTGCGACTCCGTGCGCTTCGACAGATCGACGGTGCCTTGCGCGATCTCGCTGGCCGCTTCGGCGATCGCCACGCTCGACGACTGAATGCCGAGCACGATCGTGTTCAGACGTGCGCGCATCGTTTCGAGCGAGACCATCAGGCTGTCGGGGCTGCGGCCTTCGACGGAAATCGCATCGCGCAGATTGCCTTGCGCGATGCGCGCGGCGAGCGCCATCGCTTCGCCCGGTTCGCCGCCGAGCGCGCGCGTGAGACCGCGCGTGATGACGAGCGCGGCCACGATGCCGGTCAGCACGGCCGCCGCGCCGAGCGCGAGCATGATCGCCTTGGCGCGGGCGTAGGCGGCGTCGGCGTCGCGGTTGGCGACATCGTTCTGTTCGTCCTGCAGCGCGATCATGTCCTTCGTCGTGCTCATCCAGTCGCGCTGCACCGGCCGCAACTCGTCGATCAGCACGCGAATCGCCGCCTGCTGCTCGCGCGCTTCGGCAAGCGAGATCGCCTTTTCGATGATCGGCGCGGCGGCGGCTTCGTTCGCGCGCAGCTTGTCGAATACGGCGCGCTCGCTTGCAGAAGTGTGGTCGCTTTCCTTGAAGCGCGTGCCGAGGGCGTCGTAAGCCTGCGCGTAGCCTTGCGCCTGCGTGCGGATGCGCGCTTTCTCGGTTTCGACCGCGGCCGTGTCGGTCAGGAGCGCAATGTTGCGCAGCGCGATCATCCGGTCGCTCACCGACAGGCTCAGCGCGTGCGCGAGCTTCGCTTCCGCATTGTTGACTTCGACGACTTCATCGAAGCGCGCCTGGATTTGCGACATGCTGACTAGACCGAAGGCGAGCACCGCGAACAACATCGACAGCACGATGCCGAAGCCCAGGCCCAGTTTGGTGACGACCTTCATGGTTGTGATTCTCCGTAGACAGACGCAGAAAGGGTTTCCCCCGATGGGAAATCCATTGCTTTCATGCTGTTTACGGACGGCCTTCGGTTTACTTTATGGTGCTTTCGCCGCCTTTTGACATGCGTTCGGCGGACGCGACGGGCGAGCCCATCGCCTGAAACAGCGCGGCCGTGTCGCTCATGCGCGCGCTGCTCGCGCGTATCGTGGAGAGCCGCGCGTTGAGATACTGCTGCTCGCTGCCGCGCGCGGCGCGCGGCGGGATCGCGCCGAGCCGCACGCGCGCCGCCGCATCCGACGAGGCGTCGCGCGCGGCGTTGCTGGCGGTGTCGGCGAAGGCGAGCGCTTCGCTGTCGGTTTCGAGCGAGGCCAGCGTGTTCGCGACGTTCTGAAACGCCGCGAGCACGGTCTGCTTGTACTGCTCGACGGCGGCGTCATACGTGGCGATAGCCGCGCGCCGTTGCGCGAGCAGCGCGCCGCCATGAAAAAGCGGCTGCGACAGCGAGGCGCCCACGCTCCACAGCGCACCCGCGCCGGACAGCGCCGTCGGCCAGTCGAAGCCGCCTTTGCCCATCGATGCGGAGATCGAAAGACTGGGGAACAACTGCGCCGTCGCCACGCCGACTTGCGCGGCGGCGCCTTTCAGCGCGGAGTCGGCGGCTTGAATATCGGGGCGCGTTTGCAGCAGTTCGGATGGCAGAACGACCGGCACATCCGGCGGCACCGTGAGACTCGCGAGATCGAGATCGTCCGGCGCCCGGTCCGGCGTGCGTCCGAGCAGCACGGCGAGCGCATGACGCGTTGCCAGCCATTGCGCGCGCAAGCCCGGCAATTGCGAGGCGAGCGACGCCGCATTCTGTTGCGCGTTGAGCATGTCGGCGCGCGAGGCCGAGCCGAGCGCATAGCGGCGCTCTGCGTCATGTGCATCGTCGCGGGCGAGTGCGACGAGGCGTTCGGTCACGTCGATCTGCGCATGCAGCGCCGCCGCGCCGATCGCGCCCGTCACGATGTTCGCCGCGAGCGCGCGGCGCGCCGCATCGAGTTGAAAGGCCTGTTGATCGACCTGCGCGGCGAGCGACGCATTCGCGTAGCGCGCCGCGCCGAAAAGATCGAACGTGTATTGCGCCTGAATCTGGCCGACGAAAAGGTTGTAGAGCACGGTCGGCGGGCCGCCCTGGGGAATGCCGAAGCCGCGCTGCCGCGTCGCTTGCCCGCCCGCATCGATCTGCGGCAGCAGCGACGAACCCACTTGCGCGCGCAACTGCTCGCGCGCGGCGACGAGGCCCTTGTCGGCGGCGGCGAGATTCGGGCTCGCGCGCAGGCCTTCATCGACGAGCACATTCAGCGCATCCGAGCGATACAGCTTCCACCATTCGGGCACGGGCGCGGCGCCCGCGACGAAGCGCTGCGATGCGCCTTCGGCCGTCACGCTCGCGTCCGCCTGCGGCTTAGCGCCGTAATGCGCGGGTTGCGGCATGGCGGGCGGCTTGCCATCGGGGCCGAGCGCGCATGCACCGAGCGCGATGCACGCCGCGATCATCAAAAGCCGGCGATTCATGACGATGCTCCTTCGCGTTCGTCGAGCTTCACGCGAAACCACGCGGCGTAGAGCGCGGGCAGATAGAAGAGGGTGAGCACGGTCGCGCTCGTGATGCCGCCCATCAGCGCGGTCGCCATCGGGCCGAAGAAGTTGCTGCGCAGAAGTGGAATCAGCGCGAGCACCGCGGCGGCGGCGGTCAGCGTGATTGGCCGGAAACGCCGCACCGTCGCGCCGATGATCGCATCGAAACGCTTGTGCCCGGAGGCGATGTCCTGCTCGATCTGATCGACGAGAATCACCGAGTTGCGCATGATGATGCCGAACATCGCGATGACGCCGAGCATCGCGACGAAGCCGAACGGCTTGCCGAATGCGAGCAGCGTGACGACCACGCCGATCAGGCCGAGCGGCGCGGTGAGGATGACCATCATCACGCGCGAGAAGCTCTGCAACTGGATCATCAAAAGCGTGAGCACGACGATCACCATCACCGGAATCTGCGCGTTGATCGACGCCTGACCCTTGCCGCTTTCCTCCACCGGGCCGCCCACCTCGATGCGATAACCCACCGGCAGCGCGCGGCGAATCTCGTCGAGTTTTTTGTCGATGGCCTGCGTCACGTCGATGCCTTGCGCGTCACCCTTCACGTCGGACTGCACGGTGATGGTCGGCTGACGGTCGCGTTCCCAGATCACGCCGTATTCGAGCGTATCGACGATGCGGCCCAGCGCGCTCAACGGCACCGGTCCGTGCGGCGTCGGCATCGCGAGCGTCGCGAGCCGCGAAGGATCGACGCGTTCGGTGCGCGGCGCGCGCAAATCGACGCTGATCAGCTTGTCGCGCTCGCGATACTGCGTGACGGTGGTGCCGGTCAGCGTCATCGCGAGAAAGCTCGCGACGTCCTGCGACGTGACGCCCGCATCGCGCGCTTTCTGCTGGTCGATCTCGAAGCGCACCGAGCGCTCCGAAGGCTCGTCCCAGTCGAACTGCACGTTGGTCGTGCGCGCATCGGCGCGCATGTCGGCGGAGACCTGCTCGGCGATATGACGCACCGTGCCGATGTCGTCGCCGCTCACGCGGAACTGCACCGGATAACCCACGGGCGGACCGTTTTCCAGCCGCGACAGACGCGTGCGCACGGCGGGAAAGCGCTCGCGCAACATCGGATCGAGCCAGCGCGCGAGGGCTTCGCGCGCTTCGACCGACTTCGCCGTGACGACGAACTGCGCGAAGTTGGGCGTCGGCAATTGCTGGTCGAGCGGCAGATAGAAACGCGGCGCGCCGGTGCCGACGAAGCTCACCACGTGATCGATTTCCTCGCGGCCCTTCAGCGCTTCTTCGAGCCGCTTCGCTTCGCGCAAGGTGGCGTCGAACGATGCGCCTTCCTGCAATCTCACGTCGATCAGCAGCTCGGGACGATCCGAGCTCGGGAAGAACTGCTGCGGCACGAGCGTGAAGCCGGCCATCGCGATGACAAACAGCACGACCGTGATCGCGAGCACGACGAAGCGCCGCTTCACGCACCAGCCGACCCAGCGGCGCAGGCGTCCGTAGAACTTCGTGTCGTAGATATCGTGTTCGTGATCGTCGGGCAGATGCGCTTCCTTCTTGCGCTCGGGCAGCAGCTTGTAGCCGAGCAGCGGGATCAGCACGACCGCCGCGAGCCACGACGAGATCAACGCGATCGCCGAGACTTCGAAGATCGAGCGCGTGTATTCGCCGGTGCTCGATTTCGCGAGCGCGATCGGCAAAAAGCCGGCGACGGTGACGAGCGTGCCGGTCAGCATCGGGAACGCGGTGCTCGTGTACGCGAACGCGGCGGCGCGCGCGCGGGTCCAGCCTTGCTCCAGTTTCACGGCCATCATCTCGACGGCGATGATCGCGTCATCGACGAGCAGGCCCAGCGCGAGAATCAGCGTGCCGAGCGAGACCTTGTGCAGGCCGATATCGAACAGATACATGAAGAGCGCGGTGACGGCGAGCACGATCGGAATCGAGATCACGACCACCATGCCCGTGCGCACGCCGAGCGACACGAGACTCACGATCAGCACGATGATGACCGCTTCGGCGACCGCTTCGAGAAAGTCGTCGACGGAATGCGAGACCGCGTGCGGCATGCTCGACACTTCGGTCAGCTTCAGTCCCGCTGGCAATTGCGCGCGCAACTTGAGCATGGCTTCGTCGAGCGACTTGCCGAGCCGCACGACGTCTTCGCCCGGCTGCATCGAGATGCCGATGCCGAGCACGGGCGTGCCCGCCGAGCGCATCTGCGTGGCGGGCGGATCGAGGTAGCCGCGCTGGATCGTGGCGATATCGCCGAGACGGAACGAACGGCCGTTCACGTTGATGAGCGTATCGGCGAGCGCATTCACGTTCTTGAACTGGCCGCTCGGGCGCACGAACACGCGATCGTTGGGCGTCGTCAGCACGCCGGCGGGCGAAACGGCGTTCTGCCCGTCGATGGCCTGCGCGATCTGCTGCGGCGAAATGTTCAGGCGCGTGAGCGTGGTGTTGGGAATCTCGACATAGATGCGCTCTTCCTGATCGCCGAAGTAATCGACCTTCGCGACGCCCGGCACGCGCAATAGAACGGTGCGCAACGCATCGGCGTAATCGTGCAGTTGCGCGGGCGAAAAGCCGTCGCCTTCGAGCGCGTAGATGTTGGTGTAGACATCGCCGAATTCGTCGTTGAAGAACGGGCCTTGCACGCCGGGCGGCAGGGTCGCGGCGATATCGCCCACTTTCTTGCGGATCTGATACCACTCCTCCGGCACGTCCTTCGCGGGCGCGGAGTCCTTCATCTGAAAGAAGATCAGCGATTCGCCGGGGCGCGAGTAGCTGCGCATGAAGTCCGTGTACGGCGTTTCCTGCAGCTTGCGCGCGATGCGGTCGGTCACTTCCTCCTGCACCTGACGCGCGGTCGCGCCCGGCCAGAACGTGCGAATCACCATCACGCGGAACGTGAAGGGCGGATCTTCGGATTGCGCGAGCCGCGTGTACGAGAGGATGCCGAAGATCGTCGCCATCGCGATCAGAAACACGACGAGCGCGCGATGCCGCAGCGCCCACGCGGAGAGATTGAAGCGGCCTTCTTCGTGGCGATGCGGGTTGTCGTCTTCGCGGGTGTCGCTCATGACGCGAAGTCCTCGGGATGCAGCGGCGCGACGACGCGCACTTTCTCGCCCGCGGAAACGGTATGCACGCCTTGCCAAACGATGCGCTCGCCCGCAACGACGCCGCCCGCGAGCGTCACCGTGCGCTCGCCATAGCGCGCGACTTCGACGCGTCGCAGTTCGAGCGCATCGCCCTGTTTGACGACCCACACGGCGGGATGGCCGTTGTCGTGGAAGAGCGCCGTCGATGGAACGGTGAACGCGCCTTGCGCGCCGTTGGACGCGGCGAACGCGATATCCGCTGTCATGCCGAGTCGCACGTCGGGCGTCGGCGCTTCGAGCGTGAGCTTGGCGCGCCAGGTGCGGCTTTGCGTATCGGCGGCGGGCGCGAGTTCGCGCACGCGCGCCTTGAAGGTCTGCCTAGGCAGTGCGGCGAGTTTCACGCTCGCTTCGCGGCCCACGGCGAACGCGCCGAGCGCGGCCTCGGGGACGTCGCAGATCACGTCGATATCGCCGCTCCAGGCGAGCGTGTAGACGGCCTGGCCCGCCGTGACGTTCTGGCCGGTGTCGGCCTGCTCGGCGGTGATGACGCCCGCGTGATCGGCGCTGAGGGTCGCGTAGCGCAACTGATCGGCCGACAGTCCCGCCTGCTGCTGCGCCTGATTGCGCTGCGCGAGCGCGGAAGCGTAGGCGTTCTGCGTCTGTTCGAGCTGCGCGGGCGCGATGAGGCTTTCCGCAGCCTGCGCGCGATCGCGGTCGAGCTGCTGCTTCGCATAGACGAGCTGATGCTCGGCGGCGTCGAGTTGCGCGCGGGCGCTCGCGTTGTTCTTCTCGGCATCGGCGGGATCGAGCCGGGCGACGATCTGTCCGGCTTTCACGGTATCGCCGAGGCGTGCGCGCCGCTCCAGAATCTTGCCGTTGATGCGAAACGAGAGCGGCGTCGAATAACGCGATTGAACCTGTCCGGGCAGGCTGGACGTGCCCGCGTGACCGTCCGCCTGCGCCGCGACGGCGACGACCGGGCGGGGCGCAGGCGCGGGCGCTTCATGCCGCTTGCAGGCGACGAGCGCAACGCAGACGATGGGAACGAATGCCGCGCGCGCCACGGCCGACGCGGGTGAGTGGAAGAGCTTCACAGAAACCTCGGCGCCCGCAAGGGCATGGTGCCGCGCGCCTTGGAACCGCGGCGCGCCGCTCATGGGCGAAGCAAGAGAAAGGAGTGTCCGGCGAACATCGTCGAGAAGCGAGCTTGGGCGGGGCGGTCATTGCACTGACCTGAAAGCCCCGTCCGGCAAGGGGTTCGACGACCCGGAAGAGAATACGAAGTGCATTCTAATACACAGTTGTATCTGAATGCAAAGACGGATTTGTAAGCCCGCCGATGCTACACTTTGGCACATGAAACCAGTACGTCTTACCCGCGAGCAGAGCCGTGACCAGACGCGTCAGCGTCTGCTCGACGCTGCGCAGGCGGTATTCATCAAAAAGGGATTCGGCGCGTCGAGCGTGGAAGATGTGGCCGCCGACGCGGGCTATACGCGCGGCGCGTTCTATTCGAACTTTTCGAGCAAGGCCGAGTTGCTGCTCGACGTGCTCAAGCGCGATCACGACACCATCATGCAGCGCCTGTCCACCCTGTTCGAGGACGGCGAGGCCTCGCGCGCCGACATGGAAGCGCGCGTGCTGCAGTACTACAGCGAGTGCTACCAGAACAATGCGTGCTTTCTGCTGTGGGTCGAAGCGAAACTGCACGCGAGCCGCGATCCGGGCTTTCGCGCGAGCTTCAATGCGCTGATGCGCGAACTCAGGCAGACCACCACCGACTACATCAAGGCATTTTCCGAGCGCGCGGGCACGCCGCTCACGATGCCGCCGGAACAGATGGCGCTCGGGCTCATCGCGCTGTGCGACGGCGTGCAGTTCTTCTATTCGTCGGACCCGCAATCGGTGCCGGCGCAGTTCGCCGAAGACGTTCTCGCGCAATTCTTTCGACGCGTCGTACTGAGCGGCGCTGGCGGATGACACGGCGTCACTTGCTCGCAAGGTAACGCTGCGGCGACTCGCCGGTCACCTGCCGGAACATCGCGATGAACGCGCTCGCCGTGCTGTAGCCCAGATCCGCCGATACGCGCGCGACCGTCTGCCCCAGCGCCAGACGCGTCAGCGCTTCCGATACCCGCATCTGCTGACGCCACGCGCCGAACGTCAATCCCGTTTCGAGCTTGAAGCGGCGCGCGAGCGTGCGGCCGCTCGCGCCGAATTGCTCGCCCCAGAAATCGAGCGTCTGCTCTGATGCCGGCGTGTTCATCATGTGCTCGCAGATCTTCAGGAGGCGCGCGTCGCGCGGCAGCGGCACGCCCGGCTCCTGCAGCGCGGCTGAATCGGCGAGCACTTTCATCAAAAGCGGCGCGGACAAGGCGGCACGGCTGCCCGTCGCGTATTCCCAGCCATCGGCGCTCAAGGCGAGCGCGAGTTCGCGCAGCAAGGTGGTCGCGGCGATGATCGCCGGTTCGCGCCACGTCCACGGAAACGCGCCCGGCTCGATGTAGACGTTGCACAGATCGGCGTCGCCGACCGCGTGCAGTTCGTGATCCACATCCGACGGCAGCCATAGCGCGCGCGACTGCGGCAGCGTCCAGGTGCGCGCGGGCGTGAGCGCGCGCACGACGCCGCGCAGCGCGAACACGAGCTGCCCGTGCTGATGCTGATGCCACGTCGCACGTTCGCCGTGACGGTAATGCAGCACGGACGCCACGACTTGCCGAGGCAGCGGCTCGCGCGTCGCGGGGTAGCGATTGAGCAGGAATTCCTTCATCGCGGCCGCAGAAGTGTGAATCGCCCGATAGCGGGAAATGACGTCATTTTGTCCAGAATTCGTTATTCGATGTCGGCCTTTCAGGAAACTGAACCGCTATGCTCCTTGCCTGTAGCGGCTGAGCGCCATATCGGCGATCCAATCAGGAATGATTCTCATTATAGCGAGAAGCCTGATTCGCCAGTGCGATTCCGTGATCCAGGCGCGCCAGAGCAGCGCGCGACATGACAAACACCGTTCCCCCAAAAAGTACGGACATCCGCCGGTGTCGGACGGATGCCGCTCAAGCCTTTAACAACAGTGGGTTCAACGCAATGAACAAGAGGACAGACCAGCCGGGCGCGCGGCGCACATCCCGCGCGGGAATCGGAGCGCTGACGCCGCTCGCCATCGCGCTCGTCGCCGTGTGGCCGAATCTCGTGCGCGCGCAGACGGAAGCGCCGTCGGGCAATGCGCTGCCGCCCGTCGTCGTGAGCGCGCAGCCGGATGCGCTCACCGAGGGCAGCGACTCGTATCGCGCGAAAGTCGCGACGGTCGCGGGCAAGACCGAGCAGACCATCAAAGAGATTCCGGGCTCCGTGTCCGTGCTGACGCGCCAGCGCATGGACGATCAGAACATGACCACGCTCGAAGACGCGCTGCTCTACGTCACCGGCGTGCAGGCCGTCGATTACGGCGACGGTACCGCGTACTTCAAGGCGCGCGGCAACATGCTCGGCATCCAGTTCGACGGCGTGTCGATCGTGGGCGGACTGCAATACCTGCAACAGTTCGATCTCGCGATGTACGACCGCGTCGAAGTGCTGCGCGGGCCGTCCGGCGTGATGGACGGCGCGGGCGATCCGGGCGGCACCGTGAATCTCGTGCGCAAGCGTCCGCAGGACCAGTTCCATGTGGCGACCGATACGCAGATCGGTTCGTTCGGCAGCGTGCGCCAGATGGTCGATGTCACCGGGCCGCTCAACAAGGAGGGCACCTTGCGCGGACGCGCGGTGATCGTCGGCAGCGATGCGTTGCAGTCGATCGACCGCAAGCGCGAGAAGGAAGTGATGGCGTACGCCGCGCTCGATTACGACTTCGATCCGCGCACCACGCTTTCGCTTTCCGCCGGCTATCAGGTGAATCCGATCAACGGCCTCGACTACGGCGCGCCCGGTGTCGTCAACGAGGATCAGACCGCGCTGGTCGGACGGGTGCCCAGCTCGTACGCGCAGAACTTCTCGCCGAGCTGGAACTACGGCTATACGTCGACGCAGGAGGTCAACGCGAACCTCGTGCATCGCTTCGAGAACGGGTGGAAGTCGCAGACGAATCTTTTCTATCGTCACCAGCTGGTCAAGGGCGACTACGCGTATGCGGGGCCCGGCGCCACGGCCGACGGCCTCACCTTCTACGGCGACCAGCGTCAGCGCAACACCTACGACTGGTTCGGCGCGGACACCAATGTGTCCGGCCCGGTGCAGCTTTTCGGGCAGACCCACACGCTCACGTTCGGCATGAACTATTCGCTGATGACGAACACGCAGCAGTCGGGCTTCGCTGCGGTCGACGGGCCGTTTCCGAACGGCCTCTTCAGCCTCTTCGATCCCAACGCGGTGCCGCACGTCGACGTGCCGTTCACCTATGGCGCGAACAATCGCACGGAACAATACGGCTTCTACACGCAGGCGCGCGTGCGTCTGGCGAAGCCGCTCACGCTCGTGCTCGGCGCGCGTCTCGACTTCTATCAGCAACAGGGGCAAACCTTCATTCCGGACGCGAGCGACTGGAGCACGCAGGCGCAGTTGAATCATCGCTTCCTGCCCTCGGCGGGCATCGTGTACGACATCGTGCCGTGGCTCACGGCCTATGCGAACTACTCGAAGTTCGTCGCGGCGCAGACCGCGGTGACGTACACGGGCATCGGCCTCGGGCCGCGCACCGGCGAGCAGTACGAAGCGGGCCTGAAGGGCAGCTTCCTGAACGACCGTTTGTCGGCGACGGTCGCGGCGTTTCGCATCAACGACAACAATCGCGCGATCAGCGATCCCGATCATGCGACCGGCGCGATTCCCGGCGGCAAGTCGCGCGATCAGGGCTTCGAAGTGGAGATCGCCGGACAGCCGCTGCCGAACTGGAATATGTTCGCGGGCTACACCTATCTCAACGTTCACTACGACAACGACACGCCCAACCTCACGGACGGCACGGACCCGAAGCATCTGTTCAAGCTGTGGACCAACTATCGCTTCTCGCAGGGCATGTTGAGCGGCGTGTCGGTCGGCGGCGGCATGCTGGCGCAGACGCGCATTTCGCGCGGCGTGGAGCAGGGCGCGTATGCGATCTTCAATGCGCAGATCGGGTATCGCTTCAACAAGCACGTCGAAGCATCGCTGCAACTGAACAATATCTTCGATCGCGAGTATTACCTGCGGCCGCCGGGGAACTTCTATAGCGTGTTCGGGGACCGGCGCAATGTGATGCTGGCGGTGAGGAGCGATTTCTGATTCGTCGCGAACGGGGCCGCGCGTCGGCGCGGCTTCTATTTCGATTTCCTGCACAATCCTTCTGCTCGATTCGATTGGCAGAGCCAATGTCGCGTGAAATGTCATCGCTCGGTAATACATCGGCAAATGAATTAAAATGCTTTAAGAACGCCGGGCTCTGCCCGACAGTAGCGTCCTCGCGGGCATTCGATGACACGCCAAATCCAGAGATTTTGGGTCGCCGGCATCGTGGTTTTTCTTGTCGGCAGCTTCGCATCAGCCAATGAACAAACGCGCCTGATTCCATTTCAGCGAGTCGCGGCGGACTGGCTGTTCTTCCCCTCTCCGGCTATCGTCTCGACTGCTGGCGTCCATTCGGCGAAGCCTCGTCATCCTCGATATCTCTTCAAAAGCACGATCGACGCGCTGGACGCGATCACGCTGTCCAGATACGAAAAGAGCATTCATCCGGACCTCGGGCAGCTCGCCCGGCTTTCTCCGCAGCCGCCTTCACCGACTTCCGTCCCCGCACCGATGAAGCCGCGCGACGACCTCACGAACGGAGAAGACGAATGGCATTTCTCCGCCAATCCGCAGCTTGGCGCGAATCATGAGCACGAAAAGGGTGTGACGTTCTCCGTACGCCACGACTTCTGAACATTCATACTTTGCGCTTGCCGGTCGCCGATGCCGTCGCATAAAGTGGATGAAGCATCCCGCGTTTTATCCCGACATCGATGGAGCCCAGGCAAATGAACAAGTTGCTGGTAACCGGTGCGGCGGCAATGGTCACGCTCTCGGGCGCGGCGCATGCGCAGAGCAGCGTCACGCTCTATGGCTTGATCGACGCGGGCGTCACTTACACGAACAACCAGATCAACACGACGGGCGCCGGGCATAGTAACTGGGAGCTGAAAAGCGGCCCCGTCGAGTACAGCCGCTGGGGCTTGCGCGGCGCCGAGGATCTCGGCGGCGGGCTGAAAGCCATCTTCAATCTGGAGAGCGGCTTCAACGTGAACAACGGACAGTACACGTCGAGCAATCGCATCTTCAACCGGCAGGCGTATGTGGGCTTGTCGAGCCGTGAATTCGGCACGCTGACGTTCGGCCGTCAGACCGACGACATGGTCGATTTCGTCGCGCCGCTTTCGTTGACCGGCACGCAGTATGGCGGCACCCACTTCGCGCATCCGTTCGATATCGACAATCTCAACGATTCGTTTCAGATCAATAACGCCGTGAAGTATCAAAGCCCGGATTTCGCGGGATTCAAGCTCGGCGCGCTGTATGGCTTTTCCAATCAGGCCGGCGGCTTTTCGAACAATCGTGCATATAGCCTCGGCATGTCGTATATGTGGGGACCGCTGAATTTTGGCGCGGGCTTCATGCAACTCAACAGCGACGCCGCAACAGCGGGACAGCTCAACACGAATGGCGCCGTCACCGATACGTCGGGTTCATCGCTCGCGGGCGTGCTCACGTCGAATGCCGTGCCGCTGGGCGCGCTGTCGAGCCGTCAGCAGACGTGGGGCGCGGGTGTGAACTATGCGTTCGGTCCGGCCGTGGCAGGCCTCGTCTATACGCAAACGAATCTGACGCAGTTGTTCCAGTCCGGCCTCAGCACGCACTTCCAGAACTTCGAAGGCAACCTGCGTTATGCGTTGACACCGGCCGTCGAACTTTCCGCCGCCTACACGTACACGCGCGCGGGCGGACTCGCGGGCGGCGGCAATCCGCATTGGAACCAGGTCAGCGCGATGGCCGGCTACAGCTTCACGCGGCGCACCGATGTCTATGTGCAAGGCGTGTGGCAGGGCGTGAGCGCGAGCAGCGGATCGCCATTGGGCGCGGCGTGGATCAACGGCCTCACCGCGCCTTCTTCGACGAACAATCAGGTCGAGGCGACGGTCGGATTGCGGCATCGTTTCTGAACGCTGTCCTTCAACGCGAGCCAGACGCGCGTGCTTCGCGCATGAGCCAGTCGCGGAACGCGGCGAGCCGTCGCAGACTCGCGCCCTCCGGACGGTACACCACGTAATACGCCAGCGGCGATGTGAACGAGACCTCCGGAAAGAGCCGGATCAGGCGGCCTGCGGAGATGTCGTCGCGCGCCATCACGCTGCGTGCGAGCGCGATACCCTGTCCGTCGATGGCCGCTTGCAGCACCGCTGCGGAATTATTGATCTTCAATCCGCGCTGGACCGATGCCTTCTGCACGCCGGCATTCGCGAACCACGCGCTCCATGACGCGAAACCCGCTTCACTATCCACGGAAAGATCGTGGATCAGCGTTTCGCGCGCGAGTTCGCGCGGCTCGCGCCACTTCGGCCGCTTCTTCAGTAGCGCCAGTCGCGGCGAGCAGACGGGATAGATTTCCTCGTCCATCAACTTCTCGGCGGCGAGCCCAGGCCACGTTCCCGCACCATAGCGCACACCGATATCGATACGTTGAGCCTGAAAGTCCAGCAGCTTCAGGCTCGTGTCGAGGCGCACGTCGGTATCCGGGCACGCCGACTGGAAACGTTCGATACGCGGCAATAGCCATTTGGCGGCGAACGCGGGGCTGACGGTCACCGTCAGCACGCCACTCGACGATGCTTCCTTCAGGCGTTCGAGCCCGAGCGACAGTCGATCCAAGCCTGCGCGGATATCGGGCAGCGCGCGTTCGGCGATCTCGTTCGGCACCAGCCGCGCGCGGCCTGCGCTGCTGCGAACGAAGAGCGCCGTACCAAGCCATTCCTCCAGACCGCGCACGAGTTGACCGACCGCCGCCGGTGTCACGCTCAGTTCTTCGGCTGCGGCGGAGAAGCTCTGATGCCGCGCGCTCGCCTCGAACGCGCGCATCGCGTTCAGATAAACGGGGGATTTCATGTCGCAAAGAATTTCTATCCGAGGCGGACAGAATATCTCATTTGCCGATGTGGATGACGGTGCGGAGAATTGCCTTCATCGAATCTTTTCTGGAACATCATGAGTACAAGTTTTTCTTCCAAGTCTGTGGTGATCGGCGGGCGCGACGAAGCGAAGCTGCGTCGGGCCGCCGCCGATATCGATCCGACCGGCGCGCGTGTGCGCTTTCTTGCTGGCGACATCGCGCTGCCCGCCACTGCCACGGCGCTCGTCGACATGGCGACGAGCGCCTTCGGCGGCGTCGATATTCTGATCAACAACGCCGGCATCTTTCGGCCGAAGGCGTTCCTCGACATGAACGAGTCGGAATACGACGGATTCCTGAACATCATTCTCAAGGGCAAATTCTTCATGGCGCAGGCGGCCGCGAAGGCGATGCTACAACGCGGTTCAGGCGCGATCGTGCAGACGGGTTCGCTCTGGGCGCTGCAGGCGATCGGCGCGACACCATCAGCGGCGTATTCGGCGGCGAATGCTGGCGTGCACGCGCTGACGCGCAATCTCGCCATCGAACTGGCGGTGTCGAACATCCGCATCAATACGGTTGCGCCGGGGGTCGTCGAGACGCCGGTCTACAACACCTTCATGACCGACGCGCAAGTGAAGGACACGCTGCCCGCCTTCAACGCGTTTCATCCGCTCGGGCGCAATGGCCAGCCCCGCGACGTCGCCGAAGCAATCCTGTTCCTCGCATCGCCGCAGGCCGCGTGGATCACGGGCACCGTGCTTCCGGTCGATGGCGGCGTGATGGCCGGGCGCCACGCCTGACGAATCACGCCAGGCGGATGCCTTCCGTGCCGGCGTCATACGCGCGGGAAACCTGCGGCCGTGCGAATTCGCGATCTTGCCGATGGCGATATTTGCGGCCCCATTCAGTCACGGGACGCGCACGCTCGTTCGCGCAGAAGTTTTCGAACTCGCGCCACGCGTCCTCGTAATGGCCTTCGCGGGCAAGTTCGAACGGATTCCCGCCGGTTGCGCACGATGCCAGATTCAGCAGCGCCTTCAGGATCGGGCGGCATGCGTGGCTGATGAAAGGGTCCGCCTCTTCGCGCGGCCACTCGTTCGCCGCGATGAGCATCCGGCGCCACGCAAGAATAGTCTCGCGGCAGGCGTCGCATTGCGCGTCGCCCTGAACGAGCGCGCTCGCCTCCAGCACCGCGGTGGCGTGCTCCTCCAGTTTCGACAGCTTGATCCACGCGGCGCGGGCGAGCGAATCCGGCGTGCCGTCGTCGCAGTCGATGAGACCGCCGACGGGATCCATCGGCGGCTCGATCTTCATGACGATGCCTTCTTGATGCAGCATCACGCGCACGCTGAAATCGGCGACGAGCATCGCAAGGCGGCAGCCCCAGCGCATGCTCATGTCGTGAAGCCATGCTTCATCGGAGGTGCGAAGCGCCGCGGCGATTTCTTCGCGTGCATCGGCGAGCCATCGGCTTTGCGCAATCCCATCGGTTCGACTCATGACGTCATCTCGATGCCAGCGGAATCGCCTAGCTTACTCGCCCCGGCTGCGCGCGTCTCCTGAGACTACTGCTTATGCGCCGCGCGCCGTCGCGTAGCGGCGCGACACTTCCGGCCAGTTGATCACGTTGTAGAACGCCGCGATGTACTCCGGCCGGCGGTTTTCATACTTCAGATAATAGGCGTGCTCCCAGACATCGAGCCCGAGAATCGGCGTGTTCCCCGACGCGATGTCCGTCATCAGCGGACTGTCCTGGTTGCCGGTGCTTTCGATCGCGAGCTTGCCTTGCCTGTCGACGTTGAGCCACGCCCAGCCGCTGCCGAAGCGCGTCAACGCGGCTTTGGTGAACGCGTCCTTGAAGGCGTCGAAACCGCCGAGATCCTGATCGATCGCAGCGGCCAGATCGCCGTCCGGCGCCCCGCCGCCGTCGGGCGACATGATCGTCCAGAAGAGGCTGTGGTTCGCGTGTCCGCCGCCGTTGTTGCGCACGGGCGCACGGAGCGCTTCGGGCAGCGCGTCGATTCTCGCGATGAGCGTTTCGACCGCCACGTCCCGATGATCCGACTTCTCCAGCGCCGCATTCAGGTTGTTCACGTAGGTCTGGTGATGCTTCGTGTGATGCACTTCCATCGTGCGGGCGTCGATGTGCGGTTCGAGCGCATCGAATGCATAGGGCAGGGGAGGCAGGCTGTAGGGCATCGGAAATCTCCTTGTCGTATCGATGGAAGCGCTCAATGACGCGCGGGACTTGCGCCATTGAGCGCGGCGTCGCCGCCGGCGATGGCGCAGTTGATGAGCGGATGCGGCCCGTGTCGCGCGATGTGGCGAATCAGGGCGACATACGTTTCGCGGCTGTGATGCAGGGCGGCCTGCCGCAGCGACGCGGGCCGCGCGGCGTCGAGCGACAGCGCGATCAGCGTTTCATGGACGCGGCACAGAAGCGGGGCGGCCGCGTTCGGGTCACCCTGGGCGACGCGAAGATCGGCGAGGTTGTGATGCGAGACCACGAGCGCGGCGAGGCAATCGTCGGCGCGGCCCGCGGGCGGTGCGTCGATCAGGCGTTGCGCGATCGACAGCGCGCGCTCGTAACCGGCGAGCGACAGCGCGGTTTGCCGGTCGCGCTCGGCTTTCACGGCCTGGCGCATCGCGGTTTCCCACAGGGACAGGCTGGGCGTGTCGGACGTCGGCGATACAAAGTCTGCAATCTGCTGATGCATGGCGAAGGCTCCTGTTCCATCGCCCTTTGCGTCGACCGAAAGCCTGCGTACTCGGGATGCTTAATGATAACCATTATCATTTGAGCTTGCCAACCACGTTGCCGGCGTGGACATACGGCGACGATTGGCCTTTACTTGGGCCTTTACGTGAACATCCGGACGCGACCTTGGCCAGCCGACACCTCGACATCCAGCCCCACGCGCACGCCGTCGCATCGCAAGCGAGCCCGTGCGACGAACTCGTCATTCGCGCGCAACCCGTCGCGGCCGGCGAGCCGTGCCGGCGCAAGCGCCTCGCGCTGGCGGCGACGATTCTCGGTTCGAGCATGGCGTTCATCGACGGCTCCGTCGTCAACGTCGCATTGCCCGCGATACAGAGCGAACTCGGCGCGAGCATCGCGGCGATGCAGTGGGTCGTCAACGCGTATCTGCTGCTGCTCGGCGCGCTGGTGCTGGTCGGCGGTTCGATGGGCGACAAGCTCGGCCGGCGCAAGGTGTTCATCGCGGGCGTCGCGATCTTCACGGTGGCGTCGGCGGCGTGCGGCTTCGCGCCGGGCATGCGCTGGCTGATCGCGGCGCGCGCGCTGCAGGGCGTCGGCGCGGCGCTGCTGGTGCCGGGCAGCCTCGCGATCATCGGCGCGGTGTTCGAGGGCGAGGCACGCGGACGCGCGATCGGCACGTGGGCGGGCGTCGGCGCGATCACGTCGTCGGTCGGACCGGCGGCGGGCGGCTGGCTCGTCGATGCGTTTTCCTGGCGCGCGATCTTCTTCCTCAATCTGCCGCTCGCCGCCGCGACGATCGTGCTGGCGCTGGTGTCCGTGCCCGACAGCCACGACGCCGACGCGCCACAAACCCTCGACTGGCCCGGCGCGGCCTGCACCGCGGCGGGCCTCGCGGCGCTCACGTACGGTCTCACGGAAGCGCCGTCGCGCGGCTTCGCCGATCCGCTGGTGCTGGGCATGATCGGCGCGGGCATCGCGCTGCTTGCCGCGTTCATCGCGATCGAAACGAAATCCCGCGATCCGATGATCCCGCTCGACATCTTCCGTTCGCGCGATTTCACCGGCGCGAATCTCGTTACGCTGCTGCTTTATTTCGGGCTCGGCGGCGTGCTGTTCTTCCTGCCGTTCACGCTGATTCGCGCGTACGGTTACAGCGCGACCGAAGCCGGCGCGGCGGTGCTGCCGATGCCGCTCATCATCGGCGTGCTGTCGCGTTTCACGGGCGGATTGACGGGGCGCTTCGGCGCGCGGGCGTTGCTCGTCGCCGGGCCGTGCGTCGCCGGGCTCGGTTTCGCGATGCTCGCGCTGCCGTTCGCCGCGCGCGGCTACTGGGCGGGTTTTTTGCCCGCGCTCATCGTGCTCGGGATTGGGCTGACGATCACGGTCGCGCCGCTGACCACGACCGTGATGGCGTCGGTGCCGGGCGAGCGCGCGGGCGTCGCGTCCGGGATCAACAACGCGGTCGCGCGCGTGGCGAGTCTGCTGGCGATCGCGGTGCTCGGCATCGTGTTCGTGTGGTCGCACGACGCGGCGTTGTCGGCGCGGCTCGATCAACTGCATCTGCCGCATCCGGGCGCGCTGTCTCTCGAAGTACAGGCGCCGCCTGCCGCGTCATCGACGCCGCTCGCCCGCGCGCAAGCCGATGCCATCGCCGATGCGTTGCACGCCGTCGCGTTGCTGTCCGCCGCGTGCGCGTTCGCCGCGGCGGGCGTCGCGGCGGCGACGATCCGTCGCAAGAAATAAAAAAACCCCGATGCCGGTCATCGGGGTTCGAAGGTACCGCTTCGATGCGCTCGTTAGTGGCCGACGTGGGCCGGTTGTTGTTCGATCGCCTTGGCGCGCTTTTGCAATTCTTCGGTCGTCTGCCCTTCGCCGTTCGGCAGCCAGCCCGGAGGACGCAGCAGGAAGCCGACCGCATCCGACACGCTCTTCGCGTTGAACATGTCCTTCACGAGACTGACCCAGTGTTCCATTTCGACGACGACCGGGTTATGCGAAGTCACCGGCGTCGTCAGACCGTAGCGGCAGGGCTCGTCAGCGCGTTCTTCCACGTAGGTGCCAAACAGACGGTCGAAGATAACCAGCACGCCGCCGAAGTTCGCATCGAGATAGATCTCGTTCGACGCATGGTGCACACGGTGCGCCGACGGCGTGTTGAACACATATTCGAGCCAGCCGAGCTTCGGAATCCACGTCGCATGCAGCCAGAACTGGTAGAGCAGGTTGATCGACACGACCGCGAGCACCACATCCGGTTTCACGCCGAACCACACGAGCGGGGTGAAGAAGATGGCCGAACCGGCGATCTTGGTCAGCCAGCCGAGACGGTACGCGGACGACAGCGTCAACTGGTTCGGCGAGTGATGGACCGCGTGATTCGCCCAGAAGAAGCGGATCGTGTGCGACGCGCGGTGATACCAGTAGTAGCAGAACTCCTGTCCGATGAAGAGCAGGAAGATCGTCAGCGCGGTGTTCGTCGTGACCGTGTGGATGCGATGTTCCCACGCGAAGTTGAAGACCGGCGTCGCGAGCGAGATCGGCAGGAATGCGAGCAGCTTGCGGCCGACGAGATCGACGAGCGAGATCCAGGTCTCGTGCCAGTCGAAAGCCTTTTCGGTGCCTTTGTACTTGAAGTGCAGCACGACAGCTTCGATCATCGACGCGGCGAGCACGATGCCCATCACATACATCGAGATTTTTCCGAGCAGTTCCAGTTCCATGACGGTTCGCCTTGGTGGGTGGTTGCGAATGAACCCATTGTGGCGATCGGCCCGGTTAAAAACCACGCACAAACTATTTCATGAAATGTCACGGCCCGCCCGCAAAGCCTTGTGGCATAAGGGGCGGGCGTTTCGTGCGAGTTATTTCAAAGTATGTCGACGCACCGGGAATCAGAATTCGACGCGCGCGTTGAGCGACAGCGTGCGCGGCTCGCCCGGCTGAATGTAGTCGGCATATTGGAATTCCCAGTAGCGGCGATTCGTCAGGTTGTCGATCGCCGCGCGCAAGCCGACGTTATGTCCGGCGATGCGCGTCGTGTAAGTCGCGCCGAGATTCATGACCAGATAGCCCGGCACCTTGATGTCGCCGGAGGGACTCAGGCTCGTGTTGCCGGTGAACTTCGCGTCGGCGCCGAGCGAGAGTCCCGGCACGACGGGCACCGCGTAATTCACGTGCGCCGCCGCGACGAATCCCGGCGCGCCCGCCACGCGATTGCCGTTGTTCGTCGAGCCTTTTTCGTAGTGCGTCGCGATCCACATCAGATCGCCGCCGACCGTCCAGTTGTTGCCGAGGCGCACGTCCAAGCCCGCTTCGGCGCCCTGGAAAATGGACTCGCCGTCCTCGACGAACACATTGTCGCTGTTCGCATATTGCGCGCCGCGCTCGATGCGGAACAGCGCGGCCGTCGCGCTCCAGCGCGAGTTCTGGCTCTTCACGCCGACCTCGTATTGCTTGCTGCGCAGCGGCTTGAGCAACTGGCCGGCATTCGCATACGTGTCGCCGACGACGTTGCCCGCCTCCAGTGATTCGACATAGCTGGCATAGAGCGTCGTGCCGGGCGTGAGCTTGTACATCAGCGCGACGGTCGGCGTGAGAACGCCGTTCTGCGAATAGGTCGACGCTGTGCTGCCGTCGAGGCCGTAGCCGTGCTGTTCGTAGTTCGTGTAGCGCACGCCGCCGAGCACGGACCAGCGCTCGGTGAGCGCGATCGTGTCGCTCGCGAAGAGCGCCTTTTGCGTAACGTCGGCGGCGCGGTAGGTGTAGAAGCCCTGACTGTCGTAGCGGTTTACGTTCGGCTCATAGAGATTGCCCGTGCCGATCTGCCCAAAGAACGGGTTCGCGCCGTTGTCGCTGGTCTGCTTCTGGTACGCCGCGCCGAACACGAGCTGATGCCTGAGCGGGCCGGTCTTCACGAGACCTTCTGCCATCACCTGGAACGTGTTGAGCTGATGCCCTTCCTTGCCTTCGAAGCGATAGTCGTTGTAGTCGCCGGCCTGATCGAGCAGATACCACGTGCCTTCATTGCGATAACGCGTGCTCTTGCTGAAGCTGTACGTCGCCGAGAGGGTCCAGTCGGGACTCAGGTTGTAGTGCAGACCGGCCGTGTAGATCTGCAGGTTCGTGTTCAGATGCTGGTCGGGCGTCTGGAGCGTGCTGCTGCCGCCGGAGAGCGTCGCGGGCAGCGCGGTGCCTGTGTATTGCGCGGTCGAGATTGCCGTCGTGATGCCCGACGCATGCCGCTCCTGATACAGCGCGCCGAAGGTCGCGGTGAGATCGCGCGTCAGGCGCGCGTCGGCGGCGAGCGAGAAGGAGTCGCGCCGCACGTTGCCGTCGTTGTAGGTCTTGCCTTCCTCGTGCGTCGCGTTGAAGCGATAGCCGAACATGCTGTCCGGCCCGACGCGCCCGCCGAGATCGAGATGCTCCGTCCACACGGACGTCGAACGATAGCCGACATCGACGCTCGCGATCTGCCTGTCGGTCGCGGGCGGCTTCTTCGTCACATAGTTCACGACGCCGCCCGGCGCGCCGAAGCCGTACATGAAACCCGACAAGCCTTTGAGCAGCTCGACGCTTTCGAGCTGCTCGTAGGGCATCGTGATGCCGTAGCCGTTGAACGGCTGGCCGTCGATCTTGAAGCCGTTCTGCCAGTCGAGCTGCATGCCGCGCACGGTGATGTAGCTGGCCCACGCGTTGTACGGATTGCTGTTGTCGGACACGGACGCGTCCTGCGCGAAGACGTCGCCGAGCTTGTTGGCCTGGCGGTCGGCGAGCTCCTCGCCAGTGACGATGGTCGTCGAGAAGGGCGTTTCCAGTTGCGTGCGCGAGCCGAGCGCGCCGCTCGCGACGTCATCGCGCAAATGCTGCAGCGTGTCCTGCGACGCGCTGACCGAAATCGCGGGCAGCGACGCTTCCGGCGTGCCTTCCGTGCCTTGGGCCATCGCGGTCTGCGCTGTCGCGAAGAGCAGCAGCGCCGCCAGTGTCGAAGGCTTCATGGCCGGTGTGGCCGGGAATGCGCGGCCGCGCGTCGCTGATTTCATGGTCTTTCCGTCGTCGATGGATAGTTTTTTAAATGCGAATCGTTCGCATTTCGAGCGACGGCATTCTGCCTCAAAACCTTGCGCTTTTGTAGACTTTCGCTTCATTGTCTTTGCCGATTGACGACAAAAAATCGGTAAGCAGCTTACGAAAACCTTGTGCGCCCGGGGCAACATCGATAAAATGCGAACAATTCCTATTTACATCGCATCAAAAGATGATCGCTGTCGCGCACGACTATCGCTCCGAGGGTTCGCGGGCATGAGACCGGTTCTGGTTCGCCTGCATCGCTGGCTCGGCGTCGCGACCGCGCTCTTTCTGTTCGTCTCGGGGCTCACCGGCGCGATCATCGCGTGGGATCACGAAATCGACGAGATCCTCAATCCGGCGTTCTTCCACGCGCGCACCGACGGCCCCGCGCTGCCGCCGCTCGAACTCGCGCGACGCGTCGAGGCGGCCGATCCGCGCGTCGAAGTGACGTATATGCCGCTCGGCTTCGAGCCGGGACACACCGCGCAGATGATGGTGATGCCGCGCACCAACCCGGCGACCAACGCGCCGTACGATGTCGCCTACAACCAGATCGCCGTCGATCCCGCGACGGGGCAGGTTCAGGCGCAGCGCATGTGGGGCGCGCTGTCGCTCGCGCGCATCGACCTGATGCCGTTTCTCTACAAGCTGCACTACACGCTGCATCTGCCGATCGTCGGCGGCTTCGATATCGGCACGTGGCTGATCGGCATCGTCGGCATGCTGTGGTTTTTCGATAGCGGCATCGCGCTGATTCTGTCGTTCCCGAGCGTGAAGGCGTGGCGCAAGTCGTTCGCGTTTCGCGTGAAGCGCGGCGGCTACGCGCTCACGTTCGATTTGCATCGCTCGGGCGGCGTGTGGATCTGGGGCTTGCTGCTCGTGATGGCGCTCACGTCGATCTCGATGAATCTCGCCGAACCCGTGATGCGCCCGGTTGTCTCGATCTTCTCGAAGCTCTCGCCCTCGTTTCTAGACAACGCCGAACTCGTGCGCGCCGGCCCGCCGGGAAAGCCGCTCGCCACGCGCGAGCAGATTCTCGCAGCCGCCGCCCGCGACGCGAAGCGCGAAAACCTCACCGAGCCGATGGGCGCGCTCTATTTCGCGCCGATGTTCAAGGCGTACGGCGTCGGCTTCTTCGCGCCCGGCCGCGACCACGGCGACATGGGTCTCGGCAACGCCTGGCTCTACTACAACGGCCAGACCGGCGCGCTCGCGGGCTCGTCGATTCCGGGCCGCGGCTCGGCCGGCGACATCTTCATGCAGGCGCAGTTTCCGCTGCATTCGGGACGCATCGTCGGGCTGGGCGGGCGCATTCTCGTGAGCGCGGTGGGCGTCGCGGTCGCGATTCTGAGCGCGACCGGCCTTATCATCTGGTTCAGAAAGCGCGCGGCGCGACGCCATTCGGCAGCCGCGGCGAACGCGCGCACTGCGCGCAGCGGCTCGGTGACGTCTTGACGACACCGGCGAATCGTGCGTAATTCGCTCGAATAAAGCTCGACAGGAACACCCTGAAGGGGTGGGATGTTGCGTTCGCGCAAATCCTTTGCTTCTTGAATGATAACGACTCTTATTTCACTTATAATCCGCGCATAACTAGTCTCGCCCGTCCCGCGCTAGCCGCGACCGGTCTTGCGACTCAGAACAATGCCGCCCGGATTCCAGTCACGCCCCGGGACGGAAGACCGACCAACCTCGTAGTTTCCGTATCCATGTCCGCTTCCCGTTCGTCCCGCTCGCAGGCCGCGCCTGCGCAGGCGCTGTCTCATCGCGCCGTTATCGCCGTTGCCGTCGCGATGGTCTTCTCCCTGTCCGCCCACGCGCAATCGACCGACTCCGGCAACACCAGCGCGGCCGCGCCGCAGGAAAGCGCGTTGCCGGCCGTCAAGGTTCAGGCGTCGAAGGATGCCTTGCCCGGCGACCTCGCGCCGACCTTCGCGGGTGGCCAGGTCGCGCGCGGCGCCGATTTCGGCGTGCTCGGCCAGCAGAAGATGCTCGACGTGCCGTTCAGCATGACGACGTACACGTCGAAGCTGATCGAAGACCAGCAGGCGCGCACCCTCGCCGATGTCCTCGCGAACGATCCGTCGGTTCGGACTGCGTACGCTTTCGGCAATTTCGCGGAAACCTACGTCATCCGCGGCTTCCAGTTGCAGGGCGACGATGTCTCGCTCAACGGCCTGTACGGCATCACGCCGCGCCAGCTCGTCGCGACCGACGCGCTCGAGCGCGTCGATCTGTTCAAGGGCGCGAATGCGTTTCTGAACGGCGCGTCGCCCAACGGCTCGGCGGTGGGCGGCGGCCTGAACCTGCAACTCAAGCGCGCCGACGACAAGCCGCTCACGCGCGTGACGCTCGAAGGCTCGGCATCGGGCGAGATCGGCGCGCATATCGATATCGGCCGGCGCTTCGGCAGCGAAGGGCAGTTCGGCATCCGCGTGAATCAGGCGAATCACGACGGCGAATCGAGCGTCGACGGCGAACATCGCCGCGACAACACCACGGCCGTCTCGCTCGACTGGCGCGGCGACAAGCTGCGTCTCTACGCCGATTTCCTGTATCAGCGCCAGCGCATCAACGGCGGCCGTCCGACCGTCAACGACTTCGCTAACTTCATTCCGGAGCCGCCTTCGGCGACGTACAACTACGGTCAGACCTGGAGCTTCAGCTCGATCGAGGATACCGTCGGCATCCTGCGCGCCGAGTATGATTTCCTGCCGGGCTGGACGGCCTACATCACGGGCGGCGCGCGCCACACCGACGAGCACGGCGAGTATTCGTCGCCGAGCATCCAGGCCAACGGCACGACCACCGCGACGCGCCTCGGCGTACCGCACAAGGAAGACGGCACTTCCGCCGAAGCGGGCGTGCGCGGCCACTTCAACACTGGGCCGGTGTCACACTTCGTGACGGCGGGCGCGTCGATCGTGCGTGTCGATTCGAAGTCGGCGTTCACCTTCAGCAGCTCGTTCCCGACCAGCATCTACGACACGCCGCAAGTGCCGTATCCGGCGACCATCCTGACGGGCGGCAATCTCTCCGATCCGCAGACGGTGACGCTCAACCTGATGCGCAGCGTGTCGATCTCCGACACGCTCGGCTTCCTGAACGATCGCGTGCTGTTCACCATCGGCGCGCGCCATCAGGAACTGCTGACCAATGGCTACAGCTACGCCGGCGTCCAGACGCAGGCCTACAACGATTCGATCACGACGCCGGTCTTCGGTCTCGTCGTCAAGCCGATGCAGAACGTCGCGCTGTTCGCGAATCACAGCGAAGCGCTGACGATCGGCGATACGGCGCCCAACACCGCGGCGAACTTCGGCGAGCAGTTGCCGCCCGCGAAGTCGAAGCAATGGGAAGTCGGCGCGAAGTACGACAACGGCCAGTACGGCGCGTCGTTCGCGGCGTTCCAGATCGAGAAGCCGCTGACTTTCGTCAACAGCTCGAACATCTTCGTCGCGGACGGCACGCAGCGTAATCGCGGGCTGGAAGCGTCGATCTACGGCGAGCCGGTGCACGGCGTGCGCCTGATCGCGGGCGCGACGTACATCCACGCGACGCAGTACGACACGGGCACGGGCTCGACGGACGGTAACAAGCCGATCGGCGTGCCGACGATGATGTTCAACGTCAACGCGGAATACGATGTGCCGGTGCTCAACGGCCTCACGCTGACGGCGCGCTGGATCCACACGGGCTCGCAGTATCTGAACGTGACGAACACGCTGTCGATTCCCGCATGGGATCGCTTCGACCTCGGCGCGCGTTATGCGACCGTGCTGTTCGGCAAGCCGACGACGTTCCGCGCGAGCGTGCTGAACGTGGCGAACAAGTCGTACTGGTCATCGACGATCGGTGGTTATCTGACGCAGGGCGCGCCGCGCACGGTGCTGTTGTCGATGACGACGGATTTCTGATTCGTCCGAGTCGAAGCGATTGAAAACGCCGCGCGTTCGCGAGAACGCGCGGCGTTTGCATTTCGCGCCCAGCGTGTACGGCCTAACGTCCGTCCCCTATGCCGATTCACAAATGGGAAATCTCGTATGGCAATCGTGTCGCGACGATCTTTATTCTCTGCGCGCCCTCTCGCTTGTGGGAGGGGTAAGACATTCAGAGACCGCGCAAGGAAAGAAGGAACAGCAATGAGTGACACGAATATTTTTATGAAAATTGCAGGCGTGAAGGGTGAGGCGGCAGCCGCCGGACACGTCGGGGAGATCGACGTGCTGAGTTGGCAATGGGAGATGCACCAAGATGCTCGTGGCGAATCGCGCCACAAGCGCGCGACCATCGAAAATATGAACTTCGTACAGCGTGTCAACTTGGCATCAAGCAGTCTGCTGCAAATGCTTTTGCAGAACACCGTGGCGTCGGAAGGTGTTCTAACCGTTCTTGCTCCCAATGCGCAGTCATCGACGACACCGCTCGGCAAGATCATCCCGCCTAAGCCGACGCTTCAGATATTCATGAAAAAGGTCATGGTGCATCGAATCGTGCCTTATGGAACCGCATATGGGCATTTCGAAAATGTTGTGATCTCGTTTGAGGAATTCAAGCGTGAATACACTCCACAGAGCATAGAGGGCGTCGCGTGTGGCGTTGCGACTGTTCTTTACCGGATGTGCGATGACTAAACATGTTCAAGATTGATCGAACCAAAATCAATTGGGATACCGTGATTATCGGCTGCGCATTTTTTGCGCTTCAGCTTCCCTTTCTGCCGTCGACGCTGGAGTTTCGACTTTATTCTGTCGTCACGTGGGGCACGGTGGTCAAGCTCAACGCCGGGGGCTTTCATCCTGAAATCGAATTCACCACGAGTGACGGCAGACGATCGTCTTTCGCGGGAAGCACTACGTATCGTACAGAGGTAGGTGATCGCGTCGAGATCAGATATAGGACGACTCCGCGTGTTCAAGCGAGAGTGAATAACGAGTTGAGCATCTGGGGCGTCCACACGTTTCTCACGGCGTTCTCTGCGGTTTTCATCATAGGCGGTCTATACGGTATGCGCACGAACCAACATCGGTGGGGCGACGATGATTAAATCAAGTGATTGGGAATATGAAACGGCTGGGTCTGCCGCGACTTCAATTGGTGATCTGCTGCTTTCGGGCGGCAAGTTTGTTCTGCGAGATCCCAGCAAGAAGCTCCACGCATTTCGTTATGCAGGGCTTGGCGCGGGCGTTGGTCTGAGCACTCGCATACCGAAGAGTCTTCGACTGCCCGATATCAGATTGCCGCGTAAAGGCACGGTAAGCGGTTCGGGCGCGACGACAGACTTTCAAGGCGGTGGCGTCGTCTATCGGTTCTGCGAATCTGAGTTGAAGCCACAGGACTTCGCAGGGGTGACGATTTATGTTGATGCGGGCGCAGGACTTCTCGTTACGGAAAACGTCTCAGGCTTCATAGCAGGGATTGATCAGCGAGCCATGATTCCGTGGATGTTCAATCCCGGCTTGTTCGCGACCGCGCTCGGGGCAAGCGCGAAAGCCTTTGTCCTCTTGCGTGGAATGGGTGAGGGGCTAGTCGATAGCATAGGAGGTGGCGTTATGCTCGGCTCGATCACCTACACCGGCCCATACGCTGTGCATTGATTGACCAGGGAGCGCATCCGCGATAGGACCGTTCCCGCGAACCCAGTCCCAGCCCGCTCAGTAAGCGGGCTTTTTTACTATCTGCGTGCGCTTGCGGGTGCAAGTCTCGCCGCGAGTTGATAACGGTGAGCGAAGTCAAGCTTGAGCACTGGCGTCGCGGCACTACCATCTACCGGGAGCTACGCGCGTTGGGGGCACTGCATGAGGTTGCCCGCCAAGGGGCGGCGAACAGTCGCTGCTAATGGCGCAACAGCGACCGACGACTCAAGCGCGTGCTGACCCTCGCACACTTCGACCGGCTGCGTTTCCCCCGACGCTCATAACCTCTACGTCCCGAACCACCCGGTGCGGACCCGCATGTCGGATGATGTGGTAAGGGTAAGGGCCCTATGGCCGTCCGTCCCCTATGCCAATCCGCATCAACCCAGGTGAGTCGCACGCGCCTTTGGCGCGACGGTCTCCATCGATGTCAAACCTTCGACGATGCCGCACTGTTCGAGCGGCGCTTCCTCGCCGCAGCGATTCCTGAGCGTCGCGAGCTGCTCGCGCAGTTGAGTCAGTTCAGCGATACGCGCGTCCACGTGCGCGATGTGCTCGTCGACGAGCGCGTTGACGCTTTCGCACGTACCGCCAGGTCCATCGGAGGCCGCCAGCAGCGCTCGCACTTCATCGTGCGTCATGTCCAGCGCTCGACAATTGCGGATGAAACGCAGGCGATCGACGTGCCCGGAGTTGTAGCTTCGGTAATTCCCGGCAGTCCTGTCGGGCGGCGGAAGCAGCGCCTCTCTCTCATAGAACCGGATCGTCTCGGTCGTGCATTTCGCCAGTTTCGCGAGTTCGCCAATTTTCATCGCGGCATCTCACTGCAAAAAAGTTCTTGACCTTGAAGTGGCTTCAAGGTGTGTACTGGGAGCATACAGTACACAAAGGACAGAAGCATGGCACCCGGACTTGAAGAGACGGCGACGAGAATGCGTGCGCACGATCACCAACATGCGCACGCGGCGGAGGGTTCATGCTGCGGCGCTGATCCGGCGGCCTTCCAGACGCTTGCCGGGTCCGTCGCGGCCGGCGATTCGATCCGCACTCAGATGCGCATTCTGCAGATGGACTGCCCGACCGAAGAGACGCTCATCCGCAAAAAGCTCGGCGCCATGCCGGAGGTGTCGGATCTTCAGTTCAATCTGATGCAGCGAGTCCTGACGGTCGTCCACGAGCCGGACAGCCTCGATGCGATCGTCAAGGCGCTGGGCACGCTCGGATTCGCTCCCGAACTTGCCAACAACGGTGGCGCGTCAGCGAACTCTCCGGTCGCGCAGGCAACACCGAAGGCCTGGTGGCCACTCGCGGTAGCGGGCGCCGCCGCTGCCGGTTCCGAAGCCGCGAGTTGGGCTGGCGCGCCGGTCTGGGCCGTGGCGGCGCTCGCGCTTGTCGCCGTGGCCTGCTCCGGCCTGGGAACGTACAAGAAAGGCTGGATCGCGATTCGCAATCGCAATCTCAACATCAATGCGCTGATGAGCATTGCCGTGACGGGCGCAGCAGTGCTCGGGCAGTGGCCAGAGGCAGCGATGGTGATGGTTCTGTTCACGATCGCCGAGCTGATCGAGGCGAAGTCGCTGGACCGCGCGCGCAATGCCATTCAGGGTCTCATGCGCCTCGCACCCGACAAGGCGACGATCAGACAACCCGACGGTTCGTGGGTCGAAGTCGAGGCCGCGACAGTCACGCCCGGCGCCGTCGTTCGAGTCAGGCCGGGCGAGCGGATCGGGCTCGACGGCGAGATCGTGAGTGGCCGTTCGACTGTCAATCAGGCGCCGATCACAGGCGAGAGTCTGCCGGTCGACAAGGCGCAGGGCGATCCCGTGTTCGCCGGCACCATCAATGAGGCAGGATCGTTCGAGTACCGTGTGACGGCTGCGGCGAGCAATACGACGCTCGCCCGGATCATTCACGCGGTCGAGGAAGCACAAGGGGCCAAAGCGCCGACGCACCGTTTCGTCGATCAGTTCGCGCGTGTCTACACGCCGATCGTGTTCCTGATCGCCGTGGGCGTCGCCGTCATTCCGCCGCTGCTTTTCGCGGGCGCGTGGTTCGACTGGATCTACAAGGCGCTCGTGCTGCTGGTGATCGCCTGTCCGTGCGCGCTGGTGATTTCCACGCCGGTCACGATCGTGAGCGGCCTGGCTTCCGCGGCCCGCCGGGGGATTCTGGTCAAAGGGGGCACGTATCTCGAACAGGGTCGCAAGCTCGCGTGGCTGGCGCTCGACAAGACCGGCACCATCACGCACGGAAAGCCGGTCCAGACGGAATTCGAGCTTCGTGCGACACACGTCGATAGCACCTGGGTTCGTTCTGTCGCCGCCAGCCTTGCGGGGCGGTCGGACCATCCCGTGTCGATGGCGATCGCGCAGAAGGCCGACGCGGATCGTATCGCGCGCGTGCCGGTCGAGGCCTTCGAAGCGCTTGCGGGCCGCGGCGTCGCGGGCGTCGTTTCCGGACGGCGTTATTCGCTTGGCAATCATCGTCTCGTCGAAGAGCTCGCGCGCTGCTCGACGGAGCTGGAAGCCCGGCTCGACACGCTCGAGCGCGCGGGCAGGACGGTGGTGATGTTGATCGACGACGAGCGCGTGCTCGGACTGTTCGCAGTCGCCGATACGGTGAAGGACAGCAGCAAGGACGCCATTGCCGAGCTGCATGCGCTTGGCGTGCGAACGGCGATGCTCACCGGCGACAACCCGCACACCGCCAAGGCGATCGCGGATCAGGTTGGCATCGACCGCGCCGAAGGCGATCAGTTGCCCGAGGACAAGCTGCGCATCGTGAAAGAGCTCTCGAAAGGCGGCTCGATGGTGGGTATGGTCGGCGACGGCATCAACGATGCCCCGGCGCTCGCGCAATCCGACATCGGTTTCGCGATGGGCGCGATGGGCACGGACACGGCCATCGAGACGGCGGACGTCGCCTTGATGGACGACGACCTGCGCAAGATTCCTTCCTTCATTCGCCTGTCTCGCGCCACGCACGGAATTCTCGTGCAGAACATCTCGCTCGCGCTCGGGATCAAGGCTGTCTTCCTCGTGTTGACGCTCGCCGGACTCGGAACGATGTGGATGGCGGTCTTCGCCGATGTCGGCGCGAGTCTGCTGGTGGTGGGTAACGGATTGCGCTTGCTTAGGAAATAAGCAAAGCGAACGAAAGCGATATTCTCAAAACTGGAGAAGTCATGAGCTGGCTTGAACGCATGTTTGGGGGCCACCACGGTGGTCAGAACCGTAGCGGCCACGATCGCGGTCATGGCGGCTCGCATGGACGATACGGCGATGATCGGACTCGCCACTCGAACGAAGAGTGGGGCAGAGCGCCGAACGCGCCGCCAGCGCCGCCTGGCATCGATTGCCCGAAGTGTGGGGCAGCCAATGCCGCTGGCTCGCGGTTTTGCAGCCAGTGCGCGACTTCATTTGCCCCGCAAGCCTGCTCGACATGCAAGGCGACGCTGGCGCCGGGCGCGAAATTCTGTAGCCAATGCGGCGCGCCGGCGAACGTGTGAGGGTCAGCTACGCGTTATGAGTTCTTCACGCAACGAAACCCGGCATACACATACTGATAATGCCCCTGGAACCAGTTGCGGAAACTCGGCCGCAACATGCAGGCCGCCGTGCGCGGTGAGCCGCCCTTGATGACGAAGTGCTTGCCGTCGAAGAAATTCGCCGAATAACCGAGATAGAACGCAAACGGCTCGAAACCTTGCAACGGGCCGAATTCCGTCGAGGTCCATTCCCAGCCATTGCCGAACTGGCCTTCGACGCCGAATTCGCTGCGATTTTCCGGATACGCCTGCACCGGCGACGGGTCCCATCGGCGGAAATCGAAGTTGCCTTCCGCGACCCCCGGCGCGCCCGACGCCGCGCGCTGCCATTGCGCTTCGGTCGGCAATGACTTGCCCGCCCAGCGCGCGTACGCCTTCGCTTCGGCGTAGCTCACGTACACGGGCCAGTCGGGCGGAAGCGCGATCTCGTCGAACATCGTGCGCAGCTTCCACGCGTCTGGCGCGTCGTCGCCGTCGCCGGGAATCCAGAAGGCCGGATGCGCGATGCGCTCGTCTTCCTTCCATGCCCAGTCGGCGTCGTCCCAATATTCGCGATTCCAGTAGCCGCCCGCATCGATGAAGCGCAGATACTCGCCGTTCGTGACCATATAGCGGTCGATTTCGAACGCGGGCACGTCGATGCGTTCCTCGCCGAACTCGTTGTCCCAGCCGAAGCGGCCGCTTTCGCGCGTCAGGCCGAGCGTCGCGCTGCCCGCCGGCACGCGCACGGTTTCATGCTTCAGTTCGCGATCGGAAGTGCGCTCGGAACGCGCATTCGCCGGTGCAATTTTTCTATCGACCGGCAATTGATGCAGCATGTACGCGAGCGTTTCGGCGTGCATCAGCCTGTGCTCGATCGCGACTTCGAGCAGTTGCGCGGGCGATTCGTCGGCGGACAGCGGCGCGGCGGCGATTTCGTTCGGATCGAAGCACGCATCGATGAGCGCGCGGACCGTTTGCCGATACGTGCGCACTTCATCGAGCGATGGCCAGTCGGCCGGCTGATCGGTCGGCAGTCCGCCATCCACCGGATCGATGCCGAAGGCGAACAACTGGTCGTAGGCGGGATTCGGACTCGGCAGGTCGAACAGCCGCTGGTCGAACAGATTGCGATCGAAGGCTTCGAGATGCCCGATATAAAAGACGATGCGATGCCGCTCGGCGATCGGCCTGTCGTAAAGGTGTTCGGGCTTGATTACGTCGAAAATCTCGTCGGTGACGCGGCGCGCTTCGGCGAGGCGCTCGAGCAGCGGATGTCGCAGGGAAGGTTCGCGGTTCATGTCGCCCAATCTCCGTGGCTGGCCAGTAGCTTCGCATCGGCCGAAGCGAACGCCGCAGCGCCCGTTCGGCCGAACCAAAGAGACTAAACCGTAGCGAACCGCGTGCCAACTGAAATATGGGCGGCGATTATTCGCGCAGGCGCAATAATCGCAAGCGACGTTCCGTCAGACGGCGCGCAGGGCGTCGAAGTCGCGGATGCGGATAAATTTGCCTTGCGTCTCGATGAGGCCCGCCTTGTCGAAACGCGACAGCGTGCGGCTCACAGTTTCGAGCGTCATGCCGAGATAGCTGCCCATGTCGTCGCGCGTCATGCGCAGCGTAAATTCGGAGGATGCGTACCCGCGCTTCGCGAGTCGCGATGAGAGATCGAGCAGCAGTCGCGCGACACGTTCGTCCGCGCGCAGCATGCCGAGCCTGACGACGTGACTCGCCTCGCGATTCACCGCGTGGCTCATCATGCGATGCAGGCGCTTTTGCAGCGCGTCGGTCTCGCGGCACATGCGCTCGAACAGCGAATATGGAACGACGCAGACCGAACTGTCTTCCAGCGCGATGGCGTCGCACATATGCGCACCTTCCTCGATGCCTTCGAAACCGAGCGCGTCGCCCGCGAGCAGCATGCCGGTGACCTGCTCGCGCCCGCCGTCGTGCGTGATGACCGTCTTGATCGATCCGGAGCGCACCGCGAACAGCGAATCGAAGCGGTCGCCGGCGCGAAACAGCGTGTCGCCGCGCTTGACCTTGCGCGTCATGGAGATGATGTCCTCCAGTTTCGCGATGTCGTTGGCGCAGAGGCCTTCGGGCATGCAGAGATGCCGCATCGCACAGGTCGAGCAGTGCGCCGAATTGCGCCGCGCGCGGGAACTATCGGACAGGGCGGTCATTTTGGGCTCGTTTTGTTGATGAATGACAAAACGATTGTCCCATAGGCCACCGCCCCGACCGCGTGAAAAATTGACGCGGTCAGGGCATCGATCAAACTTTTTTACCTTATATGGTTGCTTTTTCGCGAGGCTCCGCCGCCGATGGAATCAGCAACACCGGCAACGTTGCCTGACGCAGACATCTTTCGGCCACGCTGCCGAGAATCAGCCGCTGAAAGCCCTTGCGGCCATGCGTGCCCATGATCAGCAGATCGGCGTTGAACGCGTCGGCAGCCTTGATGATGAGCGTCGCGACATCGTCGCTCGCGGTCGCCTCGACCGTCACGACTTCGCCGCTCACGCCGCGCGCCTTCATCTGATCGGCGGCCTCGCGCGCGAGCGACGCGCCCTGTTCCATCAGGCTCGCGTGCAGCGAAGAGGGATCGTAGCCGGGCACGTCGAGGTACATCGGGCTGCCTTCGACGACGTAATACGGCTGCACGACCGCCTGATGCGTAACGGCGAGATCGAGCGCGGCGCTGAAGGCACGCCCGGAAGTCCGGCTGCCGTCGATAGCGACGAGAATGCGTTTGAACATGGCGGTTTTTTCCCCTGAAACGATCGATTGGCGTACGGCGCGCCCAGCGCCTCATGACTTCGCATCATAGAGCGCGCATCTTCCGCCTCGACGCCGCTTTTTTTCGATAAGTCGATCCAGCGCAAGGCAGGCCGTACAATTCGTGGTTCTTCGGCATCAGCGCCCGCTTAAAAAGCGCCGGCGCGACCTCTTTTTAGCACTTCTCCAGCCAGCCCGCCCGACCGTGACTCAAACGCCGCCCGCTTTACCGTTCAGAACCGCTCTTTACGCGATGCTCGGCATCGGCCTCGTCAACATGCTCGTCGCGCTCGATCAGACCGTGGTCAGCACCGCGCTGCCGTCGATCGTCGCGGAACTGCACGGCTTCGAGTTCTATGCGTGGATCGCGAGCGCCTATCTGCTCGCGTCGGTCGTCACGGTGCCGGTGTTCGGGCGGCTCGGCGACTACTTCGGCCGCAAGCGCTTCGTGATCGCGGCGGTGATCGTGTTCACGGTCGCCTCGGTGCTGTGCGGGATCGCGCCCAGCATGCTGTTTCTCGTGCTCGCGCGCGGCCTGCAGGGTGTCGGCGGCGGGATGATGGTCGGCACCGCGTTTGCATCGATTCCCGATCTGTTTCCCGATCCGCGCACCCGCGTGCGCTGGCAGGTCGTGCTGGCGGCCGCTTACGGCATCGGCACGGCGGCGGGGCCGTCGCTCGGCGGCTGGATGAGCCAGCACTGGGGCTGGCGCTCGACGTTCCTCGTGAATCTGCCGGTCGGCGCGGCGGCGCTCTACTTCATCTGGTCGCATCTGCCGAATCTGCACCGGCCGCGCGAAGGCGGCGTGAAGATCGACTGGACCGGCGCCGCGCTCGTCGCGCTGGTGCTCGGCGGCTTTCAGGCGCTGATCGAGGCGTTGCCGAAAGACGGCCTCACGACCGCGAACATCGCGCTGGGCATCGGCGTGGCGGTGTGCGCGGTGGCGCTCCTGATCTGCGAGCGGCGCGCGACGCATCCGATCATCCCGCTCGACATCTTCCGCGATCCGCAACTCAACACGCTCTTCACGCTGTCGTTTCTGGCCGGCTTCGTGATGTTTTCGCTGATTTTTTTCGCGCCGCTCCTGCTGCAGGGCGGTTTCGGGCTTTCGCCCCAGGCCGCGGGCCTGCTCGCGACGCCGATCGCCGCGTGCATCGCGCTCGGCAGTTTCATCAACACGCGCATCGTCATTCATATGCGCAAGCCGGTGAACATTCTCTCGATCGGCTTCACGCTGCTGCTGCTCGCGTCGGTGGCGCTGGCGTTCGCGCGCGAGTCGACGCCGCATCTTTGGATCGAATTGCCGATGGCCGCGATCGGCATCGGCCTCGGCTTCGTCCTGAACAATATGAATGTCTTCGGACAGGAAATCGCGGGGCGCGAGCGCTTCGGCATCACGACCGCGCTGCTGCAGTCGACGCGCATGGTCGGCGGGATGCTGGGCACGAGCATCGTCGGGACGATCGTCGCGCATCACTATGCGAGCGTCGTGACGCGCACGGTCAGCGTGCTCGGCCCGGCGACCTCGGCGCAATGGCTGCCGCGCCTGTCCGACCCGCGCATTCTCGTCGATGAAGCGTTGCGCGAGCACGTCCTCGCCGAGCTGACCTCGGCCGGCCTGGATGCCGCCGCGCTCCTCGACGCCGCGCGCGATGCGCTCGTGCAGTCGATCCACATCGGCGTGATGCTGACGGCCGTCGCGGCGCTGGTGGCGGTATTGCTGGTGCGGCGCATCGCGCACATCACGTTCAAGAAGCACGCGACGCCCGTGCCGAAGTCCTGAAGCGCAATCTTTGATAAGTGGTGGGTCGCGCCTATAGTTTCTGCGTCGCCGGACGGACCGGTTGTCGACTCGGCTTCGACCGCGCACCGCGCTTGCTTCGTCTTCGTCGACGGCGGTTCGCGCGTCTCGCGCGGAACGCTTGCGCGGGCTGCGGGTCACTCGCTTTAGCGGGCGGCCGCGCGACAGGCCTGCCGCCCATCGCCAACAGAGATGAGGAGCTGACATGAAGATCACCGGAGACATGCTGATCGGCGCATCGGCCGTGCGGGGCACCGACGCCACGCTCCGCGCGTTCGACCCCGCCCGCAACGCCGACCTGGAGCCCGCATTCGGCGGCGGCGGCGCGGCGGAAGTCGCGCGCGCGTGCGAACTCGCCGATGCCGCTTTCGACGACTATCGCCACGCGCCTTTCGAGACGCGCGCGCAGTTTCTCGAAGCGATCGCCGACAACCTCATCGCGCTCGGCGACACGCTGATCGAACGCGCGATGGCCGAATCCGCGCTGCCGAAGGCGCGTCTCGAAGGCGAGCGCGCTCGCACGGTCGGGCAGTTGCGCCTGTTTGCGTCGCTCGTGCGCGAGGGCCGCTGGCTCGCCGCCACGCTCGATTCCGCGCAGCCGGACAGAAAGCCGCTGCCGCGCTCCGATCTGCGTTTGCAGAAGATTCCCGTCGGCCCGGTCGCGGTGTTCGGCGCGAGCAACTTTCCGCTGGCGTTTTCGGTGGCGGGCGGCGATAGCGCGTCGGCGTTCGCGGCGGGATGTCCGGTCGTCGTGAAATCGCATCCGGGGCATTTGGGTACGTCGGAACTGGTCGGGCGCGCGGTGCAGAAGGCGGTCGCGGACAGCGGCTTGCCGGAGGGCACGTTTTCGCTCGTCGTCGGCGCGGGCAATGCCATCGGCGAAGCGCTGGTCGCGCATCCGGCGATCCAGGCGGTCGGCTTCACGGGTTCGCGGCGCGGCGGGCTGGCGCTCGTCGATATCGCGTCGAAGCGGCCGGTGCCGATTCCCGTTTTCGCCGAGATGAGCAGCGTCAATCCGGTGTTCGCGTTGCCGGGCGCGCTGGCGGCGCGCGGCGATACGCTGGCGACGGGCTATATCGATTCGGTCACGCTGGGCGTCGGCCAGTTCTGCACGAATCCGGGCCTCGTGATCGGGCTCGCGGATTCGGATCTCGATGACTTCATCGACAACGCCGCGGCCGCGCTCGAAAAGAAGAGCACGCAGACGATGCTCACGGCGGGCATCGCGGCGGCGTATGAAGAGGGCGTCAAGCACCGCGACGGGGCGGCCAGCCGCATCGCGACCGGCACGAAGAGCGAGGCGTCGAGCGGCGCGCTGCCGGCGCTGTATCGCGTGAGCGCGGAGGCGTTTCTCGCGAAGCCGCAGCTGGCGGAGGAGATTTTCGGGCCGACGTCGGTGGTGGTCGTGTGCCGCGACGAGGACGAGCTGATCGCGGTCGCGCGCCGTCTCGAAGGTCAGCTCACCGCGACGCTGCTGATGGAAAAGGACGATGTCGAACTCGCGCGGCGGCTTCTTCCGGTGCTGGAGCGCAAAGCCGGGCGGATTCTCGCGAACGGCTTTCCGACTGGCGTCGAGGTGTCCTACGCGATGGTGCACGGCGGGCCGTATCCGGCCACGTCCGACAGCCGCTCGACGTCCGTCGGCGCGATGGCGATCGAACGCTTCCTGCGGCCGGTGTGCTATCAGGACTTGCCGGCGGCGCTGTTGCCCGAGTCGCTCGCGGATGACAATCCGCTGTCGCTCTGGCGATTGAGGGACGGGCAACTGGGCCCGAACTGAGGGTGAGTTGAATTATCTCTTTGGCGAATAAACGTCGTTTATTCGCCAAAGAGATTTCTTGACGAATATCTGTTTGACAAATAAAGTGCATTTATTCGCCAAACAGATACGTCCGCCATGCAACAAGTCATCGCAACGATCGGTCAGATGGGCCACGTGCTCGCGGCTGGCCGCAAACGCGCCGGACTGACGCAAGCCCAGGCGGCGGCGCGGCTGGGCATCAGTCAGAGCCGCATATCGACGCTCGAACGCGATTCCGGCGCGCTGACGCTGGATCAGTTGCTCGCTTTGTTCGGCGTATACGGTCTTCAGTTGCTGGTGCAGGACCGGCCCGACAATTCCCTGATCGAAGCGAACGAGGCGGGGTGGTAATGCCCGGACGTCGGCCTCATTCGCGGGCATTGTCCGTCTGGGCCAACGGTCAGCGCGTGGCGACGTGGCGTCTGCCTGTGCGCGGTCAGGCCGAACTCGTCTACGACGACACTTGGGTTTGCTCGGACGAGGTGCGCCCGCTTTCACTGTCGCTGCCGATCCGGCTCGACGGCGCGCCGCTCAAAGGCGACGCGGTGCTCAATTACTTCGACAATCTGCTTCCCGACAGCGAGGCGATCCGGCGGCGCATCGCGCAGCGTTTCCAGACCGACAGCCTCGATGCCTTCGACTTGCTGCAGGCCATTGGCCGCGACTGCGTGGGTGCGGTGCAATTGCTCGCGGAAGACGAATCGCCCACGGGCGTCGAAACGATCGAAGGCACGCCGCTTACCGACAATGACATCGAGAACCTGCTGAGCCAGGTCGCCGGCGGCGCGCCCTTCGGCACGGACGATGATGACGATTTCCGCATCTCGCTCGCCGGCGCGCAGGAAAAGACGGCGCTGCTGCGGCACGATGGCCGCTGGCTCAGGCCGCACAACGCGACTCCGACGACCCACATCCTCAAGCTGCCGCTCGGCCTCGTCGGCAATCGCCGCGCCGATCTCACGACGTCCGTCGAAAACGAATGGCTTTGCATGCGCATTCTGCACACGTTCGGCCTGCCGGTCGCGAACGCGGACATCGCGACGTTCGGTGAGCGGCGCGTGCTCGTCGTCGAGCGCTTCGACCGGCGTTTGCATCCAGCGGGAAACTGGATTCTGCGTTTGCCGCAGGAAGATTTCTGTCAGGTGAACGCCTTGCCGCCGCACAAAAAGTACGAACAGGACGGCGGTCCGGGCGTGCTCGATCTCGCGCGCGTGCTGCAGCAATCGAGCGATGCGCGCCGCGACATCGAAACATTGGTGACGGCGCAGCTTCTGTTCTGGCTGCTCGCCGCGCCGGACGGCCACGCGAAGAACTTCAGCATTCACCTGCTCAGAGGCGGACAATACCGCCTCACGCCGCTCTACGACGTCATGTCGATCTGGCCGGTGGAAGGCGATGGCGCGAATCAATGGTCCTGGTACAAGGCCAGGCTCGCAATGGCGATATCCGGCAAGACCCGGCACTACGCGTTTCGCGAGATTCAGCGGCGGCACTTCAACGCGATGGCGCTGAAATGCGGCTTCGGAGAAAGCGCCGAACCGATCATCGGGCGCATCGTCGAGCGGACGCCCGCGGTCATCGATGCAGTCGCGGCGCAATTACCGGGCGATTTTCCACCTCGCGTGGCAGAGCGTATTTTCAACGGCATGCGCAAGTCGCTTGCCGCCCTCGAAGCGATGGCTGCATAGTCAGGACGCCCACGCGCACGCTCTTTCCCTTGGAGACACAAAAGCATGACGAACACCGAGCGCCGCTATCCCGATCCCGCCGTGCGCGTACTGGACCCGCGTTTCAACGCGTTGCGCATCGCAGCGGCATCGGTGGAATGTCTTTATCAGGGCGCGCGCTGGTCCGAAGGGCCGGTCTGGTTCGGCGATGGCCGCTATCTGCTGTGGAGCGATATTCCGAACAATCGCATCCTGCGCTGGGACGAAGAGAGCGGCCAGGTCGGCGTGTTTCGCAAGCCGTCGAACAATGCGAACGGCAACACGCGCGACCGCGAAGGGCGTCTCGTGACCTGTGAGCATCTCACGCGACGCGTGACGCGCACTGAGTACGACGGCTCCATCACCGTCATCGCCGATCGTTTCGATGGCAAGCCGCTCAATTCGCCGAACGATGTCGTCGTGAAGTCGGATGGCTCGATCTGGTTCACCGACCCGAGCTTCGGCATCGATGGCTTCTACGAAGGCGAGAAGAACGAAGCGCAACTCAAGCCGTGCGTGTATCGCGTGGATGGTCAGAGCGGTGAGATCACGATGATGATCGACGCTTTCGTCGGCCCGAACGGTCTCGCGTTCTCGCCGGATGAGTCGGTGCTGTACGTGGTGGAATCGCGCTCGACGCCGCGCACGATCTACGCGTTCGACGTGCTCGACGGCGGCCGCAAGCTCGGCGAGCCGCGTCTTCTGATCGATGCGGGGGCCGGCACGCCCGACGGCTTTCGCGTCGACATCCACGGCAACCTGTGGTGCGGCTGGGGCATGGGCGACGCTGAACTCGACGGCGTGCGCGTGTTCACGCCGCAAGGCGAAGCGATTGGACATATCGATTTGCCTGAGCGTTGCGCGAATGTGTGCTTCGGCGGGCGGCATCGCAATCGGCTGTTCATGGCGGCGAGCCACGGGCTCTATTCGCTGTACGTCAACACGCAGGGCGTGAAGGGCGGCTAAGCGTCATCGAGCTTTTTCGAGGCATCGGGAACGAATGCAGCGTGGAAAAAACGCTGCAAGGGACCTCCCTCGCAGCGCTTCCCGCAGCGACAGCCGCCAGCGACCCTGCGTCAAGGCGCGCAGTCGCGTTTTACAAGTGTTGCCGCCTTCGTCCCGCGCGTATCGGCGTTCAGGAAGCCTTCAGCGCGCAAGTAGCGAAGATAAACCCCGATCAGCCTCGAGTAGTCGACGCTGAGACTCACGTCGGCGCTCGCCAGGCGGCTAATAGTGCCAATCTGCTCGACAGGCATGTCGTGCCAGGTCAGATCGCCCGTATAGAAGTCGCGCAGGAGCGCGAGCCCGTTGGCCGAATCGATCGTGGCGAACCGCTGCTTCCACGCGTCAGGCGCCTCCGGCCGCGCACTGAGACCCGATCTGCCGAGTGCTTCGAACCATTCCTGCTGCCCCATGCTTTCCGGGTTCTGAAGATTCGCAACCGAGAGACCTTCACGCGGATGCAAGGCGAGCGCGCACAGGGCGCGGGCAAGCACATCGACCGGCGTCATTTCGACGGTTTGCCCTGTCGCCGGATAGGCGCCGAGTTGCACGCAGCCCTGATTGAACAGCCAGAAGTGATTGTGCTCATAGTTGCTGAAGCCGCTTTCGCTATGCCCCGTGACATTGCCCACGCGCGCGACGGTTGCGGGCAAACCGTACGCGCGGCTGTACGCAGCCACGCGTTGCTCGCTCACCCACTTGCTCAGCAGATAGCCATTGTCGGACAGCGGGCGCGCCGCATCGATACGCTCCTCGACACGTTGCGCATCCTTGAGCATCATCGGCACGGACATGGTCGAGACGAAGCACACAGGTTTCTTGCGCACGGAGAGCGACAGCCGCAGCAGCGCTTCCGTTGCGCCGACATTTGTCGCCTTGAGACTGCCGTAGCCATGCAGGTGATGCACGAGCGCGCCACAGTGCAGGATGGCATCCCCTTGCTCGGCGAGCCGTTGCCACTCGGCAGCGGCGAGTCCAAGTCCGGCGTGACTCAGGTCGGCATCGATCACTTCGACACGCGAGAAGTCGATCGTCAGTCCCGCCGCCCGTCCTTCTTTGGCGATGCGAGCGAGTCCGTCCGCTGGACTGGCGGCGCGTTGCAGACAGAACACTTTCGCCACTCGCCGGCTCAACTCGTCGAGTAGATGAATGCCGACGAATCCGCTTGCGCCGGTCAGTATCACGCTGTCGATGGCCGACGCATTCCGCTCGTGCCACGCGGGCAGGGTCGTGTCGATCACGGCGAGCGGCGCGGCGGCATCGGCCACAGCGCGATCGATATCGTCCGCGCGGTCGTTCGCGGTCAATCCGGCAATCGTCGGTGTGCGATAGAAAGCGGCCATCGCGAACTCGAGACCGGTTTCGGCACGAACCCGCGCGTGCATGTGCATGGCGAGTATCGAGTTGCCGCCAAGTCTGAAGAAATCGTCTTCGCGGCTCACCTGGTCGAGCTTGAGCAGCGCGCACCAGATAGCGGCGATCTCGCTTTCGAGGCCCGCTCGCGGCGGCTCGCCGTTCGACATCGCGGACGGCGCCGGCAGCGCTTTTCGATCGATCTTGCCCGAGCCCGAAAGCGGCAAGTCCGTCAGCGCTATGTAACGCGCGGGCGCCATGTAATTTGGCAATGTCGCCGCGATCTGCCGGCGCAGCATCTCTTCATCGATTCGCGCCCCGGGCCGCGCCACATAGTACGCCGCGATGTAGCGCTGCTCGCCCTCGCCGTGAACCGCGCACGCGGCGCATTCGACGCCAGGCACGCTCGCCAGCTGGCTCTCGATTTCGCCTAGTTCGATGCGAAAGCCTCGCAGTTTGATCTGTGCATCGTTGCGGCCAAAATACTCGATCGTCCCGTCCGCCAGATAGCGGCCCAGATCGCCCGTCCGATACATGCGCGCGTAAGGCTTGCCGGCGACGGGATCTGGCACGAAGCGGCTCATGGTGAGGGCGGCCTCGTTCTGATAGCCGCGCGCGAGATTTTCGCCGCCGATGCAGATTTCGCCCACGCAACCAGGCGGCGTAAGCTGGTCCTGTGCGTTCAGAACATACACCTCGTAGCCTGGCAAGGGCTTGCCGAGCACGCGAATGCGGCCGTGCGGCTCGATCTGGCCACCGGTCGCCATGACGGTCGCTTCGGTTGGGCCGTAGAGTGAAAGCAGGCGCGTATGTGCCGCCCACCAGCGCGCGGCGGTTTCGTCAAGCGTATCGCCGCCGAACGCGAGCATCCGAAGGTCGGGAAGTGGCCGCTTCGGCAAGCCCTGCAGCAGCACGGGGGCAAGAATGGCGTGCGTGACGCGTTCACGTTCGACCAAGCGATGCAGCATGTCGGGATCGCGTCGAGCGTCTTCCGTTGCGATGACCAACGTGCCGCCGTGGAGCAGGGCGATGAAGATCTCCAGCACGCTCGCATCGAAATTTGTCGACGCGACGAGTGTGCTGATGCATTCGGGGCCATATTCGAGAAGCGGCGCGGCGCCATCGATCATCCGCACCACGCTGTGATGCTCGATCAGCACGCCCTTGGGCTTGCCCGTGGAGCCGGAAGTGTGAATGACATAAGCGAGCGCCTCGGGCGCGACCGTCGGCAGTGCGCGCGGCATGGCTGATCGATCACGCGCGAGTTCGTCGGCATCGACACAGTGCAGATGCGCGAGATCCGCGGCGGCGAGTCCTGCGCGACCTTGCGCATCCGCGATGCATGCAGTCAGCGAGCAGTTCGCAGCGAAGTGCCGCAGCCGCTCGGCTGGATAGGAAGGATCGAGTGGAACGTAGGCGCAGCCTGCTTTGAGTACGCCGATGATTGCGGCGACCAGAAGTGGCCCTTTCGCCATGGAAAGACCGACGCATGACCCCGCCGGAAGGCGTGCAAGCAGTTGCTGCGCGATCCGGTCGCTGAGCGCGTCGAGTTCGTCATAGTGCAGGGTTTCATCGTTGAACCTGATGGCAATGTGCTTGCCGAAGCGCGCGACGACCGATGCGAACCGCGCCGGTATCGAAGTCGGCGCTTCGTTCGCCGGTCCACCGTGCGAAAAGCCACATACGAGCGCGCGCTGCTGTTCGCTCAGCCAGGACAGTTCGCCGACTAGTGCGTCGGGTTCGTTTGCTGCGGCGTCGATCAGCGTCGCGAGCACTTCGGTCATGCGTTCGGCCGTTTGCGGCTCGATGAGCGATCCATCGAATTCCAGGCGGCCGTCGATTCCGCCCTGCGGATTCGTATAAAAGATCGCGGAGATATCGGCTTTGGAAGTACGTGAAGGCAACTCTTCGACGGTGACGGTGCCCTCGCCGATGCGTCCGTTCAGATCGATTCCGCTTTGCAGACTGAAAAGCGTGTTGACCGCACCGATGTCCGCGACACCCGCCTCGTACGGCGTAGCCAGCAGATGGTCGCGATCCGCGAGCATCTGCGCCTGCACGGCCGAGACAAGATCTCCAAAGGGCTCGCGCGGATCGATGTGCATGGTCATGACGGCCATGGACACCAGCATGCCGTATAGCGACTCGCTGCCGGGAACGTCGCGTCCGGCCTGCGGGTAGCCGCTCGCGAGCGTGGTTTGATCGGTCAGACGCCACAGCCACATCAGGTGCAGTGCAAAGAGCACCGGCGAGAGCGTCGTGTTGCGCGCCTGCGCGATACGTCGCAGCTTGTCGGTCTGCTCACGCGTCAGTTGTATCGTCAACGCGCGATTGGCGTCCCGCGCACGCGTGCTGGCGTCGAACGGCAAGTCGACGCGCAGTGGCACGCCCGCGAGCTTGTCCGACCAGTAAGCCCGGGCGCGGGCAACCGGCTGCGAGTCCCGTATGCGCGACATCCACGCGCAGTAATCGAACCAGTTCAGCGCGCGATCATCGAGCGGCTTCCCTTCGTAGAGCGCCGCAAGTTCCTCGAGAAGCAACTTCAGCGACCAGCCGTCGAACAGAGCGTGATGGATGGTGAAGAGCATCGTGCTCACGCCGCTTTCGACGTCGAGCAGCATGCGCGCATGCCAGGCCGGCCCTTCCGCTAGCCGAATGGGTGAGGCGAGGCAGGCGTCGAGTTGCGCATCGATGCTTTCCGCGGTCGCGCTTTCGAGCGGGATCGGCACGTTCCCAGCGGCGGCCGGCATCAGCCGAACGCCGCCGTCGATATCCGCCACGCGTGCGCGGAACAGCGGATCGCGCGCGAATAGCCGCGTGAGCGCCGCGTGCAGCGCAAGGGGATTCACTTCGCGGCTGAAATCGGCACGCACGACGATGTTGTACGCGTTGTCCGCGGGGGCATGGCGGGCTCGGTGAACGATTGCCTGGGCGATGCCGCTCATGACCGGCACTCCGCTTTGCGCTTCGACATCGGGGATAAGAGGCGGCAATGCGTCGTGGTCGTCGAGCCCTTCGCGAAGCACACGGCAGAACGCGTCGAACGCTGGATGCGCGAGCAGAAGTCCGGGCTTCACGTTCGCGCCGAGCGCTTCACCGATGCGTTTGCACGCCAGCGTGGCGAGCAGGGAATGCCCGCCCGCATCGAGAAAATGGCTGCGTTCGTCGATGGATTCGACGGGCACATCCAGGGTGACGGCCCACGCTGTCTGAACCGCGCGCTCGAGCGTATCGAAGTCGCGCCCGGCCGCGTGCGCTGACGATGCGTTGGGTGCCGGCAACCGCGTGCGGTCCACCTTGCCATTCAGATTGAGCGGCCAGGCATCGACGGGAACCAGAAACGCCGGAACCATGTACGACGGCAGACGCGTTTCGAGGCGTCGCCGCAATTCCGTGGGGGCCAGTCCGCTCGCGCCGTACCACGCGACGAGCGCGATATTTCCCTGATGGGCGCACGTGCCGATGCAGACTGCGTTCACTTCGGATTGAGCCGCGATGACATGCTCGACCTCGGAGATTTCGATGCGATAGCCGCGTACCTTCACCTGGAAATCGTTGCGGCCGAGAAATTCGATATCGCCGTTTGGCAGAAAGCGGCCGAGATCGCCGGAGCGATAGATGCGTCCGGAGCCGTCGGCGTCGTCGATGAACTTCTGCGCCGTTAACTCCGGGCGCCGCAGATAGCCCCGCGCGACCGATGGCCCGCCGATGCAAATCTCCCCGATGCCGCCGAGCGGCACGCCGCGCCCCTGCGCGTCGAGCAGATGAATGGCGTAGCCCGGCAGCGGGCGTCCCAATTCATTCGCGAGCTTGCGCCCGCCGAACGTGTTTTCCGTCGCGAGCACGGTGGCCTCGGTCGGACCATAGATGTTCGAGAGTCGCACCACGGCGGACCAGAACCGGACGGTGTCGTCGTCGCTGGCTTCGCCGCCGCAGAGAATCGTCTTCAGAGCCGGTAGCGGGCGGCGCGGCAGCAGGCGCAGCACCGCGGGCGGAAGAAACGCATGCGTGATGCGCTCGTCGGCGAGAAACTGGAACATCGCGGACGGGTCTGCCCGAACCGTATCGGGCGCGACGATCAGATGTCCGCCGTGCGTGAGCGGGTTGAAGATCTCCAGCACGCTCGCATCGAAATTGACCGACGCGAATTGCAGCCAGTGCGCCCCCGGCCCACGGTCATAACGCCCCTCGAGCGATGCGATCATGTGTGCGAGCATGCCGCGCTCGATCACGACGCCCTTCGGCTGGCCCGTGGTGCCGGACGTGTAGATGACGTACGCAGCGTGTCTCGGATCGGCGTCGCGGCATAGCGCAGTGACAGCCGTGCCGGGCTCTGCCGGCGCGAGCATGTCTTCGATGCGAAGCACCGGGCATTCGAACGTGTCGCGCACGCGGGCCTCGCTGGCGGCGTCGGTGATGACAGCGGCGAGCTTCGCATCGGCCGCCATGAAGCGCAGGCGCTCCTCGGGCATGAGCGGGTCGAGCGGCACATAGCCTGCGTTCGCCGCCAGTACACCGAAGATTGCAGGCACGATGCGCGCGCCGCGCGCAACGCAAATGCCGACCAGCGCGTCCGCTGTGACATGCGGCGTCAGGGCATCGGCAATTCGCGCGGCCCCGCGAGCGACTTCCGAATAAGTGAAGCACGCATCGAGGCCGCTCACGGCAAGCGTGTCGGCGTGTCGGCGCGCGATGTCGTCGAACTGCGCGAGCACGTCGCGCGGCGGGATGGCGAGCGCCGCGCCGTGCGACCATTCCCGCCGGCGCGAAGCCAGTCCGGGGGTATCGAAGTCGAGCTGAGAGACGGGTGTGTCGAGTTGTGCCGCGAGCGTCGCCAGCAGCGCCACATAATGCTCGAGCGCAAGGGCGAGCCCGTGCGCGGATTCGTGATGACGCACGGTCACGTCGAACGAGATTGCGTCGTCCATGCGCATGTAGATGGCCGTGTCCTCGCGCTCAGGCCTGCGGCAGAAGCGCGCGAGGAACGTGCTTGCGTGGCCGTCCAGACGAAGTGCGCCATACGGCATGGACTCGCGCTCGATGAGCACGGTCGTGGCGCGGTCGTACTCCTGATGCACGCGCTTGAGTTCGTCGAGCACATCGCCGGCGGGGATGTTCGCGTGATAGTCGGCCAATGCGAACCTGGACCTGGCATGCAGCAGAAACTGCCGCAGTGTCATGCCCTCCTCGAAGTCGCTGCGAATGAAGCGCACCCGTTCGTCGTAGCCGATCTGTCCAAGAGACTGCCGCTGGCCACGTCGATGGTGCGCCGTGACGACTACGGATTGGCGCGCAAGCTTCTGCATCATTACGTGAAGCGCCGCTTGCAGCAAAAACTCGATGCTCAGATCAAGCGCCCGTGCCTGCTCCCGAAGTTCGCCGGAAAGCGCCTTGCCGAGTGGCACGGTGAAGCTCGATTCACCCGTTTCGCCTTCTATCGAAGGCGGCTGCCATGCGAACGCGCCATCGCCCAGTTCGCGCACCCAGAATGCGAGGTCGCGACGCCACTGCTCCGGTTCGAGCGACGCATGCTCGGCGTCCAGCACGGCTTGCTGGTCGAGGCTGATATCGGCGGGCAAGGCGCCGTGGTTGTATGCGTGGGAAATCGCCGCGAACAAAGGTTCGAGCGAGAAGCGATCGAGCAAACTCTCGTGACAGGCGAACACCAGAAAGCTTTGAGTCTTGCCGAGAAGCAGCGTGATGGACCAGGGCGCGCCCGCGTCCATGCGAAACGGCTGTGCGCAAAGGGTTTCGATGATGGGTGTCGCACTGACTTCGTCTGCGTGCTCGATATCGATGATCTCGAGTTCGGCGAGCGCTGTCTCGTGAAGCAGATAGCGCGGCCCGTCCTCGCCATGCACCATGCGCCAGCGCAAGGGTTTGCAGTGTTGTGCGAGCAGCGCGACTGCCTGCGTGAGGCGCTCGCCATCCGGGGTGCCTGTGAGACGAAATACCGCGCTCAGATTGTGAACTTCAGCCGATGGCCCCGCGGCGCGGGACTGAGTGCGAGAAAGTGAAAGGATGTCAAATTTCATTATTTACCTCATTATTTTTGAACTACTAAGCAAATCATCCACACGTATCGAAGCAGTCGATGAAATTGACCGCGCAATCCTCTTCTATCGTCGGTGGTAGTTCGCATTACTACTGATGCTGCCAATGCCGATAAGTTCATCGCTATGAAGAGAGTTCGCAGCGCTCGGGCTTTATCTCGGAGTTGTCGGATGAACTACTGGCAGGCGATTGCTGGATTCAGCAGGAAATCGACGGATTCTCATGACGCCGATCACCTGTTTTAGGGCAGATTTGAAAATATGAAGAAAGACGCCCTGACCGGCGCGAAGTTCGGCGCTGTTCCGTTCTTGTAATTTTCATACGAAACAACGCGCCGCAACATGCGGAGCGCAAGAGGCGGCTAGCCCTTCGCGATCCTCTCCATGATGCGCTCGGGATGCCTGCTCGCGGCGAATCCATGGCGCGCATAAAGCCCGTGCGCATCGGACGTGACGAGCATCATGCGGCGCAAACCTTGCAGATCGGGATGCGTCATCACGCATTGCATCATCCACTTGCCGAGGCCCGCGCCCTGATGCTCGGGCAGCACGAAGACATCGGCGAGATAAGCGAAGGTCGTGGTGTCAGTGATCATGCGCGCGTAGCCGATCTGCGCGCTGCCGCGAAAGAGCCCGAACGCGAGCGAATGACGCGCGGCGCGCTCGACCTTTTCGCGCGCGATGCCGGGCGACCAGTACGCCACTTCGCTCAGGTAACGATGCACGACATCGAAGTCGAATTCATCGATGTCGGTGCTCAGCCGATAGTCGTCCCGGTTCCACTGCATCGCGTCGCTCCATGTGCGTCATGAAGCGACGAGAATAGGCGATCGACGCGCCGTGTTCCATGCACACTTTGCGTCTGTCAGTGTCAGTGTCAGGCTCAGTGCACGTTGTAGATGCGCCCGGTTTCCGCGCCTTCGACGCTGCGGCTGTACGCGAGCGCCACGCGCGCGCCGCTCGCGGCTTCGAAACCGCGGAAGTACGGACCGAAGCTTTCGCGCGCTTCCTCCAGCATCGTCGGGCTGACGACGTTGATGCGCAGGCCGCGCGGCAACTCGATCGCCGCGCCGCGCACGAAGCCTTCGATCGCGCCGTTGACCGCCGCCGCGCTCGCGCCTTCGCGGATCGGCGCCGCGCCGACGATGCCGCTCGTCAGCGTGAACGACCCGCCGTCGTTCAGATGATCGCGCCCGGTGAGCACGAGATTGACCTGGCCCATCAGCTTGTCGTCGAGACCGCGGCGGAATTGCTCGGGCGTCATCTTCACGAGCGGGCCGAAATGCACATGACCGGCTGTCGCGACGATTGCATCGACGCGGCCGATCTCATCGAACAGGCGCGCGATGCTGTTCGTATCGAGCAGATCGACGCGATGCGCGCCGCGCGTCGCGCCGATCTCAAAGACTTCATGACGGGACTTCAGTTCGGCGGCGACCGCCCGGCCGACCGTGCCGGTGGCGCCGATGACAGCGATTTTCATGATTGGCTCGCGCAGTTTGCGTTGAGGGAAGGTCAGCCATTGTGCCGACGCGCGCGTGGGCGAAAAAGACGCGTCCGCTTCAAGGATTGCAAACGGCGAGTTTCGAATGACTACGCGGACACAGCGCGCGCGGGCATCGGCGAAAGCAGATAGAGCGACGCCGCGAACTTGCAGACGAGTCCCGCGCCGCAGATGAACGCGCCTGCCGGGAACACATGCCATTGCAGCGCGAGCGTCGGCGCGACGAGCGCGACGGACACGAACCCGAGCGCGACAGCGAGCCAGCGCGCCCATTGCAGCCGCGACGCCACGCACACGTAAAGCAGACCGACCAGCACGCGCGAGGTGATCGACGCGGCCAGCGGATGGCTCGACGCGTCGCCGGGAAGGCCGATTGCGAGCATCAGAGCGAACTCGGTCCACGACAGCGCGTAGGCCGCGCCGAGACAGGCGATCGCGGAGGTAAAGCGCTGTTCGGGCGTGACGACATGGCGCGCGGCCGGCTGGAGTTGTGCGTTTTCGGCGGAGTCTTGCGGGTAATTGTCGTATGCGTGGATCGTCGTCATCTGGCCTTCCCCGTTTATCAATTTTGTTGCGATGCGGCGCTTCGTTGGCCGTGTCACTGCGCATACGCCGTGCCTGCTCCGAGGAACGCGCGTTGCTTTCAGTTTATGTCGATAAACCAGCGACCAAAAGGAGCCCGCGATGAACAAAGTCAAGGAGCAGCATCCTCATTCGGAACGCGATGAGGACGATCTCGACAAGGCCGTCGAAGACACGTTTCCCGCCAGCGATCCGCCCGCTACGGGTGGCGTGACGCGCATCGAGCCGGACGATAAGAAAGACGAAAAGAAATGATCTGAAAGCGCGTTGAAGCAAAGAGCCGCTTATTCAAGGCGGCTCTTTGCTTATCAAGACTCAACTGCGCTCCAGTTCGAATAATCGCGACGGCCGCAGATGATTGAGCGCATAGTGCTTGCGCCCGCGCAAGGTGTGGCCATGTGGATCGCGCCCCTGGAAGCGCAGCTTGTCCTCGACCTCGGGCACCGTCGGCGCGACCATCCCGCGATCGATCAGCCGATAGCCCCGTTCGAGCGCGAGCAACACGCCGTTACGTCCGGGACGGCTGTCGAAGCCGCCGAGTCCATCGCCCGGCTCCGCCACGTAGTTCACCGACGTCGCGTTCGAGTTGATGACGGCGTCCGGTTCGCGCGCGCGCATCTCGGCTTCGCGCCGCGCGTGGATGCTCTTCATATCGGCGTCGACGGTGTCGTCGGGTCCGTCATCGTTGGCGACATCGACACCGCGCGGCGATTTTTCATAATGGCCCTGCGGACCGACATGCATGCCTTGCGGCTCCTTGCCTTCAGCGTTGCTCATCGCGTGCTCCGTTGACCTGAATCGACCAATCCCTACGCAAGACTCATTCCGGATATTTGGCGACGGAACCGCGAGCCTTGCCTGAGGGCGCCTTGCTGGACAGCCAAAATTTCGGCCATTTTTTTCGACCCCAAGCCGATATCCTGCAAGTATTATTTGGAACCTGTCGGCGGCAAAGCGCAACAGGCGGGACGCGAACAATCAGGAGGGCGCGTTTCACGTTGCCGTCGAAGAAGAGCAATGCGACTCGAACGAGCAGGGCACTTTCACACAGGTGACTCATGCAACACGATGCAGCCTTTTCACATCGAGGCTACCTTCTGAACTGCGCGCCCGCCCGGGCCGGAGATGGCAGCTACCAGCCGTATGTGGTGATCTCGCGATCGAGCGATGGCGAACTCGTCGCGAACCGCTTCTTTCCGTCGGAGCTGCGATTTCGCGACGCAGACGCCGCCATCGCGCACGCGCGCGACTGGGCCGTGCGCTGGATCGACGCCAGCAACGTAACGGTGTGAGCGATGCCCGGATGAAGCATCGGCAATACGGACGCGCGAGCCGCCGGGCGGCAGGCTTCGGCAAAACCGGTTACTCTTGACGTTTGACCCGTCGCGCGAAGCGCGGCGGCCGCTTCTCTTGCTTCATCGCCGACATGCAGAATACGCCCACGCTTGGCTCCATTGCGCCGCCCGAATCCACTCGCGAAACAGCATCGCGCGACACGCCTCAGGAATGGGGTCTCGCGCGCATCGTCGCGGACTTGCGCCAGTCGCGCGAAGAGCTGCATCGCACGCGGCATCCGCTCGGCATCCGCGAACTGCCTTCACGCGAGGCGATCGTCAGGATCGTCAATGGTCTGCGTTCCGCGCTGTTTCCCACGCATTACGGCGCGCCCGATCTGACCGACGAAAGCGTCGATTACTACGTCGGCCAGACCCTCGAAAGCAACTTGCGCCTGCTGCACGAGCAGATTCGCCGTGCGTTGCGTTTCCTCCCCGAGCATCGCGATACGAGCGACGCCGAACTCTCCGCGCAGGCTTTCGCAGTTGCGCGTGAATTCGGCTCGCAGTTGCCGCAGATCCGCGCGCTGCTCGTGAGCGATATCCAGGCGGCGTTCACCGGCGATCCCGCCGCGCAGCATATCACCGAGATTCTGCTGTGCTATCCGGGCATCTGGGCGATGACGCATCATCGGCTCGCGCACGCGCTGCACAAGCTCGGCGTGCCGTTGCTCGCGCGCTTCATCAACGAAATCGCGCATTCGCTGACGGGCATCGACATTCACCCGGGCGCGACGATCGGGCCGAGCTTCTTCATCGATCACGGCACGGGCGTCGTGATTGGCGAGACGGCGGTGATCGGCCAGCATGTGCGTGTCTATCAGGCCGTGACGCTCGGCGCGAAGAGCTTTCCTTCGACCAGCGATGGCGCGCTCGTGAAGGGCAACGCGCGGCATCCTGTCGTCGAGGACGATGTCGTCATTTACGCGGGCGCGACCATTCTCGGCCGCGTGACGATCGGCAAGGGGTCGGTCATCGGCGGCAATGTGTGGCTGACGCACAGCGTGCCGCCGGGCAGCAACGTGTCGCAGGGCAAGATCCGCGAAGGCAGCGGCCCGGACGTGCCAGGCAACGGATTCGGCGCATGAAATGAAGAAAGGGCCGCGAGGCCCTTTCTGTCGTTATGTATTCGATACGCTGAACGCGCTCGCGTTGCCGACGATCGAAAGAAACTCGCGTCGCGTCGATGGATCGTCACGGAACGATCCGAGCATACGCGACGTGACCATCGCGACGCCCGCCTTGTGCACGCCGCGCGTCGACATGCATTGATGCGCGGCTTCGAGAATCACGCCGACGCCGATCGGTTGCAGCACTTCGTTCAGCGTATCCGCGATCTGCGCGGTCATCTTCTCCTGAATCTGCAGCCGCTTGGCGAAAGCATCGACGAGGCGCGCGAGCTTCGAAATGCCGACCACGCGTTTGTTCGGCAGATACGCGACATGCGCGCGGCCGATGATCGGCACCATGTGATGCTCGCAATAGCTTTCGAAACGAATGTCCTTCAGGACGATCATCTCGTCATAACCCTGCACTTCGGAAAACGTGCGCGCGAGGATCTCGTGCGGATTCTGATCGTAGCCCGCGAAAAACTCCTCGTAGGCGCGCACGACGCGGCCCGGGGTATCGAGCAGTCCCTCGCGGCTCGGGTCGTCTCCGGCCCAGCGCAAGAGAACGCGCACGGCGGCTTCGGCTTCCTCGCGGGTCGGACGATCGGCTTGTTCAGCAGGCATGTCCGAGCCTGAAAGTTGATTTTTGCGCGGGGCGCTCATCGAAAACTCCTGTCAGTCAAGATGCAATCAATGCGTTCTGCATCCCGCTATTGTTTCACGTTTCCGATGGTCGATATGAATGTCAGGTTTTTCCGCCTCCATCGATACCCGAACCCGTCCGCCAGACCCGCTTGCCTTCCTCCGATAACTGCCCGCTGCTATGGTCCTTGTCGGGTTCGGTGCCGGGCTCGGCCATCGACCCGCCCGGCTGTTCCTGCGACGGTTGCGCCTTGCCCTTGCGCTGCGCGATGCGGTCTTCCTGAGAACGTCCGGCGTAGTTGCTCATGGTGCGTCTCCTTTCGAATTGATGCGATGAAAGGTGCGCAAGCGGTGTTCCAGCCGGACGATGCGCTCACGCGGGCTTGTGCTCGACGCCGCCCAGCACCATCCACGAGACGCCGAACTTGTCGGCGACCATGCCGAAGCGCTTGGCGAAGAAGGTTTGCGTCATCGGCATCTGCACCTGGCCGCCATTCGAAAGCGCATTGAAGTACTTTTCCGCCTGCTGTTCGTCGCTGGCCGTGAGCGAGAGCGATACGCCCTTGAACTCCGGCTTGCCGCTGCACATGCCGTCGGACGCCATCAGCATGGAATCGCCAATGGTGAAGGCTACATGCATGATCTTGTTTTCCGATCCCGGCGGAAGGCTGCATCCGCTGGCCGTTTCAGCCTTGCCGGCTTCCGGATTTTCGCTGAAGCGCATCATCATGACGACTTGCGCGCCCAGATTCTCGCGATAAAACGTGATCGCTTCTTCGCAGCGGCCTTCGAAAAACAGATAGGGTTGCACTTGCATGTCTGCTCCTTGCGTTATGACTTTTCGTCGGGGTCCATATCCATCATGAGCGGCACCGATGCGTGTTCGTGCACGACACGCCAGTCGCCGTCGATCTTCCTGAAGCACACGGTGGCGCGCACGATGTCTTCCTGCTCGCCGACGGCGACGCGATTGACGGAGTGCGCATAAGCCAGATCGCCGCTCGCGGCGACTTCCACTTCCCGCATCTCGAACGTGAGCGGGCCTTTCATGCTGTCGAACCAGCGCCGCCAGTTCTCGCGATAATGCTCGACGCCCTTGATAGATGCGGGCGGCACGACGTCGAACACGACGACATCCGGCGCGTAATGACTGACGAGCGCGCCGACGTCTTTCGCGAGCACCGCTTGCCGCCACGCTTCGATCAGTTCGCGGATGCGCGCGACATCGTCTGGTCCGGTCATGATTGCCTCCTTGCACGTATTGGAAACGATGCCGCCGCGTCGTGACAAAGCAACGACAAACGCCGATGAACAATTATTTTTGAAGTTGTGTACACCGTCCACAAAAAGTAGCAGAGATAATGGACAGTGTCCACATGAGGAAAGCCCGACCAATCAAAATGACAAATGGAAAGCCGCGCAGCACGTACCGACATGGCGATCTGCGCCGCGCGCTGATCGACGCGGGCATCGAACTGGCGCGCGAAGGCGGACCGGATGCGATCGTGCTGCGCGAAGCGACGCGCCGCGCGGGCGTCGTGCCGAACGCAGCCTATCGTCATTTCGAAAGCCGTCTGGAATTGCTATCGGCGGTGCGTTCGGCGGCGCTGTCGCGCGTGGCGCAGGCGATGGAAGAAGAGTTGGCCGCGCGCCCGAAAAAGCGCCGCCGCGCCGATGCGGCACGCGCGGGATTGCGAGCCATCGGCACGGGCTATGTGCGCTTCGCGCGGGAGGAAACCGGGCTCTTTCGCACCGCGTTCGCCGCGCCGCAGTGCGAGTGGGGCGAACACGATGCGTCTTACGGCACCGGACCGAGCGGACTCGATCCGTTCCAGTTGCTGAGCCGCGCGCTGGACGAGATGGTCGAGACGGGCGCGCTCGATGCGAAGCGGCGGCCCGAGGCCGAATATCTGGCGTGGAGCGCAGTGCATGGTTTCGCGCTGCTTGTGATCGAGGGGCCGTTGCAGGGTCTTGCGCGCGCGCAGATCGAACCGCTTGCCGAGCGTCTGCTCGATATGGTCGATAGCGGGCTCTGAGCGGTTACGCTTCGATTGACGCCAGTTCGACCGGCAGGGGCACGGACGTATGCACGTGCCTGACGAGCCATTCACCTTCGATCCTCCTCAGAAACAAGGTCGTTCGGACCAGATCGCAGGTGTCGCCGATTTTGATGCGGTTGATACAGAACAGCGTGGCAAGCTCGCCGTGCACCTCCATGACGGCGTTCTGAAGTTCGAACGATATCGGGTCGTGCAGCTTGTCGAACCATGCTTGCCAGCCGGCGCAGTACTGATCGGCGCCTTGGGAAGCCAGCGGCGGAAAGATATCGAACACGACGACGTCATCCGCATAGAAGCGTCGTAGGTTGCGAGCGTCCTTCGTTGCCGCGGCCTGGCTCCACGCCCTCAACATTGATTCGATCTGTTTGCCTGCTTCTGCACCTGCGTTTGATTCGGACACACTGGGCTCCGGTATTGAATGAAGCCGAAACTATGCTGGTTTCGCGCGCGAACGAGGAGTGCCTTTCGTGAAACGATGAATTTTGCGCGGCAGGAAAACATCGCGCCGCATGAAGCGGCGCGATTGGTCTGCTTATTTCGACTGGTCCGCTATCGGCTCGACCACGCTCAATAGCAGCAGCAGGCACAAGGTCGCCGTTCCGACCATGTAGAGAAAGACCGCGGTCCAGCTATAGCTGTCGAGCAGGAAACCGACCGCGAGCGGCGCGCAGGCGCCGCCGATCTGTCCCACCGAATTCACGATGCCGAACGCGGTCGGATACGTCGACTTGGTGGCGAGTCCCATCGGATACGCCGAGTAACCCGCGAAGCCGATACCCAGCATGAGGCCCGCCATGATCAGCGCCGCGCCGAGGTAAGCGACGCTGTCGGGCGCGTCGATCAGCAGGAAGGTCATGATCATCGTGCCGAGCGCGCCGAGCATCATCATTGGCTTGCGGCGGCCGCCGAGCAGCCGATCCGAGATGATGCCGCCGAGCATGTTGCCCGTCACCGCGCCGATGAAAGGCGCCGACGCGAGAAAGCCCATTTTCACCGAAGCGAAGCCCTTCACCGTGATGAGATAGGTGGGAATCCACGAGATGAAGATGTTGCTGATGCCGATCATGCAGCCATAACCGAGCGCGATGCCGAAGATGTTCCACGAGCCGAACACCTGGCGAATCGTCTCCAGTTGCGGCACGCGCTTCGTGCGGTTGATCGCGTCGAGCCGGGGCATCGGCGTCATGCGCGCGCGGGAGAGCGACTTGCCGCCGTTGCTGTCGACGGTCGATTCATCGGCGATATAGCGGCGCTCGGCGGGCGAGCAGAAGCGGTTCTCACCGGGCGAATTCGTCACGAACATCAGCCAGACAAGCGCGAGGATAATGCCCGGAATCGCGAACACATAGAAGATCTCACGCCATCCCCACAAGTGGATCACGATGAGGCACACCGAAGGCACGATCAGCGGTCCGAGCTTCGACGCGGCGATCCACAGACCCGTTGCGGTGCCTTTTTCCTTCGCGGGAAACCAGCGGTTGATGACGTTCGTGCAGCCGATGCCGAGCGGTCCTTCCGACAGCCCGAGACCCACGCGATACGTCATCAGCAGAAACACCGACGACGTCGTGCCCATCAAGCCGGTGAACACCGAAGTCAGGATCATGAAGACGGAGAACAGCAAGCCTGTGGTCTTCTCGCTGAGCCGTTTATAGAGGAGGCCGACAGGAATCTGCACGAAACCATACGCGAAGGAAAACAGGCTGACGATGAGCCCCGCTTCGGTATTGGTGATGTGATATTCCTTCTTCAGATACGGCAGCGCAATGCCGAAATTGGCGCGATCCGCGCATGCGATGGCCCAGATGCAGAAGATCAGTCCCATCACGATCCAGCGATGTTTCGTGCGCTTCTCCGCGATGGGTTCCGCGTTCGAGGAAGCAATGATGCCGTCGGCGTTGCTGGTAGGGCGCAGGCTCACGCTGTTGTCTCCGATGTCATTTTCAAGGCTTTATTGTTGATATGCCTTCTGATGCTTCGAATTGTGGGGATGGCCCGCAACAGCGTCCAATCTTTTATTGCTATTACCTGATTCCCGGATTGAATCGATCGCAGGCGTTACCGACGCTGGTTCGATTCGTGGATCAATTGATATCCTTTTGGGATTGGACGCGACCGGCAAAAGCCGACATCATCCGCTCCACATCGGAAACGAAAACTCACGGAGCACGCGAATTGAAGCCGAGCATTCTGCAACTGAACCCTATCCTCGTACCGGCCATCAACGAGAAGCTGGATGCGCTCTACACGATGCATCGCCTGTTCGAACAGGACGACAAGGACGCGTATATCCGCGAGCACGGCGCGTCGATTCGCGGCGTGATCACCGGCGGGCATACGGGCATTTCGAACGATCTGATCGAGCGCTTGCCCGCGTTGCAGGTGATCGCGGTGAACGGCGTCGGCACCGATGCGGTCGATCTCGAATTCGCACGTTCGCGCGGCATTCCGGTGACGGGCACGTTCGGCGCGTTGACCGAGGACGTGGCCGATCTCGCGATCGGTTTGATCCTGACCGTGCTGCGTGAGATCTGTCCCGGCAACGACTTCGTGAAGACCGGCAAATGGGTGAAGAACCCGAGCCCGAGCGCGATTCCGTTGGCGCGCCGTTTCAGCGGCAAGCGCGTGGGCATCGTGGGGCTCGGCAAGGTCGGTCGCGCGATCGCGCAGCGCGCCGCCGCATTCGCCTGCCCGATCGCCTATACGGACGTACGCCCGATCGACGGCGTCGACTATCGCTTCGTGCCGGATCTGCTGTCGCTCGCTCGCGAAAGCGACATCCTCATTCTTGCAGCGGCGGCCGACAAGGCGAAGGGCATCGTGAACGCCGCCGTGCTCGATGCGTTGGGCAAGGATGGCTATCTCATCAACATCGCGCGCGGCAAGCTCGTGGTGGAAAGCGATCTCGTCGAAGCATTGTCGCGTGGCGCGATCGCAGGCGCGGGCCTCGACGTGTTCGTCGATGAACCCAATGTGCCCGTCGAACTGTTCGGCATGGATCGCGTCGTGCTGCAGGCGCATCGCGCAAGCGCGACGGTGGAATCGCGCACCGCGATGGGCGAGATGGTGCTCGCGAGTCTTGCTCAGGGTCTCGCGGGACAACGTCCCGAAGGCAGCCTGACGACCTGAATATCGATGTGAACGCGTCGGGGGCGAACATATAATGATCGGCTATCACTTCAACGTCGATTACGAATGCTCGATCTCGGACAAGTGCGTTGCTTTGTCGCCGCCGCGACGGAACTGAATTTCAGGCGCGCGGCGGCATTGCTCCACATGACGCAGCCGCCTCTTTCCAGACAGATTCATCTGCTGGAAGAGAACCTGGGCGTGCAGCTTTTCGAACGCGTCGGCCGCGCCGTCAAGCTGACCACCGAAGGGCGCGTGTTTCTCGCGGACGCAACGCGTCTGCTCAACCTCTCCGAGCAGGCCGAAAGCACGGTCAGGCGCGCGAGCAAGGGCAAGACCGGGCGCGTGCGAATCGGCTTCACGGGCGCGGCGGGCTACGAGTTGATCCCCGAGTTACTGGTCGCGGCGAAGCATGACTTGCCGGATATCGATGTCGTGTTGCTGGAGATGATCTCGGTCGCGCAGATCGAAGGCTTCGAGGCGAACGCGATCGACCTCGGCTTCATGCGGCCGCTGCCGTCGCGTCAGAAAGTGGAGTTCCTTCTCGTCGATCGTGAGCCGATGATCGTCGCGCTGCCTGCAAGACACGAACTGTGCCGCTTCGAACAGCTCGAACTCGCGCAGTTGCACGAGCAGGCGTTTATCATGCATTCGCCCACGCACGGCAAATACTTCCACGATCGCATCATGAGCATGCTCGTCGCCGATGACGTGAAGCCGCATTTCACGCAATACATCGATCAGACGCCGACCATTCTGTCGCTCGTGCGCGCGGGCCTGGGCGTGTCGATTCTTCCCGCATCGTCGCAGCGGTTTCATTACGACAACGTCGAGTTCAGGGACATCGCCGGCAATACCGTTCAGGCGGAAATGAGCATGGCGTGGCGCACGGATCAGGACAATCCCGCCGTCACGGCCTTCCGGCACATGGCGGCGGAATACTTCGTCAAGCGGCGTGCGTGATCGAGTGTGATGTCGCGTCGAGCGCGGCTTTGGCCTTGTCGACGATCTCGTCGATCTCGTCATGCGTGACGACGAGCGGCGGCGACAGCAACATGCGATCGTGACTCGCGCGCATCACGAGGTTGCCCGCAAAGCAGAAATCGCGGCACAGGGTGCCGATATCGTCGCCATTGGCGAAGCGCTTTCTCGTCACGCGATCGACGGCCAACTGAATGCCCGCGACGAGCCCCGCGCCCGCAATCTCTCCGACGATCGGATGATCGCCCAGCGCGTCGCGCAAGCGCTGTTGAAAGTACGGACCTGTATCGTTCTTCACGCTGTCCACGATGCCTTCGTCGCGCAGCAACTTCAGATTCGCCACGGCGACAGCGGCAGCGACGGGATGCCCCGAATACGTGAAGCCGTGATTGAACTCGCCGCTGTTCACGATCGCATCCGCGATGGTGTCCGATAACGCGACCGCGCCCATCGGCACATAGCCGCTCGTGAGACCCTTGGCCATCGTGATGACATCCGGCTCGAAGCCGAAGTGCCGATGCGCGAACCATTCCCCCGTACGCCCGAAGCCACCGATTACTTCATCGGCGATCAGCAACACATCATGCTTGCGGCAGATACGCTCGATCTCCGGCCAATAGCTCGCTGGCGGAAAGATCACGCCGCCCGCACCCTGAAACGGCTCGCCGATGAACGCCGCGACGTTGTCCGCGCCGAGTTCGATGATCTTCTCTTCGAGCTGACGCGCCCGCGCGAGGCCGAACGCGTCCGCGCTCATCGCGCCGCCTTCGCCGAACCAGTAAGGCTGATCGATATGCGCGACATGCTCCATCTTCGACGGCATCTGCTCGTGCATATAGCTCATGCCGCCGAGCGTGGCGCCCGCGATGGTCGAGCCGTGATAAGCATTTCTGCGCGCGATTACATAGCGCTTCTTCGGCTTGCCTTGCACGGCCCAGTAACGATGCACCGCGCGCAGCGCCGTATCGTTGGCTTCCGAGCCGCTGTTGCAATAGAGAAAGCGATTGAATCGCGCGGGCGCGAGTTCCGCGAGCAAGGCGGAGAGTTCGATCACCGGCGGATGCGTCGTCTTGAAGAAGGTGTTGTAGTAGGGCAGCGCCTGCATCTGCTTCAGCGCGGCATCCGCGAGTTCGCGGCGTCCATAGCCCACGTTCACGCACCACAAACCGGCCATGCCGTCGATGATGCGATTGCCGTCCGAGTCCCACAGATAAACGCCCTCGGCCTTCACGATCACGCGGCTGCCCGCGCGATTGAGCGCGCCCATGTCGGAGAACGGATGCAGATGATGCGCGGCGTCGAGCGCGCGGTAATGGGCTGTCGAGTCGATTCGATCGTTCATGTCGTCTTCTCCCGATATCAGACGTGCAGTAGCAGATGCTTGCGTTCCCACGAACTGATCACGCGGAAGAACGCTTCATATTCCGTTTCCTTCAGCGCGAGAAACGCGCGCACGAACTTCTCGCCGAACATCTCGGCGAGCGGCTCGCAAGCGCCCATCAGCGTGAGGCCTTCTTCGAGATTGCGCGGTAGCTGATACGGCTGGCGATAGCCGTCGCTCGCAAGCGGCTCGGTCGGTTCGAGATGCTGCGTCATGCCGAGGTAACCGGCCGCCAGTGTCGCCGCGATCGCGAGATACGGGTTGCAGTCGACGCCCGGTATGCGATTCTCGATGCGCCGCGCCTGTGGCGACGAATGCGGCACGCGAAAGCCCACGGTGCGATTGTCGTAGCCCCATTGCACGTTGATCGGCGCGGCCATGAAGCGCGATAACCGGCGATACGAATTGATATACGGCGCGAAGATCGGCATGAGCGCGGGCGTGTATTTCTGCAGGCCCGCGATGTAGCTATAGAAAAGCCCGGTCGGTTCACCTTCGCGATTGGTGAAGAGATTGCGCCCGGTCTCTTCATCGACGATGCTCTGATGCACGTGCATTGCCGAACCCGGCTCGGTTTCCATCGGCTTGGCCATGAAGGTCGCGTACATCTTGTGGCGCAGCGCCGCCTCGCGCACCGTGCGCTTGAAGAGAAACACGCGGTCCGCGAGATTGAGCGCATCGCCGTGCATGAAGTTGATTTCCATCTGCGCCGCGCCCACTTCGTGAATCAGCGTGTCGACTTCGAGTTCCTGCACTTCGCAATACTCGTAGATGTCTTCGAAGAGCGGATCGAACTCGTTGACCGCATCGATCGAATACGCCTGACGTCCCGTTTCCGCGCGCCCGGTTCTGCCGACGGGCGGCTGCAGCGGCAGGTCCGGATCGCGGTTCATGTCGACGAGAAAGAATTCGAGTTCGGGCGCGACGACCGGCCGCCAGCCCTTCTCGGCGAATTTCTGCAGCACTTGCCGCAACACGCGGCGCGGCGAAATGGCGACGGGCGTGCCGTCGAAATGCACGCAATCGTGGATGACCTGCGCGGTCGGATCGGCGGCCCACGGAATCAGGCGGATCGTCGCGGGATCGGGCACGCACACCATGTCGGGATCGGTGACGCCGGTGAAGCTGCCATCGACGGGATAATCGCCCGTGACGGTCTGGATCATCACGGCTTGCGGCAGGCGCATCGATTCGCCCGATTCGAACTTGCTGCGCGGAATGATCTTGCCGCGCGCGGTGCCGGCCATATCGGGAATGATCGCTTCGATTTCGGTGATGCGATGTTTTCGGAGGAATTCGTCGATGCGTTCCATTATCGTTCTCGTGTATTGAGCAGGCGCATGCATCCACGGCCTGTGCGATGCATCGCGAAGGCGCAATGAAGGAAGGCGCGCGCATTCACGCGTGCGGACGCACGCGCGCGAACCAGTCAGCTAGCGAAGGGAAACGGGAAGAGGCGCTACGGCAGCAGTGACGCTGCGCCAACGCGCTCCACGGCGATGAACGCACGCGCAGAGACGACGTTGCGACGCCGCACACAGCGGCGGGAAAGAACGGTCAGAACCGACAGGAAGCGGCGCCCGGAAGTCGTGCCGCAGCGATCGGCGCAGGAGCGGTACACGCTCCGACGGGCCAGAGGGCTTTGGGCTTTCACGATAACACTCGTTTGGCGAGTTGATTGGCAGGGCGATTGCCGACGTTGCAATGCCGACAATTGCCCTTCAACGAGGATACGCGAGACATAAACGCCGTCAATACGTTTTTTCCAGCGGCCGCACGCGAATCATTCTTGCCGTGTGCGGTTCGGGAGTTCGTTGCGCAATTCATCGATAATGTCGGCTCTTTCGCTTCGAACGTCCACAGAGCCCGATGCTCTCCAACCTGCTCGTCCAACTCGTCAACGGCCTGGCCGATGCCTGTGCGCTCTTTCTCGTCGCGTCGGGCCTGTCGCTCATCTTCGGCGTCACGCGCATCGTCAACTTCGCGCATGGCTCGCTGTACATGCTCGGCGTGTATATCGCGTATAGCTTCACGAGCCGCTTCGGCGCGACCGTCGCGGGCTTCTGGGCGTCGGTGGCGGGCGCGGCGCTCCTGGTCGGCGCGATCGGCGCGGCGATGGAAGTGGGCGTGCTGAGGCGCATTTATCGCGCGCCCGAACTCTTTCATCTGCTCGCCACCTTTGCGCTCGTGCTGATCATTCGCGATGCCGCGCTCTACGTGTGGGGACCGGAAGATCTGTTCGGTCCGCGCGCGCCGCATCTCGAAGGCGCCGTGCAGTTGCTCGGCCATGCGTTGCCCACTTACGATCTCGCGTTGATCGTCATCGGTCCGCTCGTGCTGCTCGCGCTCTGGTATGCGCTCACGCGCACGCGCTGGGGCACGCTGGTGCGCGCGGCGAGCGCTGATCGCGAGATGCTCGGCGCGCTCGGCGTCAATCAGGCGTGGCTTTTCACCGGCGTGTTCTTCGTCGGCGCACTGCTCGCGGGACTCGGCGGCGCGCTGCAGGTGCCGCGCATGTCCGCGAACCTGTCGCTCGATCTCGAGACCATCGGCAATGCGTTCGTCGTGGTCGTGGTCGGTGGAATGGGTTCGATACCTGGCGCGTTCGTCGCCGCATTGCTGATCGCGGAGATCAAGGCGATGTGCATCGGCATCGGGCATGTGTCGATCGCGGGCATCGACTTCTCGTTGTCGAAGTTCACGCTCGTCGCGGAGTTCGTCGTGATGGCCGTCGTGCTGGTGCTGCGTCCGTGGGGATTGTTCGGGCGCGCGCAGGCCGTCGCCCGTTCCGCCGCGCCCGCCGATCAACCTTTGCGGCCCGCCACGCGCACCATGAAGATCGGCGCGGCGGTCGTGGTGATCGCGCTCGCGCTCGCACCGCTCGCCGCCGATGCGTTTCCGTATCTGCCCGTGCTGCTGGTCGAGATCATGATCGCGGTGCTGTTCGCCGCGAGCCTGCACTTCATCATGGGACCGGGCGGCATGCATTCGTTTGGTCATGCGGCGTACTTCGGACTCGGCGCATATGGCGCGGCTTTGTTCCTCAAAGTCTTCGCGCTGCCGATGGAAGCCGCGCTCGTGCTCGGCCCGCTCCTCGCGGGCATGGGCGCGCTCGTGTTCGGCTGGTTCTGCGTGCGTCTCTCCGGTGTGTATCTGGCGATGCTCACGCTCGCGTTCGCGCAGATCGTGTGGTCCGTCGTCTTTCAATGGGATGCGGTGACGGGCGGCAGCAACGGCATTCTGGGCATCTGGCCGTCGCCGTGGCTCGCATCGCCCGTCGCGTTCTATTACCTCACGCTCGTATTCGCGGTGCTCGGCATCTGGCTGTTGCGCCGCATGCTGTTCTCGCCGCTGGGCTTCGCGATGCGCGCGGGCCGCGACTCGCCCTTGCGCGCCGAAGCGATCGGCGTGAACGTCGCGCGCGTGCAGTGGGCCGCGTTCGTCGTCGCGTCGCTCGTGTGCGGGCTGGCGGGCTCGCTCTATGCGTTCTCGAAGGGCAATATCTCGCCCGAAGTCATCAGCGTGGGCCGCTCGGTCGATGGCCTCGTGATGGTCCTGCTCGGCGGCATTCAGACGCTGGCCGGACCGATCGTCGGCGCGAGCGTGTTCACCTGGCTGCAGGACACCGTCGCGCGACAGACCGACTACTGGCAGGCGCTGCTCGGCGCGGCGATTCTCGTGCTCGTCATTGCGTTTCCGCAAGGCATCGCGGGCTTCGTGCGCGATCGCTTCTTCCGGGAGGAGCAATGACGCTGCTGTCCATCGCGCATCTCTCGAAGTCTTTCGACGGCGTGCAGGCCGTCGACGACGTATCGTTCGATCTCGAAGCAGGACGCCTGCTTGCGCTGATCGGCCCGAACGGCGCGGGCAAATCGACATGCTTCAACATGATCAACGGACAGCTCAGACCGAGTGCGGGCTCGATCCGTCTAGACGGACGCGACATCGCCGGCATGCGACCGCGCGACATCTGGCGGCTCGGCGTGGGCCGCACGTTCCAGATCGCCGCGACCTTCAATTCGATGACCGTGCTCGAAAACGTACAGATGGCGCTGCTGTCGCGCGAGCGGCGCATCCATAGCCTGTTCGGGCGTGTCGCGTCATGGAAGGCAGATGAAGCGATGGCCTTGCTCGATCTCGTCGGCATGACGGCGCACGCGCGCCGCAGTTGCGCGGTGCTCGCATACGGCGATGTGAAGCGCGTCGAACTGGCGATCGCGCTCGCAAACCATCCAAGGCTTCTGTTGATGGACGAACCCACCGCGGGCATGGCGCCGCAGGAACGCAATGAGCTGATGACGCTTACCGCGCGTCTCGCGAAGGAGCGCAACATCGGCGTGCTGTTCACGGAGCACAGCATGGACGTGGTGTTCGAGCACGCCGACAGGCTGATCGTGCTCGCGCGCGGCCGTCTGATCGCGCAAGGCGATGCGGACACTATTCGCAACGATGCGCGTGTGCGCGAGGTCTATCTCGGCACGGGCGCGTCGTTCGCGCCGCGTGCGGCGCTGGGCGCGGGAGCATCGTCATGACGCTGCTGAAAGTCGACGCGCTGAATGCGTTCTATGGCCGCGCGCAGATCCTGTTCGGTGTCGGCTTCGAAGTGCAGCGCGGCGAAGTCGTCGCGCTGATGGGCCGCAACGGCGCAGGCAAGTCGACGACGATGAAAGCCGTGATGGGCCTTTTGCCGCGCATCTCGGGCGCGGTGTCGTTCATGGGCGAGAGCATCGCAGGCATGGCGCCGTATCGCATCGCGCGCAGGGGTCTGGGCTACGTGCCCGAGGATCGCCGCGTGTTCGGCGACCTGACCGTGATGGAGAATCTCGACACGGGCCGTCAGCCGCCGCGCGATGATGCGCCGCTGTGGACGCCTGACAAGCTCTTTCGCGTGTTCCCGAATCTCGGCGAGATGCGCAACCGTCGCGCGAGCCGAATGAGCGGCGGCGAGCAGCAAATGCTGACCGTGTCGCGTACGCTGATGGGCAATCCGCGCCTCGTGCTGCTCGATGAGCCATCGGAAGGCGTCGCGCCCGTGATCGTCGAGCAGATGGCCGATATGATTCTCGAACTGAAACGCGAAGGGCTCGCGATTCTATTGTCCGAGCAGAACCTGCATTTCGCGCAACTCGTCAGCGACCGCGTCTATGTGCTGGAAAAAGGCCAGATACGCTATCGAGGCGCGATGAACGCATTCGCCAGCGACGACGAAGCGCGTCGCGAGTTTTTAGGTATTTGATAAGCAGAGGAGAAGATCACATGACGAACCGTGCAGGCACGCCGATGCGCCTCACTATCACGGCCATCGCGGCGAGCATCGCATTCGCCGCGCACGCCGACACCATCAAGATCGGCGAGATCAATAGTTATAAGGCGCAGCCTGCGTTTCTTTTGCCGTACAAGAACGGCTGGAATCTCGCGCTCGATGAGATCAACGCGGCGGGCGGCATCAACGGCAACAAGCTCGAAGTCGTCTCGCGCGACGACAACGGCAATCCCGGCGATACGGTTCGCGTCGCGCAGGAACTCGTCGCGCGCGAACAGGTGAAGATGCTCTTCGGTGGCTTTCTGTCGAACACGGGACTCGCGCTCACAGACTTCGCGAAACAGCGGCGCATCTTCTTCCTCGCGGCCGAGCCGCTCACCGACAAGATCGTCTGGCAGGACGGCAACAAGTACACGTATCGGCTGCGCCCATCAACTTACATGCAGGTCGCGATGCTCGTGCCCGAAGCCGCGAAGCTCAAAAAGAAACGCTGGGCGCTCGTCTATCCGAACTACGAGTATGGCCAGTCCGCGGTAGCGACCTTCAAGCGCTTGCTGAAGGCCGCGCAGCCGGACGTCGAGTTCGTCATGGAACAGGCGACGCCGCTCGGCAACGTCGATGCGGGCGCCGTCACGCAGGCGCTCGCCGATGCCAAACCGGACGCCATCTTCAACGTGCTGTTCAGCGCGGACCTGGGCAAGTTCGTGCGTGAGGGCAATACGCGCGGCCTGTTCAAGGATCGCGCGGTCGTATCGTTGCTGACGGGCGAGCCGGATTATCTCGATCCATTGGGCAAGGAAGCGCCGGTCGGCTGGATCGTGACGGGCTATCCGTGGTATTCGATCGATACGCCCGAGAACAGGAAATTCGTCGCCGCGTATCAGGCGAAGTATCACGACTATCCGCGTTTGGGTTCGGTCGTAGGCTATACGGCGATGATGTCGATCGCCAACGGCCTGAAGAAGGCCGGCTCGCCCGACGCCGACAAGCTCGCGGCCGCATTCAAGGGCTTGCCCGTCGATACGCCTTTCGGTCCGATCACTTATCGCAGACAGGACAATCAGTCGACGATGGGCGCGTATGTCGGCGTGACGGGTCTGAAGGACGGCAAGGGTGTGATGACGTCTTACCGTTATGTCGATGGCGCGAGCGTGCAGCCGTCGGATGACGAAGTGAAGAAGCTGCGTCCCGCGGAATAACGCGCTTCAGGTTTTCGGAAAGGGCTTGCTGACGAACTTCGATCCGGCAAGCCCGAAGCGCCAGGGTACGTCGATTGCCTTGGTAATGCCGATGCGCGGCCCATGCACGATGGAAAACTTCTCCTCGGGCGGCTCGATATGAAACGGCGCCTCCAGCAGCGACATGCCGTTGTTCCTGTGCGTGATGCCGAGCGCCTGCGCGACACGGCCCGGCCCCGAGCAAAGCAGCCTGAGCGGTTCCAGTCCGCGCCGCTCGCGCATTGCGTCGATGCCGGTGAGCGGCTCGATTGCGCGAATCAGCACTCCCGCGCCGTGGCCCGCCTCGCGGCACACGAAGTTCAGGCACCAGTGGATGCCGTACGAGCGATACACATAGGCGTGCGCGGGCGGCCCGAACATTGCTGCGTTACGGGGCGTCGGGCCGGAGAAGCTGTGCGACGCGGGGTCTTCGCGGTCATACGCTTCCGTTTCGACGATGCGGCCGCCGACGCCGTCGACGGTCACGATCGCGCCGATCAGGCGCTGCGCGACAATCTCGGACGGTGCATGAAAATCGATGGGTTTGGGCTTGCGGTTCATCAGCGGTATTCTAGCCGCGCCATGCCGACGCATTACAGTCAGGAGACGCCGAATGAAGACCTCGTGGTTTCTCAAGTTCTCGAATGCGCTCGCGCAGGTTGCGGGTCACGCATCGACCTTCGTCATCGCGGTGTTGCTGGTGATCGTGTGGGCGGTCTCGGGGCCGCTCTTTCACTTCAGCGATACCTGGCAGCTCGTCATCAACACGTCGACGACCATCGTCACTTTTTTGATGGTGTTCCTGATTCAGAACACGCAGAATCGCGATACCGCGGCGATGCAGATCAAGCTCGACGAACTCATTCGCGCGGTCGACAAGGCGCATAACGCGCTGCTCGATCTCGAGGAACTCGACGAAAAGGATCTTGCGGTGTTTCGCAAGCGCTATGAGAAGCTCGCGCAGGAGGCGCGGGATAACCTGCGTTCGCCTAGTAGCGATATAGAAATGCCTTCGTTTCCTCAAGACGATAAGCGTGATCGCTAAGCTTGCGCGGCAAGCAAGTTTTTAAACTTTGGGATATTTTCGTTGCGGGCTTTGCAAAGTGCGTGACAAAATCGTGTCGGGGAATGTAAGCTCGCATTCCACGATAGCGCGCCGGCCAGCCTTACTTTGCGGACGCATTCCCCTAAGCACCCGCAAACGTTTTCGCAAAACTCTCCAATGAGGCCGAACGCGTCCCGCCGGGTCAGAAAAAGCAAAATAGAAAAATTCCACGCCCTAAAGGTTTTCGAAATTGTGTCGATAAGGGCGCTCGCAGAGCATTTCTAAACCTCCAAAAGAGGCCATTTCCGGCCTTTAATTCGCGAAGTTATTTCTTTCCAACATGGCTAGGATGTGTCGTGCCCGGTAATCCTTTTGCCGGGTCCACACCTACCTAAACCTTGAAGGAAAAGAAAAATGCGCAAACTGATGAAGGCATTCGTGCGCGACGAGCGCGGTGTCAGCGCGATGGAATATGCAGTCCTCGCCGGCATCGTCGTGCTGGCGCTGGGCGCGATGGCAAGCACGTTCAGCAGCAGCATCAGCTCGATGTTCGACAGCCTGTTCAATAAGGTTTCGACGGCACAAAAAGTAAGTTGATGGCTTGCGTGCCTCGCCTGGGCGTCACCGTCCGTGGCTGAGGATCACACCGTCCACCGAAAAACGAAACCATCGTGCAGCTACTGTCTCTTGCCATTCGCCTGATCGTGCTCTGCGTGCTGCTCTGGCTCGCGGTCATCGACGTGCGCTCCCGACGCCTGCCGACCAAAATCGTGCTGGCCGTCGGTGCGCTCTTCTTTGCCGATGCGCTCGCTCGCCGCATGCCGATCGACGATGTCATCGTTCATCTGCTGCTCGCGCTTGGCGTATTCCTGGTCTGCGCCGTGTTGTTCGCGGCGAAAATGCTGGGCGGAGGCGATGCAAAACTCGCCTCCGTAATTTTTCTCTGGGCCGGCCTCGCTCTGTCGCTGCCCGCCCTGACGCTCATTTCCGTGATCGGGACAGTCGTGTCCCTGATCAGTCTCGCGACGCGCTACATGAAACCGGATCAGCAGTTCATGCCGATGCGGGCGCTCGCGATGTTCTCCGGCGCACGCGGCGTGCCCTATGGCGTGGCCCTCGCACTCGGTGGCGGCCTCGTGATCGTGCTGCCGGCGCTCCTGCCTTTCTTTGCGAACCGATAGGACGGCGCGCTCATGTCCAACATCATCAAGTTCGCCGTGCTTCTGGTCGGCGCTTTGCTCATCGCGCTCATCGTGCGCGTCGTCGTGGCGAGCGCGTCGCGCCCGACGGAACATGTCGTCAGCACCTCGAAGGTGCAGGTGAGCGCCGCCGAACTGCCGCAAGGTCTGCTGCTGCGCGACGAAGACCTCACCTGGAAGATGCTGCCGGTCTCGCAGTTGCCGCCCAACGCAATCGTCGAAGGCGCGGAGAACGCGGTCGACATCAAGGGCGCGCTGTTGCGCCATCCGGTCGAAAGCGGCGCGGTGCTCACGTCCGCCGACGTCATCTTGCCGAACGCGCCGGGCTTTCTCGCCGCGACGCTCAAGCCCGACATGCGCGCCGTGTCGGTCGCGGTGGACGACGTGTCCGGCAACGCCGGCCTGATCCAGCCGGGCGACTACGTCGACCTGATTCTCACGCAGCAGATGGATCGCCGCACCGATTCGCCGGACCTCGCCGTATCGAGCGAAACCGTGGTCGAGCATGTGCGCGTGCTCGCGGTCGGCTCCGAGATCAAGCGGCCCAAGAATACCGGCGACGCGACCGAAGTCGTCACGCGCGCCCGCACCGTGACGCTCGAAGTGACGCCGCGCATGGGCGAAGTCGTCGCGGTCGCGGCGCGTCTCGGCTCGCTGTCGCTCGCGCTGCGCAGCTTCGCGACCGATACGCGCGATCCCGCCGCATCGGCGGCCATCGCGGCTTCATCCACGCAACGCACGCCGATCTGGGCGGGCGACATTTCGCGCGCCGTGCGCGATCTGCCGCGCGCGAAGCCCGCGCAGGTCACGGCGACTCACGCGCCGGCGCCCGCACGCGCCGTCACGATTTACCGCGGCTCGGACAAGGGCGATGCCGGTTCGACGGTCGCGCAGGTCGGCGCAACGTCGGAAGCGCCGCCATTGCCGACGGTGCCCGCCCGATAAGCAGCACGAACACGACGAACACAGCATCAAGTCACGGCAGCACAGTGCCAGGATCGAATCTCATGAGAACGCAGTTGGACTTCAGCAGCATCGAAAGACGGGGTGCGCACATCGCGCTCGCGTGCGCGGGCATGCTGCTGGCATGGTCCGCGCAGGCGGCGCAGCCGGCCGTGCCCGCGAAGCCGTCGAACCTTGCGACGGCAGCGCCGGCCATTCAGCTCGCGCAGGTGCGCACGCATCAGCCCGCGCTGGTCCGGACCGCACTCGCGCCGAACGCCGCCGCGCCGGGCGTCGAGATCGGGCAGGGCGCGCTCACGCTCGACGCGGGCAAGGGCACGATGCTGCGTCTGCCGGAAGACGCCACGTCGGTGTTCGTCGCCGATCCGTCGATCGCGGACGTCCATGTGCCGTCGCCGAAGACCGTCTTCGTGCTCGGCAAGAAGACCGGCACGACCACGCTCTATGTGCTCGGCCCGAACAACAAGACGCTGCTGCAACGCACGGTGATCGTCGCGCGCGACATGGTGGCCTTGCGCAACATGATCTCGTCGCGCTTTCCGAACCTGAACGTGCAGGCGACGACGAGCCAGGGCTCGCTGCTCGTCACGGGCCAGGTGCCGACTTCCGCCGATGCCGACGCGATCGTGCAGGCCGTCACGCCCTTTCTCACCGACAAGGAAGTGCTGATCAACCGGTTGACCGTGGATCGTCCGTTGCAGGTGCAACTGCGCGTGCGCATCACCGAAGTGGACCGCAACGTGACGCAGCAGCTCGGCATCAACTGGCAGGCGCTCGGCAGTTCGGGCAACTGGCTCGGCGGCCTCTTCAGCGGCCGCGCGATCCAGAACCTGACCCAGCCGATCGCCAACGGCAACGGCGGCATCACCTATCCGATCAACCTGCCGTCGAACAACGCGTTCTCGTTCCTCGCGGGCTTCAAGACCGGCAATACCGATATCCGCGCGCTCATCGACGCGCTGAATCAGGAAGGGCTGCTCACCGTGCTCGCTGAACCGAACCTCGTCGCGATGTCCGGCCAGACGGCGAGCTTTCTCGCCGGCGGCGAATTCCCGATCCCGGTCTCGCAGACCAACGGGGCGATCTCGGTGGAGTTCAAGCAGTTCGGCGTCAAGCTCGACTTCACGCCGACCGTGCTGAACGAGCGCCGCATCAGCCTGAAGGTGCGCCCGGAAGTGAGCCAGATCGACACCACCGCGAGCGTGACCACGGGCGGCGTGACCGTGCCGGGCCTCTCGGTGCGCCGCGCCGACACGACCGTCGAACTCGCGAGCGGCCAGAGCTTCGCGATCGGCGGCCTGCTGCAAAGCAATACGACGGACATCGTCTCGCAGGTGCCCGGCATCGGTTCGATTCCGGTGCTCGGCAAGCTGTTCTCGTCGTCGAACTATCAGAACAACAAGACCGAGCTCGTCATCATGGTGACGCCGTATCTCGTCGAGCCGACCGATTCCGCGAAGCTGCGCTCGCCGCTCGATTCGCTGATCTCGCCTTCGAGCGATGTCGAATACAGCTTCCAGCGCAAGGCGGGGCAGTCGAACGTCGCGCAGCCGTCCGCTTCCGAACCGCGTCTCGTGGGCGCGGCGGGCTATGTCTATTGAGCGCCGAATCATGAAACATGCACGTCATCTCATGCTCACGGCGCTCGTCGCCTTCGCCTGCGGCGCGACCGGCTGTTTTCAGCCGCCGCGCAACATGCCCAACGACACGGTGATCGGCTTCGACGGCAGGAACGCCGTGGCGCCCGATTGCGATTCGCTCACGCGCGCGTCGCTGCTGACCGATGCGGGTCTGCGCCGGCCATCGATGCAATGGGGCTGCGCGACCTACACGAACCTCGCGGCGCAACTCGCACGTCCCGCCGATATCGTCGCGCCACAGACGCTCGGCCCGGCCAACGGCGCGACGGCGGCGAGCGCGATGCGCCGCTACGAAACCGGCCACGTGACGCCGCTCGACACGAGCTCGTCGCGCGAATCGAAGTAGCGCAAGGACGGACATCATGAGCACCACAGAGATCAGTTTCTTCAAGAGCAAGCAGGGCGTGCGGATTGCGGACTTCATCGCGTTCGTGGCGGACCGCAAGACCGAGCAGGTGTTGAAGAGCTTCGTGCTCGAACAGGCGATGCCGCACGTGCATATCGCCGTGGGCAACGTGGATGACGCCATCGCGCATCTGTCGAAGATCGAGCGCTCGCCGCTCTTTCTGCTCGTCGATCTCGAAGGCTCGGTGATGCCGCTCTCCGAACTCGGTCGCCTCGCGGAAGTGTGCGAGCCGTCGGTGCAGGTCGTCGCGATCGGCGAGCGCAACGATGTCGGCCTGTTCCGCAGTCTGCTCAAGATCGGCGTGCGCGACTATCTCGTCAAGCCGCTGACCGTCGAGCTGCTCAAGCGCACCGTCAACGTGTCCGAGGGCAAGGTAAGCCCGGTCACCTTGGCGCGCGCGGGCAAGACCATCGCGTTCGCGGGCGCGCGCGGCGGCGTCGGCGTGACCACGCTCGCGCTCAATCTCGCGCGCTATCTCGCGGAAGACACGCATCGGCGCGTCGCGTATGTCGATCTGACGCTGTGCGGCGGGGCCGCCAACAGCATGCTCGGCACGCAGAGCAACAACGGTCTCGTCGACGTGCTGCAGAACGTGCATCGGCTCGATCCGCAGTACGTGGAACGCACGCTGGTCGCGAACGGCAGCCGGCTCTTCGTGCTGTCGGCGGATATCGACTACGGCGCGAGCAAGCAGTTCGAGCCGGGCGCGCTGCGTCGCGTGGTCGAACTGCTGTGCGACAGCTTCCACTACGTGATCCTCGATATCGGCGACCCGAGCGACGCGCTCGCCGCCGAAGCGCTCGATCACGCGTCGCGCGTGTATCTCGTCGCGGACCGCTCGGTGCATTCGACGCGCGAGACCATTCGTCTGCTGCGCTATATCGAGGACCGCGACAACAATCCGCCGACTTCCGTACTCCTGAACAATCCGAACGCCGCCACCTCGGGCAAGGTGCAACCGACCGACTTCATGACGGCCGTGGGCCGAACCGTGCTGCATGAAGTGCAGTTCGAAGCGAAGGCGCTCGCGACCGCCGAGAACCTCGGCGAAGCGCCCCCCGAGCGCAGCCAGAACAACTTCATGCAGGCGATCGCGCGCATCGCCAACGATCTGACCGGCCAGCATGCCAATGTCGAGCGCACGTTCCTGAGCAAGTTCAAACTGAGGAGGGCGTGATGTTCGGGCAGAAGCAGGCGCGCGCCACGTCGCCGTCCGGGATCGAGGACGGTGCGTCGCCACAAGGCGAGGCGCCGCCGCTTGCGCTCGTGGAGAAGCCGCCGGCCGCCGCGCCCGCGCCCGCATCCACGCGCGCGCAGCCCGCGGAAGGCAACGAAACGCTGGTGCGCTCCGATCTCTTCAGGACGATCCGCGCGGGCGTGTTCGCAGCGATGAATCCATCGGCCGCGGTCGGCAAGACGCGCGAGCAGATGAAGCCCGCCGTCGAGACGCTGGTGGTCGATGTCGCTGAGCGCGAGCGCCTGAACATCACCATCGCCGAGCAGGTGCAGATGGTCGGCGAACTGCTGAACGACATGTTCGGTCTCGGCCCGATCGAACCCTTGCTCGCCGATGAAACCATCACCGACGTGCTCGTCAACGGACCCGATCAGGTATGGGTCGAGCGGCACGGCCGGCTGGAGCTGACCAACTGCAAGTTCCGCGACAACGCGCACGTGATCAACGTCGCGCAGCGTATCGCGGCGGGCGTCGGGCGGCGCGTCGACGAAAGCAGTCCGATGGTCGATGCGCGTCTCGCCGACGGCAGCCGCGTGAATGTCGTGCTGCCGCCGCTCGCGATTCACGGCGCGTCGATCTCGATCCGCAAGTTCTCGAAACGCAACATCACGCTGCACCGCATGGCGCAGCAGGGCAACATGTCGCCCGCGATGGCCAACGTGCTCAAGCTCGCGAGCACGTGCCGGCTCAACGTGATCGTGTCGGGCGGCACGGGCTCGGGCAAGACGACGCTGCTCAACGCGCTGTCGCACTTCATCGGTCATGGCGAGCGCACGGTGACGATCGAGGATGCGGCCGAACTGCAACTCGTGCAGCCGCATGTCGTGAGTCTCGAAACGCGGCCCGAAAACGCCGAAGGGCTCGGCGCGGTGACGCAGCGCGATCTCGTGCGCAACGCGCTGCGGATGCGCCCGGACCGCATCATCCTCGGCGAAACGCGCGGCGCCGAAGCCTTCGACGTGCTGCAGGCGATGAACACGGGCCACGACGGCTCGATGACCACCATCCACGCAAACACGCCGCGCGATGGCATCACGCGTCTGGAAAGCATGGTGATGATGGCCAACGGCAATCTGCCGTTGCTGTCGATCCGCCGCCAGATCGCGAGCGCGGTGCATCTGATCGTGCAGATCGAGCGCATGCGCGACGGCATGCGGCGCGTGACGCGCGTGACCGAACTGGTCGGCATGGAAGGCGACGTCATCATCACGCAGGATCTGTTCGCGTTCCGCTACGACGCGAGCGCCTACAGCGAGGAAGTGAAGGGCGTGTTCGAAACCGGCGCGGTGCGGCCGGCGTTCTCGCAACGCGCCGCTTACTACGGTCTGGAAGACGCCCTTCTGGATGCGATGAAGCCATGAACCTCGTCAACCTGATCACCTTCGCTGCGTTCACCTGCGTGCTGCTCGTCGGCGTGATGATCGTGATCTTGCAGGACATGCGCAACAACCAGCCGCCCTCGCGCATCCGTCAGCGCATGCAGAAGTCGTTCGTGTCGCAGGGCGCGCAGGCGGCGCAGGCGAACAAGCTCGATTTCGACATCTTCCTCGTCAACCGCCAGAACAACGCGCTCACGCGCTGGACGGGGCCGCGTCTCGCGCGCCTGCGCACCGTCGCGGGCGCGAACGGCGTGCGCGTCGTGGTCATCGCGGCGCTCGTGGGCGAACTCGTCGCCGTGCTGATGAATCAGTTCATGCCGCTGCCCGATTTCACGCGGCCGCTCATCATCATCGGCTTGCCGGTGCTCGCGCTCGTGCAGTCGTATCGCTTTCTGGTGGAGCGCTTTCGCAAGCGCTTTCTCGATGGCTTCCCCGATGTCATCGACATGATCGTGCGTGCGGTGCGCGCGGGCGTGCCGGTCACGCAGGTGATCGGCTCGGCGGCGAGCGAATGCCGCGAGCCCCTGAAAAGCGAGTTCCAGTTGATGGCGGACTCGCTGCAGGTCGGTCTCGATCTCGACGAAGTGCTCACAGTGGCGATGCGGCGCATCGAGATCGCGGACTTCTCGTTCTTCTGTGTGTGTCTGCTGCTGCAACGCGAGACCGGCGGCCAGCTCGGCGAAACGCTGGAGAATTTGTCGGGCATCGTGCGCACGCGCCGCGAGATTCGTCAGAAGACCAAGGCGTTGACCGGCGAGGCGCGCATCACGACGAAGATTCTCGCCGCCATTCCCGTGATCATCATGCTGTCGATGTACGCGCTCAACCGGGCCTATCTGATGGTGCTGTTCAACACCGAATCGGGGCATAACCTGCTCACGTTCGGCGTGATATCGATCGGCATGGGCCTGTTCGTGATCAGCAAGATGTCGAAGCTCGATACCTCGCGATGAACCCGAACAACGTCGAAACCCTCATCAATCTGCTGATGCTGCTCGGGCTGCTCGCGGCCCTCGCGGTGTGGTGGGCGCACAAGCACGGCGGCAAGCGCGGGCGCATCGCGGAGCGCGCGCGCATGGCCGCGGCCACGCATCGCTTCGAGAGCGCGGCGGCGGAGGACGACGGCGAGAACACCACGTTCTCCGAGCGCATGCTGCGGCGTCTTGCGCGCATCGGCGACAAGATTCCACTGTTCGACGCGAAGTATCGCCTCAAGCTGCAAAAGGAAATGGTGCGCAGCGGCTATCGCAGCCACCTCGCGGTGTCGATCCTGCTCGCGGTGAAGTTCTTCTGCGGGCTCGCGTGTGCGGCCGCGACCGTGATGCTCGGCTCGCGCATTCCGATGATCGGCGCGTATCCGGCGGCGCGCGGCATCGCGATGCTGATGGTGTTCATCGTCGGGATGATCGTGCCGGAGTACATCGTCGCGTTCAAGGCGTCGCGCCGCCGCAAGGCGATGGGCGCGTGTCTGCCCGACGCGCTCGATTTGCTCGTCATCTGCACGAACGCGGGCAACAGTCTGGGCGTGTCGATCCGGCGCGTGGCCGACGAACTGACGACGATCTGCCCGCCGCTCTCCGACGAGTTCTCGCTCGCCGCCGACGAGCTGAAGCTCTCCGGCGACAGCACGCGCGCGCTCAACAATCTGGCGGACCGCATCGATCTGCCGTCGATCCGCGCGCTCATTTCGACGCTCACGCAGTCGATGCGCTACGGCACGCCGATCACGCAGGCGCTGCGCACGCTGTCGCGCACCGAGCGCGTGGCGCACATCGTGTCGCTGGAAGAGAAGGCCGCGAAGCTCGCGCCGAAGATGGTCGTGCCGATGATGCTGTTCATTCTCCCCGCGATCATCGTGATTGCCGCGGGACCTGCCGTTATCCAGTTGCTTGCGTTCATCGCGGGAAATTCGAAATGAAGTCATCCACTCAACGTATCGCGGGGCTCTCCTGCGCTGTCGCGCTGCTTCTAGCCGCAACGGGCTGCACGACGAGCGTGCGCCAGGTCACCGATACGCGCCCCGTGCTGCGCAACTCCGCGCCGAGCACGATGAGCGAACTGCGCATCGCCGACACCGCGCTTGAATCGAACAACTTCGATCTCGCGACTTCGCTATACGAAAAGGCCGTGCAGGCCGATCCGAAGTCCGTTCCAGGGCTGACGGGTCTCGGCAACACGCTCTACAGTGTGGGCGACTACACGCGCGCGGGCGTCTACTATCAGCGCGCGAGCCAGATCGATCCGAAGGCGACGCCGCCGCTTATCGGCATTGCGCGCGTGGCGATCCATCAGCGCCGCTTCGACGACGCCATCGCCACGTATCGCCGCGTGCTCACGATCACGCCGAACGACCCGCTCGCTTGCGCGGGCCTCGGCGCGGCGCTCGATATGTCCGGCGATCACGCGCATGCGCAAGCGTTGCTGCGTGAAGCGCTGATCGCCAATCCCGGCGATCCGATGCTGTCGGTGAATCTCGGTCTGTCGCTCACGCTCGCGGGCGATCCGCGTCAGGGCGCGAACGTGCTGCTCGACGTGACGCGGTTCCCCGCCGCGCCGCCGCAAGCGCGCCAGAATCTCGCGCTTGCCTACGGTCTGCTCGGCAACGACGACGCGGCCGCGGCGATTCTCTCGCGCGATCTGCCGAAGGCGTCGGTGCAGGACAACCTGCGCTATTACGAACTGCAGCGTATGCGCGATGGCCAGACGACGCGCGCGCAGCCGGCCAAGAGCGTCGCCGTGTCGAGCGTCGCGACGCCGAAGGTACAGACGGCGAGCGTGAAGTGACGATGCGCGCGCCATCGCCGAAGCAAGGCCGCTTTCTGACGCGCCTCGCGCGCGACGAGCGCGGCGTGTCGGCGATCGAGTTCGCGCTCGTCGGGCCGATTGTGTTCATCCTGATTCTGGGCACGGTAGAAGTTGCGCTCGACATGATCGTCGATGCCTCCGTGCAGTTCGCCGCGCAGCAGGCGTCGCGCGCGGGTCTCACGACCACGGTCCCGTCGAGCGGCACGCGCGATGCCGAGGCGCGGCGCATCGTCAACAACGTGCTTGGCGGCTGGGCGAACATCGGCGGCAGCGTGAGCATCACGACGCGCGCCTACACCACCTACAACGACATCGGCACCAGCAACTATCAGGACTCGATGGGCGGCTTCGGCGACGTCGTGCTCTACAACATCAGCGTGACGATCCCGAGCTTCTCGGGTATCCCGAAGCTCTTCGGCATCGACTCGCTGACTTTCCAACGCAGCTATCTCGTACAGAACGAAAAATGAAGCCCGCGAACGGAACGATGCGATCGGCGTTCAAGGCGGCCGTTGCGCGGCGCGCGCGCCGTGTGTCGACGCGTCTGATGCGCTCGGAGCGCGGCAGCGTGACAATCGAATTCGTGATCGTCGTGCCGCTCATGCTGCTCGTGCTGCTCGGCTTCACCGAGCTGTATCTGTACATGCGCGCGGTGAGCCTCACCGAGCACACGGCGTTCACGCTGGCGGATTCGATCGGCCAGATGAGCAACGTCATCAACGACAGCACCGGCACCGGCAGCGCGAACAGCCTCGGTTCGATCTACGCGGCCGCGATCCAGTTATCGTCGCCGAATCAGCTTGCTGCGAACGGCGGCGTGATCATCACGTCGATCTGCGACAAGACCGTGAACTGCAGCGGGCAGTCGGTGCTCAATCCCTCGCAGGACGCGGGCACGGCGGCGGTGCTCTGGACCGCGAGTCCGAAGTGGCAGCCGCAGGACATGCCGTCGACCATCACGACGACGAAAGTGGTGCCGTCGAACTGGCCGTTCCGCTACGGCGATTCGGCCATCGCGGTGGAGGTGTTCTACCGCTATACGCCGTTCTCGCTGACCGCGCCGTTCTGGCGCAACGCGCCGGTCGCCACGATCATCTACGAGCGCGTCTACGTGCGTCCGCGCAACGGGCAGGCGCTCACTCTCACAAAGGCATCATGAGCGCGAAGCGAAGCAGTGGCGGCCCGCTGGGCGCGCGCAGTGTGCGCAACCTGCTGTGCGGCGACGAGGGCGCCGTCACGATGGTGTTCGCGGTGTGCGCGAGCGTCATGATCGGCTCGATGTGCACGGCCATCGACGCGATCCACTACGAGATGACGCAGGCGCGCATGCAGATGGCGCTCGACGTCGCGACGCTTTCGGCAGGCGCGGACCTCGCGCACTACGACACCACCAAGCCCGCCGATCTCGCGAAGTGGCAGACCGACGCGCGCGCCTATTACGACGTCAACATGCCTTCGGGCTACATGGCGCTGAACCTGCCCAATGCGAACTTTTCGGCGCAGGTGTCGGGCGCGCCCGCGACGGGGCAGACCATCCAGCTGTCGGCGACGGGCTCGATGCCGCTCATCGCTCCGGTCATTTTCGGCAAGAACACGGTGGATAACGGTTCGGGCAACGGCGGCACGGGCGGCAACCAGGCGACACCCGACACGGCGAAAGTCAGCGCGAGCAACGCGGCGCTGCGTCTGCCGAAGAGCACGCTCGAACTCGTGATGGTGCTCGACAACACAGGCTCGATGAGCGACTACGCGAACAGCAAGGACCACACGCAGGGCACGAAGATCTACGGTCTGCGGCTGGCCGCGCAGAATCTCGTGGACAGTCTTTTCTCGGTGACGGGCAACGATTCGTACATCGGCCTCGTGCCCTTCACGACGATGGTGAATCTTAAGAACGCGTTGCAGCCCACCGGCAAGTGGCTGACCCCGAGCTTCGACAAGTACAACAACCAGCAGGTCTCCATGGCAGTCAACAAGAGTTACCAGGGGTCCGGCTGGGGCGGCTGCGCGGTCGAGCCGCGCGACGTGAGCAGCAACCTGCAGGCGCAGGCCTACGAACCGGCCAAGACGCCGGGCTTCACGCCGTTCTTCTACAACGTGCCGAAGAACGGCTTCTCGGTCTACAACTACACGACAGCGACGAAGAACGGCAAGACGACCTGCACGATTTCGAGTCCGATCGTCGTGCAGGGCGTGCCGCTCACGCTGAAGAGCGGCGGTCTTTCGACGTCGTGCAATACCGTTGCCGACAGCAGCACGGTTCCGTCGATTTACGATCGCTGGTATCAGAAGTCGAGCGGCACGACCACCACCACGTACGATCAGAACGGCAACACCAACTTCAACAACAACGGGCCGTGCGCCATCGCGCCGGCGCTGTTTCTGTCGAAGGACAAGAGCGCGTTGACTACCGCGATCTCGAACATGCAGGCGGCCGGCTCGACGCTGATTCCGACCGGGCTGCTGTGGGGCTGGCGCATGCTGAAGTCGCCCTGGTCGGACAATGTGGCGGGCAAGGGCAACGGCTGGATTTCGACCGACACGAGCCTGCCGCGCCTCGAGACGACGCAGGCGCTGCAGCGCGTGGTCATCGTGCTGTCGGATGGACAGAACGATCCGGGCGGATCGACGGGCATCATGCCGCCACAGGCGTTCAATGGTCTTTCCGGCGTGGGACGGGCCGATCTGCAGGCGTCGAGCGTGCGGCGCGCGGATGGGTCGACGCTTAATCCGGGTTCGATGGGCTCCGTCACCGATCTCAATGCGTTCCAGCTCGCGGTGTGTTCGGCGATGAAGCAGGAGGGCATCATCGTCTACTCCATCACGTTCGGCGATTACGGCACCGATCCGGGTAACGCGCAGGCGACGATGCAGAGTTGTGCGAGTCCGGGGAACTACTTTCACGCGCCGAGTAACGCGACGCTCAATCAGATCTTCCAGCAGATCGCGGGGAATCTTGGAGTGCTGCGGCTCACGCAGTGAGGGTTTTAGGGGCGATGGCTATGTTTGCGCTTGGGTTGTTTTCGCCGGATCCCGTTTTCGTGTCGGTCTATTAGCGTTGCCCCTGTGCGGGGCGGCACCTACTTTCTTTGCTGCTGCAAAGAAAGTAGGCAAAGAAAGCAGCTTTCCCCATCCAAAGCGCTTCACGCCGGCCGCGGCACAGGCGATCGTTTTAGGCACAGCAGTAGCGAGTGCCCTCATAGGCCTAATCGGGCTTGGGCCGCGCACGGTCTGACACATCGCACCACACGCGTGGCTGGTTCAGCACGAAATAGCTCCGGCCCGCTTCGCCGCCGACCGGTCAATCGGGTTGGCGCGGGCTTCCATATCAAGGTATCCATACCAAGGGTTTCCCTTGCAGACCCCACGGCAGCGCGTAGCGCTGTGCCGGAACTCTTTCGTGCTGAACCAGCGGGCTAGAAGAACTAGCTAGTCAGACCGTGCGCGGTCCAAGCCCGAGAAGGCCTATGAGGGCACTCGCTACAGAGCCCACGAACGAGGAGAAGAACACCCAAATTGCGTGTGACCGCGGGCGTCTCAAGCTGCTTTCTTTGGTTACTTTCTTTGCAGCAGCAAAGAAAGTGACTGCCGCCCCGCACAGGGGCAACGCCAATAGACCAACACGAACACGGGATCCGGCGCGAAACGAAACCCAAGGCACATACGTTGCTAACACCGCAAGAGCAGGTCCACTTCATCAAGGAGGTCCGACATGCCCGAAAAGAAAACCCTGGAGCGCGCAGCAAAGGCAAAACGCGCAGGCAAGTCCCCGAGCACGCAGGCGGGCGAGTTCGTGAAGGAGCAGATCGATCACATCCGCGAGGGCAAGCACGGTGCGAAATCGGCGAAGCAAGCCGTCGCGATCGGGCTGTCCGAGGCGCGCCGCTCGGGCGTGAAGATGAAGCCGCCGAAGAAGGGCACGACGTCCGAGGCGACGCGCAAGAAGGCCGCGCAGGACACCAAGGCCGCGCATCGCACGAAGAAGAGCCCGAGCACGGAGTCGAAGGCGAAACGTTCCGCCGCGTCCACGCGTGTGCTCAAGCGCGAAAGCACAAAGGCGGCTTCGCACAAGTCGCTGTCGAGGCAATCGCATGCGGCTGCCAGCCGGCGTTCGGCGGCGGATCGATCGGCGGCGGCGAAAAAGGGCTGGGCTACACGCCGCGCGCGTGCCGCTGCCGCATCGAAGGGCGCGCGCACGCGTCACGCTTCGCGCTGAGCGGGAAGCATCCGGGCAAACGAAACGGCCATCGTCGCGAGTTCCTGCGCTGCGGGCGTGAGTGGAACGCCCGCGCGGCGCAACAGACACACGGGCGTTTTCGCGGCGCGCTCCGCGATGGGCACGATCTCGACATGCTCGCGAAAGAACGGATGCTCCGCGAGACTCGTGGGTTCAAGCCCGAGATAATCGCTCGATGCGATGCAGTGCAAGGTGTCGAAGACCGCTTCGGTCGTCGCGGCGACACGCGGCGGCGCGAGCTTCGCATGCTCGAAAAGCGCCGATAGCTTGTTGCCCGTCACGCCCCCGCCGCGTTGCCGCGTGCTGACCCATTCGGCATGCCGCAAGTCTGCGAGCCTGCGCGAGCGCCCGAGCGGATGCCCGCGCCGCGCGATCACCGCGACATCGGAATCGAAAAGCGGCGTCGTCTCCATGTCGTGGATGTCGGCGTCGGGCGCGATCAGCGCGAGCGCGAAATCGAGGCTGCCGTCGCGTACCCATGACGTCAGCATGCGTGAGGTCGCGCTCGTCAGATGCACGTCGATGCGCGGACAGCGCTCCCGGTAACTCGCGAGCAACGCGGGAAAAAGCCGCATCGTCGCTTCTGCCGCGAGCCCGAGCGCGACGCGGCCCGTCAGTTCGCCGCGCAACTGGCGCATTTCTTCTTCGGTCTTCCTGCATTCGCCGAGAATCAGCTCGGCCCGCACGCGCAATCGCTCGCCGATCGGCGTCAGGCGCGCGCCACGCACGTCGCGTTCGAAGAGCGGGCCGCCGGCCTGCGCTTCCAGCTTGTGAAGTTGCTGCGTGATGCCGCTTTGCGCGATATCGAGCCGCCGCGCGGCGGCACGCACGCTGCCCGCATCGGCGACGGCGACGAACATGCGCAACTGCGTCAAGGTCAGATCCACGCTCGGCGCTCCCGTCGGGTGATCTCGAAAAGTGATCATGATAAGCAAAACGCCTCTTTTTGCGAGCGTTTTGCACCCGTAGTATCGGTGCCAACCTTACGGAGACACCGCGTTCATGTTCAGACTCAGTTCACTATTGCTGGCCGCCGCGCTCGTCGCCGCCGCGCCGGTTCACGCGAAAGACGCCGACACCTTGCGCCTCGGCATCGACCCGGGCTATCCGCCGATGGACGTGAAGACGCCCGACGGCCACGTCGCGGGCTTCGACGTCGATCTCGGCGATGAAATCTGCCGCCGCATCGCGATGCGTTGCCAATGGGTCGAGCTCGAGTTTTCGGGGATGATCCCCGCGCTGCAGGCGCGCAAGATCGACGGGATCATGTCGTCGATGGCGATCACCGACAAGCGTCTCAAGCAGATCGCGTTTTCCACCAAGCTGTTCCAGTTTCGCTCGCGTCTGATCGCGCGCAGCGGCGCGCCGCTCAAGGCGAGCGCGGAAGGGCTGCGCGGCAAGCGCGTCGGTGTGCAGAGCGGCAGCCAGTTCGAAACCTACGCGATGAAGAACTGGCAGCCGGGCGGCGTCGAAGTGGTCGCGTATCAGAGTCAGGAAGGCGTCTTCAACGATCTCGCCGCCGGCCGGATCGACGCTGCGCTGCTCGGCTCGGTCGAAGCGGAGCACGGCTTTCTGAAGACCTCGCGCGGCGCGGGCTTCGCGTTCGTCGGCGAGCCGCTTTCGATGGGCGATCACGGCGTCGGCATGGGCTTGCGGCAGGACGACGCCGCGCTCAAGGCGAAGGTCGACAAGGCCGTGACCGACATGCGCGCCGACGGCACGTATCAGAAGATCGCGCGCAAGTATTTCGACTTCGATGTGTACGGCGACTGAGGATCATTCGATGCAGACACGACGCACACCGCTCGTCTCGACGACGCTCGGCACCTCGCGCGAACTCGTCAGCTTTCACTTCGGCGACGCCGGGCGCGGCGGCGAGCGGGTTTATATGCAGTCCTCGCTGCACGCCGACGAAACGCCCGCGATGCTCACCGCATGGACCTTGAAGAAGCGCCTCGCCGATCTCGAAGCCGCAGGCCGCGTGCGCGGTGAAATCGTGCTCGTGCCGGTGGCGAATCCGATCGGCTTATCGCAGCATGTGCTCGGGCAATTTCTCGGGCGCTTCGAGACGAACAGCGGCCACAATTTCAATCGCGGCTTTCCGTCGCCGTCCGCCGACGCATTGATCGAACGCGTGGGCGCGCGCCTGTCATCCGACGATGCGGCGCACAACGCGCGTGTCCTGCGTGGCGCGCTCGTCGGGATGCTCGGCGAAATGTCCGCGAAGAATGAGTTCGAATCGTTGCGGCTCGCGCTGCTCACGATGGCGTCGCAAGCCGATATCGTGCTCGATCTGCATTGCTCGCTCGAAGCGACCATGCACGTCTATACGAGCCCCGCGAGCTGGCCCGCGATCGAGCCGCTCGCGCGCTATCTCGGCGCCAACGGCGTGTTGCTCGCGACGGATTCCGGCGGGCAATCGTTCGATGAGGTTCACGCGCTGCTTTGGAACGAGGTGCGTGCGCGCCTCGGAGACAAGACGCCGCTCGGCGCGCCGAACATCGCGGCGACGATCGAGCATCGCGGGCAACGGGACGTGGACTACGACACGGCATCGCAGGATGCGGATGCAATCGTCGATTATCTGATCGCGCGCGGGGTGATCGAAGGCGAAGCGAACGACGCGCCGCCGCTCGCGCAACCGGCGACGCCGCTCGCGGGCAGCCAGCAGTTGATTGCGCCGGTGAGCGGGATCGTCGTGTATCGCGCGAAAGTGGGCGCGCGGTTGAAGGCGGGCGATGCCGTGTTCGATATCGTCGATCCGATCAGCGATGACGTCACGACCGTCACCACGAGCAATGAGGGTGTGTTTTACATGCGGCGCGCGATTCGCTTCGTGTATGCAGGCGCACCGATGGGGCGGGTGACGGGGGAGAAGCCCGTGCGCACGGGGGTGCTGATCGGGGCGTGAAGGCGCGCGCCGCAGATCGATCGTTCCCGACAAGCACGCCTCTGCCGCGCTCGCTAAAATGACTCCTCCCTCCCGAGGAGTCTCGCCATGCTGGACTTCGACCGCCACGCCCGCACGCACACACTCGATATCGCCTACGCCGATTCCGGTCCCGCTGAAGGTCCCATCGTCGTGCTGATCCACGGCTGGCCGGATGCGGCGCGCGCGTGGCACGCGGTCGCGAAGCGGCTCAACGACGCGAACTACCGCACCATCGTGCCCGAGCTGCGTGGCGCGGGCGGCACCCGCTTTCTGCGCGATGACACCGTGCGCGACGGCTCGGGCGTCGCGCTCGCGAAAGACTGCATCGATCTCGCGGACGCGCTCGGCATCGGGCAATTCGATGTCGTCGGCCACGACTGGGGCGCGCGCGCCGCCTACACGATGTCCGCATTGTTCCCGCAGCGCGTGCGCCGCATGGCCGCGCTCGCGCTCGCCTATCAGCCGCGCGGCGTATTCCAGCTGCCGGACTTCTCGCAGGCGCGGCGCTTCTGGTACCAGTGGTTCATGTCGCTCGACGGCGGCCCCGACGCGCTCGCCGCCGATCCCAAAGGCTTCGCGCGCATCCAGTGGGACACATGGTCGCCGCCCGGCTGGTTCGACGAGGCCGAATTCGCGGCCACGGCGCGCGCCTTCGACAACCCCGACTGGGTGCCGATCACCCTCAACGCCTACCGGCGACGCTGGCGCGGCGATCAGCCGTCCGATCCGGCGCTGGCCGATCTGTACGCCAGGCTCGCGACGATCGAGCGCATCGACGTGCCCGCGCTGATGATTCAGGGCGGCGCGGACGCCTGCGACGAACCCGCCAGCTCGGAAGGGCAGGAAAAATATTTCACGGCGGGGTACCGACGCGTCGTCATCGACGGGGCGGGGCATTTTCCGCTGCGCGAGGCGCCGGACGCCGTCGCCGACGCGGTCGTCGCCTATCTCAAGTGACACGCGGATCAGGCGAGTGTCTTGCGCACCGGAAGCAGACACTCCTGACACGTTTGGCGACAATTACTGTATGCGTGTACAGTACTGTTCGCTATGGCGGCTGTGCGCTCCCGAACGGTCGAGCGGACCGCCAAGCGGCTCCGAAAGCCGCCTAACTCATTGAACCGGTTGAAAAATTGGCATCGAACAACGCAATCCGCATTCGTGGCGCCCGTCAGCACAATCTGAAGAATCTCGATCTCGACCTGCACACCGGCCAGATGACCGTCGTGACCGGCCCGTCCGGCTCCGGCAAGTCGAGCCTCGTGTTCGACACGCTCTACGCGGAAGGTCAGCGGCGCTACGTCGAGACCTTCAGCGCCTACGCGCGCCAGTTTCTCGACCGGATGGACCGCCCGCAGGTCGATCGCGTGGACGGCGTGCCGCCCGCCATCGCCATCGACCAGACGAATCCGGTGCGCAGCTCGCGCTCGACCGTCGGCACGATGACCGAGCTGAACGACCACCTGAAGCTGTTCTACGCGCGCGCCGCCGAACTGTTCGACAAGAAGACCTCGCACCGCGTGCGCCACGACACGCCCGAGACGATCTACGCCGAACTGCTCGAACGCACGCGCGCCGACGATCCGCGCCTCGCGGTCACGTTCCCGGTCGAATTGCCCGATACCGCCAGCGACGAGGAAGTCGAGCAGTGGCTGTCCGCGAGCGGCTACACGCGCGTGCAGGCGAAGCGTCACGTGCAGACGGAAACCGGCGCACGGCAGATGCTCGATGTCGTTGCGGATCGTTTCCGCTTGCAGAACACCGAGCGCTCGCGCGCGCTGGAAGCAATCGAAAGCGCGTTGCTGCGCGGCACCGGGCGCGTGAACGTCTATGTGCTGAAGGAAGAGGCCGAGCCGGAAATCTGGCGCTTCTCGACCGGCCTGCATAGCCCCGAAAGCGACCTGCGCTACGCCGACCCGCAGCCCGCGCTGTTTTCCTTCAATTCCGCCTACGGCGCGTGCGAAACATGCCGTGGCTTCGGCCGCGTGATCGGCGTCGATTACGGTCTCGTCATTCCCGACGAAAACAAGACCCTGCGCGAAGGCGCGGTCAAGACGCTGCAGACGCCCGCGTGGAAAGAGAATCAGGACGATCTCGTGAAGTACGGCGCGAAGGCGGGCATTCGTCTCGGCGTGCCCTGGAAGGATCTCACGCGAGAAGAGCGCGACTGGGTCATCAAAGGCTCGCCCGACTGGACCGGCAAGTGGCAGAACCAGTGGTACGGCGTGCAGCGCTTCTTCGACTATCTGGAGTCGAAGGCTTACAAGATGCACATCCGCGTGCTGTTGTCGAAATATCGCAGCTACACGACGTGTCCGGTGTGCGCGGGCGCGCGCCTGAAAACCGAATCGCTGCTGTGGCGTCTCGGCACGAAGGAACAGGCCGACGCGGTGTTGCCGCCGTCGCAACGCTTCAAGCCGGAAGGCGTCGACTGGACGCGCGCGCAACTCGAAGCGCTGCCGGGCCTGACCGTACACGATCTGATGCTGATGCCGATCGAGCGCATCCGCCGCTTCTTCGATTCGCTGACGCTGCCATCTACGTTGCTCGATGAAGCGCTCAAGCTGCTGCACGCGGAAGTGCGCACGCGTCTGAAATATCTCTGCGATGTGGGCCTCGGCTATCTGACGCTCGATCGCCAGAGCCGCACGCTGTCCGGCGGCGAAGTGCAGCGTATCAACCTGACGACCGCGCTCGGCACATCGCTCGTCAACACGCTGTTCGTGCTCGATGAACCGAGCATCGGTTTGCATCCGCGCGATCTGAACCGCATCGTCGAGGCGATGCATCGGCTGCGCGATGCGGGCAACACGCTCGTCGTCGTCGAGCACGATCCTTCGGTGATGCTCGCGGCGGATCGTCTCATCGACATGGGACCGGGGCCGGGCGAGCGCGGCGGGCAGATCGTCTACGACGGCGCGCCCGGCGATATTCAGGTCACCGATACATTGACCGGCGCGTATCTCGGCGGCCGCAAGCATGTCGCGCATGCATCGAACTGGAACCGGCGCATCGTCGATGCGAACACGCCGCGTCTCACGCTCGAAGGCGCGAGCGATCACAATCTGCGGGACGTCACGGTCGAGATTCCGCTGCAGCGGCTCGTCTGCGTGACGGGCGTGTCGGGTTCGGGTAAATCGACGCTGATTCAGGACGTGCTCGCGCCCGCGCTGATGCGTCACTTCGGCAAGGCGACGGAAGCGCCCGGCGCGTTTCGCGCATTGAAGGGCGCGGAGCATCTGAGCGATGTCGTGTTCGTCGATCAGTCGCCGATCGGACGCACGGCGCGCTCGAATCCGGCGAGCTATGTCGGCGCGTTCGATGAAATCCGCAAGCTCTATGCGAAGGCGCCGCTCGCGTTGCAGCGCGGCTACAGCGCGAGCATGTTCAGCTTCAACTCGGGCGATGGCCGTTGCCCGACGTGCGGCGGTTCGGGCTTCGAGCACGTCGAGATGCAGTTCCTGAGCGATGTCTATCTGCGCTGCCCGGACTGCGACGGACGGCGTTATCGCGCGGAAGTTCTCGAAGTGAAGATCGAGCGCGGCGACCGTCAGTTGAGCGTCGCGGACGTGCTCGAACTGACCGTCAGCGAAGCGGTCGCGCTCTTTGCCGAGGACAAGGAAGTGCTGCGCGTGCTGCAACCGATCGTCGATGTCGGTCTGGAATACGTGAAGCTCGGGCAACCGGTGCCGACGCTCTCGGGCGGCGAAGCACAGCGTCTCAAGCTGGCGGGTTTTCTGGCGGAAACCTCGCAGGCCAAGAACAGCGAACGCCGCCTCTTCATGTTCGACGAGCCGACCACGGGCCTGCACTTCGACGACATCGCCAAGCTGATGCAGGCACTGCGGCGCCTGCTGGAACGCGGGCATTCGCTGATCGTCATCGAACACAATCTCGACGTGATTCGTGCGGCGGACTGGATCATCGATCTCGGTCCCGAAGGCGGCGATGGCGGCGGGCAAGTGGTGTGCATCGGCACGCCGGACGATGTCGCCGCGTGCGAGCAGTCGCATACGGGCCGCGCGCTCCTCGAATACGAAGAAGCGATGGCGCCCGGCGCGGCGGAAAAGCGCGCGGGCGTGCCCTTGCAACTCGCGGCGGAAGTCGCGAGCGCGCGCCGCGCGTTGCAGGGTGAAGACGTCGTGCGTATCGTGAATGCGCGCGAACACAACCTGAAGTCGCTCGATGTCGATATCCCGCATAACAAGTTCAATGTCGTGACGGGCGTGTCGGGATCGGGCAAGTCGACGCTCGCGTTCGACATCCTCTTTCACGAAGGCCAGCGCCGTTACCTCGAATCGCTGAACGCGTATGCGCGCTCCATCGTGCAGCCGGCGGGCCGTCCCGAAGTCGATGCCGTCTATGGCATTCCGCCGACCGTCGCGATCGAGCAGCGCCTGTCGCGCGGCGGGCGCAAGTCGACGGTGGCGACCACATCGGAAGTCTGGCACTTCCTGCGTCTGCTGTACGTGAAGCTCGGCATCCAGCATTGCATCCACGATGGCACGCCGGTGCAGTCGCAAAGCTCGGAATCGATCGCGGCGCAAATCATGCGCGACTTCAAGGGCCAGCATGTCGGCCTGCTCGCGCCACTGGTCGTGAACCGCAAGGGCGTCTATACCGATCTCGCGAAATGGGCGAAGGCGCGCGGCAATACGCATCTGCGTGTGGATGGCGAATTTCTGCCGGTGAGTCCGTGGCCGAAGCTCGACCGCTTCCGCGAACATACGATCGAACTGCCCGTCGCGGACCTGGTCGTATCGGCGGATAACGAAGCCGAACTGCGCCGCCTGCTCGATGAAACGCTCGAAATCGGCAAGGGCGTGATGCATCTGTGCGCACCGCTCGACGACCTGCATGGATCGTGGCAGGGCGGCGCGCGCCGGGGCAAGGAAGAAACGCGCGTGTTCTCGACCAAGCGCGCGTGTCCGGTGTGCAGCACGAGTTATCCCGAACTCGATCCGCGCATGTTCTCGTACAACAGCAAGCATGGCTGGTGCAATACCTGCGTCGGAACAGGCGTGAAGCTGACGCGCGAACAGCGCGCCGCCTTCGACGATACGGTATTTGCGCAGGACGATCGCGGCCGCGAGCAGAGCATCGGTTCGGTGGATCAGGAACCGGACGATATCGTCGATCAGCCGTGCCCGGACTGCGAAGGCACGCGTCTGAACGATGTCGCGCGCGCGGTCACGTTCGGCGACTATCCGATCACGGAAGTGGGCCGCTGGACCGTCGGCGATACGCGCGAGTGGATTTCGAAGCTGAAGCTCAAGGGCCGCGAAGCGGATATCGCGCGTGACGTGGTCAGCGAAATCGAAGGTCGTCTGCAGTTTCTCGAAGAGGTGGGGCTGGGTTATCTGAGTCTCGATCGCGCCGCGCCGACGCTCTCCGGCGGCGAAGCGCAGCGCATTCGTCTCGCCGCGCAACTCGGCAGCAATCTGCAAGGCGTGTGTTATGTGCTCGATGAACCGACTATCGGTTTGCACCCGCGCGACAACCTTATCTTGCTGAGCGCGCTGAAGAAGCTGAACGACAAGGGCAACACGCTGGTCGTCGTCGAGCATGACGAGGATACGATTCGCCGCGCCGATCACATCATCGATATCGGGCCGGGCGCGGGCAAGCGCGGCGGCACGGTGGTCGCGCAGGGCAACGTCACCGATCTCGCGGCGCACAAGGCGTCGCTGACGGGGCAGTACCTTGCGAACCCGATCGTGCATCCGTTGCAGCCGCGCCGTGAAGTGCGCACCGCGACGCCGAAGCGGGCCGCCGTGCCCGAGCAGTGGCTGACGGTCGAAGGCGCGACGCTGCATAACCTGCGCAACGTGACGGCCAGCATGCCGTTGAATCGCCTCGTCGCGATCACGGGTGTATCGGGCTCGGGCAAGTCGACGCTCGCGCGCGACGTGCTGATGACCAATCTGCTCGATGCAGTCGGCCGCTCGGTGCTGTCGTCGCCCGCGGTGCGGCGTGCGCGCAAGGCCGCGCAAGCGTCGGACACGAGCAAGCCCGGGACGAAATCGCGCGCCAGCGTGCTCGCGCGCGAAGCGCCGCGTCCGAAGTTCGATGTCGCGCACGCGTGGCAGGGCTGTCGCGGCGTGACCGGTTTCGAGGCGATCGACCGCGTGCTCGAAGTCGATCAGACGCCGATCGGCAAGACGCCGCGCTCGTGTCCGGCGACCTACATCGGCATGTGGGACACCATCCGCAAGCTATTCGCCGATACGCTCGAAGCGCGCGCGCGCGGCTATACGCCGTCGCGCTTCTCGTTCAATACCGGCGACGGGCGTTGTCCGGCGTGCGAAGGCCAGGGCGTGCGCACCATTGCGATGAGCTTCCTGCCCGACGTAAAGGTGCCGTGCGACGTGTGCCACGGCCAGCGCTTCAATCCGGAAACGCTGGCGGTGACGTGGCGCGGCAAGAATATCGGCGAAGTGCTGACGATGGAAATCGACGAAGCCGTCGAGTTCTTCTCGTCGATGCAGAGCATCGCGCATCCGTTGCAGTTGCTGCGCGATGTCGGGCTCGGTTATCTGACGCTCGGCCAGCCGTCGCCCACGCTGTCGGGTGGCGAAGCGCAGCGCATCAAGCTCGTCACCGAATTGTCGAAGGTGCGCGACGACATCACGCGACGCGGCCAGAAACCGCCGCACACGCTCTACGTGCTGGATGAGCCGACCGTCGGCCTGCACATGGCGGACGTCGCGAAGCTGATTCGCGTGCTGCATCGGCTGGTGGATGGCGGGCATAGCGTGATTGTCATCGAACACGATCTCGATGTGATCGCCGAAGCCGACTGGGTGCTCGATCTCGGCCCGGAAGGCGGCGTGAATGGCGGCACGATCGTCGCGGCGGCGGACCCGGACACGCTCGCGACGCATCCGCGCAGCCACACGGGCGCGGCGCTGCGGCCGGTACTGGCGCGCACACGGGAGGCCGAGAATGCTGCGTGATCTCGATACGCTGATCGCGTCGATGCAGCCCGAACTGCAGCCGGGCGTGTATGTGTTCGCGTCGCTGCCGCACGATGCGGTGGTGAGCGGCGCGGGCATCGTCGCGACGTTTCGCGAGCGCGAAGGCCTGACGGTCGTGATGGAGGAAAGCGCGGCGCAGGCGGCGGGCATCGCGCCGCTGTTTCGCGCGGCGTGGATCACGCTGACCGTTCATTCGGACCTGAACGCGGTCGGTCTGACGGCGGCGTTCGCGCGTGCGCTCGGCGACGCTAACATCAGTTGCAACGTGATCGCGGCGGTGTATCACGATCACATCTTCGTTCCTGTCGATGATGGCGAGCGCGCCGTCGACGTTCTTCAGGATTTGCAACGCGCTGCTGGTAAGCTTTCGGCCTCTCCAAAACCATGACCAGAAAATAGATGGAAACGCAGGACAAAGCCGTCGCGCTGAAAAGAATGAAATGGTTCGCCGCCGCGTTGCTGGTCGCGGCCGGCTGTCTGTTCGCGCTCGCGAAAAGCCAGCACGATGCGGGCGTGTGGGCGTGGGTGTCGTCGTTCGCGGAAGCCGCGATGGTCGGCGCGCTCGCGGACTGGTTCGCGGTGGTCGCGCTGTTTCGCCATCCGCTCGGCGTGCCGATTCCGCACACGGCGATCCTGCCCGCGAACAAGGCGCGCGTCGCGGACAATCTCGCCGTGTTCGTGCGCGACCGTTTTCTCGGCACCGATGCGCTGGTAGCGCGCGTGAACGCGTTCGATCCGGCGAGCCGGCTTTCGATGTGGCTCGCGGAGCCGAAGAATTCGGAACTGCTCGGCAAGAAGGCGGTGACGGCCGTGGGCCAGTTGCTGTCCTTCGTCGACGACGAGCGCGTGAAGACCATGCTTTACGACACGCTGCGTCGCCGCGCTGCGTCGTTCGATCTCGCGAGCGCGGCGGGCAGCGTGCTCTCGACGCTGACGTCGGACCGGCGTCATCAGTTGCTGCTCGACGAAGGTCTGAAGCAGATGGCGGCGTGGCTCGACAAGCCCGAGGTGCAGGAGATGCTTGCGGGGCGCATCGTCGCGGTGGCGGGCGAGGAGTATCCGAAGCTCATCGGCATGCTGGGTTTTGTCGGACTGAATGCGGAGGATCTCGGCAACAAGTTCGCCGCTGGCCTCGTGCGCGGCGCGAATCAATGGCTGCACGATGTGAGCAGCGATCCGGAGCACGAGCGTCGCAAGGCTTTCGATGCGGCGGTGGAGCGGTTCGTCGAGCGGCTGAAGACGGATGAGACGTTCAAGGCGCGAATCGACGAGCACAAGCGTGAATGGCTCGAGCGGCCGGAGTTGCGCGATTATGTGAACGGGCTGTGGGATGAGTTCATCGGGTGGCTCGATGCGGATATCAGGCGGCCGGATTCGGCGCTGCATACGAAAGTCGTGGCGATGGCGGGAAGTTTCGCCGAAGCGCTCGGGAGTGATCCGGCATTGCGGGATTCGATCAACGAGCATATGCGGGATGCGTTGAAGGCGCTTGCGCCGGAGTTGCGCGATGGCATCGCGAAGCATATTGCGGCTACCGTCAAGCAGTGGGATGATGCGACGCTCGTGCGGGATGTTGAGCTCAATATTGGGCGGGATTTGCAGTTTATTCGCGTGAATGGGACGCTCGTTGGGGGAGCGGTTGGGATTCTCATTCATGCCGTTACGGTTTGGGTGGGGTGAAGGTTGTTGTCGCCGGATCCCGTATTCGCGTCGGTCTATAAGCGTTGCCCCTGTGCGGGGCGGCACCTACTTTCTTTGCTGCAGCAAAGAAAGTAGGAAAAGAAAGCAGCTTTCCCCATCCGGAACGCCTCACACCGGCCGCGGCACAGGCGAACGGCTAGGGCACAGCAGTAGCGAGTGCCCTCATAGGCCTAATCGGGCTTGGACCGCGCACGGTCTGTCACATCACGCCGCGCGCGTGGCTGGTTCAGCACAAAATGGCTCCGGCCCGCTTCGCGGCCGATGGGTCAATCGGGTCTGCGCGGGCTTCTGCCTATCTCTTTTCTCGTCGGTTTCCCTTGCATACCCCACGGCAGCGCGTAGCGCTGTGCCGGATGTATGATTGCTGAACCTTTGTGTTCAGGGAGCTGGCTCGTCAGACCGTGCGCGGTCCAGGCCCGGTCAGGCCTGCGAGGGCACTCGCTACTGCTGTGCCCTGGGTGTTCGCCTGTGCCGCGGCCGGCATGAAGCGTTCCGGCTGGGACAAGCTGTTTCTTTGGTTACTTTCTTTGCAGCAGCAAAACTACTACCGCCCTGCAAAGCCTTATGGATAGGGGTTTACGGGGTTTTCTCCGCATTTCTACCCCCCGCTGAACCCCCCGAAACCCGGTTTGCACGGCAATTAAATTCTCGCCCTGCTGCAAAACCCCGATCTTAGCCTACTAAAAAGCCCTCAGGGCTTTCCCTGAGCGTTCAGGCCTGAACCTATGCTGGGCGGGCCTGAGCGGCCCATGCCGGGCCAAAACCCCTCATTTGCCCGCTGACCGAGCGCAGCGGTTTGCTCTAATATTTTTTCTCGGTCTTACCGATTGTTTTCGGACCAACCTACGAGCGGACCGCACGGCATGAATGCGCGCTATGACCACTTCATCGTCGATAACTTCGTCTGTCTGATCGACCGCGACGAACCCGGCTGTCGGTCGGTCACGAACGACATCGAGCGCATCATAGAGCAGGACCTCGCCGACCTGCTTTTGCCGCATCGACGGCTCGTGTATCGCGACAGTGAAAAGCGATGGGACGAGGTAGTGATCGAGCATCGCGGCGGTCGCGCCTGCTTCCTCGAATTTCGGCCACTCGGCCACGACGACTCGCGCCTCGCCGATCTGTTCGACCTGCTCACGCCCGCTTACTTCGGTGAGCCTTCCGACGATGACCTGCTCAAGATGGGTTATGAACGGCCGTTCAAGGTCCTAGACGATGGGCGTATCGCAGGTCTCATGCCGATCAACCTGAACGTGTGTGCGCTCGTCGTCGGCATCCACAGCATGGGTCACCACGACGCCTTTTACTATCGGACTCGAGAACAAGCCAAGCGAGCACTCAACGAGTGGCGCGGCGACGGTGAGCCGCGCGGCTGGGTGAGGCATCCGCAGAGCGGTCGGCGACGCGAGGATGGCGACCCGGCGAAGGAATACATGCAGCCGTAAACCCAATTTTAGTTATGCTGGCCGAGCGTCAGGAAATGTCCATTTTCCGTTCACTATTTCCGGTCGAGGACGATAGAGGCGCACCGTGTAGTTCCAACCGGAAGCGATTGGCAAGCAATTAGAAACGATGCCGTCACACCCCCCGAATTGAATGTCCACCGAGCCATCGCCATTTTTGCGCGCAGTGGTGTTGTTCAGAGAATATGCGTTAAGAGGGTTCGGGTCGATAAAACCAGCCGCGTTGTACACGGTTATGGACCAGAAGCCGTCCACGGGTACGCCCCGATCAACGTGAATCTTGTAGATCGTCGTACCGTCATTCTTCGAAGGCGTCCGTGTGAGATAAAGGGCGTCCTTTTCCGGGTTACCGCCCCATAACGTTGCTGATCCAATGAGATGGTGGACAGGATCAACGTCGCTTTTGCGGCCAAACGATTTGCGCGTGTTCGGGAGCGTTGAACCAAGTATAAGTAGCGCATCGCGCACTTTCTTTTGGCTTGTCTCGTCCCAGCTGGGCACGTTGAAGCTGCCTACGCTCCTTTGCTCGATCTTGACGGCATCCTGCAAGGCATGTGCTTTCTCAAGGTCGCTCGCATCCGATGGGTTGACCAGCGTGCGAATGGTTGTAAGCACATACCGAGTACCGATCTGCTTCTTATCGAGGGTGTACCTGCCTGCGTTATAAACAACTTCCTGCGCATAGTGATCCTGGTTGATGACGATCATCGACCGAAAGCGCTCGCCTGCGTCTGGAAGGGTGATGGTCACCGGTCCTGCGTCAAGGTCAAAGACTGCCGAAGAATACAGCGTGTCCCGGTTCACGCGCACTACAATTTGTTGATCAACGGGAGCGAGTTCCCGGTTATGGAAGAATTTGCCAAATCCGTTGGCCTTGACCACTTTGTCTAGCTCAACGTCCGACTCGGCACGGATGAAGTTATCGGCAGTCACGGGCAGTGGGACCGATTGCGCATAAGCGGTGTGAATTACGGCAAGGAGTGAAAGTATTGCGAGCAAGGCTGAGTTTGTTCTTCTTCGCATGGCTTCTCCATTCGACGTGGAAATGAATTACATCAGAAGCTGATGTCTAAAGTCGCCTCGCATCAGCGAGTGCCTGAACATCGGCTCCAATGTAGTGGACAAATCAAATAAATGAAAGATGACGTTCACGGGCAGTCATTCTCCAAGTGCGATGATCCTTGGCGGTTCGGCCACGGCGAGAATGCGGTGCAAAGGTCCCGGAGGGCGCACTGGCGTGCTCGTGTATGTGACTCGACTGGCAAAGGTCAACTATCAAAAGTACAGTCGCCCGGCTGCGCTCGGATGGGGACGTGAATCAGGGTAAATGGTCATGACGACAATGTGGAAGGTTTCGACGATCGGTGCTTTACTGGCTGCTGCATCGGTCACGCACGCAGAAAGCGATGCGCAGTTCAAGCTTCGCTTTTTCTGCCAACTTGACGGGGCTTCGGCGGGTGCAGCAGTGACCTCCATGCGTGACAAGGGCGTCGAGCTATCCACCCTGATAGCGACGATGGAAAGCGAGAGCAAAGCCAAGCCCGAGAAAGCTGCGCTTTTTCAGCATCAAAAAGAGGTCGTGCGCTATGTCTCGAAGGCACTGAACGAAGATAAGGCACGCAACGAAAAGCATGATGCGTCATGGTATGCGGCTGAAGTCGCAGCCCTGTGCGTTAGTTTCGGCGGCGCGGACAGCAAGTATCTCGATGCAAAAGTGGTGCGATGACAAAAGGAAGCGTAACCCTCGGGGAAGTTGCAGCGCGCTCAACTCATATCGAGATGGCCTGCTCTCGCTGCGATCGGCGCGGCCGCTATCGGCTCGTGAAGCTGGTTGCGTCGCTCGGCGACGACTTCCCGATGACTGATCTAGGCGCGGCGATCGCCAACTGCCCGCGCAGGCATGCGACCGTCACGGAGCGATGCGACGTGTACTTTCCCGGTCTGATAAAGATTATGGACAGCCAGCCATGAGTGACTTCGAAGAGTGGTTCAATACACCTGAGTCGCCGATGCAGGACCTATGGGAAAAGCTTTCGGCCTACCTGCGCACACAAGCCCACGTGGGTCCCTTCGCAATCCCGGATGACGAGGACACGTGGCTACTGCTTAGGATGTTTTATTTCCTTGGGGTCGAAGGCGTCACGAGGCAGGTAGGGCCTATGTACCCGATGAAGGACCACGACGACGCGTTGATGCAGTACATGACGATCTATACCGAGATGCATCGCATCCGGGCCGAGAAAGAAACAATGGTCGAACTCGACAAGATCATGCGAAAGGACGACAGCCATGATTAACGCTTACCTGATAGACCCGTTCACGAAAACTGTATCGAAGGTCACGCGCAGCAGCGACGGCGTCGGCCTTCAGGCCTTGCGCGAGGTGTATGCCTTCGTCGGTGTTGACTGCATCGACGCAGCGCACCTGCCGAACGGCGATGCGATCTACGTGGACGATATCGGCCTCGACCGCAAGCAGCAGGCCTATTTCTTCGTTGACGGCTATCCGCAGATTCTCGCAGGCCGTGCCTTATGGGTTGGGGCGACGCGTGAGGGTGACGACACGACGCCCAAGACACCATTTCATATCGCCATGCAGTCTATCGGATGGGCATCATGCGACTGAGCGAAAGGCGGGACCTATCCGCCACATACGACAAGGCCTATGAACTCGCGAACATCCTCGACATGCTGATCGAGGACGGCATGCGTGACGACGAGCCGATCATGTTGACCAAGGGCCTCGTGCAACGTGCTGCAACGACGCTCGCGTTCATAGCGGGCACAGGCCTCGGCATGCTGCCATCGGAGGCCGAATGCGATGACGACCTACGATGACTTGCGACAGCTACGGCGGGACCTTGCGACCGTGAACGCAGAGCATGCGCAGACCTTCGCCGCGATGCAGGCAGCACACGAGCGCATCGTCGATCGGCTCGACTCATGCATCGCAAGGCTAGACCTGCTGCTAGAGTCGATGGAGGCAGCAGAGAGGACAAACAGCACTAAATAGAGCAGCAGTAATCGGCCTGTGAGGCTTGTTGGATAAGGCTTTCGGAATTAGAGCGGTTCGCCAACGATGGGCCGTGTACCCCATCTGATGGGCCACATATTATGGAGTCCTGTTGTGCGGGGCCTGAAGTTAAGGCCCTGCCAACTGGACTCTATTTTTTTTGCTCTAGGGGTATCGCATGACTGTGATGGAACTGATGGAAATACTTGAGGGCCTGCCGCCGCAAGCGGAAGTCCGCTTTGCGCACCAGCCTAGCTGGCCGATGGAATACAAGCTCGGGCAGGTTGCTGAACTGCTTACCGATGATGGCTTTATGGTGTACCTCGGCCAAGGCGAGCACGTCGGCTATCTGCCGGGCGAGGTCACTGAATCACTCGGTTGGTCGGGAGGCTTTTCGCGATGAAACTGATTCAGTCGAAAGACGCTGCTGCAATCCTCGGTGTCTCGACCAAAACGATGACCAACTATGCAACGGACAGCCAGCACGACGCTGGTTGCCGGTTCCCGGTTAAGCCGGTGCGCAGGGATGGCCGCGTGTATTGGGTGCAGAGCGAAATTGAGAACGTCGCTGCGAAGCGCAAAAAATTTGACCGTTACTAAGGATTGGCTATGAAGGAAGTTATCGCGACCCCCGTACCCGCGAGCAAGCGGCTTGCGTTCATGCCTGAGGCCTTTACGCCTCGGGTCATGATAAAGGCCGAGGGCCTTGTCTATCATCAGGCCGCAATGCTCTCGCGTACCTATCAGGGCGGGCTGTGGCAGTTCTACACATTGAGCAACGGCGGCTATTACCTTGCACCGGAGACCGACAAGCGATTCCCTGTGCAGGTCACAGGCAACAGCTACGAAGGCGAAGTCAGTGCGGACGCGTTCGGGGTCATCGTCACACTGTTCGTGTACGGGGCTTTGGTCTGGATCGACAATGCGCCGCTTCGTGAAAAGTATTCAGACCACTATCACCAGCTACGCGCGTTCGCCTGCCAGCATCCTGAGGCTAATGCGATCCTGCGAGCGATCGACTAGGGGCATGACCATGCATGACACGACCATTAACCTGCAAGCTGGCTCCGTCGCTTGGCACTTGACGAAGCTCGGGCAAGGCGAGTTCCTGATGGAGCTGGACAAGGGCGAATGGTCCCGCCGCTTCTATCAGCGCTCAATCCACAAGGCCATCGAGAGTGAAGGCCAAGCCGCATACACGATGACCTTGTGCTATGCGATCCAGCATGACGGACTCGGTGAGCCGGTCCGACTTTTCAAAATCACGAGGACCGTATGATCGGTATCGCCGCGTTTTTCATCATCGTTGTTTGCATTGCATGGCTGTATAAGAACTTCCCTTCGCTCGGCAGGGCCACAAAGCTGTTCGCCTTGTTCCTGCTCGGACTGATCGGCGGCTCGATGATGGTATCGGCCAATGCAGGCCTGCTGCTCGGCTTCGTTTTCCCGCTTACCTATCTCGTTAAACAGGTTGTCGATGCGAAGCAAGCCAAGCAAGCCAAGCAGGGATAAGGCGACGCCCTTGTTCGTGTCCGGGCTGCTGCTGATCGCGGTCGCAGTCGTCGGACTTGTCACAGTGGCACTCGCCGCACACTACTAGGAGGAAGGATGGAGCCTAAACATCCGATGCAGCCCTTGGTTCGTGATGACCGCAACACCGTGCGGTTCAAGCGCAACCACATTGTCGAGTATCTGCTCGATAACGGCGGAATTGACATGAACAAGCTGGCAATGTTGGACTTCACTCCCGAGGACCGGCAGCAGTTCGCGCAGTTGATCGGCTATTCGGTCGATGGGTATATGACGCTCTCGTATGTCATGAATGACGACGAGGCATGGAATGCAACCGAGGCGGCATGGGTCGCCTTTCATCCAGAGGACAACAAAGATGCGAACGATTGAATGCACGCCGACATGGCGGGGCCTGCTGCCGTTCTTGATTGAACGAGCAGCGAAGGGTGACAAAGGTCCGTGGTCGGAGCTAGAGCGGCTGGCCGACTTCGGGGATCAGGGCGGCGCACAGCTAGAACGACTCTCTTTAGCCTTGCGGGCGCTCGCCGATGCAGTCAGAGCAGACAAGCAGTACGAGGCCCTTGTGCAGGCTGCTGACGAGGCATTGAAGGCGGATTGATGATAATGACCAGCAAGGGATTGTCGGGGAAGGTGGACGAGCTCGAACGGCTCGCAGGGATGGCCGATTCGGCTTCAGAGCATGTCATCGCCTTGCGTGAGGCCCTGAGGGCCTTCGCGAGGTATGCAGAGAGAGAGGACAGGCCCGCACCTGCGGACCTCGGCGCACTGACGCTCGCAGAGTTTTGCGAGGCCTATAAGATCGAGCGCTCGACCCTGTTCAAGATGCGCCGTGACGGCATCGGGCCGAAAGAGATAAACATTGGCCGCAAGGTCCTGATTACGCGTTCGGCCTGCATTGAGTGGGAGCAAGCCATGCAGGCTCGCAGTGACGCATGACCTATACTGACCGCTCGCGGCAGGTGTAACCAGCCCGCCTGTCGTGTTGAATGCATTCGGCCCGCCACTCGTGCGGGCCTTTTTTTGTCCTGCCTCAGGGCCTGTCGTCTTCCTCTCCCTGCTGTTCGTCGCTGCCGAGTTCACGTAGCTCGATCACGCCCTCGTCGTTCGACTCGAACACTTCAGTCGCCCCTGTTTCGAGCGTCGTGTCGTTCACGGTGTCATGGTCCGTCACGACGCGGATATCGCTGTCGCCTTGGTTCTCGATCTTTACCTTCATGGTCCTTACCTCTTCGTTGGGATGCCCGGTCGGGCAGGTTGAACAGCAGGGAGTACAGCAGGCGGGCGGCGCGGTGTCTTGAGCACTGAGACGAGCGTCGTTAGGCCTGCTGCGAGTACGGCGAGAATGACGAGGAAGCACAGCACGAGCCGCGCGCGCCGTGTCATGGGCGGGATCCGTCAGGGATCGGGGCCGTGGGGGGCGGCTTCTGTGCGGGTGCGGTGTTAATGACTGGCGGCGGGACGATCACAGGTGCAGGCGCGGTCTTACCTTGCTTGTTCTTCGTCATTGCGCTCGGCGGCGGCGTGTCGATGCTTGACCTGACCTCGGCGAAGCAAAAGATCAGGCAGGCAGGCTGCGCCGGTAGTGTCGTGTTGTGCCCGGCCATCGTCCCGCTAGGCGGGTTGAACGTGCCGCATGAGGTCACCGCCAGGGCAATCGTTAGCAGGCCCAGCGATCCGGCTTTCATGACTTCGGCTCCGCGTCAGGATCGGGCGGCGGCTCGGGCGGCGGCGTGTTGTCCTCGATGAAGTCCAGCACGTCGGGGTTCGCGCTCAGGAAGGCCCGCAGCTTCTCGGCAGGGTCCGCAGAGAGTGCGATCGCGGCAGCGTTCTGCGGGTCCTGAAGTTCGAGGAAGTCAGGTTGCGGACTCGGCTCGAACGGCGGCGTCTCGGCGACCGGAATCGTGCTCTCGGACGTGCCTCCGTTCGCCGGTATGCCCTCTTCATAGCCGGGCGAATGCGGCAGCGGCTCTCCGTCGTCGCCGTCCTCACCTTCGGTAGTCCTCCTACCATCCGGGCCGAGAACAGGCACGATTGGCTTGCGGTGCTCGGGCGGCTTCATCGTCTCACCGGTTTCGAGGTTGCCGTATTGATACATCGGCGGCGGCGGCGGCGGCAGTGCCGGGCTGGTCATGCCGTCCTCGGTCACGCTCAACAGTGAGGCAGGCGGCAGCAGGTCGGCGGGCATGCTCACGATGGGCGTCGGCTGTGCGAACCGTGCCTCGACGTCCCTCAGGACCGCATCGCGCCGTGCGACGTTCTCGACTTCATCGGCCTCAGGCGGCACAGGCCACTCGAACGCATGAGGGAATCCGGCAAGCTGCGGCACGTCACGCAGGGCCTGCCGATACTTGCGCGCGGCAGCCGCTCGGGCTTCGTCGCCCGAGTCCTCGGCACGATAGACCAGTGCGTCGGCCTTGAGCAGTCGCTCGTTGCGTTCCCACCGATGATGGATACCGGCGATCGTGGCCTGAACCTCTTCGCGGTTCTGTTCCCACCACGTCACGAGTTGGCCGCGTGAGGGCTGCGGGTCCGGCAATCGCCAGTACTGTAGGAAGGCCTCGCCGAGTTGCTTGCCCTCAGTGTCGAGCCGATGGCCGGTGAGGTAGTGCAGGCCGTTGACTGTTCCCGGATAGAACTTCAGCAGCAGATAGCAAAGCTCTTCGTTAGTCATGTTCATTGATTCCGAAGGACGACACCACGAATCCATTGCGCACCGCTGACCCAATTGCCATTTGAGTTCGTGCGCCAGCCTTCCATCACCCACGGTGCGCCCATGTCGAGCGTCGTCGGCCCGTTGATCGGCCCCCACTCATTGACGCCGCTATCCCATTGCACGCGCGAGCCTGCGTTCGCCTTGTTCGATATCCATCCGAAGGCCGAGCAATAGAGGTTGCCATCGGGCGAGAACTGAACGTTGCCGCTACCGTTGCGCAGAAACTCAAGGTAACCGTTCGTGAAGTTGAAATGGATGCGCCATGCATAGTCCTCGCTCGCGGCTCGCATCAAGTCGTGATACGCGCCGTAGTTGTATTCGTTCTGCTTTAGCCAGCCCCCGCCGAACACAGTGCGATAGCCATTCGCATCACCGTTATTCGCGACGCGTGATATGTCGTTGTAGGAAAAGCCGCGCCATCCATAGTTGCCGTTGTCGCTTATCTGAATATTCCATGCACTGCCTGCGCTGTTGATAAAGCCGCAGCCGATCGCGCCCGCGCCGTACCCGTTCGGGATACCTGCATCGGCCCGTAGCCGTGCATTGCCTGCTGCGCCCGCCACGACAAATTGATTGTAGTTATTGACTTGGATCGTGCCGTTCGTGCTCGATATGCCACCCGCCGTAACCAAGCCGCCCGAATCAGACAGACTCATAGGCACGGCGTTGTTCGCGCTATTGACCCACTCGAAGCCGGGCAAAGCGGAGTTACTGCGAATATGCGGGTTATAGCTGCCTGCCTTCATATAAAGCTGGTACGAGATGGTCCCCGTATTCGAGAGCGTCAGTGCGCCGGTCATCGTGTCGCCGCTTCGGTTGACCTTGTTGTTTACGCTGGTCGTCACGTCGGCGAGGAAGTTATCAATGGGACCTAAGTCCACCCATGCATCGTTGGCGTTCGTGCGTCGCTTCAATCGGTTCGCTGTCGTGTCGCCCCACATCATGCCGGGATAGGTCACGGTCGGTGCAGTCGGTCCTGAGTTATCACCGACGAGCGCGAGCACGATCGCATTCAGTTGCGTACGCATGTCCAGACCGGACGGATGCGCGGGGACCTGATACGAGGCGACTTGTGTCATAACCAATCTCCGAGTTCGTTGCGTTGCTGCATGACAGGGCCAATCGCCGCACGCTGTGCGATCAGCACATCGAGGTCGGCCCGTTCGAGGTCCTGCTGCCCGAGGCCGGCGAGCGCGACATGCTCGTAGCCGTAGCCGCGTGCGATCCAGTCGCAGGTCTTGGCGATCGCCGTGCCTGCCGAGTTCTGGAACGCGATCGTAAAGCCGGTCGCGCTCTGTCCTGTGATCGTCCACTTATCGCCGCTCGCGAGGCCCTGCGCGATGATCGATATCGCCGGGGCATCCTTGAACGGCACAGTGAATTTGATCGTCGTACCCGCAGCTGCGATCGCGACATTGTTGCGCGACTCGATGCGGTCAGGCACATCGACCTTGACGCCGAGCGTGATAATCCCCATGCCAGTCGTGAGGTCCGGGACGACCTCTTGCAGCATGAAGCGTGCAGCACGGAACGTGAGGTCTGACACGACAAGCCGCTTGTATGTAGACCAGTCAGCCTCGGCAGCGGTCGCCGGGTCCTTGTTCGTGGTCGACACCATGACCATTGCGCCGCCTTCGTCGATCTTCGAACCGTCCACGTCGAGCCGCGCATCGAAGTCGGGCCATGAGTCCACGTCATCAAGCAGGCCGTAGACTGCGCCCTCCATGTAGGCCGAGCAGCGGATCGTGTAGACCTTCGCGAGGTCGATGAACTTCGGCATGAAGTAGTACTCGGCATGCAGGGCGACCGCCGTGCGGTCTGCGTTCTGGCTCAGGTACAGCACGCCGGTACGCACTTCGCAATTGACCTTCGTGCCTGTGAAGGTCGGCTGCTGGGCCATATCGACGACGAGGTTATAGTCACGCAGCGGTCCTGTCGTGCTGATGATATAGGCCGCGTTCGTACTGAAGGCGCCCGACGAGTTTCGGAACTTTGCGAGGTACGTGCCTTTCATGAGGGCGACAAAGCCGCTCGTCTGTGATCCTGCGAACTGCGCGATCGGGCTGGCTTCCTCCCACGTCACCGCAGTGGTGAGCCGCGTCGAGTATCGGATATGCACCTGCCCGCCGACCATCACGTCGAGGTCGGTTGCAGGCAGCCAGCCGAGTTGTGCGCTGTCGTTGTAGATATCAAGCTGGAAGCCCTTCACATCGCCGGGCGGCTGATTCAAGGCCCGTAGCTGCACGACGATCGTCGCGGGCGGGCTGGTCACGCCGATCGCATTGATCGCCCACACCGTGAAGGTCCATTGACCCTCTTCGGTCGGCTGCACGTCGATGCTCGGCATACCGCTTTGAATGTAGACCGGCGCGTCGCTGCCTTTTTGATAGAGCACGTTGAAGCGCACCGCGCCGAGCGGTGCGAGCCATGAGAACGTGGCACGCGCAGCGACGACGACGGGCGACATTTGATACTTGCTCTCTTTGACCTTCAGTTCGGTGCAGGGTCCGACGTTGAACGGATCAATGATCGAAGTCGGCAGCGGCTGCAATTGCAGGCCCAGCTCGATCGCAGCGAACTTGTCGGGCCGGTAGGCGATGCCGCTGATTTCGACATTGCCGTCGTCATCCTCGGTGACACCCACGCAGCGCCACTGTTCATTCACGAGGTCGCTGCTTTGATAGCTCCACACTGAGCCGCGCGTCGGTGCAACCGAGAACGGCGGGTTGACCGTAACGGTATCGGTCGAGCCGTAGGCGTTCGTGGTCGTGCGGGTCTCGAACGTGCCGTTCGGCAGCATGACCGAGAACTGCGCGATGCCGACCGTGATCGGTGCATCGATCCTGATCGTCGAGGCCGTCGCACTCATGACGCGGCCACTCATGCGCAGGCCCGCACGTGTCTCGTCAGTCGTCGCGAACACATCGCCCGGCCTGCTGAACGCGGCATTCATGCCGGTGCGGAACGTCACCGTCTCACCGAGCAGCCGCTCACTGAGCAAGGCCCAATTGCCGATGCGGTGCGCCTGTCCTCGTGACGTGCAGCCGAAGGCCTGAACCTCAAGGGCACGCACGCCCCAGCGGGTTACGCCTTCCTGATCCTCGACGTACTCGATCGCCTGCTGGTATTTGTTGCCCGGATCGTTCCACGTAATCAGCGCAGTCGTGTGCCGCTGATTAAGCGGCGTGCCGACGTAGTTGAACACGCCGTCGATGATGTTCGAGCGGCCATACACGACCGTCGTATCGGCGGGCATGTCAGCAGCGAAGGTGAGCGCGCCGCCGGTCCAGAACAGCAGGCCGTTAAAGATGCTGGCGAACTGTTGCAGCAGGCCTATCGCTTCACTGCGGGCCTGCACATACACGTTGCAGGTATAGCGTGGCTCCATGCCGCCGAAGCCGTCAGGCACGAGGGCATCACAATATTGCGCGATCGTGTATAGGGTCCACTTATCGACGAGCGCCGCCGACAGATAGTTGCCGAGGCCGAACCGGGCCGTCGTCACGAGGTCGTACACAACCCACGCCGGGTTGTCGCTCCATGCGATTTTGAACGTACCGTCCCATATGCCCGTATAGGCCCGAGTCGTCGGATCATAGTTCGACGGGACCTGTATGCGGCGCATCTTGATATCGAAGGCCAGCTTCGGAATGGCCTTGAATGTCGATGCATCGATCTGCACGCCCGCCAGTGCCGAGTACGGATAGATAAGCTGCGAGTCGACGATTTCGGTCATCGTCTCCCACTGGAACTTGTCCGTCACGTTGACCGAGGTTGCATCAGGCGTGACCCGCACCACACGAAAATCGAAGGTGCCGCCGATCGTGCCGAAGCGGCTCATGAGGTCGATGCGGTAGGACCGTTGATAACGGCTCGTCGTCTTGCCATCGACCGTATCGGTGTAGATCCGAGCGAAGCCGCCGCCGTTGCGTTGAACGTCGATGCCGAGCGTGACCGATGCGCCCGAGAGGTTGCCGTTCGTCGGGTCCAGTGTCGTGAGCGCATTGAATCCGAGCGTGATACGGAACGAGGTCATGTTCGGGTTCGTGATCGAGCGCACGACCGGCGCGGCGGCAGTCACCGCGACGCCGACACTGCTCTCGCTCTCGGTCGCCGAGAACCCTGCGATCGGCTGCTGGCTCGCCGTGCCGCTGCGCCACTCGACCGCCGCCCCTGAAAAGTTCCACGTGCCGTCAGCGTTCTGTAGCCGCGTGTCATCGACGAAGATGCCTTGTGCGCCGCCGACGATGCCTTCGACCTCGCCCTCACAGATTAGATTGATGACCCGCGCGTACTGGATCGAGCGCAGCGAGTCGGGAGCCTCGACAGGTGCCGACGAGCCGCCTGAGCCGCCGCCCTTGCCACCGCCGCCGCCAGCGCCCGCGATCGGCATGAGGTCACGCACGAGCGCGGTCATCGAATCACCACTTCATTGTTCGTCGAGAACCCGACCGAGATAATCTGCGAGCCGACGATCAGATGCCCGTAGCCGAGCGGCACAGGCCCGCCTTGACCCATCGTATTGACTGCACCGTCGAAGGCCAAGGAAGGCTGATTGTCGGCTTTCTCCGGGGTCGCTGTGCCTGCATTGCGCGGGGCCATCATTTGCGCGACGCCGCCCATTGCGAGTGCAGCGCCGAGCGCGATGACCTTCGCGCCCCACGGTTGACCGTAGGCCATCGCGACCGCGCCGATGACCGCCAGGGCAGCGCCGCCGAGTACCTTGCCCCATGCACCTGCGCCTTCGATCATCGGCACGAGTTTCAGCGTGCCGGTGCTTTGCGGATAGTGCATGTCCTGCTCGTCGTAGTCCTGCACGCCGCGCACGCGGAACTGCTGTGTCGCATGCTCAATGAAGTAACGACGCAGGCCGGGAAGCTGCACGCACAGTGCATGCACCGCTTCGGCAGGCGATCGCACGTCAAGCAGGTAGCGACGCCCGAAGCGTGCGCCGAGGTCACCGTATAAGCGGACGGTCAGCATGACGGTTCGTCCTTCAGTTCGTCGGGCGTCATGAACCGCTCGTGCCGCAGCACGGCAGTCGTGCGCCGCTGGTAGAACTCCTGATAAGCCTCGCGCTTCGAGGCCTGCCCGATCAAGTGGTGCAGCATGACGCCGCCGCCGAGATATACCGCCATATGGTTGTCGTGCGCTGCGCGAATGTTCATCAGCAGCAGGTCGTTCCGCTTGATGCGGTTGTAATCGTCGAGCGTCTGCGGCGAGTGCGCGAGCACGATATGAAACCCTTCCTTCGCGAAGTTCTGCCGATAGAGGTCAGGCCCGCCGCGTTGCTCCCACCAGCCGAAGGCGCGCGGGTAGTCGTTGAGCATGACGCCTTGCTCGGCGTAGTAGTCACGCACGATCGAATAGCAGTCGTGCACGCCATGCACGAAGGGACGACCGACGAGCGGTGCATTGAAGCCCGAGGGCCGCGTAATCGTGTAGTGACCGGTCGGCACGTTGACGATCAGCCACGGCAGGCCGGTCCGCTCGATGCCGGTGCGATCGGCGAGCGATGGCTCGGGCGACTGGTACGGATGCGAGTGCGCGATCGCCATCACGAGGCCGGTATCCTCGGCGCGTGCATAGTCGTTGCCGTCGATGACGAAATGCTCGTGCTCGGTCGCGACGTTGCGGCAGGCCACATACACGAGTGAGGCATCGCGGCGCACGACGACGCCGCAGCACTCGCGCGGTTCCTCGGCCTGTGCGTGAATGATGACCATCGGCACGACAGCGGCAAGGGTCTCGTCTTTCATGGTCATGACCTGTACGTGCCTGCACCGGGGAACCCACCGAACGGCATCCAGCCATTGCCGAAGCGCATGCGGCATGACTTGAGCCGCTTGCCGCAGGCATCGCTCGCCGGGTCGCCTGTCGGGTTGTCGTTGATATCGGCAACGGGCGGGCCTGCATAGCCGCAGCCGTCGCCGCGATAGCGCCACGGGCATGCATTCTGGATGACCTGTCGGCCCGGCAGTTGCACGCCCTCAACGTCCATCGGTGTAGCGAGTTCGAACTCGACGATATCGTTGCTCTCGCGCACCTTTTGATTGACTGCGAATATGTCGTCGGCGAAGGTCTCGGCGGGATTCGCGAACGGGTTGCCGTTCGGAAAGTTGACCGCATCGAGATAGCGTGCGAGCGTCCGCTTGCGCGTGACCTTGCAGCCGACTAAATCGCTGTACTGCTTGCACATCGCCGACACGATGCCGGTCACGTTCGCGACCGCGAAGTGAGGTCGCGGCAGCGTGCCTTGACCTTTCCACTCGAAGCCGCTCGCCCGCACTGGATAGCGCACATACGTGACGCCTTGCCACACGACATCGCCGCCGACCTTGTTCGTGCCTGCATGAAAGTACAGGGTCTGCTCGCGATAGGGCCGCAGGTCAATCACGTAGAGTTCAATGCGCGCGCTCGGCGACAGCGATTGAATGTCGCCCTTGAGGCTCATACAAACACCTGCTCGAACTTGAACGACACGTCATAAAGCAGTGTGCCGTTCGACACGAGCTGCCCGTATCGGACCGACCACGACGGACAGATAACGTCCTGCACGACAGGCGGGTCCACGATCTGGCGCGGCGGGGTCCAGTTGAAAATCTCGACGCCGTTGCGTGCCGACAGGAAGGCAACGACCGCGCCGGCCGTTTCGGCGTCGTTGTTTTTCATGCTGATGGTCCACATGCAGGCCTGCGTGTTGATGCCTGCCGGGCTGCGCTGTGCATAGCCATCGCCGAACTGTGCCTTGACGATCTTCGGCTCTAGCTCGTAGCTGGCCTCAGTCACGCACCACTTGAACGCGAGGCCTGAGGCCTGCGGCTCGATCAACACACGATCGCTCGTGAGCAGCGCGTGCAGCTTCAGGCGCTGCGACTCGTTGAGCGCAAGGACGGTTTCAGGCATGGCGGGACCTCTAGCGGGTTGGTGCGAGCAGACCGCCCGCGCGCTTCTCGGTGCTGATGACTTGCCGCACGACAGTCGCGATGCGATTGCCGAGTTCCGCGGCCTGCTTCTGATTGGCGGTCGTGCTCTGTGTAGCGGTGTCGTCCTTCGCCATGTGCACGTTCACGACGACATTGCTGCCGCCGCCGATGCCGCCTGCACCTGCATCAGTGACGACACGGCCCGGCACGTTGGGAATGAAGTACTCCGAGCGGCCCGGAATCTCGTTGACCTGATACAAGCCGCCAGCACGCACAGGGCCGCCGCTCTGTAGCTTGCCCTCGACGAAGCTGGTCCAGTCCCAGCCTTGACCCGTTAGGCCCTTGCCGAGCACGCCGAACAGCGGCCCCATGATCTGTTGATAGACCAGCATCTTGGCGAGGTCCTTCAGGATCGATACGACCATCTCGCTAAAGCTGACGCTGACGTCCTTCGTCGCGAACATGAAGTCAACGAGGGCATCGCTCGATTTCTTGCCGAAGCCCTCGATCGCTTTCTGTATCTGCTCAAGCTGTTCGAGCCACGGATCGGACTTGTCGATCTGCTGATCGTAGTTATCGTTGATACGCTTAAGGATCGCGAGGTATTCCTCCATCGAGGGTATCGCGCCTTCCTTCAGGGCCTCGTTCAGCTTATCGACCTGATCGTTATAGTCGAGCATCGGATCGACGGCACGGCGCTGCTGGTCGGCCCAATCCCATATGTCCTTCGCATGGTCCTCTTCGGCCTTCCAGCGTGCGGCCGCTTCAGCGCCCTGGCGGGCAGCTTCGTTGTTCGCATCCTCTTCGGCCTGTGCGCGGGCCTCGATCGCCAGCTTCAGGTCGATGTTTCGCTGCGTGCGGGCAACGAGGTCCGCTTGCTGGGCCTTGCTCGATTCGAGATAGCGCGGGTCGCTCAGTAGCTCTTTCATCGGATCGCCTTCGGCGGCCAGCTTGCGATAGTCCGTGTCTAGCTGCTCGATCATCTTTTGATAGTCGCTGATCTCTTCCTTCGCTTTCTTGCCTGCCTTGCCTGCATCGGCGAGCGCCTTCGCAAAGTCGACCGTTTTCTTGTTCGCCTCGTCCTGCTGATGGTTGTCCGTCGCGCTTACTTTCGGCTTGATGCCTGCGCGGGCATCCTCCCGCGAGCGAGAGATTGCAGCCTGTGCGTTCGCGGCCTTCGTGTACAGTTCCTCCACCTCACCGGCGAAGTCCGCGCGCAGTTTCTTCTGGCCTTCGATATCACCGACCGGGACCTTGTACGAGTCACTAAGGAACTTGAACGCCTTCGCTGCTGCGGTGACGTTCGCGGTCGTGCCGATCAGCACACGCGCTGCGAACGCGCCCGCGTCGGCCACATCTTCGAGCACTTCCTTAAACGTCGTGCCGTCGTTCGCCGCGTCGATGAAATACTTCGCAAGGTCCTTAACGGTCGGCAACAGGTTTTCGGCGATCGACCCCCACAGTGAGGTGCCGACTGTGTTTAGCTTCGTCAGTTGCGAATTGAACTCGTCAGCCGCTTTAGCCGTGCTGTCCTTAATGATCGCGCCGAGGCTTCCGGCTTCCTTCGCTGCATCGGTGAAGCCCTCTTTACCTTGCTTAAGCATCGGCAACAGGGCCGTGAAGTTCTTGCCAAAGATCGCGGTACCGGCAGCGATGAAGTCCTCGTTGGTCTTAAAGCCCTTCATGGCCTCGCCGATCAAAGCAAGCTGCTCGGCAGGGTCCTTGTTCTTGAGGTCATCGACATTGATGCCGAAGGCCTTGAACGCGGCAGCGGCATCACTGGTCGGCTTCGCTGCCTCGACGATCGATTTCGATAGACCTCGGAAGCCTGCCGCAAGGTCATCGGTCGATGCATCGGCCTGCTTCGCCTGATACGCGAGCGCCGACATAGCCTCGGTCGTGGTGCCGACGCGCTGCGCCAGCTTGCCCATCGCGTCGGCTTGGTCGATCGCTTTCTTGACGTTCTCACTGAAGGCCCGCGCGAAGCTCTGCGCGAACTCTGCGCCCATCTTGAACGCGGACACTGCCGACGACTGTGCGATGCTTTTCAGCGACGCATCGACTTCCTTCGCTGCCTTCTGCATGTCCGTCCGTAGACGTGACACGTCGGCGGCGAGTTCGAAAACTATGTTCCCAGCGGAAGCCATCGACCTATCTCCATGCGTTGATTTCGTCCTCGACGCTCAGTTCAAGCGGCGCGCTTGCTGCTTGCTGCTGTGCCTTCGCGTGTTCGTCGAAGAGGTATCCCCACGTCATGAGTTCGTGTGCGCCCATCTGATCGAGGACCGCGCCCGCCGTCATATGCAGATGCGCGGCCACTGCATACACGAGGCGCGTTACAGGTGCGGTCACTCTTTTTCCACGTCGGCGCGCTCCATGCCGTTGACGCGAACAGCGGCCTGCATCAGCAGCTTTAGATCGGGCAGCGCACGATTTGGCAGGCTGCGAATGAACTCGGGCGTCATGCGCTCGCCGTTCTCACCGCGCACGCTTTCGCACAGCAGCGCATGCCCGAAGCCTTCGGCATCGGTCTCGGGATCGTGCTCGGCATAGAGGTTCGAGAGCACGCGGTTCGCTAGCTCGCTCACGGTCACATGTCCGAACAGCGTCGTCGGCACTTCCTCGCTCAACGTGACGAGATGAAAGAGCGGCGCGGGTTGGCTCAGGTCGTTCATGCTTTAACCCCCCGCGTTCGCGACCGTGACCGGATTCGCCTTGACGACCGGCTGTGCCTTATTGCCGACTGTCGCAGTCACTGCGGCCTCGTAGCTGCCGACCGTCTCGTAGTTGTGCGTGGTCGTCTTGCTGCCGATCAGGTTCTCGACCGTGCTGCCGTCCTTCCAGTCGATCGCGTATTTCGCAGCTGCGCCGCCTGTCTCGGTCAGTTGCATCGTGACGTGCAGCGGTGCGTCACCGCTTGCGGGCGTGACGGTCACACTGAGGTTGTACTGCTCGGCGGGCTGGCCGCTGTCAGGCGGCTGCGTGAGCACAGGTGCGCCCGTGATTTTCATCGTGCATGATCCGGCCACAGCCTGATCGACGCCGCCCGTTTCACTGATCGACTGCACGATGACCGGCAGCGTGCGCACGGCCTTGTTCCGATACACGACTTCGAGCATGCGAACCTCACCATCGTCATAGGCGGCGAGCAGGGCGAGATACGCGGGGTCGGTCGGGTCGATGAAAAAATCGAACGTGAAGGTCCCCGGATCGCGGAAGCCGACGAGCGAAGTCTTTTCGTCATCGCACAGGGTGGTTGTGTCGATCGAGGTCGCGGGCGTCTGCTGCACAGAGTACGTGCGTGCACACAGGTCGATAAACGTGCTCAACGACCACATCGAGAGGTCACCGAACTCCGCTGTCTCTTCGGTCGCGTCACTGCCATAGAGGGCCGCTGACTTGCCGTTAACGTCGAGGTCCTGAAGCACGAACGACTGATTGTCGAGCGAGGGCCAGCCGGTCCCGGTGATTAGAACCGGCTCGCCGTTCTTCAGCTTGCTTACGTCATCGAACACCGCATAGACGGGTTCGCTCGCGCTCGCCGATACAATCGCGCCGGTTGCCGTCGGCGCGCTCGTCAAATCTTCGAGATACATCTTCGTGCCTTGCGCACTCATGGCTTTTTTCATGCTGTCACCTTTCCGGTTGAGTCCCACGTTATGACCTGAACCATGCGGCGACATAGCCGCGTCTCGACCTCATACAACGACTGCTCGTTCTCCACTGTCGGCTGCGGGTCAGCAGCGTGCAGGGCCTGCTTGACGAGTTCCATATTTGCGCGGGCCTCGCCCTTCGTGCGGGCATAGCTGTCGATCTGCCAGTGACATTGATCGAGCCATGCATAACCGCACATCGTGTTGGTTGGTAGGACCGTCACGTCTTGATAGATGACATACGGCTCGACGGTTCCCTTAGGTGCGATCGGCGTGAACACGCGTCCCGGCATCGCACTGTCGAGGATGGCGAAGAGGTCGGCCTCGGTCATGGTCAGAGGCTCGGCACGAACTTGACGCCGTTCTTTTTGCACCACAAGGCCATGCGTCGTTGCAGTTCGACATTAAGGCCGCGACCGGCGTCGTCCTGCTTGGCGATCGCCGCAGGCCGCAGCCACGGCTTGGCCTCCATCTTCGACGTACCGAACTCGAGGAAACGACCATAGAACGGGTCGTCACCGTAAGGCTTACGCACGCCGTTAATGCGTGCGTTGACCTTGCCGGGCGACTTGCTGCGGCGCTTCAGCTTCACATCGATGCGGGCTGCATAGCCTGTGCGCTTGACCTTGCCGCGCGTGATATGCGAGAACAGCACGCCGCTCGAACGCGGATGCCCGCCGAAGTTCATCAGGACGTTAAGCATTGCCTGATCGAGGATCGGCTTTGCAGCGACGCGCAGCGAACTCGTCAGCATGCTTTTCTGAACCTCTTCGGGCAGTGTCGCCAGAAACTCGTCCAGTTCCTTAAGGCCCTTGACTGCGCTTATCGACATCATGGCTGTCCGCCCTCGGTCACGACGCCGCTGCTGCACATCAGGTTCAGTTCGGACATACTCTCGAACCGAGGCAGCACCGCGTCGATGTTGTAAATCGTGTCACCGGCCTTGCGTGCATGAATGACCCGCCATTGCTCGGTCACGTCATCGCGCCAGCGCACGCGAACTCGGGTTGTCGTGCCTGCGCGGAACTCTGCCGAGAGCAGCCACTCGCGACCGCTCAGGCTCTCGACCGAGGCCCATACGGTTCCACGATCAAGCCATTCCGTAATGACCGGCTCGCCGCTCAAGCTGTCCACCTGCACGACTGGCTCTTCGAGCCTTACCCGATGCCTGAGCGGCCCACCTGCGAGGCCTGTGGTCTTGGTTGCCATCGTCCTTACTCCATCGCCGGGTCACGACGTTGGTGCAGCAGGTTGCAGACGGCCCACGGCAGATAGCCTTGCTCCCATGTCTGTGACTCGACGCCATCCGGGTCCCGCAGCAGAATGCCGGCGAGCAGCAAGGTCGCCTGCTGCACGTTCGGCGGGGGCTTGTTCTCGTCGGTGTACGGTTCCTTCAGCTTCAGATACTGAATGACCGAATCGCTCGCGCTCGTGATCGCGATCTGAACCGTGAGGTCGGGGAAGTCATCATCGAGCCGCAGTGCCGCGCGGGCCTGATCGATTGTTACGAGGTCGCCTGTCATGCTGCCGCCCCCACAATGCTCATGCGGTCCTTACCATCACGACCGCGTTTCGCAGCGAGAGTCCATGCATCGCCGCCCGTGTCGGGCTTCGTGTCGGTCGTCGCATTGCAGTGCCAGAGGGAACCGGCCCATGTCACGACGTCACCGGCCTTGTATGTTTCGCCCGCCACAAACACGCCGCGATAGATCATGACCGGCAGGGCGAACGTCGCTGTCTCGTGTGCGCCGCCCGAGCGCACGATATGCACCGTGAAGCTGCGTTCGCTGTCCATCGTGACTTGCGTCGATGCGATGCCATCGACCACGCAGGCCCAGCCGTGCTCGCCGTGCGTGTTTGCGTGTGCACGCCACAAACCGCCCTGATGCTGGGCGAGCGTGCCGCGTGCGTAGTCCTTCGCGAAGTCGATGACCGGCAGCACGTCGAGCTCGAACGCATCGCGCCCCGGCTCGCCATCCTTCACGACAGGCGGCTCGCGGCCTTCGATCGTCTTGACCCGCTCGCCGAGCGCATCGAGGCCGCTCGCGACACGATCCAGTTCGCGCCGGTGCTCGGCAGTCTGCTTGGCCTGCTCTTCGTCATTGCGTTGCAGGCTCGCAACCGCTTCGCTGTGATCCTTCACCGGGAAGCTGGTCACGTTGACGACCGGCTCGCTGCGCTTTTCGATCGAGTCAAGGCGGGCGATGATCGACGCGCAATAGGTCTGCACGTGCAGCTTGATCGCACGCGCGATCACGTCGAGCAGTTCATTCGGGATTCCGGTCACGTCACGCATGATCTGCCTCCGTTAGGCCGCTCACGAGCCGATCGAACCAGCGCGCCGAGCGCTCGCTCGCTGTCTCGTCGTCGTTGGCGTCGTCCGCGTTGCTGCCGCCATTGCCGCTGCTCGTCGGTTGCGGCGGGCCGATGGTCGGCGCAGGGTCAGGCTTCGCGAACGGTGCATTGCGATCGCGTTCGTCGAGTGCCGCCAGCGAATAGTTCTGCTGTTGCAGGTACGGCGTCTGCCCGCCCTTCACAGGCCGCAGGTTCAGCCGCTTGCGTGCTTCATTAGGTGCTGCGATGCCGCCGCCGACCGAATCGACCAGCGTCTTAACCATCGTCGCGGTATCCATGCGCAGCAGGCCGTCGAGGTCTAGCTCGGTGCGATACTCGGGTGGCAGTGCGAGGCCTTCGTCGAGGCATAGCTCGAACGATTCGATCAGCGATTGCAGGCACTGCGAATAATAGTTTTGGGACAGCGACTCAATATTGTTATAGGTCGGGGCAGCGCCAACGCCAACCATATAGCCGGGGACATGAAACACCGAGCACACGACCTCGCTCGTCATCTTCAGTTGATCGACAAGTTCGGCATCGACGGCGGTCATCGTCAGCGGTTGATACTTCAGGTTGTCACCGAGCACGGCAATGCGGCCTCGGTTCGCCCCGCCGTAGTTTTCCTCCCACCGATCCTTAAGGCGCTTCGCTGTCTCGTCACTGATCGCACCGGGCGCGACGAGGATGCCGCCCGGTTCGGCTCCGTTCTCGAAGAACGCCGCCGAGTTGTTCAGGATCGCAAGGCCCTGGCGGGCAGCGAGCGCGCACGCGAACAAGGGCGACGTGCCGCACAGCGGATGGAACAGGCAGTTCATGCGGTCGTGAATGATTTCACTTGCAGGCACGATGACCTGTCCGCCGCGATTGTCATCGTCGGGGACGATGCCCGCGAGGTAGTCCATATCAAGCTGGTAATAGACCGCGCCGTCCTCGGTGACGAGCGGCTTGCATCGGTTCGGGTCGAGCACGTAGAGGGCGACGACGATGCCGCGCGCATCGCGTTCCTTGAGCACGTACGTGTTGCCGCGCGTCAGCTTCGACATGATCCAATTCTCGATAAATTGAATGTGGTTCTGATAGCGGTTCGGCTTGCGCAGCACAGGCGAGAACGCGGGCGACGATGCTTCGATCCAGACCTCGCCCTCGCGGGTCATCAGGCGCACGGCCAGCTTGCCGATATCGGCACTAATCAAGGTGACACAGGCATAGACGGCGTGATACGCGAGGATCGTCTCGGGCCTGAGTTCGATATTGCGTTGCCATGCACCTGCGAAGGCCTCGCGTACGATCAGCGGCCACCAGCCGCCACTACCGAACGGCCCCAGGCTCCCGCTGCCGACCGTGCGGCCATCCATCGGCACGACCGGCTGCGAGGCCGTCGTGCTGCCTGCGCTGCCTGTGCTGCCTCGCGGCGCGGCGCGTGTGATCTCAAGGCCGAAGAGTCGCATGGTCATTCGTCTCCGCTCGGGTTGCCCTCGGCAGTCATGTCGCGGCGCTTGTAGGCTTTGCCCTTGCCCTTGCGGCCCTTGCTGCCTTCCTCGGCATCGTCCTGCTGCTCTGCGTGCTCCTGTCGGTTATCAGGGGCTTGGTGGGGCTTCTGGCGTCCTGCCTGAGGCTTGGCCTTGCCTGCTGTCTGCTCAGGCACGAGGATGCGGCCGGTCGCGGCCAGCAGCTTCGCGTCGCGCTCAGGCATCTCGATTTCGTCGCCCTTGTCGTACTGCTTGCGCCCGTAAGAGAACGCGCGATTCGCCGTGACTTTCATGGTTGCTACCCTCAAAAAGAAAGGGCACGCCGATCGCCGGTCGTGCCCTTCGTTTAGCTGCTGCGGCCTGTTTAGCCTGTATGTGTTGCGCGATCGACTAAACGCACTAGCTGCGGGTCGTCGTCACAAGGCCTGCGTCGCGTACCGGCTCGCCGTTCGTCCCTTCCTCGCCATCAGTCACAGGCGGCTTCGGGATAATGAAGTTGCCGCCGTAGCGTGCGCCCGTGATATAGGCGACCGCCTGATTGCGCCGACGCTGCCAGTTGATGAAACGCTCGGCACGCAGCGCGACCATGTTGTTTTGCCACAGGCTGACGAGCGTCGCGGCTCCCGCTGTCGGCGCATCGTCGAGTTGCAGCGAGGCCTCGCGCGATGCATCGAGCGTGACGCCGCCGTCATCGGCGAGCAGGATTTCAGACGGCAGCACGAGCACGAGCATGGTCGTCGCCGGGTCCGATTCACCTGTGCTCGTGTGGTGCGGCACGTTCGAGGACACGACTACCGGCAGGCCGAAGAACACGCCACCGTTCATGTTGATGCCGGGGAACTCGGCTTGACCGAGCGCGTTCGACAGCATGCCGATCGAGAGCGCCATCACCGGGTCCATGATCCAGTACGCGCCACGAATCGACATGTTGGCTTGCACGAACATCGCGAACAAGGTCCCGATATCCTGCCGCAGGTCATCAGCGGTCGGTCCGCTCGCCGGGATGTTCGGCGCACCGTTCGTGATCGAGGCGGGATGCACGCCCGCGACGGCGGCGACAGTCGGGTCGATGAACTGCACGTCAAGGAACTGTGCGATGGTCGCGATCATGTCGCGTTGCACGATCGCCTCGGCGCTCGGGTTCGAGAACCGGACAAGCTCGTCGGTCATGACGACGATGCCAGCGGCCTTGCTAAAGCCGAGCGTCACCGTGCCGAAGCTCAGGGCGCTAACGGGCTTCGGCTTGCCTTCACCGACCCATTGCGCACTGCTGCCGGAAAGCTGCGACGGCATTTTGATATTGAACGGCACACGACGAAAGCCCTGAATCTGGCCCATGATCGTTTCAGGCCGCAGCAGTTCGATAAACTCACCGGTCATGTTCGTGTAATCAACGAGCGGCGCGGCCCATGCCGGATCGGTCGTCGTGCCTGCGGCAACAGCAGCACGCAACACGAGTTCGACCTGCGGCGTGCTGTCGTGCCAGCCTCGGGCGATCTCGGCGGCTTGCATCAGGTCGCCTTTAGCGCGCATCAGTGCGATCGCATAGCGCGTGAAGGCGACGCCCTTCGCGACGTTCTGCTGCACCGTGATAACCGGATTGCGTTGCTGCTGCTGCGGGACCACGACGCCGCCGCGCACGGCGCTCGCGCTGGCCGGGTCGGTGACGATGATCGGTGAAGCGGCGCGGATGACTTGAGCCTCGATGGTCTTGAGCCGTCCGATATGCGAATCGATCGCCTTGATTTCATCGGTCAGCGTGTCGAACTCTTCCTGTTGGGCGGTGTCGAGCGTCGCGCCGACTTCGGCGGCCGCTTCCATGATTTCGACCATGCGCGCGTTCGCGCTGGCCCGGCGTGCCTCGAACGCCGCGATCTGTTCCTGAATGGTGAACTTCATTTCACGCTCCGATGGATAGTGTGAATCACGAAGGGTTCGCGAGCGCGCGAGAGGGGATCGTCATGCAGGCGCACGACGCGTGATGCGGGACGTTCGATCGTCGACGAACCTTGGCCGGACGCGGCCCGTTCGCTGGCGTCGATGTTGCGAACGACGTTGATGGTTGCCTCACCGTTCGCGGGGATGGTCACGAGCGATAGCTCTAGCCACTCCCACGACAGGAAGCGAATGCCGCCGCCTTCGATCATTGAATACTCGATCGGACGGAAGCCGATACTGACGGCACGAATGAGGCCCATCTTGACGGACTGCCAAGCCTCGTCGAGCCGATCGCGAAGCGTGCCCGGCTCGTCAGTCTTGAGCACGCGGGCCTTGAACGGAATGCCGGTCTTGTCGGGCTTCGCAAACTCGACATGTCCGACAGGTGCGTCGCTGCGGTGCTGCCACAACAGCGGCATCGGCAGTGCATACTTCGCGCCGAGCGGCTCGACGATATCCTCGTAGCGGTCAGGCGTCGGCGTGCTGGCGATGCCCTCAATCGTGCGGGCTTCGTCGTCACTGCTGCGCACGTCGAGCAGCGTGTAAGCGCGTTCGAGTTTCATGTCTATCTCCGTTAGCCGATGAAAAGCATTTGGTACTCGGGCTGGCGCTCGGTCGCGCCTGCGAGTGCGATCGCCATCGTCAAGGCGACAAGGCCGTCGATGCGCTTCTGCTGCCGGGCCTTGTGAAACACGCGATTGTTCTTCGCGTCGGCCTTGACCTCGGCGTTCAGCACGTTCCAGCGCAGGCAGGGGTTATAGGCGACGCGCAAGGTCTGATCGAACACAAGCTGTTCGAGTATTTCGATCGAGCGTGGCATCCATAGGCCCGACTCCGCGGCGCGTGTGAAGCCTTGGCCGTGAGGTACGAGTTTCAGCACGAGGCGGGCCTCTTCGAGGGCCTGCTCGAAGTCCTTCATGCGATACGTGTCGAACGCGATGCGCGCAATGTTCAGTTGCTCGTGTAGCTCGACGAAGCGCTGCACGACATCGCGATAGCGCACGATCGAACCCTCACGCGCATGCATGAATCCGGCCTTGCTCCAGACCGTGTACGGCACGTTGTCCAGTCGCGCACGTTCGGCGAGCGTGTCGCCGGGCGTCCAGAACTCAACGAAGGCATCGACGCTGCCGTCGTCCTGCTTGCACGCAGCTGCGAACGCGGTCAAGTCGCGCGTGCCCGAGAGGTCAAGCCCGCCGAACACTTCGCGGCCTTTCATGCGCTCAAGCATCGCGTCGCGTTCAGCGAGCGCACGCTCGACGGTCGCTTTCCATGTCGCGGGCATCGCGTCGCTATCGGTGTCGGCGATGACCTCATGCACTGCGAGCGGTGCGCCGACCTCACATGACTTCCATACGTCGGTCGTGATCCAAGGATCGTCGGCGTCCACCCACTGACAGAAGTTCAGGCGCCGTACGGTGGATTCGAGCGAAGGCATGCCGCGCGCCTGCCGAACCTGCTCGTCGAGATAGCTATGCTGGATGGTCTGCCCGAGCGAGGGATTCGCCTTGACCCAACAGGCCTCGTCTTCGAACGGGTCCTCGCCTTCGTCAAGGGAACAGATGAACGCGAAGAACGCATCGTCGGCAAGCTGCTGCGCGGCGACCTTTTGCCCGTACTCGTGTTTCTCGAAGCAAAGCGACGTGCGATCGCTGCCCGAGTTCGTAATCATGAAAATGAGTGGCTGGCGTCGGCCTTTCTTGCCTGCCTGCATCATGTCGATGACGGTGCGGTCCTTGTGCTCGTGAATCTCGTCGATCAGTGCGCAATGCGGGCGCGGTCCTGACTGGCCTGTCGTGTCACTCGCGATCGTGCGAAAGAACGAGGCCTTATGTATGTACGCGAGGTTGAACGTGCGTTCGGCGCGGCCCGACTTCGTGATACGTGACGAGAGCGTCGGCGATAGATCGACCATCGCGACCGCATCGCGAAACAGAATCTGCGCTTGCTCTTTCTTCGTCGCTGCTGCATACACCTCGGCACGTTCCTCGCCATCGGCGACGAGCATGTACAGGCCAATGCCGGCCGCAAGCGGTGACTTACCGCTACCCTTGCCCGACTCGACATAGGCCTCACGAAAGCGGCGTGAGCCGTCGCGACGCTTCCAGCCGAACAAGCTGCCGACGATGAAGGCCTCCCACGGCAGCAGGCCGAAGGACACGCCCTCGAACTCGCCGCCGTTCAGGCGCAGCACGTCGGGATAGAAGTTAATCACGCGCATCGCGGCGGGCAGGTCCCACTTAAGCCCTCGGGCCTTGCCGTGCCGCAGGTCATGCAGGTGACGGCGGCAGGCCGCGCGCACGTCAGGGCCTGCCACGATCGCACCGCTATGAACGTCCTTCGCGAACTGCGTGACAGGATCAGCGACCGGCCCTGTCGGCTCAGAAGTAGGCTTTGGCCGGGTCTTGGTTGTCATCAGGATTCACGCGGATGTTCGCGCGTGCCGAAGGTGAGAGGCCGAACTCGGCGGCAAGGTGGACGTATTGATACGCCGCGCGGTTCGCCGTGCCGATCAGCGGGTGCTGTATCCAATTGCCGTTGGTCGTCTTGTACAGCAGCGGACGGCCCATCTTTTCGAGCGCTTCCTCGGCATCGACCCAACGACCGTAGGCCGAGCAGACAGCCGCGAGCGCGCCGCGATCGAGATGCGTGAGCAGGCCGAGCCTGAACAGGACCACACTTAGGCGGTCCCATTCGGCGCGCGCCGTGCGTGACATATGCGTCGGCGGCTCAGGGATCGCGAGTTCGGGCTTAGGTTCGTAGGGGTTGCGGTTTTTGTGCGTCGTGCCTTCAATCACCCGCAGGTGAGTTGGCTTTCTTGGCACTGTGCCGCGCCCTTTTCGGATTCCGGGCATGAGTCACCGTCTTAAGGATGGAGCGCGAGGGTCGGTGTTGAACCGCCGCTGTACCGGTGGAACCGGTCATCGCCCGCTTCTCGCGCGGGGTTGAATCAGACTTCGGGTAAGGCTTGGCAAGCGGTGCGACCTGAGCACGCATGTCGTCATCGAGCGGCAGCAGGTAGCGATGCTTGTCGCCGCCGTCGATGCGGGTCGCCTTCGGATCCACGTTCGCGATTAGCCACTTGAGGTTGAACCCTCGCTTGCCGTAGCGGCTGCTCGCGGTCTTACCGTGCAGGACCTCGCCATGCACGACGACGCGTGTCGTCTTGCCGACGCCGGTATAAATCCAGTTCATGGCCTGATAGATGCCGCCGACATGGCCTTGTACGGTGTCGGCATAGCTGACGATCAGGCGCAGGCCGGGTGAGGCCTTGCGCAGGAACTTGACGGCCAGCATGACGATGCGCGACACAGGCGTCTGATGGTCACGCAGCGCGACGCGCGAGAGTTCGCAGCACTCGGTTTGCGTGAGGCCGTAGGGGTTGCCGATATGCCGGTTCGCGCCGCGACTGAACAGCACGATGCCGATAAAGCGATCGCCTTCCCATGCGCCGATCTTGACGTTCGTACTGACCGGGACCGATCGGGAGTAGTGCCAGTGACCGCAGGCATAGGCGACAGCCTCGTCGGTCGCCCAATCGATGCGCAGAGCGGGCTTCGCTCCGGTCGCTTCGGACAGGCGAGCGGGCGTGCTCATTTGCGGGGGACCTCACCGCCGCAATGCGGGCAGATGATCGGCTGTAACGTCGAGAGGTCGCCTTGATCGCCTGCGCTGCCGGGGCCGAATTCGCCTGCGTTTGCAAGGGCGTCCATCTCGTCGTTCGTGAAGCCGAGCAGCGACATGTCGAACTTATCGGACGCGAGCGCGTCGAGTTCGACCGCCAGCAGTTCATCGTCCCACGGCGACTCGGCCAGGCGGTTGTCGGCCAGGACATACGCGCGGCGTTGCGCGTCGGTCCAACCCTTCGCGATCATGACCGGCAAGCGCTCCCATTCGAGCAGTCTCGCTGCCATGACCCGACCGTGACCGGCGATGATCGTGCCATCCTCGGCGGCGAGAACCGGCATCGTGAAGCCCCACTCGCGCATGCTCGCGGCAAGCTGCGCGACCTGCGTTGCAGAGTGCTGTTTCGCGTTGCGTGCGTAGGGAATCAGCTTCTCGATGTCCCACAGTTGCACCTTGGCCGCGGGCCACTGCGGCGCATTTTTAACAGGCTGGTCCATTGACGCTCCCTATGAGGCAGGCCCGGCGATAGAACGGATTTCTAAAAATAAAGGAGGGCACGGGGTGTCCACCGCTCGCGAAAAAAGTTACAAACGGCCCCCCACGGCGCGACCCGCGAGCGACGACGGCGGCGGCCGATCATCGGAACTTTCGTTTCGCCTCGATCGGCGAGCCGAACACGTCGCAACCGATCGGAGCAAGGCCGCAGTCGTCGCGAGTCTTGTCCGCATGACAGGTCACGCAGAGCGATTGCAGGTTGCTCGGGGCATCAGTGCCGCCCTTGAACAAGGGGACTATGTGGTCGACTTCCTGTGCCTGAGTGGTGAAGCCCTGAGACAGGCACTTGACGCAGAGCGGGTACTCGGCAAGGTGACGGGCCCTGATCCTGAGCCAGCGGCGGCCTCTGGTCCGCACTTGCCGGGGTTGGTCAGGTGCAGACATGACAGAGCGGGCTTTCAGCCAAATGCTAGGAGGGGCTGGCAGGGGCTTCCCGCTGTCCTACTACCTCCGAAGGCCTGCCAGAGGCTTCTAGCTCTACCTGTAACAGATCAGAATCGATTCCTGCCTTTGCCCTTTCCCTCTCTTCCTCAGTCATCAGGGCCTTGACCCAGAATCCGGCAGGATTTACCGCCATGCCAGTGAGGCGCATCTCTGAAGGGGACAAGCATCTGCGGGCCTCAGGTCCTTCGTACACTCCGATGCGGCCTGTACGGTGCTTATCGAAAGCGCCTGAGCTATTGAACAGCAGGCCGCACTCGCTGCACTGATTGCGATCGCCAGACAGGGTTATGCCTTGCCGCATGTCGCGGGCCTGTTGCATCGTCAGCATGAGACCTCCTAGAGCTATCCGCCTATCGGGCGTTGCATAGGGCGAGTCGTCGGATCGACGACCCGAACGATATCGACACGAACGTCTTCGCCGACCATCAGGCAGCAGTTGACCGTCCTCGGCAGTCGTGTCGTGAGGTCCGCGCGCAGCCGCTCGACCTGATCGGGCGATAGCTGCTCGGGAAGGTGAAAGATAAGCAGGTCGCCGGGATGCAACGAGGCGATCTCGATCTCGCTCACGATCGGCGCAACGTCGCCAGTGACCTTGCGCAGCCAGCGTCCGAATGCGTTCATCGTGGCGTCGCTCCAAAAAAAAAGTCCGCTCCCTGCCGAGGGAAGCGGACTGAGACAGCGCAAGCAGAAATGGCGAACACACGACGCCACATTGCGCAGAGCATAGGCAATTTGTCCCACGACCGCAAGAATGTTTCACGCGGTCTGTTTCACGGACCCGCTAGGCGTGCTATCGATCCGGGCGAGCAGCGCCTCGCATAGGCCCTCAGGCACGAATGAATGTTCGAGACTCTTAAGCGCCTGCTGTTCGAGCGCGTCGAGGTCATGCGCGAGTTCGTCGGCGCGGCGCGACAGTGCGGACTTGCTCATATGCGTGCGGCGCGCAATCTCCCGCAGCGACAGGCCGTCGCCGTAGCGCTGCGGCAGGTAATGACGCCAGAGCAGGTCCCACAGGGGATCGGCGAGCGGGTCATCGAGCGAGCGCAGGGAAGCGGGACCCGTCGCCGAGAAATGCGCGACGAGTCCCGACACACCCATTTGCTTCTCGCCGGGGGTTTGACTGAAGCGCGCGAGCACGGCGCACGCTTCGGGAATCGATAGCCGGTTGACGACGGCCTCGCGCACGAGCGCGCATTGTGCGCGGGCTTCGAGCCGCGTGAGTCCTGAGAGGTCCACGACGCGCGAGGGATAGCCGACCAGCCGTTTCACGTAGTCGGACTGCATGCGTGAGCGGCTGGCCTGCGAGACGGCGATCACGATCAGGGCGCGGCGGGTCGCGCCAGCATCGACGGCGGGTGTACTCGCCATGCGATAGCTGGTCGTCAGTGCGACAGCGACGTCCCGAAAAATCTCACCGTGCATGTTCGTCCTCGGTCGTGCAGTTCTCCGCGATCCAAGCGAGCGCGGCCTGATGCGCCTTCACGTAGTAGCGGGTCGGGTGCGCGTCGGCGGCAAGGCCTTGCCGATACGCGCGACCGATCCACGAACGCAGCTGCGACGGCAGCATGTACCAATGCACCTTGCAACCCCACATGTTGCGTGCGACCAATTCGTCGCAGTGAGGCCACGCGCAGCGGTGCTTCGTCGAGTGCATCGTCGTCAGTCCTCGTCGTTGCCGTCGCGGCCTTGGTCCTGGCCCTTCTCGGACGGCGACTGTTTCGTAGGCGCATCAGCGGGTTGCGCAGGCGCGGCAGGCTGCGCCGGTTGGCTAGGAGCAGCAGGTGCCGACGGTGCCACAGGCGCAACAGGTGCGACCGGTGCCACAGGCGCAACAGGTGCAGTCGGCGCTTGTGGATCGACAGGTGCGCTAGCCGGTTGTGCATTGCTGCTCGGCTGTTCATTGGCTTGGCTCATGATGTTTCTTGCTCCGGGTGACGCGGCTCGTGCCGCAATGCTTTGTTCTCGGGTTCTGCCGACAGCAGCGCATTGCGTGCGATGCGTGCGCAGTTGCGAAGGTCAGTTTCGGCATGGCCTTCGCCGATAGCGGCGATCAGTGCCAAGGCTTCACGCAGTCGTTCATTGTCTGCTGCGAGCCGATGCCTGATCGCTTCGAGTCTTACCATCATCGTGAATCCCTTGGCGTTCATGATGCGAATGGGTCATCGACCGTTTGCGGTTGCACAGGCATCGCATCGAAGAGGGCCTGCTGCGGCTCGATATACGGCACGCGCTCAATCGTCACGACGACGCATGCTTCTGGTTTCGGCTCACCGCGTGACGCATCGATTTTCCACACAAAGCGGTCGTCGTAAAAGACTCTGCCTTTGAGCGAGTCAAACAAAATTTTCAGGGCGTTGTCGAGGTCGATGCACAGTAGATCGTCCTCCCAACGATCGCCGAACTTGCGCATGCGCAGCCGTGCATCCTGCGGCATCTTCGGATGCAGCACGATCGTGACCTTGACCCGACCGAACGCAGGCTCGCGAATCTTCGCGACCTTGAGCAGCCAAGCGACCTCGCGACGATAGGCCTTCGCTTCGGCAGACACGACGGTCTGTGCATGACCCTGCACGACGTAGGTCCGCCAATACCTGTTCGAACTCGGCGGATACGGCAGTCTCAGCGTGACCGGCTGCGTGAGCGGCAGCACGTCAAGCGGCTTGTGAGCGGGCAAGGTCGTGCGGGTCATGGTCGGCTCACCACTGCGCAGGATCGATGCAGGCCGCTTCGCCCCATGTGCAGCAGCCGCACATGCCGGTCGCAACCACCACGATGCCGCGATGCACGCCGGTGACGACTGGCGTCTCGCCGCAGTTCTCGCACTCGTGATCGTAGTCCGGGACCCATTCATCGACCGGCTGCTCGATCATGTCATCGGCGATGCGCTCGCTTGCCTGCTTGGCTTTCTTGCTCATGGTCATTCGCTCCGGTCATCACGATGCACACGCACGAGGCCGCCGAAGTTCGGGACCTTCGGCAGGTCGCCGCCGATCAAGCGGAAGGCTACGACACGCAGCACGAGCGTCGGCAATGCATCGGGCGTTACCTCGACATCGACACGCACGACACCAGCGACGGCTTGATCGTCGATCGTCACGAGCGGCTTTTCGCCACCGAGGTCAAGCGTCAAGGTCGGGTTCGTCATGACTTCCTCCCGTTGAGCATTGCAGCCGCGTAAAGGCCTGTGTAGCAGGTCGCGATACGTAGCTCGGCCAGCGTCAGCAGGTAGGCATACGTCGAGACGTTGACCCGATGCCATGTCTGCATATGTGCATGCACGCTCTCAACGTTGACCGCTTCACCGTCGTCGATCAGTGACCGGATCGAGGCGAAGATCATGCCGTGCTGATCGTGTGAAAAGTCATCGCATCGCACGTTCATGCAATGGCGAATGTTCTCGGACTTGCGCAGCAGTGCCGACAGCAGGTTTTGCTCTGCGCGTGTGCGGCGGTCCTGTTCGTAGCGAATCATTGATTTTCCCCTGCGATCATGAAGGCGACATGCTGCGGCAGGCCGAGCACGAGGTCACCATCGGGCACGCGATAGCCGGTCATCAGCGCAATGCGGTGCAATGCTTCCATCGCTCGCATGTACTCGAAGTCGAGCACTTCGACCAACGTCGCGATGCGGGCACGTTCGGCCTCGTCGATCGAATAGTTCGGGTTACGAAGGTGTTCGATGAACACGCCGAGAGTCACGTTCATGGCTGCACCTCGTCATCGCTGCCCGGCTCACGATCGCCGTAGATATGCGGACTCGCGATGCGCTTCGGCAGTTCGAGCGGTGCATCGTTGTCGGCATCCGCCGCGACATGATGCGAGGCCTTCCACCGGCTGATCGCGTCCTCGGCGAAGGCGACCTGATGCGCGTTCGCTTGGCCGCGCGTCGCCTTGTCGAGCAGCTTGTACGCCCATTGAATCCCATCGGCCCGAGGCGCGTTCGGCAGCGTTGCAGGATTCGCATTGACGATGCCTTTGATGCGTGCGAGTTCTGCGAGGCCTTCAGGCGTCATCGGCGAACGCCCGTTGGTCAGGGCCGGTCGATGTTCGAGCGGTACAGCCTCATGACGGCACAGGCCGATGAACGTCGGCAGGTCAGGCGGGCCGGGATGGTGGAACAGCCGCGCGATGCCGTAGCGCAGGTCATCGGAACTTACGAACGCAAGGCCTTGCGCCCACTGCTCGCGCATGTCCTTGATCGGCACAGCACGCCACTTGTCGACATAGGCACTGCCATACATCGCAGCCATGCGTCGGAACAGGCTGTCGATAACGTGGTCAGGAACGCGGGCCATGCAGGACCTCCGTTGCTTCGACGTCGATCGTCGGCATGTCGTCATCTGCGTGTGCGCCGATCTCGGCCATCCAGCGCTTCCGGTCCTCGTTCTTTTCATCGAAGCGCGGGCCTGCATGTCTGCCGTTGAGCGGCGGCTCACTGCCTTCGGCTTGCCATGCCCGCACGGTCTTGAGCGCATAGGCGGCTCGGTCGTGCGCGCCGTGCTCGACCGCAGCTGCGATCGCATGCGCGAAGCTCGCCGACGTGACACCTTCGGCTGCTGCGGCCTCAATGCCGTTCGCCGTTTTCGGCGTCAGCCGAAGCCCGGCTTCCTCCGCAATTTTTCTCAAGGCGAGGGTCGTCTCGTCTCGTCGATCATCGTCACCGTGCCTCGTGCGTGCGCGCGAGGTTTGCTGACGAGACGAGCTAGAACCCTCGGTTTTAGGTTTTAAGGTTTTAGGTTTACTCCCTTCCTTTCCCTTCCCTTCCCCTCGCGAATTCCTAAGCCTGCCCGGTGACGCGTGGGTCACGCGTGATTCACGCGTTCGCAACGCGTCCGCATTCCCTTGTCCCGCGAGGGTTCGCCAAGTCGCGATATCCTCGGCGCTCGGTGCATCGAGTTCCGAAGCCTGTTCCTTGTTGTTGATCGCCTGATGATGGCGAAAAGTCGGAATCGCGCCGAGTACTTCCCCACTGCGCGACGCGTACTTCACGAGAAAGCCACGCGTGGCTAACGCGTCGAGCACGCGTGAAAAGTCGAGGTCATCGAAGGGCAGAATCGCGGCCTTGAGCGTGCGCGGTCGCCACTGAAAGCGGCCTTCGCGATCGGCCTCGGTGAACAGGCCGATGAACGCGAGTCGCAAGGGCAGGCCGCACTCGTGCTCGGCATCGAACAACGCCTCATGCGTGAACAGCTTCGGCTTTACGGTGCGAATGCGAGCCATGTCGTTCATGTCCCGGTTCTCGCGCTACGGCGCAGGTCGATATACCGCAGGATTTCTTGTCCGTGCTGGAACAGTCCTTTCTCCATCGCCTGTAGCTTGTAGAACTGCTCCATAAGCTGCTCGTCACTCATGCTCTCGATCGGCATCGCAACCTCTGTTCCGTCACGCTCGACCAAGTACTCTTTCTGAAGCCGCTCGAAGCCTTCGAGCACACCTTGCCGATCAGGCACGGCCTCTGTGTTTAGCTTCGCTCTGCGCACTTGAGCGGCGACTGCTTCGCGCACGTTGGCGCGCGTGTTGTACTCGTAAAAGTCCGCGTGCTTCGTCACCTTCGGCAACGGATGCCTGCGCATGATGGCCTGCGTGATCCAGTCCGGATGCTTCGGCAGCTTGCGCTGTTCGAGACGCAGCATGATTCGCGCTATCTCGCGCGTGAGTTCTGATCGACTGAACATGACTATCGGCCCTCGGGCAAGTGGTCAGCGAACGCACGCAGCCAATGACCTGCGGCAGTGATATGGGCACGCAGCACGACGCACTCGTGAGCCTTGAACCCTTGTGCGACCTGTGCAGGGTCATGCGTGTTGCAGAACTCTTCGAGGCGGTGCAACAAGCCGCCGAGTTCGGTCGCGTCACGGAAGTTCTGCGGCTTGATGCCTTCGAGGTCAATCAGCGGTTTAGGCCGTGGCTTAGTGCCTTGCTCGGCCATCTTCGTGACGCTCGGCGGATCGTCACTCTCGACCTGTTCCTCGAACACGTCTTCCGGCACAGCAGCGACGCGCAGTGCCGTCTTGATTTGACCTGTGCTCATTTTTGCGTCATGACCAGCCGCGTAAATTCCATCGACGTGCTTTAGGCCATCTGTAACGAACTCACTCGAAGGGCTACTTGGGTTAACGCCTACCCGAGTAGCTTTGTGCGTCGGACTACCGCCCGGATTGCGCGGCACTTGTGCAAGCAGTTCGCCACAGCGGCGGCTCGCCCGATTCTGAATTCGCACGGCCATCTTGCAGAGCGTGTCGTCACGCGACTGACGGGCATAGGAAGCGAGCGCCATCGCCTTATCGGCCCATGACTGGCACTCGTCGATCTTGGTCGCCTGTTCGAGCGCTGTCACCGCATTGCGATAGACGCTCGGGAGTTTTGCATCAGCGATAGAAGGCAAGTTGTCCATCGCGACGCCGACAATGGCGTTCATGATCGTCACTCGAAGGTCATCGGCAGCGGCGCGAGCTGTGTCACGTTGAACTGTCGCAGACAAGCCGACAGGGAGCCTTCGCAGGCCGACGAAATGCGGCCCTGCAACCGCATCGAACACCACCAACCGAACAGGTCCTCGGCCTCGTGCTGTGACTGGCGTTCGTGGGCGTTGATCCACGCCTGCTGGCGAAAAGTGCGAACGGGACTATTCGGCATTGCGCTGTCGGAAACCATGTCGTTCCTCACTACGGTTAATGCATCGATCGGTCGGACGGCTGTTTTATTTTTGTCGTGCCGCAAATAGCTGTCGTGATTAACTCGCGACAGGACTATCGTGCAGAGTAGTTTCCGACAGAGGCCGAATGCAAGAAAAAAAGTTTCGACCGAATTAAGGAGTTTTTATTAACTTTGAACGTCTGAACTCGAATTAACTAACTCGAACTAATGCGAACGCGGAGTAACTAGCATTAGCTAAGATTCAAAACTGATATGCGCGCTGGCACGTAACTTGGAGTCGCCCGAGCCTGCGATCGCCCTTATGGACTCACGACCCATCGGGGATTACCCGTATGGAAAACTGCGACATTCACTCAACCCTGACTTATTGTTTAGACAACCATCAGAGGGTTGACTTTCACGAATCCGAATGCAGTACTACGAATGCATCTAATACTTAAAGCCAATTCTAGATTTATTCGCCGACTACTTACAGGCCGGATTATCTAGATATCCTTTCGAAGTAAAAATTTCGCCCTGTTCATTTGCCTTACGAGGGTCTAATTTTCAAGCCTTGAACTAACGAACAGCGCTCTACGCGGATTAACTGCCGTGTCCGAATCCGTATCACGCTTATTATCAGCGAGGTAATTCCCGATGAACAAAATCGACAGAGCGACGATGCTGGCGACGCGAAGCCTCGGCATCGGCGGCAGCGAGTGCGCAGCAGCATGCGGCCTCGATGCGCGCGTGACCCGCCGCGAACTGTTCGAGCGCAAAAAACGCCGGGTCGCCGATGTCGAGGACAACGAGCGCATGATGGCTGGCCGCTTCGTCGAGCCTGCGATCGCGAACTGGGCTTCGGAGAAATACGACATACAGGTCTATCAGCGCCACCAGACCTTGACTCATCCGAAGTATCCGTGGATGCGCGCCAATGTCGATCGCCTTCGTCGCGGCGTGAAGGTCGGCGTCGAGATTAAGAACGTCGATCTGATGGTGCATCGCTACAGCGGCGAGTGGGGCGAGGAAGGCTCGTCGATCGTGCCCGAGCCTTACTACCTGCAATGCATGCATTACATGATTGTCCTCGACTACCCCGAGTGGGAACTCATTGCGTGCGTCGGCGGGAACTCGCTGTGCCGCTATCACATCGAGCGTGACCCGGAAGTCGTCGAACTCGTGATCGACAACGAGCATGAGTTCTGGCAGTGCGTCGAACGCGACGAGCCGCCCGAGTTCGACTACACCCACCCGAGCACGATCGGCCTGCTCAAGCGGCTCTATCCCGGCACGGGCGGCGGCGTCATCGAACTGCCCGGCGAAGCCATGCACTGGCACGCGACGCTCGTATCGGCGAAGAAGCGACGCGATGGCTATGACGAGGTCGTCGAAGGCTGCAAGGCGCACCTGCTTGACCTGATGGGCGATGCCGCGATCGGCAAGCTGCCGGGCGTCGGCGAGTACCGCCGAAAGATCGTGCAGCGCAAGGGCTACGAGGTCGCACCGACCGAGTATGTCGACTTCCGTTTCACTAAACCGAAGGGGTTGAACGATGACGAATGACGTAATCACGCAGGTCGATGAATCGAACGACATCGCGCCGCGTACCTATGCCGAGTTGATGGAGTTCGCTCGCATGGTCGCCGAGAGCGGCCTCGCGCCCAAAGACTATATCAACGAGCCTGAGAAATGCGCAGTCGCCATGCAGTGGGGCAACGAACTCGGCCTCAAGCCGATGCAGTCGTTGCAGAACATTGCGGTCATCGGCAACCGCCCTTCGCTGTGGGGCGATGCCGTGCTCGCGCTCGTAACCGCCAGCCCGGCCTGTGAGGACGTGATCGAGTTCTACGAGAACGAAGGCACAGAGGACATGACGGCGGTCTGCATCGCGAAGCGCTACGGCAAGGCGGACAAGTCGGCCCGGTTCAGCATCGACGATGCACGCACCGCAGGCCTCGTCGGGAAGGACGTTTGGCAAAAGTACCCCAAGCGCATGTTGCAGATGCGGGCGCGCGGCTTCGCACTACGCGATCAGTTCCCGGACGTGTTGCGCGGCCTGCCGATCGCTGAACTCGTGCGCGAGGCCGTAGACATGGGCCGTGTCGAAGAGATTGACCCGACGACCGGCGAACTCAAAACAGCCGCGCCGCCGCCGCCGCGTACGCCCGGCGAGTCGGTCAAGTCGAAGCTGCGCAAGGTCACGCTCGCCTCGGTCATGAAGGCCATCGACGATGCGCAGACCGCCGATGCACTGAAGGCGGCCGGCGAGATCGCCTCGAAGCTCACGAACGAGGACGAGAAAGCGAAGGCCCGCCAGCACTATCAGGCGAAGCTCGCCGCCGCGAAGAGTAAAGGCAAGCCGCCGCAGGACGAGCAGACAGGCAAAAAGCCTGCTCAGGCCGAATCTGTCGTCGTGACCTATGCCGAGGTCGCCAGCGCGATCGAGGCCGCAGAGCGCCGTATCGATAGCGAGGGCATCGCCGCCGCGGCCGATCTGATCCAGCACGTCGCCGACGAGCAGCAACGGAAGGAACTCACCGGGCTTTACGAAGCTGCGATGCATCGCCTGGGCGACCGCCAGGGCGATGACGAACAAGGGGCGACAGCATGAGTGCAAATCTACAGTTACCCGACGAGCAGGCACAGCAACAGGTCGCCAAGGCCGCGCTCGCCGCTGCGTGTGAAGCCCTCGCCTTGTTTGAGCACAGGCCCTACGACGGCGAGGCCGAAATGCGTGACGGCGTGCGGGCGATCCTCACAGCGTTCGCCGCCGTGCAACGGATCAGAAGCGACGCGAGCGACCTGCACGAGTGCAGCTTCCACCTCGACGAACACCATATCGTCGCATCGGCACTCGACGCAGGCGGCTATCTCGATCTGAACATGGTGCCGTATTCGATCGGCGGCTATCGATACGTTCTGTTCGCACAGGCCTGCCAACTGCTCGACGCGATGTCGCACGTCGAAAGCATCTTGCAGGACGGCGAGTTGTTCGGCGGCTACTTGGCCGATGACCTGCTCGAACGGTTCTGGCAACCCGCCGACAAAGGGGACCAGTCATGACGATCTACTACTCGTCCGACGTGCTCGTGACTGAGTTCGCCCGATTCGCGAAGGCGAACATTCCCGAGGATGCGAGCGAAAGCCAGCGGCTTGACATGCAGCGCGCTTTCTTCGGCGGCGTCCTAATCATGATGAACCTGCATCAGGGTATCTGTGACCTGCCCGACCATTTGGCGGTCGCTGCTATCCATGCGCTTCAGGCCGAGGCGGTCTCGTTCGCCAAGGCGCAAACCGTGATCGCAAGAATGTCCTCGGAGCCTCACGACCATGATTGACTTCCAGCAGCACGAGCTACGCATAACACAGGTCAACGTGCGCACCGAGCGCCACGGCGACGATGAAGTCCTCGCGATGGATCTGAAGTGCGAGACCGACCTGCCGAACATGGCGCTCGATCGGCTTGACGATGATCTGCGGCCCTCACTGTTTCGCACCGATGCGGACCCGGACCTGCTCGGCAAGGATGCCGGGCATATGCCGAACCTCAAGTTCCCACAGTTGGGTCCGTTGACGTGGAACGGCTCGATATCGCCTGTGTCGCTGGCGCTGCACATCGGCACGAAAAAGAATGAGGTCCTGCTCACTGACGCGAAGCTGAACAAGCTGCGTGTCACACCGCGCGAGGGCGGGACCTGCGGCTTTGCGTGGCGGCTTCAGGTGCATCCGAACGAAGACGAGGCTGCGAAGATAATGACCGTGCTTAAGCACACGATCAAGGGCACGCTCGACGTGAGTGCAGCTAACGAAGAGGACGAGGACGCTGACGATGACTGAACGTGAAAAGATTATGCTCGATGCCTTGCTCGCGATCACGAAGTGGCCCGATACGGGCACACGCTACGGCCAAAAAAACATCAAGCGATTTGCTCGCGAGCAGCTTGCATACGCAGCGCAATTCACCGGCGAGGCCAAGCCGGTGAGCGAGGCCAAGCGATGAATGATCGCCTGCCGGGCTTCGTGCCTGCAAACCGTGTGCGGCTTGTCTCACGCGTGCTCGGTTGGCTCATGCTCATGTTGACGGTCACACTGCTGGTCCTCGCGATCACGGCCTCGACGTGGGCGATTCTCTATCTTATTAGGACAGCACCATGACGCCGACACCGGGAGGGAAGCAAGTGACCAAGAAAGCCGCCGCAGCCGTGAAGGCTGATCCGCTGCCGGCCAAACGCGGCCCCGGTCGTCCGCGCCGCCTGCCGATCGTCGATCAACCTGCGGCAGTGCTCGGGCCACCGACGCTGCCGCCGAAGGTGACGACGCCGAAGGCAACCACGCTCGGCCCGATCGAGCCTGATGCATCGCTGTTCCCGATGCTGCTCGAAGAGTCACGCAAGATTCAGGAACGCTGGGACCGTGAAGAACGCAAGGCCGCGAACGAGGACATCGAGACGACCGATCGCGCAGGCGCGGCGCAGATGATCGGAGCCTCGGTGAGCGTCGTCATTGGACTTGAGCAGGACGACCCCGACTGGCCTGCACCGTTCAAGGTCGGGAAGCAAAACTATCGCTACCTGAAACGCAAGGTGCGCGACTGGCTCAATAAGAAAGCTGCGGATGCCGAGCGACTGAAGCACGGCTTGAGCGAATGAAGCGAAGAGGCCCCGACATGCGGGGCCTCGCTCATTGCAGGGTGCGGGAGTTCTTAGGCGCGGGCGTTCGGCAGTTTGACGACCTTGTTGGCCGAGTCGAGGAACATCGCCCAATCTTTCATCAGCGGCGTGCGCTCTTCAAAAAAGCGGGTGCGCTCGTAGGTCTTAGTGAGCGACTTGCGCGTGTCGTGTGCGATCGCCGACTCGGCGATGTCATGCTCGACGTTCTGAGCACGCAGCCAAGTGCGCAAGGACGACCGCATACCGTGCATCGTGACTTCGCCTTGCTTGTATCCGAGCGAGGTTCGCAGTTCGCTGCTCAAGGCCGAGGCATAGTGACGGGCGCCGCTCGGGGTCGTAAAGACAAGTGTCTCGGGATCGGGCTTGGCGTCCTTGTAGCTCGCCTGTGCCTTGAGCAGTGCGATCGCAGCAGGTGAGAGCGGCACGTCGTGCGCCTTGCCTGCCTTCATGCGCTCGGCAGGGATCGCCCAGACCTTGGCTGCGAGGTCAATCTCTTTCCACGGCATCGCGAGTACTTCCTCGACCCGCGTGCCCGTGAGCACGATGAACTCCATCGGCGCGGCAGCAGGCCGCGTACAGGCCCGCAGCTTCGTCATGAAGTCGGGCATGTCCTTCCATTCGAGGGCAGGCCTGTGCGTGCGCTGCTTGACCTGCTTCGGCAGCAGTTGATCGAGCAGCCCCGTCAAGCGTGCCGGGCTGTCCTGCGGCATCAGGCGCTTGGCCTTCGCCCACTTGAACAGGGCGTTCAGGCGCATGATCGTGTCCTCGGCAGTCTGCCGTTTCTCATGCCACATACCCATGATGGACTCGACCACCATGTCGGGCGTGATCTCGTGCAGGTAGTAGGCCGACAGGACCTTGCCCGCTTCTGCGAAGCTGCGTTCCCATGTCGCCGCTTGCCGGTCCTGCTGTTTGAAGTCCTTTTTGCGCTGAGTCATGAACGGCTCGATCGCATCGCTGTACCGGACCTGCTGGCGGGCGACCTTCGCGGCCTCAAGGCGTTCGGTGCGCTCGTGCGCGATCGGGTCTATCACGCCGTCGGCCCGCAGGCGGCGCAGGGCCTCGGCCTTGTCGCGGGCCTGTGCGAGTGTCACGAGCGGGTAAGGTCCGAGGCCTTTCTCGCGGCGCACGCGCTTCGGCTTGTCGCCCTCGGTCACAGGCGGCAGCGAAAAGTTATACTGAAACAGCCAGCTTTTTGCGCCGGTCTTGGTGACCTGCAAAATCAGGCCACCGCCGTCGTGAAGGTAGCCGGGAGTCGCCGCCGACTTGACGCCAGCAGGTGAGAGTTTGTTAAGGGTCGATGCCATGATCGCAGGGGCCTCAGGTTAGAGCTAGTTCTAACCCCCCTATCTACCCCCCGACAGAGTTCTGACGAGAAAGGTTTAGTTCGGGGCAGAAAACAGCAGTTAATAGAGGTCCATTGTACGGCGATCCTTGCTCCATAAGGGTTTTGGGCCGATGAACTAGAACGAACTGCCGAATTCTGACTCCGAGTGTACGCCTTGTTGAGATGCAGCAGCAAAGAAAGTGACTGCCGCCCCGCACAGGGGCGTGCTAATAGACCAGCACGAATACGGGATCCGGCGAAAAAGCCAAACCAGCGACAAGCGCAAAAACAACAAATGCCCAACGCCAACACCGCCCTGATCGAACGCTTCTACACAGCGTTCCAGAACCGCGATGCCGAAGCGATGTCCGCCTGCTACGCCCCCGACATCCACTTCCAGGACCCCGCCTTCGGCGTGCTGCGCGGCGCGGAAGCCGGCGACATGTGGCGCATGCTCCTCGGCCGCGCGACCGACTTCACGCTCACCTACGACAGCATCGACTCCATCGGTCAGACGGCGAGCGCCACAGCCATCGCGCGCTATACGTATTCCGCCACAGGCAACACCGTCGTCAACGCCATCCAGTCGCGTTTCGCGATCCGCGACGGCCTCATCGTCGAACAAACCGATGTATTCGACCTCTGGCGCTGGAGCCGACAGGCGCTCGGCGTGAGCGGCTGGCTTTTCGGCTGGACGCCGCAGATGCAACGCGCAATCCAGCAAAAGGCCCGCAAGGCGCTCAAGGCATATCGCCAGAAGGCAACCCCATGACGCGCATCGAACGCAACGATCAAACGCCGATCGACGCCGCGCGTCTCGAAGACGAATGGCTCGAGGCCGATGCGAGCGGCGGCTTCGCATCCGGCACCGTCGGCACGATGCGCACGCGGCGTTATCACGCGCTCCTGCTCGCCGCGACGCAGCCGCCCGCCGGACGCGTCGTGCTCGTGAACGGCATCGAAGCGTGGCTCGACGTGAACGGCACGCGCTTTCCCCTGACGATGCAGCGCTACGCCCCCGACGTGCTCTACCCGGACACATCCGCGAGCCTGCTTTCCTTCGACACCGAACCGTGGCCGACGTGGCGCTTTCGCATCAACGACGAAGCGACTGTCATCGCAGAGGTGTTGGTGGCGAAGGAGAGCCGCGAAACCGTGCTGCGCTGGCGTCTCGAAGGGGCGTCGACCGCACGCCTGCAGGTGCGCCCGCTCCTGTCAGGACGCGACTATCACGCGCTGCATCACGAGAATCCCGCGTTTTCCTTCGACGCCACACTGGAAGGCGAACGCGTGCAATGGCAACCCTACGGCGATCTGCCCGCCATCTGCGCGACGTCGAACGGCGCCTACGATCACGCGCCCGACTGGTATCGCAATTTCTGCTATGCGCGCGAGCGCGAGCGTGGCCTCGATTTCACCGAAGACCTCGCGACGCCCGGCGTCTTCACCTTCGACCTCACGCGCGGCGATGCCGTGATGATCCTGCACGCGCACGCGGGCCACGATAAACCGTTCGAAGACAGCGCGCTCGCGCATGCAGCGCGGCTGGCGGCGCGGGAAACGGAGCGCCGCGCGGCGTTCGGCTCGCGGCTCGCGCGCTCGGCCGATGCGTACGTCGTCAACCGCAACGTCGGGCGCACCATCATCGCTGGCTTTCCATGGTTCACCGACTGGGGCCGCGATACCTTCATCTCGATGCGCGGTCTGCTGCTCGCATCGGGACGCTATCAGGAAGCGGAATCGATCCTGCTCGAATGGGCCGACACGATCTCCGAAGGCATGGTGCCGAACCGCTTCCCGGACAGCGGCGGGTTGCCCGAGTACAACTCGGTCGATGCCTCGCTGTGGTTCGTCGTCGCCGTGCACGATTATCTGGCGACCAACCACGCGCACGCCGCGACCACGAGCCGCCTGCAACGCGCCGCCGAAGCCATTCTCGAAGGCTATGCGCGCGGCACGCGCTTCAACATTGCCGCCGATACCGACGGCCTGCTGCGCGCGGGCACGCCCGGCGTGCAACTGACCTGGATGGACGCGAAGGCGGGCGACTGGGTCGTGACACCGCGCATCGGCAAGCCGGTCGAGGTGCAGGCGCTGTGGATCAACGCGCTCTCGATCGCGAGCGCGTGGAATCCGCGCTGGCAGGCGTTGCGCGATCAGGCGCAGGGCGCGTTCGCCGCGCGCTTCGTCGATCCGGACGCGCACACGCTCTTCGATGTCGTCGACGCCGATCACGAGTCCGGCAAGCTCGATCGCTCGATTCGTCCGAATCAGATCTTCGCGGTCGGCGGTTTGCCGTTTCCGCTCGTCGATGGCGATATCGCGCGCGCCGTCGTTGCGCAGGTCGAAACGCAACTGCTCGCGCCGCTCGGATTGCGCACGCTCGCGCCGTCCGATCCGGCGTACAAGGCGCGCTATGCGGGCGGCGTGCTGGAACGCGACGGCGCGTATCACGAAGGCACCGTGTGGCCGTGGCTGATCGGGCCGTTCGTCGAGGCATGGGTGCGCGTGCACGGCGCGGCGGGCGCGCGCGAGCGCTTTCTCGCGCCGCTGTACGCGCATCTCGATCACTACGGCCTCGATCACGTCAGCGAAGTCGCCGATGGCGACGCGCCGTACACGCCCGGCGGCACGCCATTCCAGGCGTGGTCGCTCGCAGAGCTGCTGCGCGTCGAGAAGCTGCTCGACGCCGGCTGAAACGCGCTAAATTACCAGTCTTGCCTGCTGTCTTGCCTTCGCAAACGAGGAGACGTCCATGCCGAAATCGCGCCCCGTCAATCAGCTCGACACCGTCGAGGGCTCGCGGCTCCATTCGAAGGAATGCTCGCGCTGGCAGCGCTGGGGCCCGTATCTGAGCGAGCGCCAGTGGGGCACGGTCCGCGAGGATTACAGCGAATTCGGCACCGCGTGGGAATACTTCCCGCACGATCACGCGCGCAGCCGCGCGTATCGCTGGGGCGAGGACGGTCTCGCCGGCTTCGGCGACGACAAACTCAACTGGTGCATCTCGCTCGCGCTCTGGAACGGCTGCGATCCGATCATCAAGGAGCGGCTCTTCGGTCTGACGAACCAAGAAGGCAATCACGGCGAGGACGTGAAGGAACTGTACTTCTACCTCGACGGCACGCCGACTCACTCCTACATGCGCATGCTCTACAAATACCCGCATGCGGCGTTTCCCTACGCCGATCTCGTCGATGAAAACGCGCGGCGCGGCGCCGACATGCCCGAGTACGAAGTGCTCGACACCGGCGTGTTCGACGACGAGCGCTACTTCGACGTGCAGGTCGAATACGCGAAGCACACGGCCGACGACATCCTGATGCGCGTGACGATCGAGAATCGCGGCGACGTGTCCGCGGCGCTCGACGTGCTGCCGCAGATCTGGGCGCGCAATACGTGGTCGTGGAAGCCGACGCCGGTGAAGCCGTCGCTGAAAGTGGAGACGGTGCAGGGCGAGGGAACATACGTGCTCGCGCAACAGGGCAACCACGAGCCGATGGTCGTCACCGCATGGTCGCCGGATGATCAGGATATCGAATGGCTTTTCTGCGAGAACGAGACCAATGTCGAGCGCCTGTTTCACATGGAAGGCGAAGGACCGTTCAAGGACGGTTTCAACGATTACATCCTGCACGGCGACGCAGACGCGATCCGCCGCGACACAGGCACGCGCGCGGCGGCGCATGCGCATCTGGAACTCGCGCCGCACGGCAAGGCGGTGGTGTATCTGCGCTGGCGGCCCGAATCCGCGCCTGACGCCGTGCCGCTCGACGTCGACGGACTCTTCGCGCGCCGTCTTGCGGAAGCGGACGAGTTCTACGGCGCGCTGCAACACGATATCGTCGATGCCGATCAGCGGCTCGTGCAGCGCCAGGCGCTCGCGGGCATGCTGTGGTCGAAGCAGTTCTATCAGTTCGACGTGACGCGCTGGCTCGACGGCGATCCGCTCCAGCCGAAACCGCCGAAACAGCGGCGCTTCGGGCGCAATGTGGACTGGCGGCATCTGTGCAACGCGGACATCGTGTCGATGCCGGACAAGTGGGAATATCCGTGGTACGCGTCCTGGGATCTCGCGTTTCATGCGGCGGCGTTCGCGCTGATCGATCCGGAGTTCGCGAAGCGTCAGTTGCTGCTGCTCGTGAAGGACCGCTATCAGCATCCGAACGGCCAGTTGCCCGCCTACGAATGGGCTTTCAGCGATGCAAACCCGCCGGTGCATGCGTGGGCGACCTGGCGCGTCTACGAGATCGATCGCGCGATCACGGGCACGGGCGATCGCGATTTTCTGGAACTCGTGTTCCACAAGCTGCTTCTGAACTTCTCGTGGTGGGTCAACCGCAAGGACGCCGACGGCAAGAACATCTTTCAGGGCGGCTTTCTCGGGCTGGACAACGTCGGCATCTTCGATCGCTCATCGCCGCTGCCGACGGGCGGTCACATCGATCAGGCCGACGGCACCGCGTGGATGGCCGCGTACGCGCTCGACCTGATGCGCATCGCGCTGGAGCTGGCGTACGCGAACAAGGTATTCGTCGATATCGCGGTGAAGTTCTTCGAGCACTTCCTGTATATCGCCGAGGCCGTGAGTTGCGAAGACAACTGCGATACCGGTCTCTGGGACAGCGAGGACGAATTCTTTTACGACAAGCTGCGTCTACCGGACGGCTCGAACATCCCGATGCGCATTCGCTCGATCGTCGGGCTGATTCCGCTGTTCGCCGTGCACGTGCTGGAGCCGAAGGTGTATCGCTCGCTGCCGGAGTTGCGCGAGCGCCTGCACTGGTTCCTGGAACATCGCACCGATCTCGCGCGGCTCGTGTCGCGCTGGAACGTGGCGGGGCAGGGCAACAGCGTGCTGCTGTCGCTGTTGCGCGGACATCGGATGAAAGCGCTTCTCGCGCGCATGCTCGACGAAACCGAGTTCCTCTCCGATCACGGCGTGCGCGCGCTCTCGCGCGTGCATCTGGACAACCCGTTCGTCTTCTATCACAACAGCGAGAGCTTCAGCATCCGCTATCTTCCGGCGGAATCGGACTCGCGCGTGTTCGGCGGCAATTCGAACTGGCGCGGTCCGGTGTGGATGCCGGTGAATTATCTGCTGATCGAATCGATCCGCGAGTTTCATCGCTATTACGGCGACGATTTTCGCGTCGAATATCCGACCGGCTCGGGGCAGAAGTTCTCGCTCTCGCAGATCGCCGACGAACTCGCGCGCCGCGTGACCACGCTGTTCCTGCTCGATAAGAACGGCGAACGCCCGGTGATGGGCGCGTATCCGCTGCTTCAGGCCGATCCACGCTCGCGAGATCTCGTGCTGTTTCACGAATACTTCCACGGCGACAACGGGCGCGGCGTGGGGGCTTCGCATCAGACGGGCTGGAGCGGGCTGGTCGCGCTGCTGTTGCATCCGCATGCGACGGGACCGTCCGGCGTCGTGCCGCTCGCGGGCGAAGCCGATGCCGATATTCAGGAGTTCGCCGGAGCGAAGTGAAGGGTCGCGCGGCGTGATTTTCGGTGTTTTGCGGAAGTCAACAGCGAAACGCCGAAAACGCATTGTTCGGAATTATCTGGTGTTGCTGGCGTCTCCAACTGAGTAAATTTGTGACGGCGCAAATCGACAACAGTTTGGAGAACGGAATGAATCACTCCATCGGCGGATATTCGTTGAGTGGCTACCAATTGGGCTTGGGAGCCTGCAGCAACACGCATATCGAGCACGAACACTGTCCGCCGTTCATTCTCGTCATGCTGGTGTTCGCTGCCGCCATGCTGGGCGGCGCGTGGTTCAGCAACCATTTCGACAGTTTCGCTGCCGGATGGATCGCGTGGGTCGCGATTCTCGCCATGTTGGGCGCATTCATCGATCGCCGGTTCAGTGGCGCGGCCGCGCTCGAACGTCGCATCCGTCAGCGGGAGAAGGCGCGTCTTCACGCGCTCTGCAGCATGTCTGAAATAGGTGCCTTCAGGCAGCAATTGCCTGACTGGAGGCAGTCAACAACACGGGAATGGACTTCGACGTCGGCGTACCGGCGCCATCCGCAACCGATGACAACGGCACGAGCGGGTTGGTTTCCGGATAATACGCACCGAGGCAGCCTCGCGGAATGTCGTATTCGACGAGCCTGAAAGCGTCCACGCGGCGCTCGACGCCGTCGTCCCACACGCTCGTGATGTCCACGATATCGCCCGACTCGAAGCCGAGCATATCGATATCCTCGCGGTTGGCGAACAGCACGTGACGCTGTCCGTACACGCCGCGATACCGATCGTCGAGGCCGTAGATCGTCGTGTTGTACTGATCATGCGAGCGCGTGGTCATGAGCGTCATCAGGCGCTCGCCGTGAAGCGCGCGAGCGCGGTGGATCGGCGTATCGAACGCGATCTCGTGCACGATGAATTGCGCCTTGCCACTCGGCGTCTTCCAGACGCGATCGCGCGAGGCCACGCCGAGATGGAAACCGCCCGGCTGCTTCAGGCGTTCGTTATAGCGTTCGAAGCCTTCGATCACCTTTTCGATGCCATCGCGGATCAACGCGTAGTCGGCCGCATGCGCGCGCCAGTCGACCTTCGATGAACCGAGCGTCGCATGCGCCATGCGCGCGACGATCGCCACTTCGGAAAGCAGGTTCTGCGACGCCGGCTTGTTCATGCCGTACGAGATGTGCACCATGCTCATCGAATCCTCGACGCTCACGCCTTGCGGCACGCCGTTCTGCAGGTCGATTTCCGTGCGGCCGAGCGTCGGCAGAATGAGCGCGTCGCGGCCATGCACGAGATGGCTGCGGTTGAGCTTGGTCGTGATGTGCACGGTGAGATCGCACGAGCGCATCGCTTCCCAGGTGCGCGGCGTGTCGGGCGTCGCGATCGAAAAATTGCCGCCCAGTCCGATGAACACCTTCACCTTGCCTTCGAGCATCGCGTGAATGGTTTCGACGACGTCGTAGCCGTGCTCGCGCGGCGGCTCGAAATCGTAGGCGGCGCCCAGACTGTCGAGAAACGCCTGCGTCGGCTTTTCCTCGATGCCCACCGTGCGGTCGCCCTGCACGTTCGAATGGCCGCGCACCGGGCACAGGCCCGCGCCGCGCCGGCCGATATTGCCGCGCATCATCATCAGGTTCGAGAGAATCTGAATGGTCGGCACGGAGTTCTTGTGCTGCGTGAGACCCATGCCCCACGTCGAGATGACGGCGCGGCCTTTCGCGTAGATATCGGCGAGATTGAGCAGTTCGTCCATGTCCACGCCCGATTCCGCGATGATCGCGTCCCAGCTTTCGGCGCGCAGGTCATCGGCGAAGGCGTCGAAACCGACCGTATGCTCCGCGATGAAATCGACATCGAGCACGCGTTCGGCGCCGCTCGCGCGGGCTTCATCGTCCAGTTCGATCACGCGCTTCGCGACGCCCTTGATGAGCGCGAAGTCGCCGCCCACTTTCGGGCGCACGAACACCGAGCTGATTTTCACGCCCTTCGGCGAGAGCATGTCGAGCGTGTGTTGCGGGCTCGCGAAGCGTTCGAGGCCGCGCTCCTTCAGCGGATTGATCGAAACGATGGTCGCGCCGCGCTTCGCGCAATCGCGCAGTTCGCCGAGCATGCGCGGATGGTTCGTCGCCGGATTCTGGCCGAAGATCAGCAGCGTGTCGGCGTGTTCGAAGTCGTCGAGCGTGACCGTGCCCTTGCCGATGCCGACCGTATGCGGCAAGCCGCGGCTCGTCGCTTCGTGGCACATGTTCGAGCAGTCGGGAAAGTTGTTGGTGCCGTACATGCGCACGAACAACTGATACAGAAACGCGGCTTCGTTGCTCGCGCGGCCCGAAGTGTAGAACGCGGCGCGATCAGGATCGTCGAGCTTTTTCAGATGCGAAGCGATCAGTTCGAACGCATCGTTCCATTCGATCGGCACGTAACGGTCGCGCTTCGCATCGTAGACGAGCGGGTCGGTGAGACGCCCGTGCTGCTCCAGTTCGTAATCCGTTTGCGCCATCAGCGACGCCACCGTGTTCGCCTCGAAGAACGCGGGCGTCACGCGCTTGCTCGTCGCTTCGGCGGCGACGGCCTTTACGCCGTTTTCGCAGAACTCGAAGGTCGAGCCGTGCTCGCGGTCGGGCCATGCGCAGCCGGGGCAATCGAAGCCGTCGGGCTGGTTCTGCTTGAAGAGCGTGCGGTAGTTCCCGCCGGACACGCGTTCCTTGACGAGATTGATGGCGACCTGCTTCAGCGCGCCCCAGCCGGCGGCGGGATGCGTGTACGGTTCGATGCGGGCTTCGGGCTTCGTCATGGCGTTCGATCAAGGTAAGGCATGCGATGACATGAAGCGTACTGTGTTCCGAATCGAGCGCGGCGCACAGAAAATGCGAAATCGGAGGGATACAGTTGCGGCGTTTTGCCCTAGACTGCAATCACGTCAGAAACAACAGGAAAGCGGCCGTTGAAGCTCTACGAAAAACTCGCCGATGAAATCGCGGAAGCCGTGCGCCGCGGCGTGTTCGCGCCGGGCGAGAAGATCGCGTCCGTGCGGCAGGCGAGCCAGCAGCACGGCGTGAGCATCAAGACGGTGCTGCATGCCTATGCGATTCTGGAAAGCCGCGGCATTCTGGAAACGCGTCCGCAGTCCGGCTATTTCGTGCGCGCGCAACCGCGGGCGGGCGCGGCGCACAGTCAGCCGAAGCGCGTGATCGCGACCGCGTCGGAGGTCGATGTGAGCCGGCTCGTGCTCTCGACCTTGCGCAGCATCGGCGCACACGATGCCGTGCCGTTCGGCTCGCCGTATCCCGATCCCGGGCCGTTCCCCTGGCGGCGCATCAATCAGTACGCGAACGCGATCGCGCGGCGGCATGCAAGCTGGAATCTCATCGACGATCTGCCGCCGGGCAATCCGGAACTGATCCGCCAGATCGCCCGGCGCTACGCGGAGAACGGCGTGCCGGTCGATCCCGAGGAGATCGTGATCACCGTGGGCGCGACCGAGGCGATCAACCTGAGCCTGCAAGCGGTCGCGCAGCCGGGCGACACGGTCGCGGTCGAATCGCCGACTTACTACGCGATGCTGCACGCGATCGAGCGTCTCGGCATGCGCGCGATCGAGGTGCCGACGCATCCGGCCGAGGGCATCGATATCGAGGCGCTCGCGCAGATCATCGGGCGCAGGAAGATCGCCGCGTGCATGGTGATGCCGAACTTCCAGAATCCGCTCGGCTTCCAGATGCCGGATGAGCGCAAGCGGCAGCTCGTCGAGCTGCTGTCCGCGCACGAGATCCCGGTCATCGAGAACGATGTCTATCACGAGCTGTATTACGGCGATGCGCGTCCGTCGGCGCTCAAGAACTTCGACACGAAAGGTCTCGTGCTGCATTGCGCATCGTTTTCGAAGAGTCTGACGGCGTCGTACCGCATCGGCTGGGCGATGCCGGGACGGTATCGGGCGCAGGTCGAGAAGCTCAAGTTCCTCAACACGCTGACGACGCCATCGGTGCCGCAGGTCGCGATCGCGGATTATCTTCGGCAGGACGGCTACGACCGGCATCTGCGGCGCGTGCGCAAGCTGTATCGGCAGCAGTCGCGAATCATGAGCGCGATGGTCGAGCGCTTTTTCCCGGCGGGCACGCGTACGTCGGCGCCACAGGGCGGTTATGTGTTGTGGGTGGAATTGCCGGAACGCGTCGATTCGATGCGGCTGTATCGCGCGGCGCTCGAAAGCGGCATCACGGTCGGACCGGGCCATATGTTCTCGACGCGTAATGCCTTCAGCCACTTCATCCGGCTCAACTACAGTTATCCGTGGACCGCGCAGAGCGAGACCGCGTTGCAGCGGCTCGGCGAACTCGTCGGCGAGATGGGCCACGGCAAGGGAGATCGCGCATGAGTGATGACATCGATCCGGCGCTCGTCGCCGTGCTGGCGCAGCTTTGGCGCGCGCGGACGGAAACGCCCGGGCGCGCGTGGTCGCTCGCGAAGCTGGCGAAACAGTCGGGCTTGCCGATGAGCGCGTTGCGACGGCAACTGACCGGCCTTGCAGACGGCGGGCTCGTCGAAGTGCAGATCAGCGGAGAAGGGACAGGAAGCGCGTGGTTGACGGAGGAAGGGGCGGCACTGTGTCGGGCGGTGTTCGGGGACGATAGCGCAAGTTGAGGCCCGCACGCGAATGATATACGATATGTATATCAAATAGGAGAAATGCGATGGGACGAATTTTGATCGACTTGCCCGATGAGCAGATCGACGACCTCGCGGCGCTCGGCGAGGAACAGCAGCGTTCGCGTGCGGCCGTTATTCGCGACGCCATAACCGCGTATGTCGCGAGTAACAAGCGTCGTCCGGCGGTTGATGTATTCGGTCTGTGGGAGGACAGAAAGATCGACGGACTGCAGTATCAGCAGGAGTTGCGCGAAGAATGGTAAGAGCACTTTTCGATACGAATATATTGATCGACTATCTGGTAGGAGTCGATGCCGCAAAGGCGGAACTCGAACGTTACGAACGGCGCTCGATCAGCATCATCACGGTGATGGAAGTGCTCGTGGGCGCGAAGCCCGATGCGGAGTCACCGGTTCGCGCGTGGCTCTCCACTTTCGATCTCGTGCCGCTCGATCCGTCCGTCGCGAATCTCGCGGTGACGATTCGCAAGAAAGCGCGTATCAAGCTGCCAGACGCTATCGTGTGGGCGTCGGCGCAATCGGTCGGCGCATTGCTCGTTTCGCGCAACACGAAGGATTTCCCGCCTGACGATCCCGGCGTTCGGGTGCCGTATCAACTGTAATCGCGCCATCGTCACCACCCTTGGACATCCACATCACCCTGCACGGCCGCCGCGACCTCACCGGCCAGATCTACGGCCAGCTTCGCGCGGGCATCATCGAAGGGCGGCTCGCCGCGAATGCGCGACTGCCGTCCACGCGCGATCTCGCCGTGCAGCTCGGCGTCTCGCGCAAGACCACGCTCGAGGTCTTCGAGCGCCTCATCGCGGAAGGCTTTCTGCGCACGCGCGCGGGCGATGGCACGTTCGTCGCGGAAGGGCTCATGCGGCTGCCGTCCGCGCAACCCGAACCCGTCTCGGCCCGCGCCCGCGCTACCGGCATCTGGCGCAAGATGCCCGAACGCATGTCGATGCCCATGCCGACCGCGCCCGAGTCGCTCGACTGCGACTTCAAGGGCGGCGTGACCGACAAATCCCTCTTTCCCCACGACGTCTGGCGGCGCTGCATGAATCACGCATTGCGCGCGCAGGCGCGCTCGAGCGGCGGCGTCGCGGGATATCGCGATCCGGGCGGCGAACAGGAATTGCGGCTCGGCATCGCGCGTTATCTCGCGTTCAGCCGCGCGGTCGTGTGCAACTGGCAGGACGTACTCGTGACGCAAGGCGCGCAGCAGGCACTCGATCTGCTCGCGCGCGTCACGCTCCAGCCGGGCGATGTCGTCGCGGTCGAGGAGCCGGGCTATCCGCCCGCGCGGGCGATCTTCACGGCGCTCGGCGCGCGCATCGCGCATGTGCCGGTGGACGGCGAAGGTCTCGTCGTCGGAAAGCTGCCGCGCAACACGCGCCTCGTCTACGTGACGCCGTCGCATCAGTTTCCGCTCGGCATGCCGATGAGCCTCGACCGGCGCGTCGAACTGCTCGAATGGGCGGCGAAGCGCGGCGCGGTGATCGTCGAAGATGATTACGACGGCGAATTCCGCTTCGAAGGCCGGCCGGTGGAATCGCTCAAGAGTCTGGATCGCGCGGGGCTGGTCGCGTATGTCGGCACGTTTTCGAAGACGCTCTTTCCCGATCTGCGGCTCGGCTACGTGGTGCCGCCGGCGACGCTGTCCGGGCCGCTCTGGAACGCCAAGCAGATCGGCGACTGGCACAGCTGCATGCTGACGCAGACGGCGCTCGGCGCGTTCATGCTCGACGGCGAATACGCGAAGCATCTGCGCCGCATGCACAAGGCGTATGCGGAGCGTCGCGCGATACTGATCGGGCATCTGAGAGGCGCGCTCGCGCCCTGGTTCGAGCCGCTGCCCGCGACGGCGGGCATCCATCTGGTCGCGCGGCTCGCGGATCCGTTGCGCGAAGAATCAGTGGTCGCGGCGGCGCGGGCCGTCTCGGTCGGACTGTATGGAATCGGCGCGCTGTACGCTGGCGAGCCGGCGCAGCAGGGCGTGCTGTTCGGCTACGGCGGGACGAACGCCGTCTCGGTCGAGCGCGGCATGACGCGGCTTGCCACGCTCATGCCGACGCTCATGCGCTAGCCTTCGACGTTCACTGATCGCACAACAGCAACAGCTTCTCCTGCGCGCTGCAACTTGCCTTCTTCGGCTTTTGCGCGGCCGGGTCCTGGTCACGCGTGGCGACTCTGCGCGTCGGGTTCTGCGACTGCTCGGCCGCCGCCGTGCGCTGCGCGATGCACGCGCGCAGATGCTTTTCCATCGGCGGATAGTATTTCCAGCCGCGCGTGAGCGGCGGCAGTTCCAGATGCACCTGCTTCCACTTCGGATGGCCGTTCGCCTGCAGCGTGTCGAAGTTCGCGCACAGTGAATCGGCGAACTTCGACAGCGCGCCGACCGTGCCGCGCAAGCCGTAGTCGTAGGTCACGAGAAACGCCTTCACGGTGAGCGTCGGCGTGTCTTCCTGAATCCAGTTCGGATAGCTCGTCGTGCGGATCGTCGCGGGGAAGTAGGTCTGCTTCGCGCGCGCGGTTTCCTGCGCGCTCGAATCGAGACGCAGCAGCTTGATCTGCTTCAGCAACTCGGGATTCATGTCCTGGAACAGTTTGGCCGGCTGGCCCGCGACGATCACCGCCACATCGATCTTGCCGACGATCAGCCGCGCGAGCGAATCCTCGTTGTTCAGATGCTGCTCGTTCGCCTCGGCGATCGGCTCGCCGAACATCAGCCGATACAGCGTCTCCGCCGATTGCGCCGTGCCGCTGCCGATCGGCCCGACGCTGATGTTCTTGCCCTTGATCTCGTGGATGTACTTCATCGGCGAATCCGCGCGCGTGACGAAATAAATCTCCTCGTCGTAGAGCGGCATGATGAGCCGCAGCGGCTTGATGATCTTGCCCGCGTCTGCGTTGCCCGAGGTCGCCATGTCCATGTACGCCTGATACACGTCCGACTGCACCAGCGCGAACTTCACGCCGGGCTCGTAGCGCATGCGCTGCACGTTCTCCGCCGAGCCCTTCGACGGCAGCACTTCCAGTTCGATGCCCGCCGGCTCGGCCACGTACTTCGACAAGTCCTGGCCGATCTGGATATACGTGCCGCGCTCCTGGCCCGTCGTGATCTTGTAGGGGATCGGATCGGCGGCGAAACTCGCTCCTGCGCCGATCAGCCCGGCGATGGCAAGGAGTGCCAGCGCGCCCCGTGCGGCGTTGCGCATGCTTTTTGTGGTGAACATGATTGACCCTTTGATCGGAGTTGGACGGGTGCTTTTGAAACTCGCGCGATGCGAAGGTCGATTCGCGGCGCGCGCAATCTGCTCATGCGCGGTCACTCACATGCATACCGTGCGTCGTTGTTGTCTCGGCGTGTTCTTGTGCTTTTTAGCGCGACGGCTTGGGCGTCGAGTCGCCGCTCCAGCCGTATTGCTTGATGGCGCGCTCGAGTTCCTCTGATTTGTCCGAATCCATATGCGCGCCCGCTGGCATGGTGGCGAACTGAGGCGACGCCGTGGTGGCGGCCGCCGACTGTGTGCTGCGCTGCGCGACCGGTTGCGCGCTGGCCGTCGCGGGCGGACGCGGCACGGCGGCCTGCGTCGTCGCGGTGGATGGTGTCGTCGTCGAACTGCTCTGGCTGCCCGATTGCGGCGGACGCGGCACGGTGGCGCGCGCGCCCGGCTGCGGCGGGTCCTCGCCGAGGTAATACGGGCCGCGCGCGTTGGCCGGGCGTGTGGTCTGCTGTTGCGGCTCATCGCCGAGATAGTAGGGCGCGCGCGGGCTTGCGGCGCGCGTATTGGCGCTGGCGGAAGGTTGCGGTTCTTCGTCGCCGAGATAGTAGGGCGTGCGTGCCGCCTGCGTGACGCTCGCAGTGTTGGGTTTCGCTGCTGGCTGCGCTGACGACGGCGCGGCGGCGGCTTGTCGGGTCGCCTGTGTGGCGGGCGGGGGCGTCGTCATCGTGGTAGCGACGGCAGGTGCGGCGGGCGGCGTAACGGTCGCCGCGGTGATGGCGTTGGTCGCCGCCTGGCCGCGCGCGAACTTCTCGGCGCGCGATTCGAGAGCGGCGGCTTCGTCGTCGGCCTGGCGCGCGGCGGCGCTGCGTTGCGCCGGACGCCGCTCCGTCGCCGGCTTCTGCGCGAGGATGTTCGGCTTCGCGGACGCTGCAACGTTTGCCTGCGCGGGCAGCGGCGCGGGCGCGCTGGCGCCGGGTTTGGTCGCCGCGATTGCCGCTGTGTCGGCAGGCTTCGACGCGGTGGCGGCCGCAGCCGCCGGAGGCGTCGTGCTGGGCACCTTTTTCGCAAGCGCCGCCGATGCCGTCGGCGCGAGCCAGCCCGCATGCGAGATCACGCGTTCGAGCATGGCTTGCGATTCGATGTTGCTGCCGTCGAGCGCGAGCGCCTCGCCCGCGTTCTGCTGCACGCAGGCCCACGCGGACGTGCGTTCGCAGGCGCGCGCGAGCTGCAGCGCGGCGTCGCGCTGGGATTCGCGCTTGACGAGTTCGTCCTTCAGCGTTTCATATTCCGCGCGGCCTTGCTGCTGCGTCGGAAAAACTCTCAGCCGCGCGCGGGCGGTGGCCAGATCGTGCTCGTCGAGCGCGGCGCGCACGCCTTGCAGCGGATCGCCGGATGCGAGCGGACGAGTATCGGCGGGAACGCGCCGTTCCGAGACGACCGGCGCGGCGGGCGTGTCGGTCGCGCCACGAATCAGCGAGCCGACTTTCGAATCGATGACGCCGGAGACACTGTGATCGGCGGAGGGCGTCCCGCCGCCCTCGGAATCGCCGAGCTGGTAATAGAACGCCGCGCCCAGCAGCAGCACGAGCCCGCATGCGCCCGCGATGATGGTCTTCTTCTGGTTCCAGCGCTCGGAGCCGGGCAGGGCGTCGGCATCATTGCTGGATTCGGCGTAGGCGTTGCGTGCCGCTTCCTCGGCGCGTCGGGCGCGATATTCCGCGGCTTTCTGGGAGATACGTTCGCTCGCGCGCTCCGTCCAGCGCGAGCGCATGCCCGGCTCGACACGCTCGGATGGCTTGCCGCGCGCGCCCATCGAGCCGGCCGAAGGCGATGCCGAAGCCGCCGCCGATGCAAGCGGCGCGGCTTCTTCGAACACGTTCGTGCGTGGTTTGCCCGGGGCGGTCTCGCGCTGCTGGCCGAACGCGGCGTTGCGATCGGCGCCGCAATTGGGGCAACTGTCGGCGTTTTTGCGCATCGTGCTGCCGCACCGCTGGCAGACGACGGAGAACATGGATGCGGGAAACGTCAGACGCGTGGTCATGCTGGAGCCCTCGAAGGACATGTGCGTGAGGTTGCCAAATTCGCGTGGCCGCCAATGCGCGCCGAGTCGTCGCGCCTGTACGCGGAAACTCAGTCCCGCGACAGCAATCCTTCGTCATCCTTCCCCGCGCGTCGTGCACAAGCGGGGAGCGACATTTCGACTATGGTTCAACCGCCATCGGACGTCAATTGCCTTTCGCACCTACTTCCGGGCCATTTTCAGGCGCATCTTAAGCGGTTACACCATAGTGTGGCCCTGATGTCGATGTGAAGGCGTCGGATCGATGCGCGTACGGTTCCGGACCGGCGCGCGCAGAGCGCCACGCTTCTCTCGCTCACGATGTTTCTGACATTTTGGGATGCCGCCGGCGGTTTTGAACCGCCAATCCTTAGCCGTTAACCGACAAGGGGGCGCGACGGCCGGATAACCCACTGATGCCAAAGTGTTTCCGCTCCATGCCGATGCGTTGTTGCGCGCCCACATTGGGGCGCGAAAACACCGATTGGCCAGCCGGCTTGCACCGCGCGGCGGGATCGTTAAGGTTTCCGAACCTTTGTCCGGAAAACGAAAGGGCCGCGGCGCGTAGTTCGCGTCGCGGCCCTGATCGGACTCGGTGAGACCTTAGCTGGCCAGTTGCAGCTTGCCGTCGATGCGGCGGTTCAGGCCGAGCGGATTGTCCGTCTTCAACGCGTCGGGCAGGAGCGCGTCAGGCAGATCCTGATAGCTGACCGGGCGCAGGAAGCGGTTGATCGCCAGGCTGCCGACCGACGTCGAGCGGCCATCCGCTGTCGACGGGAACGGGCCGCCGTGCACCATCGCGTGCCCGACTTCCACGCCCGTGCCGAAGCCGTTCACCAGCAGGCGGCCGGTGCGGTGCTCGAGCGCGGGCAGGATGCGCTTCGCTTCGGCGTAATCCGCTTCGTCGATGTGCAGCGCCGAGGTCAACTGGCCTTCCAGCGATTCGACCAGTGCGAGCAGCGTCGCGAGGTCCGGGCAGCGCACCACGAGCGACGACGCGCCGAAGATTTCCTCCTGCAGCGCGTGGCTCTTGCGGAACGCGTCGGCGGTGGTGACGAACAGCGCCGACTGGCCCTGGTTCTCGCCCTTCGCCTCGACGCCGCGCGCAGCAGTCGTCACGCCGGCGTGCTCGCCGGCGCGCTCCACGGCGCTCCGGTACGTCTTGCAGATGCCCGGCGTGAGCATGGTCTGCGCGGCGGTTTCATTCAGCGCCGCCGATGCCGCCGCGATGAACTTGTCGAGATCCGGACCGTCGACGGCGAGCACCAGACCCGGATTCGTGCAGAACTGGCCGGCGCCGAGCACGAGCGAGCCCACGAACGCCTTGGCGATGGCTTCGCCACGGTTTGCGAGCGCCGCCGGGAACAGCAGAACCGGGTTGATGCTGCTCATTTCCGCGTAGACGGGGATCGGCTCGGTACGCGCCGCCGCGAGCTGCATCAGCGCCGTGCCGCCGCCGCGCGAGCCGGTGAAGCCGGCCGCCTTGATGCGGTTGTCCTTGACCAGACCCTGACCGACGTCGCGGCCGCTGTCGAACAGCAGCGAGAACGTGCCTTCGGGCATGCCGCAGTCCTTCACGGCCTTCTGCACCGCGCGGCCGACGAGTTCCGCCGTGCCGGGGTGCGCCGAGTGCGCCTTCACGATGACCGGGCAACCCGCTGCGAGCGCGGACGCCGTGTCGCCGCCGGCGACCGAGAACGCGAGCGGGAAGTTGCTCGCGCCGAACACCGCGACCGGACCCACGCCGATATGGCGCAGGCGCAGATCGACGCGCGGCAGCGGCTTGCGCTCGGGCTGCGCCGGATCGATGCGCACGCCGAGGAAGTCGCCATTGCGGACCACGTCGGCGAACATGCGCAACTGGCCGACCGTGCGGCCGCGCTCGCCTTCGAGACGCGCGCGCGGCAGGCCGCTTTCGATCATGCAGCGCTCGATCAGGTCGTCGCCGATATCGAGAATGTTCTGCGCGATCGTTTCGAGGAACTTCGCGCGCGCCTCGGGCGCGGTTTCGCGATAGACGTCGAACGCGGTCCACGCGAGCGCGCACGCGCGGTCGAGGTCGGCGAGCGTCGCGCCGCCGAAGGCCGGTTCGACGGCCGCGCCGGTCGACGCGTTGACGGCCTTGATCGAGCCGTTCGAACCGAAGACCGATTCCTGACCGATGAGCAGGTTGCCAGTGAGTTGCATGTTGTCTCGTCCTTGCTTGAATTGATTCGTGGCAGCCAGTTGTACGATGACTGCATCATGCCCGACTATACGGCTTCGCGCGGGCGGCTGTATAGTGAAACCTTTCCATCGCTTGATCGCTTTTTGGAATCACCCCGAGCTTTCCCGCAGGCAGAAGCATGAAGAACACGCTCGACGTACTGATGTCGCGGCTGCGCATGAAGCAGCTGCAATTGCTGATCGCGCTGGACGATCATAAATCGCTGCACAAGGCGTCGAGCGCGATGGCGATGACCCAATCCGCCGCCAGCAAGGCGCTCGCCGAACTCGAATCGATGCTGGAGGCGCCGCTGTTCGAACGCGCGAAAAGCGGGCTGATCCCGAATCCGTTCGGCCGCTGCGTCGTGCGCTATGCGCGCGTGCTGGCCGCCGATCTGAGCGCGTTGTGTCAGGAAGTCGCGCAGATTCGCGCGGGCACGGGCGGGCGGCTCACGGTCGGCACGATCATGGGCGCGGTGCCGGGCGTCGTCGCGCCGATCGTCAACGACATGCACGCGAAACATCCGGATCTGGCCATCGAGATCATCGAGGACACGAGCGCGCGCATGCTGCCGATGCTCGACGACGGCCGCGTCGATCTCGTGATCGGCCGCGCGAGCGTGTCGGATCAGCCGTCGAAATATCACTATCAGCCGCTCGCGGACGAGCCGCTGTGCATCGTCGTCGGCCCGGCGCACGAGCGCACGGGTGCGCGGGAAGTCGGGTTCGCGGATCTCGCGACGTATCGCTGGGTCACCTACCCGAGCTACATGCCGATGAGCGCGCTGCTCGAACGCGAACTCGATCTCGCCGGCCTGCCCATGCCCGCCAATCCGATCTCCACCGCCTCGCCGCTCATGACGGTGACGCTGCTGCAGGAAAGCCCGCAACTCGTGTCGATCCTGCCGGCGAGCGTCGCGCGCGTGTTCGAGCGCTACGGCATGTTGCGGATTCTGCCGGTGCGCATGAAATCGAAATCGCAGACGTACGGCATCGTCACCCGCAAGGGCGGGGAGCTCTCGCAGGCGGCGCGGCAGTTCGTGCAGATGCTGCGCGAACAGAGCCGGCCGCATTGAGCTTCACCGACGTTCAGCGCGTCGCGACGATGAAGATGCGCGGGAAGGGCAACAGCGCGGTGCCGTCGTCGAAAACCGTGTAGGCGGCTTTCAGTCCGTCGCGATAGCGTTCTAGGTACGCGGTCTTTTCATCGGCGTCGAGCGGCGCGAGAAATGGCCGCAGCCCGCTGCCCTTGAACCATTCGATGATCGCATCGACGCCGCCTTCGAGCGGATGATGGTAGGTCGTGCGCCACACATCGACACTCGCGCACAGCGGCGCAAGCAGCGCGTAATACGCCTCTGCGCGATAACGCGCCGTGCGCTCCACGCCCTTCAGCTTGTCGCGCCACGGGCCGTCCGCGGCGATTTCGCGCATCAGCCGATGCGCGGGTTCGTCGAGATTGTCCGGCATCTGCACGGCGAGCCTTCCGCCTTTCGCGAGCTTGCGGACGAGCGACGGCAACAGCGTCTCGTGATCGGCTACCCACTGCAGCGACGCGTTCGCGAGGATCAGATCGAACGGGCCTTCGCCCGCCCACGCGGAAATGTCGGCGAGTTCGAAATCGACGTCCGGCAGGCGTTTTCGTGCCGCATCGATCATGTCGGCGGAATTGTCGACCCCGATGACGCGCGCGTGCGGCGCAAAGTCGAGCAGCGTTTCGGTTGAATTGCCGGGGCCGCAGCCGAGGTCGAGCGCGGTGCGCGCGGTCGCGGCCTGCGCCGCGTTCAGCAGATCCCGGACGGGGCGCGTGCGCTGCGCTTCGAACAGCGTGTATTGGCGGGCCTGCCAGTCGGTCGATTGTGTCGTCATGTCGGACTCGAGTCGATGGTTTGGGTTGGGGACAGCCGCGATTCTGGACCCACGCGTGCTCAGCGTAAAATGAATTTATGCTGCGGATTATTTGGTTTTTCTTATGAAAATCGACACGCTGGGCGTGCAGGCCTTCGTCGCTATCGCCGATCAGGGCAGCTTCCGGGGCGCGGCCGAGCGTCTCAACATCACGCAGACCGCGATCACGCAGCGCCTGCAGAAGCTCGAGGAGTTCCTCGGCGTGCCGCTGATCGAGCGCACCACGCGATCGATGACTCTGACCGAAACCGGGCGCACTTTCCTGCCGCAAGCGCGGCGTCTGCTTGCAGAACTGTCCGCCGCGCTGGTCGAGATTCGCGAGACGGGAATGGCGCAGCGCGGCGATGTCTCGATCGCGTGCGTGCCGACCGTCGGCGTGCAATATCTGCCGCGCGTTCTGCAGGCGTACTCCGCGCGCTATCCGCATAACCGCATCCGGATTCTCGATCACGCGTCGTCGGCGGTGGCGCAGGCGGTGCTGCATCGGGAGGTGGAATTCGGCATCAAGATCGCTGGCGAGCATCATCCGGAACTGCACACCGAGCCGCTCGTCGAGGACAGCTATGTGCTCGTCTGCCATCGCGATCATCCGCTCGCGAAACGCAGACGGATCGCGTGGCGCGCGCTGTCGGAGCATGCGCTGATTCTCGCGGGCGACGTGAGCGGCAACCGCGCCCTGATCGATGCCGCGCTGGAAGGCAGCGGCATCCAGTTGCACTCGTTCTACGAAGTCCAGCGCAGTTCGACGGCGCTCGGGCTGGTGGCGCAGCGCGTCGGGGCGGCGGTCGTGCCGGCGCTCGCGATTCAGAAGGACGCGTATCCGACCGTGCGGGCGATCGAACTCGTCGAGCCGACGGTCACGCGCTCGCTCGTGCTAGTGACGCGCAAGACGGCGTCGCTGTCGCCGGCGGCGCAGGCGCTCTACGCCATGCTGATGACACCGCCCGAAGGCATCTGAAGGGAGTACTGAATCCAGGTCGTGGAAAGGTCCAAGGGAAAACTCGGGTATGGCACTTTGATGCGAGCATCGCGCCTATACTGGCGAAGCAATCGCGGGCGGCTCCGGCCATCGGGGCAATGCTTTCGACTGCATATCACCGTCACCACGCGCGCCGCGGTCCGGCGCGTTCAGCAACCGGGACTTCGTAGATGAGCGACACGTCAGTCGGCGGCTTGAAAGGGCTCGTGGCCGCGCTGCGCGGGCAGCAACACGCGCTCACCGAGCGATGGATGAAGCTCGTGTTCGGCGATCAGGAAGTCGAACATTCCGATCAACTCACGTATCGACAGCTCGCGGATCATCTGCCGAGCATTTTCGATGAAATCTGCATCGTGCTGGAATCGCGCAACCTGCGCGACCAGGAGGGCGCGATCGAGCACGACGCGCGTCAACACGGGCAATGGCGCTGGCAGCAGGGTTACCGTATCGATGAACTGGTGCGCGAGCTCGATCTGTTCCGTCAGGTGCTGCTGCTCGCGATTGGCGAGTACGCGAGCACGCACGAGGATTTTTCCCGCGCGGACGAGGAACATGCCCGCCTCATGACCGACGAAGTGGTGAGCTTCGTCACGCTCGCGTCGATTCGCGAGGCGATCGGCGAGCGCGATCGCAAGATCGACGAATACACCGGCATGCTGGAGCGCGCGAACTACGAGCTGACGCTGCGGCAGAAGCTCATCAGCGATCTCTACGAAACGCGCATGCAGATCACGCGGCGCGTCGCCCACGATCTGCGCAATTTCCTCAACGTATTCTCGACGGCGCTGCAACTCGCCACGCGCTCGCCCGCGAAGCGCGACACGGCGCTCGGCCTCGCGAACCGCCAGGTCGCCGACATGGCCACGCTCGTCGATGAAATGGTCGAATATTCGAAAGTCCTCGGCGACGATTCGCTGTTGGTCGTCGAGCCATTCGATCTCGTCGGACTCTTCGACGAACTGATGCAGGCGTGCCGCATCTCGACCGAGGCGAAGGGATTGAAGCTCGTCGGGCATTTCGATCCGGCGCTCGGCACGGTGACGTCGAGCCGGCTGAAGGTGAAGCAGGTGGCGCTGAATCTGCTGTCGAACGCGATCAAGTACACGACCTCGGGCGAAATCGTCCTCGCCATTACCGCCGCGCCCGACGCGCGCTGGAAGCTGCGCGTCGCCGACACGGGCGTGGGCATCGGCGCGGCGGATCAGGAGCGCGTGTTCGAAGAGTTCGAGCGCGCCGCGGATGACGACATTCCCGGCGTGGGGCTCGGGCTCGCGATCGTCAAGGAATTGTCGCGCACGCTGGAAGGGGACTTGCGATTCCAGTCGTCGAAAGGGCACGGCAGCGTCTTCGAAGTGACGTTCCCGATGGTGCTGGAACCGAAGCCGGCGCAAGGCTAGTAAGCAAAAAAGGCGAACGGGTCGCCCCGTCCGCCTTCCGGTCACTACGACACCCGAGCTACGCTCAGGCCGCCGCTTCTTCTTCGACCACTGCTTCGTCGTCCACCGACGCCCGGATCAGATGATCGAACGCCGAGAGCGATGCTTTCGCGCCTTCGCCGGCTGCGATCACGATCTGCTTGTACGGCACCGTCGTCACGTCGCCCGCCGCGAACACGCCCGGCAAGGACGTCGCGCCGCGCGCGTCGACGACGATCTCGCCGTGCTTCGACAATTCCACCGTGCCCTTCAGCCATTCGGTGTTCGGCACGAGACCGATTTGCACGAACACGCCTTCCAGCTCGACATGGTGGCTCGCGCCCGTCGCGCGGTCCGTGTACGTGATGCCGTTGACCTTCTTGCCATCGCCGGTGACTTCGGTCGTCTGCGCCTCTGTGACGATGGTCACGTTCGACAGGCTGCGCAGCTTCTTCTGCAGCACCGCGTCGGCGCGCAGTTCGTTGCCGAATTCGATCAGAGTCACCGCCGAGACGAGGCCCGCGAGATCGATCGCCGCTTCCACGCCGGAGTTGCCGCCGCCGATCACCGCGACGCGCTTGCCCTTGAAGAGCGGGCCGTCACAGTGCGGGCAGTACGCCACGCCGCGGCCGCGATACTCGCGCTCGCCCGGCACGTTGATTTCGCGCCAGCGCGCGCCGGTCGACAGAATCACGGTCTTCGCCTTCAGCACCGCGCCGCTCGCCAGATGAACCTCGTTGATGCGGCCCGGCACGAGCTTCTCTGCGCGCTGCACGTCCATCACGTCGACTTCATAGCTCTTGACGTGCTGTTCCAGCGCCGTCGCGAACTTCGGTCCCTCCGTTTCCTGCACGGAGACGAAGTTTTCGATCGCCATCGTGTCGAGCACCTGGCCGCCGAAGCGTTCGGCGACGACGCCCGTCGCGATGCCCTTGCGCGCCGAATAGATCGCCGCCGCCGCGCCGGCAGGACCGCCGCCGACGATCAGCGTGTCGAACACCGGCTTGTTTTCCAGTTCTTTCGCGGCGCGCGCCGAAGCGCCCGTGTCCAGCTTCGCCAGAATTTCCTTCACGCCCATGCGGCCCGAGCCGAAGCTATCGCCGTTGATGAACATCATCGGCACGGACATCACCTGACGGTCTTCCACTTCCTTCTGGAACAGCGCGCCGTCGATCGCGACGTGTTTGATGCGCGGATTGATGATCGCCATCACGTTCAGCGCCTGCACGACTTCCGGGCAGTTCTGGCACGACAGCGAGAAATACGTCTCGAATGCGAAGTCGCCGTCGAGTTTGCGGATCTGCTCGATGGTGGCGTCGTCGAGCTTGATCGGATGGCCGCCCGTCTGCAGCAGCGCAAGCACGAGCGACGTGAATTCATGGCCCATCGGGATGCCGGCGAACTGGATGCCCGCGGGCTTGCCCGCCTCGCCGATGGTGAAGGACGGACGACGCACGCCGGCGTCCTCTTTCTCGACGACGCTGATCTGGGCAGACAGCGAGGCGATCTCGTCGAGCAGGCTTTTCAGCTCGCGCGACTTGTCGCCGTCGTCGAGAAAGGCGACGAGTTCGATCGGCCGTGTGACCTTTTCCAAATACGCTTTTAACTGGTTCTTGAGATTGGCGTCGAGCATGGCGATGTCCGTTCCTTGACTTGGGTAGTGCAGACGCGCTTCACCGCGGCGCTGCGAAGGTCGCAGCGCCGGACGAAGGCGTCTTTTGGGGTGAACCGGCCGCTGAAGCGCGGCAGGTTCGATGCAGCGCTCGTGAATGACGAGCTTAGATCTTGCCGATCAGGTCGAGCGACGGGGTCAGCGTTTCAGCGCCCGGCGTCCACTTGGCGGGGCACACTTGGCCCGGGTGCTTGGCGATGTATTGCGCTGCCTGAACCTTGCGGAGCAGTTCGCCAGCGTCACGGCCGATGCCGTTGTCGTGGATTTCGCACAGCTTGATCTGGCCTTCCGGGTTGATCACGAACGTGCCGCGCAGCGCCAGGCCTTCTTCCTCGATCAGCACGTCGAACGCGCGCGAGATTGCCAGCGTCGGGTCGGCGATCATCGGGTACTTGATCTTCTGGATCGTGTCCGACGTGTCGTGCCATGCCTTGTGCGTGAAATGCGTGTCGGTCGACACCGAGTAGATTTCCACGCCGAGCTTCTTGAATTCGTCGTAACGGTCAGCCAGGTCGCCCAATTCGGTCGGGCACACGAACGTGAAGTCGGCCGGGTAGAACACGAACACCGACCACTTGCCCTTCAGGCTTTCATCGGTGACGGTCTGGAAGTCGCCATTGTGGTAGGCGGTTGCTTTGAACGGCTTGACTTGACTGTTGATGATGGGCATTACCAGATTCCTTTTGGAGTGGTGTTGAAGAAGTAGATGAACTATACAGGAAAGCTATCACTCTTGCGAAGTGGATTGATTTTATTGTCGGGATAGCGATGGGCTATCGGCCCGATATTTTCTCGTTTTCCCGCATCCACACGCTGCTCTTAATGATGTGATGGCTTACATCTTCATTTCAACCTTGGGCGCATGAAATCAGAATTATCGGAGCCGGGCGGAAGCAGTGCGCGCCATGAGACAATCTGCAAACTTTCCCGATGAGCCTTAACATGACGGTCCGGCTGGCGCGATGGGCGTGATTCATCGAGTCATCGTCCGGCGTCGTGGACTCGCAGATTGATCTATGAAAACCGCTTCTCCCCCGCAGGACGTGCAGGACCCGCAACACCGCTTCGGCGAGTGCGATGAGTGCGCGGATGTCGAACTCGTCGCGACCGCCACGATTCCGACCCGCTACGGCACTTTCGACTCTTACGTGTATCGCGTGAAGCACACGGACGTGGAGCACATCGCCTTCGTGATGGGCGATGTGAGCAATGGCGACTCAGTGCTGACGCGCCTGCATTCCGAATGCGTGACGGGCGATGTCTTCGGCTCCTACCGCTGCGATTGCGGCGAGCAACTCGATCTGGCGCTGCGCTATATCGCCGCGGAGGATCGCGGCATTCTGCTGTATCTGCGCGGGCATGAAGGGCGCGGCATCGGCCTTGCCAACAAGATCCGCGCGTACGCGCTGCAGGAACAGGGGCTCGATACCGTCGATGCGAACCTGCACCTCGGCCTGCCCGACGACGCGCGCGAATACGACTCCGCCGCCGCGATCCTGCGTTCGATGAACGTGAAGTCGGTGCGCCTGATGAGCAACAATCCGTCGAAGTTCGACACGCTGCTCAAGCACGATATTCCCGTGTGCGAACGCGTCGCGCTCGCCATCCCGATGCGCGAGGAAAACGAGCGTTACATCAAGACGAAGCAGGCGCGCTTCGGGCATTACTTCGACGAGAACGAATAAGACCCGCACTCACCGCGCGTCGTGAAAGATCACTCCCAGCATGTGCCGCTGCCCCGAGCGCAGGCGGCTCACGCCGTGCTTCATGTTCACGCGATACGGCCCGCGCGTGCCCTGCACCGGCCGATGATGCACCGCGAAGAACACCGCATCGCCCTGTGAAAGCGGCACGACTTCCGCGCGCGACTGCATGCGCGGCCGCTGCTCGGTCATCACGAATTCGCCGCCGGTGAAATCGCGGCCGGGCGCGGAAAGCAGGATCGCCATCTGAATCGGGAACACGTGCTCGCCGTAGAGATCCTGATGCAGGCAGTTGAAATCGCCGGACACATAACGCAGCAACAGCGGCGTCGGCCGCGTCTGCCCCGCGCGATGACAGCGCTCGATGAACTCCGTGTGCTCGCGCGGATAGCGCGTCTCGATGCGCATCACGTCATTCCAGCGGTTGGCGACCGGCGCGAGATGCGGATAGACCGCGCGCCGCACGCGCTCTAGCGTGTCGGGCAACGGATACGCGAAGTACTTGTATTCGCCGCGCCCGAAGCCGTGGCGCTCCATCACGACGCGGCTGCGGAAAATCCCGTCGCGATCGTACTGCGCGGCGAGCGCCTCGCATTCCTCGCGCGTGAAGAGCGCGGGCGTCGTGGCGCAGCCGTAGCCGTCCAGTTGGGCTTCGAGACCGGCCCAGTCGAGCGCGTCGATGCGTGCTTCCATATCCGCCGCCGTTGCGCGTTCGAGCACCTTCATATTTTTCTCCGGATGTGTGTGAGCGTGCCCGCAGTGTGAGCCGCGCGCCCGGTTCACGCACTCCGGGTCTTGCTGTGCAATTCGCGCCGGGCGTCAATGCGCTATCGCGGTTTCCGCGATGCGCTCCTGCAGCGCGGCCTTGCGCGCAGCCATCTTCGCGCCGAGCGCAACGAGCTCCATCTTGGCTCTGCGCACTTCCGGAAAAAGCGTCGATTCCTCTTCCTCGATGTGATGCGTCGTGTTTTCCTTGAGCACCTTGAACGTCGCGTCGAAGCCGTCTTCGCCGGCTTTCAGGTTCGTGAGCCGCTCGATCAGCGTCTTGACGAGAAAATGCTCGACATAGGCCTCGTCCACATCGATGCGTTCGTGCGCGGCGAGCGCATGCTGGGCGTCGCCATACAACAATTCTTCCTCGACGATCGTGTGAATCGTCAGCAACTCGCACGCGCGCTGAGCGAGCGCGTTCCTGCGAGCGAAGTCGCCGGCGTCGGCGCGTTCGAAGGCATCGAACAATTGTTCGATCGCACGGTGATCGGCTTCGAGCATGTCGAGCGCGTCAATGGGTCGCGGGGTTTGAGCGATAGACATGGGGTTCTCCAATAGAGGGCTCTGGCGGCCCGTTAAGCGACATCTGCGCGTCCTCAGGCGCCAAAGCGCAGCAAGACAAATGCCCGCGATCTGACCAGTTAACGGCGGCGTCGCGCCGGTCTAAATGGTCGAATCCGCCGGAACGCTCAGGTCGAGTTGCCGCAGCACCTTCACCTGCCACCACGCGGGCAGAAGGCGCCGCACCTCGGCGCGCGCAAAGCGGTCGTCGATCAGAAAGAGCACGCCGCGATCGAGCGGCCCGCGAATCACGCGGCCCGCCGCCTGCACGACTTTCTGCAAGCCGGGAAAGAGATACGTATACGCGTAGCCTTCGCCGAACGCTTCGTGCATGCGCGCCTTCATCTGCTCGTTGACGGGATTCAACTGCGGCAGGCCGAGCGTCGCGACGAATGCGCCGATGAGCCGCGTGCCAGGCAAGTCGATCGCCTCGCCGAACGCGCCGCCCAGCACCGCGAAGCCGACGCCGCGTCCATCGGGCACGAAGCGCGCGAGAAACTCGCGTTGCGCTGCCTCGCTCATCGCGCGGGACTGCTGCCAGCATGGAATCGACGGATGCCGCGCCGCAAGCGCCGCCGCCACTTGCGCGAGATAGTCGAAGCTGCTGAAGAAGCTCAGATAGTTGCCTTCGGCACGGAAGTACTGCGCAGCGATGAGATCCGCGATGCGATCCACCGAGCGCTCGCGGTCGCGATAGCGCGTGGACAGATCGGCGATCGCGCGCACGTCGAGCTGATCGGCGGAAAAGGGCGAGTCGACATCGATACGCACGCTCGACTGCGGCAGTCCGAGCGTATCGGCGTAGAAATGCGCGGGCGTGAGCGTCGCGGAAAAGAGCGCGACGCAGTGCGCGCGCGCGAAACGCGGCGCGATGTGTGGCGCGGGGATCACGTTACGCAGGCAGAGCACGGCGTTGCGCTTTTTCGGGCCCGAAGCCGCGCCCGTGAGGGTGATGTCGAAGATCGAGTGCGTCCCGAAACGCTCAGCGATGCGCGTGAAATGCAGCGCATCGAAATAGAAACGCAGGGTGTCGGGCGTGAAGACGTCGGGTTGCTCGCCGAGCGTTTCGGTCATCAGCGAGACGGCCTGCCCGAGCGCGTTCAGAAACCGCGCGGGCGATTCCGGATGCGCCGCGTATTCGACGCCGGCGGCGTGCTGGTCGCTCGCCGTCTCGTTCCAGCTTCGCGCGACACGGCTGAACGCGTTCTTCAGCAACGGCGGCGCGCCACGGCGCATCGCGTTGAAGGCGGCCTGATCGAGCGTCGCGGAATACATGCTGCGCGCGCGTTCGACGAGATTGTGAGCTTCGTCGACGAGCACCGCCACGCGCCAGCGATTCGCCTCCGCGAGCGCGAACAGCATCGCGCTGGTATCGAAGTAGTAGTTGTAATCGCCGACGATCACGTCGCCCCAACGCGACAGTTCCTGGCTCAGATAGTACGGACAGACCTCATGCCCCCGCGCGACCTCGGCGATCGACGCGCGATCGAGCTGCGCGCATTGGAGCGCGGCGGCACGCGCATCGGCGAGGCGATCGTAGAAGCCGCGCGCGAGCGGACACGATTCGCCGTGACACGCGCGATCTGGATACTCACAGGCCTTGTCGCGCGCGACGAGTTCGACAACGCGCAAGGGCGTCGCGGCGAGCGTCGTCAGCGCATCGAGCGCCAACTGGCGTCCCGCGCTCTTCGCGGTGAGAAAGAAGATTTTGTCGAGTCGCTGGCCCGGCCACGCCTTGAGCAGCGGAAAGAGCGTGCCGACGGTCTTGCCGATGCCTGTCGGCGCCTGCACGGCGAGACAGCGCCCGGACACTGCCGAGCGATACACCGCTTCCGCGAGCGCGCGCTGGCCGGGCCGGAAATCCGCGTGCGGAAACGCGAGCGCGGAGAGTGCGGCGTCGCGCGCGGCGGCGTGCGCGAGTTCCTGCCGCGCCCACGCGATGAAGCGTTCGCACTGCGCCTCGAAATGCGCGGCGAGCGCGCTGGCCGTCTGCGTCTCGACGAGCACGCTCTCGCTCTGATCGACGATATCGAAATAGACGAGCGCGATCTCGATGGCGTCGAGCCCGAGCTTGCGGCACATCAGATGCCCGTAGACGCGCGCCTGCGCCCAATGCAGATGCCGATGATTCTGCGGCATCGATTCGAGCCTGCCGCGATGCGTCTTGATCTCTTCGAGCCGGTTGAGCGCGGGATCGTAGCCGTCGGCGCGGCCGCGCACGCACAGCGGCCCCCACGTTTCCGACAGCGAAATCTCTTTCTGGTATCCGGCCGGCCGCCGGCCCGTGACGGTCACGTGGCCCGCGACGCCTTCCTGCGCGCTCGGCGTCGGCGTGAAGCGCAGATCGAGATCGCCCTGCTTCGCCGTGAACTCGCACAGCGCGCGCACGGCGACCGTGTAGGCGGGCTCGGGTACTGTATGCATGTACAGCAGTCTAGCATGCGCTTATCGACGCAAAGCGCGTTTCAGGATGCCGCGCGCAACAGCGTGCCGAGCGTTTTCATCGCGCTTTCGATCTGCGGCGACCACGGATGGCCGAAGTTGATACGCACGTGATTCCCGAACGCGTGGCGCGCGGAGAAGATCGGTCCTGGCGTCACGTTGATGCCGTGTTCGAGCGCGCGCCGATGCAACTGCATCGCGTCGACGTGTCCGGCCAGTTGCAGCCACATGAAGTAGCCGCCGTCCGGCCGCACGCACGCGACGTCCGGCGGCAGCCAGCGCGCGATGGCCTGCTCCATCGCGTCGCGTTGCGCGAGCAGGGCGCCGCGCAGCTTGCGCAGATGCTTGTCGAAGCCGCCATGCTGAAGATAGTCCGCGATGCCCGCCTGGATCGGGATGCTGGTCGAGATGCTCGTCATCAGCTTGAGACGCCGGATCGCACCGGCGTGGCGGCCCGCCGCGACCCAGCCGAGCCGATAACCCGGCGCGAGCGTCTTCGACAGCGATGCGCAATGCATCACGAGCCCTTTGGTATCGAAGGCTTTCGCGGGCGGTGGGCGATCCTGCGCGAAATGCAGCTCGCCGTAGACGTCGTCCTCGATGAGCGGAACCTCGTGCTTCGCGAGCAACGCGACGAGCGCGCGCTTTTTCTCGACGGCCAGCGTGACGCCGGTCGGATTCTGGAAGTTCGTCATGAACCAGCACGCGCGCACCGGATGTTTGTCGAGCGCTTCGGCGAGCACGTCGAGATCGAGACCGTCACGCGGATCGACGGGAATTTCCACCGCGCGCAGTCCCAGATGTTCGACCGCCTGCAGCGCCGCATAGAAGCACGGCGATTCGATCGCGACGACATCGCCCGGCTTCGTCACCGCCATCAGACAGAGCGTGAGCGCTTCCATCGCGCCGTTCGTGACGATGAGTTCGTCCACCGGCTGCGCGATGCCCATGCCGATGTAACGCAGCGCGATCTGCCGCCGCAGCTGCTCGTTGCCCGGCGGCATGTCGACGACGGTGCTCCACGGATCGAGCATGCGGGCTGCGTGCGCGAGCGACTTCGCGAGACGCGCCAACGGAAAGAGCGCGGGCGACGGAAACGCCGAACCCAGCGGCACGATGTCCGGACGCTTGACGGCATCGAGCACGGAAAAGACGAGACTGCTCACGTCGATGGGCGCGGGCTCCGTGAGCGGGACGGGCGGCGGCGCTTGCGGCGGCAGCGTAGCGCCGGGCGCGACGTAATAGCCGGAGCGCTCGCGCGCGCGAATCAGCCCCCACTCTTCGAGCAGGTAATACGCGCGAAAGACCGTGGATTGCCCGACGCCGTATTGCGTCGTCAGATGTCGCACCGAAGGCAGACGCGTGCCGACGGCCAGCCGGCCCGCGCGAATCTCGGCGGCCATCGTGTCGGCAAGGGCTTGATAGCGCTTCATCGCGTGACGTGAGTGAGAGTTCGCGCGAAGGCTTTGCGCGGCGCGAAATTGTCTCACACGGTTTCGCGAAGGAATATCGACGGTCCGCCGCGCGTTTAATGGACAAGCGGTTTAATCGCCGCGCCTGGCTTTTCAATCCTTTCGGAGGTCATTTCATGAAACTCGCCAGAGTTGCAACAGTCGTGCTCGCGCTCCTCGCCGGCCTGCTCGCGGGATGTCAGACCGATGGCGGTTCGACGTCATCGGGCACGACATCCAGCAGCGGCAGCAGCGGCGGATATTGAGCGCGTCTGTCGTCCCCGGCGTCGCGCCGTTGCCGCCAGGCCTGTCGGCGGCGCAGTTTCGCGCGGCGCTCGCGGATTTCGCAGCGGCACTCGGCGGCGATGCGGTGCTGTCGAGCGATGTCGCTTCATATCTCGATCCGTTCGCGCCCGGCGATGCGTCGGCGCATGCGCCGTCCGCCGTCGTGCTGCCGAACGATGTCAAAGGCGTCCGAGCGGTCCTCGCAGTGGCTAACCGGTATCGCGTGCCGCTCTGGACGGTCTCGACGGGACGCAATTTCGCATACGGCGGCGCGGCCCCGCGCATGCGCGGTTGCGTCGTGCTCGATTTGCGGCGGATGAACCGCATCATCGAGATCGATGAAACCCTGGGTCATGCGCTCGTCGAGCCGGGCGTGACGTACTACGACCTGCATCGCGCGCTCGGCACGCCACGGCGTTTCTGGCTCGATCCGCCCGCCGCCGGATGGGGCAGCGTGATCGGCAACACGCTCGAACGCGGCTACGGCACGACGCCTTACGGCGATCACGCGGCCAACCAGTGCGGCATGGAAGTCGTGCTCGCGAACGGCGATGTGATGCGCACCGGCATGGGCGCGATGTCGTCGAGCCGCGACTGGCAGGTGTTCAAAAGTGGCTTCGGGCCGTCTTATGACGGCATGTTCATGCAGTCGAACTTCGGCGTCGTCACCAAGCTGGGCATCTGGCTCATGCCCGCGCCCGAGGGCTACATGATCTGCCGCTACGCATTCGCGCGCGAGGACGATCTGGAAGCCATCGTCGATACGCTGCGCCCGCTCAGGCGCGACGGCACGATTCAGAGCAACGCGGTCATCGAAAGCGCGGTGCGCTGGGCGGCGGGCGTGTCGACGCGCAAACAGTGGTATGACGGCGAAGGCGCCATGCCCGACGACGCCATCGACGCGATGGCGCGCAGGATCGGCATCGGGCGCTGGAATCTGCGCTTCTGCCTGTACGGCCCGGAATCGCTCGTGAAGGCGCGGCGCGATATCGTCCACGCCCGCTTCGAGGCGATCGCGGGCGCGACGCTCTTCGAGATGCCGTATCGCGAGGGCGTCGTGGAACCCGAGGGCGGCGGCGATCGCGCGCAGGTCGGCATTCCTGGTCTCGAAGCATTCAGCCTGCTGAACTGGCGCGGCGGCTCGGGCGCGCATATCGATTTCTCGCCGGTCTGCCCGCCAATCGGACGCGATGCCGTCAGACAGGTGCGCATGGTCCGCGAGCGTGCCGCGCAATCCGGCTTCGACTATTACGGCGGTTTCACGGTGGGAGAGCGCGCGATGCATCACATCTTCGCGGCGATTTTCGATCGCGACGATCCGAAACAGTCGCGCGCGGCGGGCGCGTTGATCGAAACGCTGATCCGCGATGCGGGCGCGGCGGGCTACGGGCAATATCGGACGCATCTCGCGTATATGGATCTCGCCGCCGCCCAATACGATTTCAACGATCACGCGTCGATGCGGCTATCGGAAACGATCAAGCACGCGCTCGATCCGAACGGCATTTTGTCGCCGGGCAAGCAGGGCATCTGGCCGTCGAAGCCTTTTGCGCGGGACGGATGATGAGCGCGACGCGGCGTGAGTTTCTCATCGCGATGGGCGCAGCGGGACTGCCGTGGAAGGCGTCGGGTGACGTCGTCCCGACATCGACGCGCATCTGGGTCGTCGATCAGGACTTGCCGCAAAGTGCTGCCGTGTTGCGTCGGCACGTGCGCATTGCCGCGCTTTCCGGCGATGCGGGCTGGCTCTGGATCGAGCGTCTGTCGAAGGAAGCGGCTGCGCGTCCCGATGGAATCGGCGGAATCACGCGCTTCGCGGACGCCTTCGTGTTGACGCAATTCGGCTCGGAAATTGGCATGCGCGCACGGCATCATCGCGCATGGGACGACGGCGCGCTGCTATGGACGCTCGAACACGGCTGAGAGCGCTTCGCTAGAATGAACGCATCTCGATATTGCCGCGCACGGACGAAACGATGGAAGCCACGCACACCCGCACGATCGCCGACTGGCACGCGCACGTTTATTTCGATGCCGTGAGCCGCGACGCCGCGTGGCAATTGCGGCTCGTCATTGAAGGGCGGTTCGCGGGCGAGCTGCAAAACGGCGCGTTGCGCCTCGGCCGCTTTCACGAACGACCGGTCGGACCGCATCCGATGTGGTCGTTCCAGCTGGGATTCGGTGGCGACCTGCTCGCGCCGATGCTCGCGTGGCTCACGCTCAATCACGGCGCGCTCGACGTCTTCATGCATCCGAATACGGGCGATGCGCTCGTCGATCATCGCGATTCTGCCGTGTGGATCGGCCGTTCGCATGAACTCGTTCTGACGAGTCTGGGCGGCTGACGCAAAAAGAAAAAGGCGGACCGCGTCCGCCTTTTCCTGACTGCTCGCGAGGTTACTTCTTCGCGCTGGCCGTTTTCGACGACACGGCGCGCACGGCCGTCTGGCTCGCGACGCTGGCGTCGTTCTGCGCGGCTTCGACCACTTGCTGCGCGGCTCTCTTGGCGGCTTCATAAGCCGAATTCGCCGATTCCGTCGCGGCGTCGATCGCCGTCTTCCATGCCGTCACCACGGCTTCGCTGCCGGCGGGCGCGTTGCTCGCGAGGCTCTGGACGAACGCCTGCACGTTGCGCTGCGACTTCTCGATCTGATCCTGCGCCGCCTGGAGGTAGCCGCCGCGCACGCCGGCCGCAATCTCGTAGACGCTCAGCCAGTACGATTGCACGCGCTGCGCGCCGGCTTGCACTTGCTGGTTCTGAAGCGCGAAGAATTCCTGCGGATCGCGCACGGACAGCGATCGCGCGATGAGCGCCTGATGTTCGTCGATCGCCGTCCGGACCGTACGCACGTTCAGATCGACCAGTTTCTCGAAACCCTCCACGGCTCGTGCGGCGAGACCGAAGGTCGTATCGACTCCGGCCTTTTGTGACGCGATTACGTTTTCCGGCGCAAGACTGCTCATGCTCGACTCCATAGGGAAGTTGCGAATGGGTAACGCAATGAGGTAACGATGAATTGTGCAGTGCAGCGAATAAGCTATTTTAAGCCAAGCGCATGAAGTGTCAATTACGTTTTCCCCGCTTGACTTTAAATCAGGCAGCCATTTGTTCAAGAATTCTGGCTGAGAGTCAGTAAATGAGCAGGCTCATTAAGACTGTATGGTTTGATCACACATCACATAATGCGCACGATCATTTTATTTCTAGCAATGTTCCGAAAATCGAAACAATCCCGTCCGACCGGACGGTGAACCTGCCGCACCACAGTCGCCTGTCCCACTAGCCCTGACGGCATTCTCCTCGTAAACACCTAAGCCGAAAGCACCCATATGCGTTGTTTACCCACTTGACGCATTCATGTGCCAGTTGAAACAATCTCGCACTGCAACACGCGGGTCGATCGGCATTTGCAGAGCAGGCGTGAGGAGTCGTTCTTGTCACTGCCTCGTCATCGTAAATGCGTACGCTTCAACCTCGCGCGAATGAGCCGGCGCTGAACGGCATATAGATATAAATCGAGAGAATTAGAGAAAATGGGGCGACATTCCCAAACCCTGGGCCACCTTGAGCGTAGTCACGAAGACAACACCCTGCGGCGCGCCATGGCCGCGCGGCTCGACCGAGCCCTGCAGAAAGCCAACATCAGTTCCGCAAAAGCAGCCGGCTGGCTCGAGGTAAGCGAGCACGACGTGCAATTCTGGCGGCGCGGCATCACGGTTCCGCCGTTTGCCGCATTCAACCGCATCGCGAAAGCGCTGGACATCGATCCGCACTGGCTCTGCACGGGCCAGGCGCAGCACGCGCATCACGCCAACTGAACGCGTTCGCGGCGGCGCGTCTCGCACGCGCCGTCTGTCGTGCGTCCCTGAAAGTCAGATTTCCGTCGATACGTCCGCCGGCTTGCGTCCATGCAACAGCACGGTGCCGATGCCGCTCGCGGCAATCACGCACATGCCTATGGCCATCCACATGTCGGGCACCTGGCCGAACAGCAGCCAGCTGAAGAACGCGGCGAATGCGAGCTGACCGTAGGAAAAGGGCGTCAGCAGGGAAAGCGGCGCGCGGCGCAGCGCCTGCAACATCAGCAGTTGACCGCCGGTTGCCATCGTCGCCATGAAGACGACGAGCAGCCAGCTTCCCACGCGCACCTGCGCGAGCGCCGGCAAGGTTTCGGCCTGATCCATCCAGACCAGCACGCACAACACGACCGTCGCGACGAGCGCCGTGAGGAAGTTGGTGGTGATCGCGTCGTCGACACGCGAAAGATGGCTCGACAAGACCTGAAAGCATGCGAACGTCGTGGCCGCGCCGATCGGAAAGATCACGGTCCAGCTGAACTGACTGCCGCCCGGCCGCACGACCAGCAACATGCCGATGAAACCGATCACGACCATCGCCCATTTGCTGCGCGGCACGTCGTCTTTCAGCACGAGCGCGGCGAGCAGCGTGGAGATGAGAGGCGCGAGCATCGCAAGCGAAGTCGTGACCGGCAGCGGTAGATGCCGCAGGCCCGCGAACGTGCATGCGGAATTGGTGAGCAGCAGCACTGCGCGCACGGCCTGGAGCTTCACTGCGCCCGTGCGAAAAAGCCCGAACGCGCCGCGCCGGATTTGCCAGACGCCCAGCACGATCATCTGGAAGAGATAGCGCACCCAAAGAAGCGCCAGCAGAGGGACCGCGGTGCCGATCAGCTTGACGGTGGAATCGCTGGCCGCGAAGAGTGCCGTCGTCAGGATCATGATGGCGATACCGGATCCGGTGTTATCGGTATCAATCCGGTATCGCGCCTTGCCCTCTAAGGTTGCCATCGAACTCTCATGTGTGAAGGACGGCTTTTACGCCGTTGCTTCAATTCTCCCGGCATCACCGGCGACTGGCAAGGCGACAGTAAAGTTCTTTTCATGCGTGTTGTGTGTGGGTCACGACGTTGGAAATGTACTAGACGGTTCGAACAAACGCGTGATGCAGCAGTCCCGAGCATCAACCGTTCGTGCTTTTTGATCCTAATTTTGTCGCTGCGATTTAAGACGTGGATTAGAGCTTTCCTATGCTCGGCTCTTTAATATTTCATCAACGCCGAACAACACAGCACGAACCGCAACCATGAAGAAGAAGCGCATCATCCTCGCCGCCGCGGTCATGTCGATGAGCCTGATCGCGTTCATGTCGATGAACACCGGCCGCGCCGCAGTCGATATGTATTCAAATAGCAGCACGATGTCTGCGGTCGATCACGAGCAGAATCGTTCGCCGGCCGATGCCGTCGCGATGTTCGAGCAGTGGAAGTAAAGCAGTAGCAGTGCAGAAGTAAAAGCAGTTGCAGTAAAGCAGTTGCAATGCCGAAGTAATCAGTAGCAGCAGAGCAGTAGCAGTGCGGAAGTAATGGCAGTAGCAGTAACGTAACGACGTGAAAGTGAGCAGTTGCAGTAGAAGTAACGCAGTAAAAAAACCGGGCGTCTGCGCAAGCAGCCGCCCGGTTTTTTCATGCGACGCCGGGAAAAGCATTCGTGCTCATTATTTCGTTCGCACGCCTTGCGCCTGAGCATTTGCCGCCTACACTTAAAGTAGTTTCTCAACTGCTTCGAGGGAGGCAACGATGAGAACGAGAACCCGCGAAGTCGTGCGCATGCTCGCAACTTTTCGCCATGCCGCGCATTGCCGTCGCTTGCGCGCGGCTGCGGCGGCGCAGGAGGCGCGTGATCTCGCCAACGAGACATCGCAGGACGACGCGGAAGAGGACGAACGTGCAGAACCGGATGTGCGCCCCGCCGTTCGCAAGCCGCATCCCGGCATGCATTGAGCGTCGTGCGCTCAGACGCGTGCCGGATTCCTGAACGGTGAGAAGCGCCAGTGCCCGCTCGCGTCCTTAACCGCGATCGCGCCATGCTCGTGCAGTACCTCGCCGATGGCACCAGGCTTGATATCGTCGGAGATGCGGATGACGAGCAAGGTTCGCTGCGGCGTCGCGTCGTCGGCGGTGTGCGGCGTGGGCGGACGCGGCGGCAACGGCTCTTGCGCCACGAACCGGTTGCGCGCGCCGATCACGCCCTGATGCTCGCCGTGCGCGATGTATTCGGCATCGTCTTCGTCGTGCGCGGGTGGCAGAAGCGCATCGATGTCGACGTTGCCTCGTCCCGCGCGGTAAAGATGTGCATCGTCCCGTCGCAAGCCCGCGAGCTGCAATGCGCGAAGCGCATCGTGTCCATCCCGATAGGAACCGAACACCCCAACTATGACCTGATTCATCGTCGCCCCCTCTGTTGGTCCGCTTCGTCGAACGCACCAAGCAACTGATGTGTTTATGCGCGTGTCTGATCCGCGCTCCGTGTTGCTCATTTCGTCAGAAGAACATCAGCAACGGCCGTTCCCGCATGATGGTTTTGAAAGGAAGGATGTCGGTGACAAGTCGGTAGCAGGTTGCGACCCCAACGGCTATCACCTAAAGTAACTGAGCTTCTTTTCCCGGAACCGCGCGTCACGCGACGCGCTCTTCGCGAGGTTCGAATGATTGCGAAAGCCTGTGCTTGGATGCTCGTGCTGATGGCAGGCTCCGCAGCGGCGGCGCCGTGCTACAGCGACGGCGATGTCGTGACACTCGAAGGCACGGCGACGCGCCAGGGGGCGCGCGAAGCGGACGCGTCCGCGAAACCGGCGTGGGTGCTCGCACTGGCGAGTCCGATCTGCGTCACGAGCGCGGGCACGGGACAAGGCGGGCGGCAGCAGTCGACGGTATCGGCGGTGCAGATCATCGACGCGACGCCGGCAGAGAACGCGCGCATCCAACTGACGGGCAAGCTCGTCACGGGCAACGTCAGCAGCTATTACGCGGTGCCGACCGCGATCTGGGTGCTCAAGCAGCGCGTTCTCTCGGGACAATAGCGCCCGCGCGCCCGCATGGGCGCTGCGCTGCAATCAAAAGAAGAACGAACGATCAGGCCGCTTTCGCGTGCGCGTGACAGCGCCAGTATTCGGCGACCACGATATGCAGCGGTTGATGCTCCAGCTTGCGTTCCTCGGCGAAGCGCCATATGGCGTCCAGTTGCGCGCCGGTGCAGCGGAACCCGTCGCGGCGCGGCGCCGTCTGGTTTTTCTTGTGCGTGGTCATGGCAATCCTTTTTTAGGACCTTCCCCGACAGGCATGGTCGCTTGACGGGATGATCCGTGCGCGCGAACGCTGCCTGCTGCTGTCACATTAAGCCGTAGCCATGCATACGGAACCGGCTGTTAGCGCACATAGCCATGGGGATTGCTTACGCAGTGGGAATAAACCTTACGTCCTGGCCGTTTAGCACTGCAGGAACCCGCGCTGGAAGCGAGACGCGGGCAAGGGAGGAGATGCCTGTGAGCGCCGATCTACATGCGCAGGAGGAACTCGCGCACATCGGGCGAATGATCGCGGAGCTTGAGCGCGCGATGACAGGACGCGGCGACCCGACGCGGCATGCCGTCATGCGGCCGGAATACTGGCAAAGGCGCATCGATGTACTGATGGCCGCATCGACGAACGAGCCGCTGCGGCGCGATGCGGCGGCGCTGCGCGAGCGCCTCGCGGACGTATTCGCCGATGCGCACGAACGAGACACGGGGCAAGCGGGAGAGCAGCGCAGGAGACTGGCGGCAGAAAACGAAGCGAAGCGGCGTGAACGGCGGCGCATCTGAAGTCCGGATGCGCCGCCGTAACGTCAACCCGTTTGCTCGACAGGCGTAACCTCGATATCGAGCTTCTGCGAGCCGCGCAGCACCGCAATCTTCACCGGCCGGTCGATGCGCGACGCATCCAGCGTGCGCTGCAAACCATCGACGCTATCGACGGCCACGCCATCCACCGCGACGATGCGATCGCCCGTGCGCAGACCGCCGAGGGCGGCCGGGCTGCCTTTCACGATCTCCATCACATGCACGCCGCTCGCCGACGCGAGTTCGAAGAAGCGCTGCACGCGCCGCGAGATCGGCGTGGTCGTGCCCGCCACGCCGATATACGCACGCCGCACCCGCCCATAGGCGAAGATCTGCATGATGACCCACTTCGCCGTGTCGATCGCGGTCGCGAACGAGATCGCCTGCGCGCCAGCGATGATCGCAGTGTTCACGCCGATCACGCGCCCCGCCGAATCGATGAGCGGCCCGCCCGAGTTGCCGGGATTGAGCGCGGCGTCGGTCTGGATGACGTCGTAGATCATGCGGCCCGACGTGGAGCGCAACGAACGGCCGAGCGCGGACACGACGCCCGTCGTGACGGTCTGCGCGAGCCCGAGCGGATTGCCCACCGCGATCGCGATCTGCCCGACGCGCAAGCCGCCCGAATTGCCCAGTTCCACGTGCGGCAACGGTTCCGGCGAACCGATGCGCAGCACCGCGAGATCGCTGGCGGGATCGTCGCCGACGAGATCGGCATCGAAGCGCGCGCCGTCGGCGAGCGTGACGACGATATGCGTCGCGCCATGCACGACGTGACTATTGGTCAGCAGATAGCCGTCGGGCGTGAAGATGAATCCCGAGCCCGTGCCGCCGACCTGGCGGCGCGCGCCGCGCTGATCGGTGACTTGCCGCTCGACTGAAATGAACACGACTGCCTGCTGCACGCGCTCGAGAGCGCCGATCACCGTGCGCGAATACGCGTCGAGCAGGGCGCTATCGTCGATAGGGTCGAGCGGGGCGGAGGGCGCGGCGTTCTGCGCGCCACGCGCAAGATCGTCGATGAATTGAGGCCTGCTTCCCATGTTCCTTGACTCCCGATGTTCTGGAAGCGGACATGCGGGCCGCTGCCGCCGATTTCAAGAGATCGTTGCGTTTGCAAGTAATTGCATCGGCCCGAGCGTTTCGACAATGCCGCGTTGCGCATCGTCGCGCACGAAAAGCGAGCCCGCGAAGCCGAGCGCGTTCACCGCGACGCCTTCGACATGCGACACGCCACGCGGCACCGCCAGCATCCAGCGGCGCGTGACGAGCAGGTTGTAAGGCGCGCTCTGATGCGCGACGCCGGCGACATCGAATGGCTGCACGCCGATCGCGTTCAACAGCCGCAGATAGATTGCGTGCGCGTTCGCCGCGCTGTCGTCGTCGAGCCATGCCGCCGCGTGCGTGAACGCGAGTGGCGGCGCACGAAAGACGCCGCTCGTGCGCGCCGCTTCGATGCTCGCTTCGATCGGCAGCGCGTGACCATCGAGCGGCAGCGGCACCATCTGCAGATGCTTGTGCGGCTGGCTCGATCCCGCAATCGTGCCGCCGTTATAGAAGCCGAGCCCGTCGAAACGATCGAGGCAGGCGAACAGCGCCGCGAAATCATCCTCGCCGACGAGCGATTCCTGCAGCTCGAACTCCGTCGTCACGATGAGCAGATGATGCGCGAGCACGTTGAACTTGTTGAGCAACAAAAAGTGCCGCTCGCCGATATCGCCGACACGCAAGGCCTCTTCGCAAGGAGAGAATGGATCGCGCCATGCGCTCGCGGCATCGGCTGTGGATTTCGCCGCGAGCTTCGACGCTTCTTCCTTTCGCGCGAGATTCGCCGCCTGCCTGACGAGAAAGCGCACGCCGCCGTCTTCGATCACGCTTTGCACCGTATCGAAGGAACGCAGCGCGCCGCATGCGAGCGCGCGCTCCGTCTGCGTGACGACGGCTTGCCAAGAAGGAGCGTTCATTCGCGCCATGCTTCTCCCTTGCCGAATTCATATTGATCGAGCGAGGCCGCCTGCATTTCGATGCTGTAGCCGGGCGCTTGCGGCGGCATGTATCGCCCGTTGTTGATGACGACGGGATCGAGAAAATGCTCGTGCAGATGATCGACGTATTCGAGCACGCGATTCTCGAGCGAGCCCGACACGCAGATGTAATCGAACAGCGAAATATGCTGCACATACTCGCACAAGCCGACGCCGCCCGCATGCGGACACACCGGCACGCCGAACTTCGCGGCCATCAGAAGCACGACGAGTACTTCATTCAGGCCGCCGAGACGGCAGCTATCGATCTGACAAAAGTCGATTGCTTCGGCTTGCAGCAGTTGCTTGAAGATCACGCGGTTCTGGCAATGCTCACCGGTCGCGACGCCGATCATCGGTGCGAGACGCTTGCGGATCGCGGCGTGGCCGAGCACGTCGTCGGGGCTCGTCGGCTCTTCGATCCACCACGGATCGAACTCCGCGAGACGGCGCATGTTCGCGATCGCTTCATCGACTTCCCAGACCTGATTGGCGTCCATCATCAGCTTGCGGTCGGGGCCGATCTCTTCGCGCAGGATGCGCGCGCGGCGCATGTCCTCTTCGAGATTGCCGCCGACTTTCTGCTTGAAGTGCGTCCAGCCCGCCGCGACGCCTTCGCGCGCGAGACGGCGAATCTTGTCGTCGTCATAGCCTAGCCAGCCCGCGGAAGTCGTGTAAGCGGGAAAGCCGTGCGCGAGCATTTCCTTTTCGCGTTCGCCGCGTGTGTGTTGCAGGCGCTTGAGCAACGCTAGTGCCTCGGATGGCGTGATCGCATCGGTCACGTAACGGAAGTCGAGACAGCGCACGAGCTGTTCCGGCGTCATGTCGACGAGCAGCTTCCAGACGGGCTTCTTCTCGCTCTTCGCCCAGAGATCCCACACGGCGTTGACCACCGCAGCGGTCGCGAGATGAATGACGCCTTTCTCCGGACCGATCCAGCGCAACTGACTGTCCGATGTGAACGCGCGCCAGAAGCCGCCCATATCGGCGGCGATGTCCTCGACGTTCTTGCCGACGACGAGCGGCGCGAGCGCCTCGACCGCCGCGACGACCACTTCCGTGCCACGCCCGATCGTGAACGTGAGTCCATGACCCGCAAGTCCGGGCGCATCGGTTTCGAGTATCACGTAGGCGGCGGAATAATCGGGCGCGGCGTTCATCGCGTCCGAGCCGTCTAGCGAGCGCGAAGTAGGAAAGCGGATATCGCGCACGGAGAGCTTCGTGATGCGGGTCATGTTCATCTCCTTGGGTTTGTTCGGAGGCCAGTATCAAGACGCAAATATGCTGCAACGCACGCGAGCAAACTGCATTGACAACCCGTGATTCGCCTCCTAGCCTGCTAGCATGTTAGTGCGAAATCAAGGGCGGCGTGAGCTCATCGACGAATGAAAACAGCCTTGCCGCCGACCCTTACCGCGCGTTGCCTCGCTTGCACGCCGCGGGGCGCGGCAGCCTCACCGACGCGGTCGAACAGGCGCTGCGCGCGGCCATCGTCAACCTGGCGATGGAGCCCGGCATGATGATCGACAAGCTCGCAGTGTGTGAGCGCATGGGCGTATCGCGCTTTCCGGTTTCGTCTGCACTGGCGAAGCTCGCGTCGGCGGGTCTCGTCGAAGTCTTGCCGCAGCGCGGCACACGCGTCATGCCCATTGTCATGCACGACATACGCCAGCATCTGTTCATTCGCAGTGCGCTCGAAGTCGAAACCGTGCGTACGCTCGCCGCCGCATGCGATGCTGCCACACTCGATGCACTCGCCGCCAATCTCGAACGCGAGCGCGATGCAGTGCAGCAAGGCTTGCGCCGCGAGTTTCATCTGCTCGATCTCGCATTCCACGAATTGCTGTTGGACGCGATCGATCTGCCGCGCGTGAAGGAGATCGTCGCGGCATCGCGCAATGCACTCGATCGCGCGCGCCGTTTGATGGCGAGTCCCGAGCGTCACGCGCATACGCTCGCCGAGCACACACGCATCGCCGATGCGATTCGCGCGCGCGATGGCGATGCCGCCGCGCGCGCGATGCACGTCCACCTGGATGAAGTCGTCGCGGAACTACGGCGCTTTTCTGTTGAAAGACCGGACCTGTTCAGGGAGTAGAAGACAAGGAAGACGAGCGACATGTAGTCAACCGCAATGGAGGAGACACACAATGAACCTGTTCAAACAAGCCGGCGCCGTAGCCGCGCTCGCGGCTGCCTGTCTCGCCGCATCATCGGCGATGGCGGCCGAGGACTTCAAGGGCGTGACCGTCAACGTGATGACCTTCGTCGGTCCGCAGATCGCCGAGCCGCTGCAGCGCCGCGCGCCCGAGTTCGAGAAGCTGACCGGCGCGAAAGTGAACGTGCTGACAGTGCCGTTCTCCGATCTCTATCAAAAGCTGTTGACGGACTGGGCGTCCGGCACGAACTCCGTCGATGCAGCCGTGTTCGCACCGCAATGGATGGTCGATTACACGAAGGGTGCTTTCCTCGAAGACCTGACGCAGCGCGTCGCGAAAGATGCGGCATTGAAAGAGGACGACGTGATGCCGTTCTTCGTCGACTTCTCGCAGAAGTTCAACGGCAAGACCTATCTGGTCGCGCTCGACGGCGACTTCCAGATGGTCTATTACCGCACCGACATCCTTCAGCAACTCGGCAAGCAGCCGCCGAAAACCTGGGACGATTATCTCGACATCGCCAAGGCCGCCAACGGCAAGGTTTTCGGCGGCGACGGCAAGCCGGTCGCGGGCTCGTGCATTTCGAAGAAGCGCAACGCGCAGGCGTACTGGGCGATCATCTCGATCGCGGGCGGCTATCTGCAATCGAAGGGCACGGCGCAGGGCGCATTCTTCGATCCGCGCAACTTCAAAGCGCTCGTGAATAATGATGGCTTCAAGGAAGCATTGCGCGTCTATAAGGAATCGACGTCCTACGGCCCGCCCAACGAAATCAATCTCGATGTCGGCGATACGCGCAGCGCGTTCATCTCCGGCCATTGCGCGTTGACGCTCGACTGGGGCGATGTCGGCGTGCTCGCGATCGATCCGAAGCAGTCGAAGGTCATCGACAAGGTCGGCGCGGTCATCCTGCCCGGCTCGCGCAAAGTCGTCGATCGCGACACGGGCAAGCTCGTGCCGTGCGACAAGGCCACCTGCCCGTATGCGATCGACGGCGTGAATCACGCACCGTTCGCGGCCTTCGGCGGCTGGTCGGGCGGCATCAACGCGAAGGCGAAGCCGAAGGTGAAGGACGCCGCCTATGCATTCCTTTCGTTCATGAGCCAGCCGGCGCAATCGAACGTCGATGTGACGATCGGCGCATCGGGCTTCAATCCTTATCGGCGCTCGCAGTTCACGGATATGTCGGCGTGGAAAAAAGCGGGCATGAGCGACGCGGCGGCGAAGTCGTATCTCGGCGCGATCCAGCAGAGCTTGCAGAGCCCGAACATGATCATCGATCTGCGTATTCCGCAGAATCAGCGCTATGAGCAGGTCGTGCTCGATACCGCTGTCGCACGCTTCGTCGCGGGCGAAATCGATGCGGACGCGACGATGAAAGCCATCGACAGCGGCTGGAGCGAGATTACCGACGATCTCGGCAAGGACACCCAGTTGCGCGCCTACAAGGCGTCGATCGGCGCGAAGTAAGGAGAAGGGCGAGCGCGTGCATGCGCGGCGCGCTCGCTTTGCATCGGAGAAAGGATGAACACGCCGTCGCACACATCGTCCGTGGCTGCCAGTGAGCGAGGCTCACGCGCGCGCGTCGCGAACTGGCTCGACCGGCAAGCGCCTTTCGTATTCGTGCTGCCGACCGTGCTGCTGATTCTTGCGTTCTCGATCTTTCCGCTCGTGACGTCGGCTTATCTTTCGCTCACGCGTTTCGAACTGGGCGAGGGCGGCTATCAACTGACTTTCACGGGCCTGCGCAATTACGTGCGGCTCTTTTCCGGCAGCCAGCAATATCACTTCACCGGCGTGTTTCGCGCACCGGGAATAATCAGCATTGCAACGATCGTCATAGCGTGGCTCGCCGTGTTGGTCTGGTTCTATCGCTATCTGGCGAGCGAGCGCCGTTCGATCATGGGCACGCTCGGCCGCCTGATCGCCGCGGCCGCGTTTCTGGCGCTCGTATGGCTCGCGGCGAACACGCTGGGCCGCGGCGGCGCGCTCGGCAGCCTGATGGTCACGATCTTCTATGTCGTGCTCGGCGTCGCGCTGCAATTTCTCATCGGGCTCGGGCTTGCTTATCTGTGCACGCTGCCGCTCGAGGGCGGGCGCTTCTTCCGTCTGCTGTTCTTCCTTCCGCTGATGGTGACGCCCGTCGGCATCGCGTACATGTTCCGCATGATGGCCGATACGTCCGTCGGTCCGCTCGCGCCGGTATGGTCGTGGCTCGGTCTCGGCCAGATCGCGTGGGCGGCGGACCCGTGGCTCGCGCGGCTCGTCGTCGTGATCGGCGATACATGGCAATGGGTGCCCTTCATGTTCCTCGTGATGCTTGCGGCGCTCGAAGGTACTTCACGCGAGCAGATCGAGGCGGCGCAGCTCGATGGCGCATCGGCGTGGCGCGTGTTTCGCGATGTCACGTGGCCATCGATCGCGCCGGTCGCCGCGAGCGCTGTGCTGATCCGGCTGATCGAGGCATTCAAGATCGTCGACCTGCCGAACGTGCTGACCAATGGCGGTCCCGGTATCGCGACCGAATCTATGACGCTGCACGCGTTCATCGAATGGCGCGCGTTGAATCTCGGCGGCGCATCGGCGGTGGCGTACATGCTGTTCTTCGTCTCGACCATCGCATGCGTTTCATTCTTCCAGTTCGTCGTGCGGCGCGCGCGGGGAGATCAGGCATGAGCGTATTGAAACGCTGGTTCGTGCCCGCGCGCGTGGATGAGTTGCCTGTCGGCGGTAAGGCGATTGCTTATCTGCTGCTCGGGCTATGGTCGCTTGTCGTGCTGTTTCCGCTTTACTGGATGGCGATAACATCGTTCAAGCTGCCCGTGGATGTATCGACGGGTCCGTTCTACATTCCATTCGTCGACTTCCAGCCGCATCTCGATGCGTGGCATTACATCTTCGTCGACCTCGGCCCGGATACGTATCGTCCTTACATGAACTCGCTGATCGTCGCGACCTGCGGCACGGCAGCTTCGGTCTTTCTCGGTTCGATGGCGGCCTACGCGCTCGCGCGTATTCAGTATCGGCCACCGGTTGCGGCAGTGGGCCTCGGCGTTCTGTTGATCGCGTTGCTGATCGCGGCGGTCGCGTGGGGACATGTCGATTTGCGCATCGCGCTGGCTGTCGCTTTTGCGCTCTTCTTCCTGCTGTTGCGCCCGATCGTGCGCCGCGCGCGCAAGCATCTGAGCAACGACGACATTCTCTTCTGGGTCATATCGCAGCGTATCCTGCCGCCCGTCGTCACGGTGATCCCGATCTATCTCATGTTCAGGGACGTGGGCCTGCTCGACACGCACCTCGCGCTCATCATCACGTATGCGACCGCGAATCTGCCGATCGTCGTATGGCTGATGTACGACTTCTTCGACGGCGTGCCGCGCGAAATAGAAGAGAGCGCACAGATCGACGGCGCGACGCGCTTCTCGATCCTGTTCGGCATCGTATTGCCGCTCGTCGCGCCCGGTCTCGTCGCGACGGCGCTGCTCGTGCTGATTCTCTCGTGGAACGAATACCTGTTCGCGCTCTTTCTGACGACCGCGAATGCACAGACGATGCCGCTGCTGGTCGCCGCGCAGAACGCGACGCGTGGTCCGCAATGGTGGAACATGTCGGTGCTGATACTCATCATGATCCTGCCGGTGATGCTGCTTACGCTGACGTTGCAGCGCTTCATCGTGCGGGGCATTCTCGTGGGAGCGGTGAAAGGATGACGGTCATGGATAGCGAGGCGGTGAAAGTCGACGACGCCCGCCTGACGAAGATCGCGGCGGCGCGCCAGTCGAAGAGCGTGTCGCTGAGAAGCGTCGGCAAGATGTTCGGCGATACGCGTGTTCTGCGCGATCTGTCGCTCGACGTGCAGGCGGGCGAGTTTCTCGTTTTGCTCGGCGAATCGGGCTGCGGCAAGACGACGGCGCTGCGCATCGTCGCGGGACTCGAATCGGCGACCGAAGGCGCGGTCTTCGTCGGCGATACCGATGTCACGCATCATTTGCCGCGCGACCGCGATGTCGCGATGGTGTTCCAGTCGTATGCGCTGTATCCGCACAAGACCGTGTTCGAGAACATCGCGTATCCGCTCATCGTGAGAAAGCGCCCGAAGGCCGAGATCGATGCCGCCGTGCGCGAAGTGGCCGCGAGCGTGCAACTGGAGCCGCTGCTGTCGCGTTTGCCGCGCCAGTTGTCGGGCGGACAGCGTCAGCGCGTGGCGCTGGCGCGCGCGATCGTGCGACGGCCTTCCGCGTTCCTGATGGATGAGCCGCTTTCGAATCTCGATGCCAAGCTGCGCGGCCACATGCGCGCCGAGCTGAAGCACATGCAGCACAAGCTCGGCATCACGACGATCTACGTAACACATGATCAGATCGAGGCGATGACGCTTGCGCATCGCGTTGCCGTCCTCGACAAGGGCGCGTTGCAGCAGCTCGATACGCCCGCGCGCATCTATTCCGATCCGGCGAATCTGTTCGTCGCGGGCTTCATCGGCTCGCCGCCGATGAACTTTCTGCGTGGCACGCTCGCGCAAGGACGATTCGACGCGCCCGATATCTCTCTTGTCACGCCGGTTCGTCACGAGGGCAAGGCGACGCTTGGCGTGCGTCCCGAGGAATGTTCGCTCGTCGCGCAAGGCGAGGGCGAATTGCAAGGGCGCATCTATTCGGTCGAACTGATCGGCGATCATTCGCTCGTCACGATGAACATCGGCGAGCAGCAGATCGTCGTGAAGGTGCCGAATACATTCTCGGGCGAGATTGGCGGCGCGGCGGGCGTACGCGTGAATCGCGAGCGGATCTATTTCTTCGATGAGAGCGGCGCGCGCGTTCGTCAAACCGTTGGGATAACGTAAGCGATTCGCTTCCTGTGCATGTCGTCTATATTGGATTCATGGAGATCCGGTATGGAGGTGCGACATGAGGCGCATCTATTTTCTGCTTCCCAGCGTGGCGAGCGCGAAGGGGATCATCGACGAACTGCTTTTGAAGCGCATCGAATGGCGGCATATCCACGTGCTCGCGCGGCCTCATGAGCCGCTGGAAGATTTGCCGCAGGCCACCCTTGCGCAACGTAGCGATCTTCTCCCGGCGCTGGCTCGCGGCACGGCGGCTGGCGGAGTGACGGGCGCGCTTGCGGGACTCGTCGCGATGGCGTTTCCGCCGGCGGGATTGACGATCGCCGGTGGTGTCGTCGTTTGCATGACGCTCGCGAGCATGGGATTCGGCGCGTGGGCGGCGACGATGATCGGCGTGGGAATTCCCAATACGCGCTTGCGGCGCTTCGAGCATGCGATCGAGGAAGGCGAATTGTTGATGATGGTGGATGTGCCGAAGGATCGGGTAGAGGAGATCGAGGCACTCGTCAAGAGCCATCACCCGGAGGCCGATGTCGAAGGGGCCGATCCTACGATTCCGGCGTTTCCTTGATATTGAAACCCAACAAAAAACACCTGAACCCAAACCCGTAAATTCTGATGCGCTAATATTCATCCCGCGTAAGACGAACCCAACCCAGCTAAAAGAACGCAATAAAAAAACGAGCGTTCAAAACCGAGGATGAATAACCTGATGCGCCGTGTGGTCTTCAATCAAAAGGGTGGCGTAGGCAAGTCCACCATCGTCTGCAATCTGGCCGCGATCAGCGCCTCTCGCGGCCTGCGCACACTGGTCATCGACCTCGATCCGCAAGGCAACGCGAGCCAATACCTGCTCGGCGCACAGTCCCGCGACGCCCAGCCGAATCTCGCGAGTTTTTTCGAATCGGCCTTGAGCTACAGCTTCCGCGAACCGGCGTTCGAATCGTTCATCCACTCGACACCGTTCGAGAACCTCGACATCGTCCCATCGCATCCCAGTCTCGAAGCGCTGCAAAGCAAGCTCGAATCGCGCTACAAGATCTACAAGCTGCGCGACGCCCTGAAGAACCTGCAACAATACGACGCCGTGTATATCGACACGCCGCCCGCGCTCAATTTCTTCACGCGCTCCGCGCTGATCGCGGTCGAACGCTGCCTGATTCCCTTCGATTGCGACGACTTCTCGCGCCGCGCGCTTTATTCGGTGCTCGATAACGTGCAGGAAATCCGCCACGATCACAATCCGGATCTGAGCGTCGAAGGCATCGTCATCAATCAGTTCCAGCCGCGCGCGAGCCTGCCGCAGCAACTCGTCGACGAACTGCGCAGCGAGGATCTGCCTGTGCTCAATTCGCATCTGTCGCTCTCGGTGAAGATTCGCGAGAGCCATCAGCACGCGCGCCCGATGATCTATCTCGAACCGCGTCACAAGCTCGCGCAGGAATATCTGGCGCTGCACGAGGAACTGAACGGCTGAACCGGCTCACGCCATTCGTCTGATCAGCGCGGACTGCAAGAAATGCGGGAATAAATCGGCTTCGTGGACGTTCATGCAGGAGACAGGCGCATTCCGTCGCGCCGCACTTCTCGCTGGATCAATCCAAATGACGACCGCTCAGTTGCAGACGCCGAACGTGTCCCCCGCGTCCCCAAAGGGGACTTCCTTCGGGGCGTCCCCTTCGACAGAAAGCCTCTCCGGCATGGTCGCGTTCGTGCGCGCGGCGGAGTCGGGGAGTTTCGTGGCGGCGGGGCGCGCGCTCGGGCTGTCGGCGTCGGCGGTAGGCAAGAGCGTGATGCGGCTCGAAGCAAAGCTCGGCGTGCAACTGCTCAATCGCACGACGCGCCGGATCGGCCTCACGCACGAAGGCGCGCGCTTCTTCGCACGCTGCAAACGCATGCTCGCCGATCTCGAAGAAGCGGAAAGCGAACTGTTTCATTCGACCTCGTCACCGCGCGGGCGCCTGCGCATCAGCGCGCCGTCGCTCGGCTGCCGGCTGTTGCTGCCGCTCGTGCCGGAATTCCGGCGGCGCTATCCGGATATCGAACTGGATATCGATTTCAGCGATCGCGTGGTCGATGTCACGCAGGAAGGCTACGACGCCGTAATTCGCAGCGGACGTCTCGCCGATTCCCAATTGCTCGCGCGGCCGCTCGCGCAATTCGGTCCGGTGGTGGTCGGTTCGCCCGCGTATTTCGCGGGCCATGGCGAGCCCACGGCACCCGCCGATCTCGAAGGCCATGCGTGCATCCGCTTTCGTTCACCGACCAATGGCCGGACCGAGCCGTGGCGTTTCGCGCGCGACGATCACACCTTCGCCATCGAGCCACACGCGACGCTGACGTTCAACGACATGGAAGCCGTACTCGCCGCGTGCATCTCGGGACTGGGGTTGGCCTATGTGCCCGATTTCATCGCGAAGAGCGCGCTCGAAGGCGGCATGCTGCGCGCCGTGCTCGGCACGCATATGCGCACGGAAGGCGTGTTCCAGATTCTCTGGCCACCGAGCCGTCATGAAGCGCCGCGCCTGCGCGCATTCATCGATCACGTCGCATCACGACTGGGCGGCCTGCCGTCGCACGAAGTCAGATTTCGCGCGGCGTGACGCACGCGTCGACGGTTCAGCTTTTCTTGGAAGTCTTCGCAACGAATGGCGCGGGCGCGTGCGCGATCTTCTCGCTGCCGCACTTGGGGCATTTGAGTTGCACCGTCGCATGCTCGGCGACGTGCTCCGCGTGCTCGAAGGTTTCGCCGCATTCCTGACAACGGTACTGATAAGTCGGCATGACATCCTCCCGCGCGCGGCGGTGATCCGGCGCAATGAACGCCGGTTCCACCCATTCTAGTTCAGCAATGGCGCGCGCAAATCAGTTCAGGACGCGGCGCACGAGCGGCGTCTCCGGCGTCGGATAGCCGGCCTGCTTGAATGTTTCGATGATCGCGCGATTGGTGTCGAAATAGACCTGCCAATAGTCGTTGGTGCTGGTGTAAGGCCGCACGCACAGAAGCGGACCTTCGGGCGTGAAAGACAGCACCTCGACATCCGGCGGCGGCGTCGTGGCGACGTTCGGGATCTTCGCGACCGCTTCCTTCAGGCGCGCGATGGCATCGAGCGGATCGACGCCATTCGCGATCTTCGCCGACAGTTCGACGCGCCGATGCGGCAGCAAACTGAAATTCCAGATCGTGTCGGAAAAGATCTTGTTGTTGCCGATGATGGCCGCGACGTTGTCCGGCGTCGTGATCGTCGTGCCGAAGAGGCCGAGTTCGGTGACGGTGCCGGTCACGCCGCCCGCCGTCACGAAGTCGCCCACCTTGAACGGCCGCAGCACCTGCATGAAGATGCCCGCCGCGAAATGCGCGAGCAGTCCACCCCACGCGGTGCCGATGGCAAGACCGAGACCCGCGAGCAGTGCCGCAAAGGATGTGGTCTGAACCCCAAAGATCTGCAGAATCGCGAGGACGAGCAGCAGATTCAGGATGACGCCGACGATCGAGCCGAGATAATGCGCGAGCGTCGGATCGACCCGGCCATTGCGCCCGAGCAGCTTGCGCAACGCGCTGGTGACGAGACCGATGAGCCAGCGTCCGATGATCCACAGCGCAATCGCGCCAGCGACCATGATCGCGAAGTCGACGCCGCGCGTCATGATGAATACACGTACGGTGTCGAGGTTCATGTTGTTCTCGCGTGCGTGGCATTTCGTCTGGGAACGCGGCAAGCCGGGAAAACATGCCGCATGGGCCACACGAGTTATAGGCGAAGCGCCGCATCATCGCAAGATTTACGCGAGCGTTTAATGTTTGTCGGAAGGATCGACCGCATTGTTCAGGCAATCACGTCCATTCCGCTTCGTCGGCGTTCGGATCGGGCAGGGTCAGGCCGGAGGCGGGCAAGGGCAGCGCGGTCTTGTAGCGCACCTGCTTGAGCGCGAAGCTCGAACGGATATTGGAAACGCCCGGCATCTTCGTGAGCCGTTCCAGGATGAAGCGTTCGAGCGCGGCCACATCGGGCAGCACGACGCGCAAAAGGTAATCGGCATCGCCCGTCATCAGATAACACTCCATCACTTCGGGACGCTCGCTGATCGCCTGTTCGAAACGCGCGAGCGCATCCTTGATCTGCTTTTCCAGGCTGACTTGAATGAAGACGTTGATGGAAAGCCCGAGCGCTTCCGGATTGAGCAAGGTGACGTGCTGCTTGAAAAGCCCCGCCTTTTCGAGCGCGCGCACGCGATTGAAGCAGGGCGTCGGCGAAAGATTCACCGCGCGCGCGAGTTCCGAATTGGTGATGCGCGCGTTTTGCTGAAGCTGATTCAATATACCGATGTCGGTGCGGTCCAGGCGCTGCTTCGCGTTTGCCGTCATAGTCGAAAGATTCCGGTTTTGGGCTTTTCTGAAGAATAAACACACTACCGCAAAGCGCGGCGGCAGCCAAATGAGACGCACATTCTGCGCATCAATGGATATGCTTGAACGTATTCCTTTAGCCAGAACGGAGTCGCCATGACCGACTTGTCGAGCGGAACCAACCAGCTTCTTTCCATTGCCAAGGGGCGCGAAGATATCGACCCCGGCGAAACCGCCGAATGGCTGGAGGCGCTCGATGCAGTCGTCGCGCATGTCGGCCGTGAGCGCGCGCAATATCTGTTCGACAGGCTCGCGGAGCATGCACTGTCGGTGGGCGTGGAATCGGCGCGGGCGCGTGCGACGCCCTATGCGAATACGATTCCCGTATCGCAGCAGCCGCCTTATCCGGGCAGTCTCGACATCGAAGAAAAGCTCGCGGCCGTGCTGCGCTGGAATGCGCTCGCGATGGTCGTGCGCGCGAATCGCGCGTATGGCGAACTCGGCGGCCATATCGCGAGTTATGCGTCGGCGGCGGATCTGTTCGAAGTCGGCTTCAATCATTTCTTCAAGGCGGCCGATGCGAACAATGGCGGCGATCTCGTCTACTTCCAGCCGCATTCTTCACCGGGCGTGTACGCGCGCGCGTATCTCGAAGGCTTTCTCGATGAAGAACATCTGAAGCACTATCGGCGCGAGATCGCCGGGCCGGGATTGTGTTCGTATCCGCATCCGTGGCTGATGCCCGACTTCTGGCAATTTCCGACCGGCTCGATGGGCATCGGTCCGATCAACTCGATCTATCAAGCGCGTTTCATGCGCTATTTGCAGAACCGCAATCTGCAGCGCACGGACGGCCGCAAGGTGTGGGGCTTCTTCGGCGACGGCGAGATGGACGAGCCCGAATCGATCGGTGCGTTGTCGCTCGCGGCGCGCGAGCAGCTCGATAACCTCGTGTTCGTCATCAATTGCAATCTGCAACGGCTCGACGGTCCCGTGCGCAGCAACGGACGTATCGTCGATGAACTCGAAGCCCAATTCACCGGCGCTGGCTGGAACGTGATCAAGGTGCTGTGGGGCTCGGACTGGGATGGGCTGTTCGCGCGCGATCGCAGCAATGCCTTGCTGCGCGCATTCGCGCATACCGTCGACGGACAGTTCCAGACCTTCTCGGCCAATGACGGCCGCTATAACCGCGAACGTTTCTTCGGCCAGAATCCGGAACTCGCGGCACTGGTCGCGCATATGTCGGATGAAGACATCGACCGCTTGCGTCGCGGCGGCCACGACGTGCGCAAGCTGCACGCGGCTTATGCGAAGGCGCTCGCGCACAAGGGCCAGCCGACGGTGATCCTCGCCAAGACGATGAAAGGCTTCGGCATGGGCACGGTCGGGCAGGGCCGCATGACGACGCATCAGCAGAAGAAGCTCGATCTCGACGATCTCAAGCAGTTTCGCGATCGTTTCCGCCTGCCGCTGTCGGATGAAGACGTCGAGCAGGTCAGGTTCTACAAGCCCGCCGACAATGCACCCGAGATGCGCTATCTGCACGAGCGGCGCGCAGCCTTGGGCGGTTATTTGCCGCGCCGTCGCGCGAAGGCGTCGCAAGGGTTGACGCCGCCCGCGCTCGACACGTGGGGCCAGTTCGCGCTCGATGCCTCCGGCAAGGAGATGTCGACGACGATGGCCTTCGTGCGCATGCTCGGCAGCCTGCTGAAGGACAAGACGCTCGGGCCGCGCGTCGTGCCCGTGGTCGCCGACGAAGCGCGCACGTTCGGCATGGCGAATCTCTTCAGGCAAGTCGGCATCTATTCGCCGCTCGGCCAGTTGTACGAGCCGGAGGACATGGGCTCGATGCTGTACTACCGCGAGGACACGCGCGGGCAGATTCTCGAAGAGGGCATCTCGGAGGCGGGCGCGGTGTCGTCGTGGATCGCGGCGGCGACTTCCTACAGCGTGCACGATCTGCCGATGCTGCCGTTCTACATCTATTATTCGATGTTCGGCTTTCAGCGCATCGGCGATCTGATTTTCGCGGCGGCTGACCAGCGCTCGCGCGGCTTTCTCATCGGCGCGACGGCGGGGCGCACGACGCTCGGCGGCGAAGGCCTGCAACACCAGGACGGCACGAGCCATCTCGCCGCATCGACGATCCCGAACTGCCGCGCCTATGATCCCGCGTTCGCGTACGAAGTCGCGGCCATCGTCGATGAAGGCATGCAGGAGATGATGGCGCGCCAGAACGACGTGTTCTATTACGTCACCGTGACCAACGAGAATTACGCGCAGCCTTCCGTGCCTGGCGGCTCGCTGGACGCGCAAACGCGCGAGGGCATTCTGCGCGGCATCTATCGCCTCGACGGTGATCCAGCCGATGCGCAAGTGCAACTGCTCGGCTCCGGCGCGATCCTCAACGAAGCAATCGCCGCGCGCGCGATGCTCGAGCAGGACTGGAACATCGATGCCGCCGTATGGAGCGTGACGAGCTTTACGGAACTGCATCGCGATGGCGCTTCGTGCGAGCGGCTCGCGCGCCTGAATGACGACGATGCACCAACGCCGTTCGTCACGCGCGCGCTCGACGCATCGCGCGGCCCCGTGATCGCGGCGACCGATTACGTGCGCGCCGTGCCCGAACTGATTCGCGCGTACGTGCCGCGGCGCTACGTCACGCTCGGCACCGATGGCTTCGGCCGCAGCGATACGCGTCAGGCGTTGCGCGAGTTCTTCGAGGTGGATCGTGTGTCGATTGTGATTGCGGCGTTGAAGTCGCTGGTGGATGACGCGGTCATTGACAAGGCGGTGTTGAAGGCCGCGCGTGAGAGATACGGCAAGACGCAGGAGGCTCACAACGCGCCGTGGCTGCGTTAGACATCGTTGCGCGCCGCATCGAGCAACTCGCGCACTTCATCATCGCTCGTCTGATCGAAGTCGATATAAAACTGCCCGACGCCGAAGTACCGATGCGGCCGCATCACGCAAACGAACTCATCGACGATATCTTCCACACGCGCTTCCGAGTCGAGCGGCGCGACCGGCAGCGCCGCGACGATCTTCGCCGGATGCGCGTGGCGCAGCGACATCGCGGCGGCCTTCATCGTCGCGCCGGTCGCCATGCCGTCATCGACGACGATCGCAACGCGCCCGTTCACGTCGAGCGGCGGTTTATCACCGCGATAAAGCGTCTCGCGCCGCGCGAGTTCGGCGCGTTCCTTCGCGATCACGCGATCGAGTTCGTCCTTCGAAACGCCCGCGTATTGCACGATGCGCTCGTCGAGAAAGAACGCATCGCCGGATGCGATCGCGCCCATCGCGAGTTCGGGTTGAACGGGCACGCCGAGCTTGCGCACGACGAGCACGTCGAGTCGCGCACGCAGCGCACGCGCCACTTCATACGCAACAGGCACGCCACCGCGCGGTAAAGCGAGCACGGTGACGTTGTCGCGATTGGCGTAGTGCGTGAGTTGCGTGGCGAGCGCGCGGCCCGCCTCGCGTCGGTTCTCGAACACCGAGTTCATGTCGCCTGTCCTTTCGGCCGCGAAACCCGTGAATCACGCGAGACGAATCGCGCCGCGCCGTCGATGCCTTCATCGAATACCGCGTGATAACCATTCGCGCCTTCACGCTGCAAGGCCCGGGCGATATCGGCATCGAACGCGTTTTCATGGACCGATCGCAGGTCCGTACGCAACGCAGCCTGCGGTAGCGCGGCCAGTTCGCATGCGAGTGTTTCCGCAACATTGCGCGCTTCGCCATGCGGCGCGATGCGATTGACGAGCCCGATTGCGAGCGCTTCGTGCGCATCGACCGCGCGTCCGGTGAGAATCAGATCCAGCGCACGCGACATGCCGATGAGACGCGGCAGGCGTACCGTGCCACCGTCGATGAGCGGTACGCCGACGCGTCGGCAAAACACGCCTAGCACCGCGTCCTCCTCGACGACACGCAGATCGCACCACGCCGCGAGTTCGAGCCCGCCCGCGACCGCATGACCCGCGATCGCCGCGATCACGGGCTTGTTCAGCGCGAGACGCGTGGGACCCATCGGGCCGGGGCCGCTGCCATCGGCGTGAATCTCGTTGCGGCGCGCGTCGTCGTTCAACGCGGAGAGATCCGCGCCCGCGCAGAACGTGCCGCCCGCGCCCCACAGCACGGCGATCGACAGCGTATCGTCCGCGTCGAAGCGCACGAACGCTTCACGCAACGCATCGGCGATGCCGCGATCGACCGCGTTACGTCGCGCGGGTCGATCCAGCACGACGGTGACGACGCGTGCATCGCGCGCGAGTGTTTCCGTACGCACGTGATCGCTTATGCGTTCGATGCGAGATGACATCGATAACCTCTCGATTCGCGCGAATCCAAGGCTTCAGGATACTCGCGGCACGCCGCGAACGTGCACCGCGAGCGCGCGCTTTGAAGGCTTGCTATTGGCATACGGTCAGCCTTCATGCTGAAAATTCAGGCGCACAACCGGTGCATTCGATGCAACATGAACGGGCATTGCACCAATATCGCGCACATCGTCGTGAGCGATAAACGCGCGCACTGCACCACGCTTTACCACGCGAAATCAGGCGTGCGCACCGTTTCGATGCTCGTTGCGCCAAGTTGGCCCGGAAATTGCAAAATCAGCGCCTTTTCCCGACCGATCGAATCATGCAGGCACTTCAATCCGGAACCGACACTCTCTTTCTGCTGCTGGGCGCTGCAATGGTGCTCGCGATGCACGCCGGTTTCGCGTTCCTCGAACTCGGCACGGTGCGCCGCGAAAATCAGGTGAACGCGCTCGTGAAGATCCTCGTGGACTTCGCGGTGTCGACGCTTGCGTACTTCTTTATCGGCTACAACATCGCGTATGGCGTGCAGTTCATGCACAGCGCCGATATCCTCGCCGAGCACAACGGCTATGCGCTCGTGCGTTTCTTCTTCCTGCTGACATTCGCCGCGGCGATTCCGGCGATCGTGTCGGGCGGCATCGCCGAGCGCGCGAAGTTCAATCCGCAACTGTTCGCGACCTGCGTGATCGTCGGCTTCATTTATCCGCTGCTCGAAGGCGTGGCGTGGAATGAGCGCTTTGGCATTCAGGGCTGGCTGACGCAGGCGTTCGGCGCGCCGTTTCATGACTTCGCCGGCTCGGTCGTCGTGCATGCGTTCGGCGGCTGGGTCGCGCTGCCTGCCGTGCTGTTGCTCGGGCCGCGTCACGGGCGCTATCACAAGGACGGGCGCATCGCGGCGCATCCGCCGTCGAGCATTCCGTTTCTCGCGCTGGGCGCGTGGGTGCTCGCGGTCGGCTGGTTCGGCTTCAACGTGATGAGCGCGCAGACCGTCGACAAGATCAGCGGCCTCGTCGCGGTCAATTCGCTGATGGCGATGGTTGGCGGCACGCTCGCCGCGTGGTTCGCGGGCCGCAATGATCCTGGCTTCACGTATAACGGACCGCTCGCGGGTCTGGTCGCGGTGTGCGCCGGCTCGGACCTGATGCACCCGCTCGGCGCGCTGATCGTGGGCGCGGTCGCGGGCGTGCTGTTCGTGCAGATGTTCACGTGCGTGCAGAACCGCTGGCGCATCGACGATGTGCTCGGAGTATGGCCATTGCACGGCATGTGCGGCGCGTGGGGCGGCATCGCGGCGGGTATCTTCGGGCAGAAGGCGCTGGGCGGCATCGGCGGCGTTGCGATCGGCTCGCAACTCATCGGCACGGTGGGCGCGATCGCGCTGGCGCTCGCGGGCGGCGCGGCCGTCTATGGCGCGATAAAGTGGACGGTCGGTCTGCGGCTCGATCGCGAAGAAGAGTTCAATGGCGCGGATCTCGCGATTCATCGCATCTCGTCGACGCCGGATCGGGAAATGGCGGGCTGATATCGACGCGTGCGGATAGAGGCGCTGCGCAACTTGCGGTAACGTAGCGACTTCAGAAGCGAAGCGAGCACGCGCAATGTCGAACCGTCACGCCACCCGCCAGCCCGGCATCATCGAAGAACTGAAGGTTCCAGCCGTATTCGATATCGAAGCGGAACGCGAGCGCCGCATTGCGTTCCTCGCCGACTATCTCGAAGCGCAGAAGCTCAAGAGCTATGTGCTCGGCATCAGCGGCGGCGTGGATTCGTCGACGGCGGGCCGTCTCGCGCAACTCGCGGTCGAGCGCCTGCGGGCACGCCATGTCGATGTGCGCTTCATCGCGATGCGCCTGCCGTACGGCGAGCAGCGCGACGAAGCCGATGCGCAGCGCGCGCTCGCATTCATCCAGCCCGACGAGACAATCGTCGTCAACGTGAAGCCCGCCGCCGACGCGATGCGCGAATCGCTGGCAGCCTCGGGTCTCGCGTATCGCGATCACAAGCACGAAGACTTCGTGCTCGGCAACATCAAGGCACGCCAGCGAATGATCGCGCAATACGCGGTGGCCGCCGCGCGCTCGGGCGTCGTGATCGGCACGGACCACGCAGCCGAATCGCTGATGGGTTTTTTCACCAAGTTCGGCGACGGCGGCGCGGACGTGCTGCCGCTCTACGGCCTGAACAAGCGCCGCGTGCGCGCGCTCGCGGAATTGCTCGGCGCGAGCAGCGAGATTTCGAAGAAGGTGCCCACGGCCGACCTCGAAACCCTCACGCCGATGAAGCCCGACGAAGACAGTTACGGCATAAGCTATGAGGACATCGACGATTTCCTCGAAGGCAAGCCGGTCTCCGACGAGGTCTACGCGACCATCTACCGCTTCTACGACGCGACGCATCACAAGCGCGTGCTGCCGATCACACTCTACGACGACTGGCGCGGGCACGCGCTTCGCTGACAAGAGTAAGGCCGGGCCCGATTGACGTTTTCTCCGGCCCGGCTTTCCCGGAGACGCAACACTTGGACTCCACCGAAACCGCGACATTCGATCTGCCGCTGCCCGCGCGCAATTTCGCCTCGATGCGAAAGATGCTGCTGCTGGTGCTGGGCGTATCGATCGTGATTCCGCTCGCGTGCCTGTGCATCTACGGCTATTACGATCATCAGCGCCGCTTCGCGGATGCGCAGGAACTGACCCAGCGCCTGACGCGCGTGGCGAACGAGCATGCGCTGAAGGTGATCGACCTGAATCAGCAACTGGAGACGCGTATCGTCGATCTGCTCGGCGATAGCGACGACGCGCTCATCAAGAGCCGCGAAGAAGCGTTGCATCGCACGCTCGACGACATGAGCGGCACGCTCGCGCAGATTGCCGCGATTTCCGTGTTCGGCGAAAACGGCGGGCTGCTCGCGAACAGCCGCTGGTTTCCGGCGCCTGTCGTATCGATCGCGGAGCGCGACGATTTCCAGTCCGCCCGCGCGGTCGCGCCCGTCACGTACTTCTCGCTGCCGCTACGCGGCAAGGTGGCGCGCAGCGATGTCTTCACGACCACCATGGGCCGGATCGGCCACAACGGGCAGTTTCTGGGCGTCGTGTCGATTGCGCTCAAACGCAGCTATTTCACCGATTTCTATCGCGAGCTCGCGGCTGGCGATCGCGCTGTCGTGATCGGGCTGTATCGTCGCGACGGCAACATCCTCGCGCGCTTTCCGACGAACGCGGACAGCACGCAACCTGCAACGAACACGCCGTTCACCAACGCATTTCGCAACAACGAACTCTACGGCAGCGTGCGCATGCGGTCGAGCATCGATCAGGTCGAGCGGCTGCTCGCGTTCAGGCGCGTGGGCGACTATCCGCTCTATGTCGCGACGGGTTATGCGGCTTCGGTCGTCGAAGCGCGCTGGCGCGACAATCTCGCGCTCGTCGCGGCGATCGCCGCGTTGCCGTGCATCGGCGTGTGGCTGCTGATCGCCTTTTCGATTCGCCGCCTCGATGCCGAGCAGGCCGCGTGGGAGCGCTGGCAGGCGGAAGTCGCGACACGTCTTTCCATCGAGGCATCGAGCCGGCAGTTGCGGCGCATGGGCGCGCTCGGCAATCTCGTCGCGAACGTCGCTCACGACTTCAACAATCTGCTGATGGTGGTCGGATCGAACATGGAGCTGGCGCGGCGCAAGCACTTCAACGGCGTCGAAAACGAAGTGCTCGCGGTGGAGCGCGCGACCGCCGGCGCGGAATCGCTCGCGCGGCGGCTGATGAGCGTCGCGCGCAAGCAGCCTCTCAAGCAGGAACTGATAGACCCCGCCGACTGGTTGAAGAGCGTGCTCGATCTCGTGAAGAAGTCGATTCATCCGACTGTCACGTTGACGCTTGAGCTATCGCCGGATGTATGGAAGGTGATGGCCGATCCGATCGAGCTGGAGCTTGCGCTCGTGAATATCGCGGTGAATGCGAACGATGCGATGCCGCATGGCGGGCGCGTCGTGATCCGCTGCCAGAACGCGCGCGTGCGCGGCGTGGACACGGATATTCCGGATGGCGAATACGTGCTCGTCTCGATCACCGACAATGGCGAGGGCATGACCGAACAAGTGCAGCGGCGCGCATTCGAGCCGCTTTTCACGACCAAGCAGCGCGGCGCGGGCACGGGCCTCGGCCTTGCGCAGGTGCTCGCCGCATGTGAGCAGGCGGGCGGCACGGCTCGCATCACGAGCGTGCCGGGCGCGGGCACGACCGTGCGGCTTTATTTGCCGCGTCATCATGGCGCGGCGCCGGCGACATCGAAAGCGTACGTGCCGCCTGATGCCGCATCGCCGCCGCCACCCGTTGCGGCCAACCATGATGCGGACGAGCCGTTGCGCGGCACGTCGGTGCTTCTGGTGGAGGACAACGCGGACGTCGCGGCGGGCGTGACGGCGGTGCTCGAAGTCCTCGGCTGCGCCGTGCACCACGAAGAAAGCGCGGACGCCGCGTTCGCATTGATGGGCGAGGGCCACAGCTTCGATCTGGTGCTCTCCGACGTGCAGATGCCCGGCCGCATGAACGGCATCGATCTGGCCGAGCAGATCATGAAGCGCCTGCCGTCGCAGAAGCTCGTGCTGATGACCGGTTATGCCGATGAACTGGAGCGTGCGAAGCAACTCGGCGTGCCGATTCTCGCGAAGCCCTTCGACATGGACGATCTGCTCGATTTGATCGCGCCAGGCGTAACGCACTGATCGCGCTCAACGCTTGTTGCCCTTCACCGCACGCGCGCCGACCAGTGGATTGAACGCCGCGCGCTTCGGCTCGGCTGGTTTCGTGGTTTTCTTTGCGCGTGTCGTTCGCTTCGTGTTGCCACCTAGTTGAACTAACAGATCTTCGTCATCCTCAGCGTCTTCGGTTTGATCTTCGACGGCCTCGGGTTCGCTCGCGGCAAGATGCTCGACGACCGACATGAAGTCCTTCCTGGCGCTCTTCAAAGCGCGCTCCGGCATCATGACGAGCACGACGGCTTCGTGCACCGTATGGCCGTCGACGGTTTGCAGCGCGCCTTCATCGTTCCAGTCGATGCCGCTATCGGCATACGCCGCGAGGACGTGATTCAGCACGGCGGGCGACATCACACCCGCATCGTAGAGCGCGATGATCTGCCGCTCCGCGAGCGCGAACAGACTCGGCCGCTGCGGCTTCTTCGCGACCATTCACTTTGCGGCGGGCGCGACCCGCCACACCGCGTTGCCGACATCGTCGGCGACGAGCAGCGCGCCCTTGGCATCGACCGCGACGCCCACGGGACGCCCGAGCGCATGGCCATCCGATGAAAGAAAACCCGTCAGGATATCTTCGGGCGGCCCCGAAGGCTTGCCATTCTCGAAAGGCACGAAAATGACCTTGTAGCCGCTTCTCGGCTTGCGATTCCACGATCCATGCTGACCGATGAACGCGCCATTGCGATAGCGTTCCGGAAACGCGGTGCCTTCGTAGAACGTGAGTCCGAGCGAGGCGGTATGCGCGCCGAGCGCATAGTCGGGCGCGAGCGCTGCCTGCACGAGTTCCGGGCGCTGCGGCTTCACGCGATCGTCGACATGTTGTCCGTAATAGCTGTACGGCCAGCCATAGAACGCGCCATCCTTCACTGACGTCAGATAGTCCGGCACGAGATCATTGCCGAGTTCATCGCGCTCGTTCACGACGGTCCACAGCGCGCCGCTTTGCGGCTGCCACGACATGCCGTTCGGATTGCGCAAACCCGTCGCAAACAGCCGCGATTGTTTCGTTTCGATATCCACTTCCATGATCGCCGCGCGCCCGTTCTCCGCGTCGATGCCGTTTTCCGCCGCGTTACTGTTCGAACCGACCGTCACATAAAGCTTTTTGCCGTCGCGGCTCGCAATGATGTTCTTGGTCCAGTGATGATTGATCTCGCCGGCGGGCAGGTCGATGAACTTCTCGCCGGGCGTAGTGATCTGCGTTGCGCCGTTCTCGTACTTGAAGCGCATGATTGCATCGGTATCCGCAACGTAGAGATCGTCGCCGACGAGCGCCATGCCGAACGGCGAATGCAGCTTGTCGATGAACACGGTGCGCGTTTCGGCGACGCCATCGCCATCGGCGTCACGCAGCAGCATGATGCGATCGGGACTCGGCACGGCGGCGCCCGCGCGCTTCTGGACCTTCTTCATCACGAAGCCCTTGATGCCGGCGTTTTCATCGTGCTTCTCAGGAGCGTTGCTTTCGGCGACGAGCACATCGCCATTGGGCAGCGTCGCGAGCCAGCGCGGATGACTCAGACCCGCGCCGAACGCGGTCACATCGAAACCGGCGGGCGCGGTGGGCTTCTGTCCCTGCGGCCACGGTTTCGCCGGCGCGATGTTGACCGTCGGCATCAGCGATTTTTTCGGCGCGGGCAGGGTTGGATTCGGGCCGAAGCCGTCAGCGTAATCGTCGGCGATGGCTGCGCCGCTTGCGAGCATCAGCGCGAGCGCGATGGCTCGCATGCATTGCTTTGACTGGATTCTCAAGCGAGGCTCCTGACGGTTTGGGATTGCATCGCTACCACTGTAGTGCAAACAACGTTTCTCATGACCTTGCAAGGCTTGCACGGCTCTGGCAGTTTTTTCACGCGCGATGGTCTTTCAGGGCTTGCGCCCGAACGCCTCGCGCAATCGCTTCTTCGCGCGTTCCAGCGTGCTCTTGCGCGACTTCGGCAGATTGCGTCCCGCGCGATTGATATAGAAATTGAGCATCGACATCGCCGATTGAAACGGCGAGCCCTTGCGGCGCGTGGAACGCGTGGACGAGCGCTTCAGCGAGTCGGCGATCTCTTGCGCGTTGCCGGTCTTGAAGATGTCGCGCTGGATATCCATTGCATCGCTCGTTTCCATCACGTGATGCGACCAGCGGTGCGTTGATCGCGTCGGCTTCTTGCGGGCGCTCGCAAGCGAATGCCTTTGCCGCGTGCTGGGACGCTTGCCCTGCTTTTTCGATGCCGTCTTGCGCGTCGTCGTCATGTCGGCTCGCTCAGGCGCGGGCGATGCGCCGCGCTTCGTCGAGCGTGAGCGGCTCGCGCATCGCTTCGGCAAGACGGCACACGGCCTCGTCGTGCTCGCATGCGACGACCGCGCCCACGCGACCATCCTTCATCAGATATGCGATGAAATGCTGCGCGTCCAGATCGCCGTCTAATTCGATCGCGTCGGGCTCGCTGACATGCCCGAGATAATCGAACGTCTTCTCGTAGTGATAAGTCCAGAAATAGGGTACGCCGACATACTCGCGCGTACTGCCCGCCATGTTGCACGCAGCGACGCGCGCATGCTGCTGCGCGACGCGCCAGTGCTCGATGCGCACGCTCTGGTCCGACCGCGGCAACGGAAAGCGCGCGATATCGCCGGCCGCATAGAGCGCGGGCGCGGCGAGCATGGTTGCATCGACTTGAACGCCGCCGTCATCCGCCAGCGTGACGCCCGATAGAAACGATGTCGCGGGCACGACGCCCGTCCCGGCGATCACGACATCCGCCGCAATCTTTTCGCCCGAATCGAGGATCACTTCCGTCACGACATCGCCACCGCTGAATGCGGCGACGCGGGCATTCATATGAAACGTCACGCCGTTCTGCTCATGCATCGCCCTGAACATCTCACCGATGCGCTCGCCGAACTGCTTCGCGAACGGCACCTTGCCCGGTGCGACGACGCTCACGTCGATCTTGCGCTTCCTCAGACAAGAAGCCGCTTCGAGCCCTATGAAACTTGCCCCTACGATGACCGCGCGCTTGCATCCTTCGAGCGACTCGAGAATCGCGCGCGCGTCTTCACGCGTGCGCAGCAGATGAACGTGTTTCAGCGTGGCGCCGGGGATATCGAGCGGCTTCGGAACGCCGCCCGTGCAGACGAGCGCGGCTTCGTAATCGATGGCCTGACCGTCGGCGAGTTCGACGCGCTTCGATTTCGCATCGAGCTTCGCGGCCTGTGCCTCGATGCGTTCGATGTCGTGTTTCGCGAAGAAATCGTCATCGAGCAGCGGAGGGACGTCGTCGGGCGGCATGTCGCCCGCGAGCGTGAACTTGCTGAGCGACGTGCGATCGTAAGGCTCGCGCGCTTCGTTGCCGGCGAGCACGATGCGTCCGACGAAGCCGACCTCGCGCAAGGCCGAGCATGCGGCTGCGCCTGCCGCGCCCGCACCGACGATAAGCATGGTCCGACTCGCGTCGCGTGCCTTCTCGCGCGTCTCACCACTGTCGACGGGCCGTGCGGACACATACACGCCGCCGTCCCTGATCGTCGCTTCATAACGCGTCAGCGCTTTCAGCGGCGGCGGTTCGACGAGGCTGCCGTCGCTGACCTCGAACGTGCCCTTGTGCCACGGACACACGATGCGTCCGTTGCAGATCGCGCCTTCATCGAGCGGCCCGCCCGCGTGCGGACATTCGGCGCCATACGCGCGCACGGTTTCGCCGTCGCGCACGAGCAGGATGGGGATTTCCTTCGCGTCTTGATCGTCGCTCTTGACGTTCACGCGTGTGCCGCGCTCGGCGGGCAGATCCGCGAAGCGCGCGACTTTATGCAGGGTGGGGGACATCGCACTCTCCGTTGGCTAACGCATCGGCCATACGAAGAGCGCGGAGCAATTTTCGGACCGCGATAGTCCGCTTTGTCAAAGGGCGTCGGTCACCGCGCGCAGAAACTGTCGCGTGCGTTCATGCTGCGGCGCGGAGAAGAACTGCTGCGGCGGCGCCTGTTCGATGATCTTGCCTTGCGAAAAGAAACACACGCGATCGGCGAACTCTTTGGCGAAACCCATCTGGTGCGTGACCATCAGCATCGTCAGGTCGTGCTCCTCGCCGAGACGGCGAATGACGTTGAGGACTTCGCCGCAGAGTTCGGGGTCGAGCGCGGAGGTCACTTCGTCGAACAGCATGATCTTCGGGCGCATCGCGAGCGCGCGCGCAATCGCGACACGCTGCTGTTGTCCACCCGACAACTGCGACGGATAGTGATTGCACTTTTCTGCGAGACCCACCAGCGACAACAGTTCGCGCGCGCGTTCGTTAGCTTCCTTCCTCGATAGCCCGAGCACGCTCATCGGCGCTTCGATGGTGTTCGCGAGCGCGGTCATGTGCGGAAACAGATTGAAGCTCTGAAACACCATGCCGATCTTGCTGCGCACCTGCCGCACATGCCGTGGCGATGCGGGCACGAGCTTGCCGCCGCGCATCTCGTGCGTGAGCGGTTCGCCGTCCACTTCGATGACGCCATCGGTCAGTGGATCGAGCGTCATCAGCACGCGCAGCAGTGTGGACTTGCCCGAGCCGCTCGGTCCGATGATCGCGACCTTCTCGTTGCGCGCGACATCGAGATCGAGGCCGTCGAGCACGGTGAGCGGGCCATAGCGTTTGGTGACGTTGCGAAAGCGCACGATCGGCGCGTTCGCGTTCTTTTCCGCCGCCGCGCCGAGCGCCGGGTCGAGGTCTCGTTTCATCTGCTGCTCCTGGAGTTGCATTACCGTGCGCCGTCCAGCGGGGTCGGAGTGGTCGATACGCGAGGGCGAGCCATCATGGCAGCCTCACGCGCCGTTCGAGATGACGCACGCCCGAGGCGAACGTCACGCTGATGATGAGAAAGAAAATGCCCGTCATCGTGATCGGTTCGAGATAGCGGAAGGTCTCGGAGCCGATGTTCTTCGCCTGCTGCATCAGTTCGACGACGGTGATCGCGGACAGCACCGGCGTGTCCTTGAACATCGCGACGAGATAGTTGCCGAGCGCGGGAATCACCGGGCGAATCGCCTGCGGCAGCACCACGCCGGTATAGGTGCGCCACGGCGAGAGCGATAGCGCGCACGACGCTTCCCATTGCCCGCGCGCGACGCCGTTCAGACCCGCGCGATAAACCTCGGACACATAGCACGCGTAATGCACCGCGATGCCGAGCGTGCCCGCGGTCAGCGCGGACATCGTAAAGCCATAAAGTGGCGCGACATAGAAGAGCACATACACCTGAATCAGAAGCGGCGTGCTGCGGATGAACTCGATGAAGATCGCAGTTGTCTTCGCGAGCGGGGCGAATTCGCTGCGCCGCATGATCGCGAGCACGAGACCGAGCACGAGTGCGATCGCGAAGCCGACGAGCGTGATGCCGATCGTATATGTCGCCGCTCGCGCGAGCTCGGGCAGGATATGCAGCGCGTATTTCACACCGAAGAGTTGACCCAGCGATGTCATGATGCGGCCCTCGGAACGGCGCGGCGAATGGCGACATGACTGCTCACGCGCCGCTCGAACACGCGCATCACGGCGACGATCACCTGCGCGAGCACGAAGTAGATGAGCAGCGTGAGCCCGAAGACCTGCGCCGTCTTGAAGGTCGCTTCGTCGAGCTGGCGCGCGCGGAAGGTGAGGTCCGAAAGCGTGATCAGCGAGACGAGCGAGGTGCCCTTGAGCAGTTCGATCATCAGGTTGGTCGCGGGCGGCAGCGCGTTGATCATCGCCTGCGGCAGCACCACGCGGCGCAGCCGCGCCGCCGCCGGCATGTTCAGCGCGAGCGCCGCTTCGTATTGCCCGCCCGGCACCGAGCGCAGCGCGCCGCGCAGAATCTCCGAGCCATACGCGCCATAGTGCAGCCCCAGACCGACGATCGCCACCGTGAACGGCGTCAACTGCACGTTGAAGGGCGGCAGCGGCAACACGAAGAACAGCCAGAACAGTTGCACCAGCAACGAGGTGCCGCGAAAGACTTCGACATACACGTTGCCGGCCCAGCGCACGGCGCGATAGGGCGCGCCGCGCAACGCCGTCGCGACACTCGCCATGACGATCGCGAGCAGGATGCTGATGACGGCGATCTGGATCGTGACGAGCGTGCCCTTCATCATCAAGGGCAGAAGCTCATTGAGGTCACTCATGACGGTTCCTCGCTGATAGATGGATGCTCTGCGTCACTGGAGAAAAGCGACGTTCAGCCGGCGCACAGTTCCGGCGCTTTCTTCGTCGTCACGTTGGACTTGTCGAAGCCGAACGGCCCGACTGTCTTCAGGTGATCGTCGGTGCCGAGCCACTGATGCAGTTCCTTGTTCACCGCATCGCGCAGGTCGGTGTCCTCCGGACGGAATGCGAGCGCGCCGTAGCCGGTGTGCTTCGGATCGTCGTTGAACTGGCTGACCGCTTCCACCTGCGGGCCGCCCTTCGATGCGAGACCCTTCATCGTCAGCGAAGTGCCTACGGCCGCATCGGCGCGGCGCGCGCGCACTGCCTGCAATTGCGCGGTGGTGTCCGGAACCTGCAGGATCTGGTCATCCTTGATGCCCGCCTGGCGCGCATAACCCAATTCGGCTGTCCCTGCCATCACAGCAAGTTTCGTGTCCGGTTGCTTGGCGACATCGGCATAGCTGTGCAGATTCTTGGGATTGCCTTTCATCGTCAGCAGCGTATCGGGGATCTGGTATTGCGGATCGGCGAACGCGACCTGCTTGCAGCGCTCGGGCGTGATGTACATGCCCGCGGCGATCACGTCGAAGCGGCCCGCCTTCAGGCCGGGAATCAATGCGCCCCATTCGGTCAGCACCGCGTCGACTTTCTTAACGCCCAGCTTGGCGAACACCTTCTTCGCGATTTCGGGCGATTCGCCGGTCACGGTGCCATCGGGCGTCGTGTAGGCAAAAGGCGTTTCATTCGCATAGCCGATACGCACCTCGCCGGTGCGCTGGATGCGCTGCAACGTGGTTTCCGCGCTTGCGCTCGTGGCATGGGCGGCGAGGGCCGCCACCGCGACGCACGCCGCTGCCAGCATGCCAGACAGTCGCTTCGTGTTCATATCGTTCCCGTATTGATGGTTCTTCAAGCGTGGTCGAGGAAGGGCAATCCGATGGCCGGGATACGCGCGAGAGACAGAGAAAACCCTTACTCCTCAGGGCTTTGACGCGCCTCGCAGCACAGCCACGAACGCAGAATACAAAGCCATATATTTGTTCCGATTGCTCTAGGACAATTATTTTCGCGTGCGCTTTTGCGCCACTATTGCGCATGGAATCAGGCAAGCGAGGAGCAGGACGTGAACGAAAGATGGCGCGACGCCGTGCGCACGGTGCAGGGCGTGCAGTCGAAGTACAAGCGGCTGGTCAAGGCGATGGCCGCAGACATTGAAAGCGGCGCGCTCGCATCGGGCGAGCGACTGCCCCCGCAACGCGAAGTCGCGGCCGATCTCGCGATCAGCGTGCAGACCGTCACGAACGCGTACAAGGAACTGGAGAGGCAAGGGCTGATCCGTTGCGAAGTGGGGCGCGGCAGTTTCGTCTCCGCGCGCGTGACCGAGACGATGTCCCATTACATGCTCGATACGGCCGAGCGTTCCGTGGTCGATTTTTCGATTGCGCGCATCGTTCATACGCCGGAGCACGACGCGATGTGGCGCAAGGTCTGCGCGACGCTTTCGACCATCGAGGATCAGCCGTGGATTCGCGCATTCCGGCCGATCGCGGGCTTCGACAGTCATCGTCAGGCGGGCGTCGAATGGCTCGCTTCGCTCAACATGCCCGCGAAAGTAGAGACGCTCCTTGTCACCAATGGCGTCGCGCACAGCATCTTTCTTGCGTTGGCGTCGATCGTCGGTCCGGGCGATACGGTGCTGTGCGAAAGCCTCACGGATCACGGCGTGATCGGATCGGCGAACGTGCTGGGGTTTACGCTCAAAGGTCTGGAGATCGACGAGCACGGCATTCGTCCCGAGCACTTCGAGGAAGTCTGCGACAGCGAACGAGTGAGCGCGCTCGTCTGCACGCCGACGCTGAACAATCCGACCGTCGCGATGATGCCCGATTCGCGCCGCCGTGCGATTGCGCGCATTGCGGAGCGCTACGGCGTGTATGTGATCGAGGACGATGTCTACGGCGCGTTGCCCGCGAAGACGCAGACGCCCATCGCGAGCCTGATTCCCGAGCTCGCGTTCTACTGCACGAGCATGACGAAGTCGGTATTGAGCGGCTTGCGCACGGGCTTCATGACGGTGCCGCGGCGTCTCGCGCTGCGTGCGGAAAGCGTATTGCGCGTGAGCTGCTGGATGGCGACGTCGCCGATCGCAGAAGTCACCTCGCGCTGGATCATGGACGGCACCGCACAACGCCTCGTGCAGATTCAGCGCGAGCGGCTCGCGGCGCGTCAGGGCGTCGTGCGCGAAGTGCTCGGCGATTACGTGCTCGGCAGTCATCCGAATGCGCTGTCGGTCTGGTTGCGCGTGCCCGACGAATGGGAAGCCGAGCGCATCACGCGTGAATTGCGCAATCGCAATATCGCGGTGACATCGCCCGATCCTTTTCTCGTGCGCGGTGCGGACCGGCCCAACGCAGTGCGGCTTTGCGTGGGCGCGGAAGTCGGTGAAAGCACGTTTCGCAGCGCGGTGGAAACCATGCGCGAAGTCTTCGGCCAGTACCCGCACGTACATGACTTCAACTAAATGAACTAGGACAATCGAAAACGATTTTTTAGGACATTAGACTGAGTTGCATCGTGACCCGAACACGCAATTCAGCCCACATGTCCGCACTTACGCTCGCCGATGTCTACCGCGCCCGCCAGCGCATCGAAGGCCGCGCGCTCGTCACGCCGCTGGTTCAATCGACGGCGCTTTCGCGCATCGCGGGCGTGCCGGTTCATCTGAAGCTGGAACCGCTGCAACCCACCGGCAGCTTCAAGCTGCGCGGCGCGACGAATGCACTCGCGCAACTCGCTGAAGCAGGCTGCAAGCGTGTGGTCACGGCATCGACGGGCAATCATGGCCGCGCGGTTGCCTATGCGGCGCGCGCGCTCGGCATCGAAGCGGCGGTGTGCATGTCCGCGCTCGTGCCGCAGAACAAGGTCGATGCCGTCGCCGCGCTCGGCGCGCGCGTCGTCATCGCGGGCAAGAGTCAGGACGATGCGCAGGGCGAAGCGCAACGTCTGGTGCGCGAAGAAGGCTATGCATTCGTGCCGCCTTTCGACGATGAACGCGTGATCGCGGGACAAGCCACCATCGGCCTCGAAATTCTCGAAGCACTGCCCGATGTCGCGAGCATCGTCGTGCCCTTGTCGGGCGGCGGCTTGTTCAGCGGCGTCGCGTTCGCAGCGAAAAACATTCGTGCCGACGTGAAGATGATCGGTGTGTCGATGCAGCGCGGCGCGGCCATGCACGCGAGTCTCGCGGCGGGCAAGCCCGTATTCGTCGATGAACTGGAAACGCTGGCCGATTCGCTCGGCGGCGGCATCGGCCTCGACAACCGCCATACCTTCGCCATGACGCGCGAGCTCATCGACGAAATCGTGCTGCTCGATGAAGTGTCGATCGCGCGCGGCATCGTGCATGCGTACCGCGAAGAGCGGCTCGTCGTAGAAGGTGCGGCTGCGGTCGGCATCGCGGCGCTGCTCGATGTCGCGATCAAAGTGCAGGACGGACCGATCGTCGTCGTGGTGAGCGGCAGCAATATCGATATCGAAACGCATCGCCGCCTTATCGGAGCGGCCTGAACTCATGTCCAACATCGAACCTTCCACCGTGCTGCTAGGGCAGGCGCAATTGCGCAAGCTCGTGCCGCTCGACCTCGACGCGATCGAGCAAGTCGAAGCCGCGTTCAGATCGCTCGCGACCGAAGCCGTCGCAATGCCGCCAATCCTGCGTCTCGACATTCCTGAACACGCGGGCGAAGTCGACGTGAAAACCGCGTATTTGCCGCGTTTTCCGAGCTTCGCGATCAAGGTGAGCCCGGGCTTCTTCAACAATCCGTCGCTCGGGCTGCCGAGTCTGAATGGGCTGATGCTGGTGCTGTCGGCGCGCACCGGTCTGACCGAAGCCGTGTTGCTCGACAACGGTTATCTGACCGCGGTGCGTACCGCGGCGGCGGGCGCGGTTGCTTCGCGCTGGCTCGCGCGCAAGGATGCGAAGCGTGTAGCGATCATCGGCGCGGGCGAGCAGGCGCGCCTGCAACTGAAGGCATTGCGCCTCGTGCGCGATATCGAACACGTGACCGTATGGGCGCGCGATTCCGCCAGCGCGCATCGCTTCGCGCACGACTGCGAAGGCTTGCCGTGCGATGTCGCGGACAGCGTGAATCAGGCGTTGAGAAACGCCGACGTCGCCATCACGACGACGCCGAGCCGCGAGCCCCTGATTCACGCGCGCGATCTGCATCCCGGCCTGCATATCACGGCGATGGGATCGGACGCCGAGCACAAGAACGAAATCGCGCCGGACGTCTTCGCAAAAGCGCGCTACGTATGCGACCGCGTGCAGCAAGTGCGCGTGCTGGGCGAACTGCATCACGCGATCGAAGCCGGCGTGATCGATGCCGATGCGTCCTTTGCCGAATTGGGCGAAGTGATCGCGGGAAAGGCGACGGGCCGCGCGAACGACGACGAAATAACCGTGTGCGATCTGACCGGCACGGGCGCACAGGACACCGCGATTGCAACGCTTGCGATCCAGCGTGCGCGCGGGAGCCATGCAGGAACCATTTTCCACAACGATGTGACCGCTTGATAGAGGGGACGATGTCCGAAATCATGCAAGAGAAGAAGGGTCAGGCGCCCGTGGTGCGCCTGCCGTTCGAGCGCAGCGAGTACGACGCGCGCATCGCGAAGACACGGCGCGCGATGGAGAAGGCCGGCATCGATCTGATGATCGTGACCGATCCGACCAACATGGCGTGGCTCACCGGTTACGACGGCTGGTCGTTCTACGTGCATCAATGCGTATTGCTGGCGATGGACGGCGAGCCGGTCTGGTATGGCCGAGGCCAGGACGCGAACGGTGCGAAGCGCACAGTGTTCATGTCGCCCGACAATATAATGGGGTATCCTGATCATTACGTGCAGTCGCAGGTACGCCATCCGATGGATTACCTGTCCACGGAAGTCATCGCCGCGCGTGGATGGGACGGCAAGCGCATCGGCGTGGAGATGGACAACTATTACTTCAGCGCGAAGGCGTATGCGTCGCTGACGCAGCATCTGCCCAGCGCGAAGTTCGTCGATGCGACCGCGCTCGTCAACTGGCAGCGCGCGGTGAAGTCGCCGCGCGAGATCGAATACATGCGCGTTGCGGCGCGCATCGTCGAGAAGATGCATGCGCGCATTCTCGACACGGTCGAGCCGGGCATGAAGAAGAGCGATCTCGTCGCGCAGATCTATGAAGCGGGCATCACGGGCGTCGAAGGTTATGGCGGCGACTATCCGGCGATCGTGCCGCTGCTGCCGACCGGCGCCGATGCCGCCGCGCCGCATCTCACGTGGGACGATTCGGCGTTCACCGCGAATGCCGGCACGTTCTTCGAGATCGCAGGCTGCTTCAGGCGCTATCACTGTCCGCTGTCGCGTACCGTGTATCTGGGCCGTCCGCCGCAGCATTTCATCGAAGGCGAGAAGGCGGTTGTCGAAGGCATCGAGGCGGGTCTCGCGGTTGCGAAGCCGGGCAACAAGACCGAGGACATCGCTAATGCGTTCTTTGCGGTATTGCGCAAATTCGGTATCGAGAAGGACAGCCGCTGTGGTTATCCGATCGGCGCGAGCTATCCGCCGGACTGGGGCGAGCGCACGATGAGCCTGCGTCCGGGGGACAAGACCGTCCTCGAACCTGGCATGACGTTTCACTTCATGCCGGGGCTGTGGCTCGACGACTGGGGCCTCGAAATCACGGAGAGCATCCTGATTACGGAGACCGGCGTCGAGACTTTCTGCAACACGCCTCGAAAATTGTTCGTGAAGGAGTAACACGATGCGCGCGTCACCGATCAGCCCGACCGTCGACTTCGATGCCGAGGGCGTTCAGCACGGCTTCCTGAAGCTGCCGTACTCGCGCAACGATTCCGCGTGGGGCGCCGTGATGATTCCGGTCACCGTGATCAAACGCGGCGACGGACCGACGGCGCTGCTCACGGGCGGCAATCACGGCGACGAGTACGAAGGGCCGATCGCGCTCGCAAAGCTTGCATCGACACTCGATGCAAACGACGTGAACGGCCGCGTGATCATCGTGCCGTACATGAACTACCCGGCGTTTCGCGCGGGCGCGCGCACATCGCCGATCGATGCCGGCAACCTGAATCGCAGCTTTCCCGGTAAGCCGGACGGCACGGTGACGGAGAAGATCGCGGATTACTTTCAGCGTCATCTGTTGCCGCTCGCCGATTACGTGCTCGATATCCATGCGGGCGGCCGCACGCTCGACTTCCTGCCGTTCGCGGCGATTCACGTGCTGAACGACGCGACACAGCAAGCGCGTTGCGAAGCCGCGATGCGCGCATTCGGCGCGCCGTATTCGATGCGCATGCTGGAACTCGACAGCATCGGTCTTTACGACAGCGCGGCCGAGGAAGCGGGCAAGGTGTTCGTATCGACGGAACTGGGCGGCGGCGGTTCGTCGACGGCAAGGAGCGTGGCGATCGCGGAGCGCGGCGTATACGGCTTTCTCGCGTACGCGGGCATCATCGAAAAAGAGGTGGCGCGCGAGGAAGCGCGCACGACAACCTTGCTCGATATGCCCGATGGTTCCTGCTACACCACCAGCGAGCATGGCGGGCTGCTCGAAATGTGCCGCGATCTCGGGGATAGGGTGAAAGCAGGCGACGTGCTTGCGCGCGTCTATGACATCACGCGCACGGGCGCGGCGCCGGTCGAATATCGCGCGAAGCGTGACGGCCTGCTGGCGGCGCGGCATTTTCCGGGCCTCGTTCAGACGGGCGATACCGTGGCGGTGGTCGCGGATATCGTCGAACGCAACATTGCCGTGAGCGTGTAACTTGATCAAGCTCGACCGCTACGATCTGGGCATCCTGCGCATTCTTGCGCGGGATGGCCGCATTACGAAATCGCGACTCGCGGAAGAGGTCAATCTGTCGATCTCGCCGGCCTGGGAGCGGGTGAAGAAGCTCGAAGACAGTGGAGTGATTCGCGGCTATCGCGCGAACGTGGATTGGACGGCGGCGTTCAAGGGCAGCCGTATTGTCGTCGAGGTGACGCTTTCGCGACATACCGCGGCGGATATGCGACGTTTCGAAGAGCGCGTTGCGGCGGCTTCGGAGATCGTGCAGTGCTACGCCACCGGGGGTGGCGTGGATTATGTGCTGCATGTCGTGGCGCGAGATATCGATCACTATCAGCGGTTCATCGATTCTTTGCTCGTCGAGGAGCTTGGGATCGAGAAGTACTTTACTTATATCGTCACCAAAGTCGTCAAGGACTTGGGGGATGGGGCGCCGGAGTGGGTTGAGGTTTGACTGGCTAAAGCCCAAAAAAACACCCAGACGCACGCCCCATGAACAGAAAAAACATCAATCCTGCACCGCGATAACAAAAACAACCAGAACCATAAGAACCGTAAAGTAGAACGCATCGGATCAACGTTAAATCGCTCGCCCGCGAGGGCAACGTCCAGACGCGAAAGGAGACTCCCATGCTGCTAGGCCATCCCGTTCTATTCAAATCGCTGTGCTATATCGACGGCCGCTGGGTCCACAGCGACAGCGCCGCATCGATCGCGGTGACGAATCCCGCGGATCAAAAGGTGATCGGTCACGTACCCATGCTCGACAAGTCGCAAATCGTCAGCTCTGTCGACGCTGCCGATCGCGCATTCCAGTCCTGGCGCTGGATGCCGCAGCAAAAACGCAGCGCATTGCTGTTGCGCTGGCATGAACTGATCATGCGTCATCAATCGGACCTCGCGGGCATCTTGTCGCTGGAACAGGGAAAGCCACTTGCCGAATCCAAAGGTGAGATCGCCTATGCCGCGAGCTTCATCGAATGGTTCGCGAACGAAGCAAAGCGCCTCACGGGTCGCACGATTCCCACCCATATCGATGGCGCGCATCTCGGCACCGTGATGGAGCCCGTCGGCGTGGCGGCATTGATCACGCCGTGGAATTTCCCCGTCGCGATGATCACGCGCAAAGCCGCCGCCGCGATGGCCGCAGGCTGCACGGTCGTCGTGAAACCCGCGCACGAAACGCCTTTTTCAGCGATCGCACTTGCCCAACTCGCGGAAGAAGCGGGTTTCCCGCCAGGCGTATTCAACGTCGTGATCGGCGAGCCGCAGATGGCGATGGAAACGCTCGTCAGCGATACGCGCGTGCGCGCAGTCAGCTTCACAGGATCGACGCGCGTCGGCGGTCTGGTTGCGAAAGCGGCCGCGCAATCGGGCATCAAGAAGCTTGCACTGGAATTGGGCGGCAATGCGCCGTTCATCGTGACGGAAGATGCCGATCTGGAACAGGCCGTGCGCATCGCAGTGGGTGCGAAGTTTCAGACGTCCGGGCAGGATTGTTGCGCCGCGAACCGCATTCTGGTCGCGCGTCCGCTTTATGAGCAATTCGTCGGACGCTATACGGAAGCGGTGAAGGCGCTGAAGGTGGGCAACGCATTCGAGGCGAATGTCGATATCGGTCCGCTCATGCATCAGGCCGCCTTCGACGCAACCGTCGCACGCATCGAGGACGCGAGAGCGCAGGGCGCGCGCATCACCGTCGGTGGCAATGCACACGCGCTCGGCGGATGGTTCTATGAACCGACCGTCGTCGCCGATGCCAAACCAGGCATGTGTATTTATGACGAAGAGAACTTCGCGCCGATCTCCGCGATTTCCCCGTTCGATACGCTCGACGAAGCCGTCGCGCGCGCCAACGACACGGAGTACGGCCTCGCCGCTTACGTCTGCGCGACGCGCATCGACACGATCTTTCAGCTCGTGCGTCGACTCGACTTCGCAATGGTGTCGGTCAATGGCGTGAAATTCACCGGCGCGCCGATTCCATTCGGTGGCATGAAAGCCTCGGGCCTCGGCCGCGAAGGCGGCGCGGAAGGGTTCGAGCCCTTCGTCGAAACGAAATACTTTTGCCTCGGCAATCTGGGCCTGCCGCTCACGAGCGCGGCCTGAACGAACTATCTTCAAAGAGACACATCGGGAATTCAAGGAGAAGCATATGACCCAGCAGAATCAATCGCTCGAACAACTGTTCGCCGAAGATCGCGCGCACTTCATGCACCCGTCCACGCACGCGCACGATCATGCGAGCGGCGCGCTGCCCGGCAAGATCGTCACGGGCGCGAAAGGCATCCGCATTCAGGATCATCAGGGCAAAAGTTATATCGATGCATTCGCGGGTCTTTATTGCGTGAACATCGGTTATGGCCGCACCGAAGTGGCCGATGCGATCTACGAGCAAGCAAAGAAGCTGGCGTATTACCACACGTATGTTGGACACTCGACGGATACGATCATCGAATTGTCGTCGCGCATCATCGACTGGTCGCCCGAAGGGATGAAGAAGGTTTATTACGGCATGTCGGGATCGGATGCGAACGAAACGCAGATCAAGATCGTCTGGTATTACAACAACGTGCTGGGCCGCCCGAACAAGAAGAAGATCATTTCGCGCGAGCGCGGCTATCACGGATCGGGCATCGTGACGGGTAGCCTGACCGGTCTGCCGAGCTTTCATCAAAACTTCGATCTGCCGATCGATCGCGTGAAGCATACCGTTTGTCCGCACTGGTATCGCAAGGCGCCCGCCGGCATGAGCGAAGCGCAATTCACCGCTTATTGCGTGGAAGAACTCGAAAAGCTGATTGCGAAGGAAGGCGCCGATACCATCGCTGCGTTCATCGCCGAACCGGTGATGGGCACGGGCGGCATCATCGCGCCGCCGCAAGGTTATTGGGAAGCGATCCAGAACGTGCTCAGGAAGCACGACATTCTTTTGATCTCCGATGAAGTCGTGTGCGGCTTCGGACGTCTTGGCTCGAAGATGGGCGCGCAGCACTTCGGCATCAAGCCGGATCTCATCACGGTGGCGAAGGGTTTGACGAGCGCGTATACGCCGCTGTCGGGCGTGATCGTCGGCGAGAAGGTGTGGGACGTGATCGAGAAAGGCTCGCAGGAATTCGGCCCGATGGGTCACGGCTGGACGTATTCGGGACATCCGATCTGCGCGGCCGCGGCAATCGCCAACCTCGATATCCTGGAGCGCGAGAACCTCACGCAGAATGCCGCCGATGTCGGCGCGTACCTGCAGCAGCAATTGCATACGGCCTTCGACGCGCATCCGCTCGTCGGCGAAGTGCGCGGTGCGGGCATGCTGGCGGCGCTCGAATTCATGGCCGACAAGGACGCGCGCAAGCCGTTCGATGCAGCGCTGAAGGTCGGGCCGAAGGTGTCTGCAGCGGCGCTTGAGCGAGGAGTGATCGCGCGTGCGATGCCGCATGGCGATATCCTCGGCTTTGCGCCGCCGCTCGTCACGACGCGCGCCGAAGTGGATGAGATCGTTGGTATCGTGAAACAGGCCGTGGATGCGGTCGCGAACGAAGTTATCGGTTCGGCGCTCTCGACGCAGGCAATCTGAGATTCTGGAGAGGCCCGCGCAACGGGCCCAAAAAAGCAAAACGGCCACTCAATGTGGCCGTTTCGTCATGCCCGATTAGCGCGTCGCGATATACATCGTAATTTCGAATCCGAAGCGCATATCGGTGAAACTCGGGGTTTCCCACTTCATAGAGCCTCCTTGTGCATGATTGGCCAGACGGATGTCGGACCATTGCGCGGTTCTTCTACTTCAGGCGCCGTGCAAAGCCGCGCACCCGGATCGACGCTCTCTTCATCCTACGCGAGTTCGCGGGCCGCACGATTGGAAATTGCACCGGCGTTCATTTAATTTATTTATAGCACCGAGGGATTACCCTGTACGAATCTTTCGGATGACATTGCTCAGATCATTACGGCTCAAAACGCTGCGCTCGTTGTCGTCGCACGTGGCGCGAGCGATGCGCGCGTGAGTGCTTCGAGCGGCAGCGGTTTGTCGAAGAAATAACCTTGCGCCTGCGCTGCGCCCATGTCGCGCAACACGGCGAGCGTCGCCGCATCCTCGACGCCTTCAGCAACGAGCGTCAGATCGAGGGATTCGGCCATGCGCACGATCGCGCGAACGATCGCGCGGCTGCGCGGACTTTCAGTCAATTCGAGAATGAAAGACTTGTCGATCTTCAGGCCCGTGAATTGGTATTGATGCACATAGCTGAGCGACGAGAAGCCCGCGCCGAAATCATCGAGCACGACTGACATGCCGTTGTCCGCAAGACGCTGCATCGTGCGGCGCGCGAGATCTGGCTCGGCGACGAGCGCGCCCTCGGTCAGTTCCAGACACACGCGCGATGGCGAAACGCGATACCGCCGCAATAACGCGAGCACGTCATCGGCGAATTCGGGGCGTGTCATGCTGTAGCTCGAGCAGTTCACATGCACCGGCGGCCAGTGCGCGAAATGCGCATTGGCGAGAATCGCGGCAACGCGTTCGAGCATGTAAAGATCGAGCCTGCCGATAAGCCTCAGGCCTTCGACCGAAGGCAGAAATTCACCCGGCCCGACGACCCGGCCATCCGGTTGACGCCAGCGAATCAACGCTTCGAGCGCGACGATTTCGCCGCTCTGCACATCGACGATCGGCTGAAAGTAGGGCAGCAATTCATCGTCGCGCTTGATCGCATTGCGCAGCGCGCCCTCGCGTTCCACCTGGTCCGACACTTCGCGTCGCAGTTCCTGATTGAACACGACGAAGCTGTCGCGGCCCGCATTCTTCACGCGATACATCGCGGTATCGGCATCGCGCAAGAGATCGGCGGGTTCGGTATGGAACTGACTGTCCGCACTCACGATGCCGATGCTGCACGACGAAAACACGACATGCTCTTCGATATGGAACGGCAGGTCGAACGCAGCGAGGATGCGCTTTGCGATCGACACCGCGTCCCGCACGGGCGCATTTGGGGAGAGTACGGCGAATTCATCGCCACCGAGACGCGCGAGCAGATCCGTCGAGCGCAGGCAGTCGCGCAGGCGTGCCGCGGCCTGCACGAGCAGCATGTCGCCGAAGTGATGACCGAGGCTGTCGTTCACGACCTTGAAGCGATCGAGGTCGATGAACATCACGGACAGTTCGTCGCCGCGCGTCTGATAGTCACGCCACGCGCAGCGCAGCCGCTGCATCAGATGGCTGCGATTGGGCAGGCCCGTCAATGCATCGTGCGAGTTCTCGTAGAGCAGGCGCGCGTTCACATCGTCGAGTTCGCGCGTGCGGGCCTGCACGCGCGCTTCGAGTTCGAGATTCGCGGCGTGCAGCGCTTCGGCATCGCGACGGCGTGAAAGCGCGGTGTCGATATGGCGCGATACGAAGGTCAGCAATTCCTGATCGCGCAACGAATAGCGCACGAGCGGCGAATAACTTTGCACCGCGAGCACGCCGCGCACGACATCGCCATCAAAAAGCGGAATGCCGAGCCACGAACGCAGGCGCACTTCGCGGTGCTCGATCTCGAACGCGCCTTCTTCGATGAGACGCAGCGCTTCAGAATGGTCGATGAGCCGCGCGCGCCGCTCGCGAATCACGTATTCGGTGAGGCCGCGTTGTCCGCGTCGCGGCGCGGGGCGTTCCTGCACGATCTCATCGACGTAATAGGGAAACGACACTTCGTCCGTTTCCGTTTCGAACAGCGCGATATAGAAGTTGCGCGCATAGAGCAGCTCGCCGACGATGCCATGCAGGCTGCGAAAGAACTCCATCGTGTCGCCCGGACGGCTCGACAGTTCGGCGATCTGATACAGCGCCGCCTGCAAGTGCTCGGAACGTTCGCGCTCGGCAATCCCATGACGCAGCGCCGCGTTGAGCTTCGATAGTTCGGACGTGCGCCGCGCGACCTGCTCTTCGAGGTCGGCGCGGTGCAGGATACGGTCGAGCGCCATCGCCACATGGCGCGCGACGACGAGAAAGAGCGCGCGATCTTCGGCGGTATAGATGCGCGAGACGTCGTAGACCTGCATCGCGAGCATGCCGAATACTTCGTCGCTCGCATTCTTGAGCGGCGCGCCCATCCAGAACTCGGGACGATCGCCGATGCAATAGAAGCGGCCCGCGCGTTCGGCCGCGCAGATATCGGCGGCGGTGATGAAAAGCGGCTGCCCGCTCGTGAGCACTTGGCCCGTCATCGACAGGCGCGCCGGATTCAGAATGTCGTAGTTCTCGGCAGCGACGACATCGGTGTCGATAACATCGACGTAATACGGATAGGTGATCTTGCCCGTCTTGCGATCGTAGAGCGCGAGATAAAAGTTTTCCGCGTCGATCAGCGTGCCGAGACGTTCGTGCACGCCACGCAAAAAATCGGCGCGCTCGGGCACTGAACTCGCGAGATACGCGATTTCATACAGCACGCGCTGCGTGAGTTGCGCGCGCGCGAGTGCGTCGGCCTGTACGCGCTCGCCGAGCGTGCGCGCGAGTTCGGTGAGATGCATATCGTCGCGATGCGCGACGGGCGCGAGTAACCAGCCGAGCACGCTTTCGCCGCGTCCGGTCGGCCAGCAGTGCCAGCCCTGCGTGGCGCAGATATCCGCGAGCCGTTCCTCCGCGATGCTATGCGGCCATGATTGCGCGTCGGTCAATGGCGCATCGCCGCGCCGCTCCAGGTGCAACTGCTCGCCCGCGCGATACCAGGCCCACTGCTGCGGGCAGCCCATCGCGGCGGCCTCGCGCAGCAAGGCGTCGATCGATGACGCGACGCCGGCGAAGACCTTTTCGTCGGCCGCCGTCACGGTTGCAGGGTCGACCGCGGTTGCGCGGGCAACCTGCGCGTCGTACGCGGGAAACACACTCATCGGCGCTCCAGGCCATATTTGCCGCCACCTCGGGCGGGTCTCGTTCAGCGACTGCGCTCGCACGCAGCCCGGGGCGCGTGTCTTTAGCAAACGGTCTTATAGGGCTAACGGCAGCGAGCATACAGGCTTGAGTACGCAGGACAAAAAAAGCGTCGACACCGCGCGCGTGCGCGCATTCATGCCGGATGCGCGGCGCCGACGTAGTCGTGTCCGGTAAATCTCTCGCGATACGCTTGCGGCGATACGCCGAGTGATCGCAGAAAGCCGCGCCGCATCGTTTCCTCGGTGCCGAAGCCGCAGCGGGCGGCGACGCGCTTCACCGGCAACGCCGTATCGCCGAGCAGTCGCCGCGCCGCTTCGAGCCGCATGCGCTCGATCGCACGTGCGGGCGTGGTGCCGGTTTGCGCGCGGTAATGGCGCACGAAACTGCGCTCGCTCATGCCGACGCGCGCGGCGAGCACGCCGACCGACAGATCCGCCGCGAGATTTTCCGCGATCCATGCGTGCAATTCGCCGAACCGCTCGCCCGATTTCTGCAACGACAGCGCCGCGCTGAACTGCGCCTGCCCGCCGGGGCGCTTCAGAAACACGACGAGATGGCGCGCGACATCGAGCGCGAGCGCGCGCCCGAGATCTTCCTCGACGAGCGCGAGCGACAGGTCGATGCCCGCGGTAACGCCCGCCGAGGTCCACACGTCGCCGTCGCGGATGAAGATCGGATCGGGCTCGACATGCACCGCCGGAAAGCGCGTGGCGAGTTCGGCGCAGCGCGTCCAGTGCGTGACGGCGCGGCGCTCGTTCAGCAGGCCGGCGGCGGCGAGCAGGAACGCGCCGGTGCAGACCGACGCGGTGCGCCGCGCATGGGCGGAATGTGCGCGCACCCAGTCGACCAGTTCGCGGTCGTGCGACGCTGTATGCACGCCCCAGCCGCCCGCTACGATCAGCGTGTCGCAGGCGTCGTCCACATCCGGCAAGACCTCGCCGACGAGCCCCAGTCCCGCCGACGCGTTCGCCGTGCCGCCTCGCGCGACGACCCGCGGACGATACGGCCGCGGCAAGCCCGCCGCCGTCGCCAGGTCGTTCGCGGACGCGAACACCTGCAAGGGACCGGCGACGTCGAGCAACTGGACGTCGGGAAAGGCGAGCACGTCGATGATGCGCGGGGCGTCGTTCTGCATTTGGCGGAAAACGTGGGTTGTGTGTCGACTTCGCCATAGCGTAGCGGCGTAGCATCGGTTCGTCTACTGCCAGAAACCATCGATCAAGGAGAAGACGATGACCTTACATATCGGCCTGCTGGTGTTCCCGCGCGTGCAGCAACTCGACATGACCGGCCCCTACGACGCGTTCGCGCACATGGCCGACACCCAGGTGCACCTCATCTGGAAGACGCGCGAACCGGTCAAATCGAGCGCCGGCATGATCCTGACGCCCGATGCGACCTACGCCGATTGCCCCGCGCTCGACGTGCTGTGCGTGCCGGGCGGCTCGGGCGTCGGCGATCTGATGGAGGACGAGGAGACGCTCGCGTTCATTCGCGCGCAGGCGGCGCACGCGCGCTACGTGACGTCCGTTTGCACGGGCTCGCTCGTGCTCGGCGCGGCGGGCTTGCTGCGCGGCAAGCGCGCGACGACGCACTGGGCGTTTCACGGCCTGCTCGCGGAACTGGGCGCGATTCCGGTGCATGAGCGCGTCGTGCGCGACGGCAGTCTGTTCACGGGCGGCGGCATCACGGCGGGGATCGACTTCGCGTTGACGCTCGTGGCGGAACTCGTCGGCGAGCACGAGGCACAGGCGATTCAACTGCAAATGGAATACGCGCCCGCGCCGCCGTTCGACGCCGGCGACCCGGCGCGCGCGCCGGCGGCGGTCGTCAGCGACGTGCGCGAACGATCCGCGCCGTCCCTCGCGGCGCGAGGCGCGATCACAGCGCGTGTCGCGGAACGGCTGAAACTGAATGCGTAATGCAAAACGCAAAATGCAGGATGGTCGAATGTATGCGTAATACAAAACGCCAAAGTGCTAGAACTGCTTCTGCATGAAATAGCGTGACTGGCCGGCGTGGAAATCGGCGAGTTCGCCGAAAGTCGCATACCCGCAGCGCGCGTAAAGCGCGTGCGCTGCGGGATTGACCGTATCGAGCCACGCCGCGCGGCAGCCTCGTTTCTTCGCTTCGGTTTCCGCGGCTTGCAGGGCGCGCGCGCCGAGTCCAAGGCCGCGCGCATCCTCGCGTATCCACAACCATTTCACGAACAGCCAGTCCCACGCGGTAAAGCCCGCGAGACCGCCGAGAAAATCGTCATCGCGATAGAGCGACACCGCCAGATCGCGCTGATTGCTCGGGCCGAGTTGCGCGCGGTTGAACGCGGCGAGCCCGCCCGCGACGTCGCGCTCGAAACTCGCGTCGATCCAGTCGGTGACTGCCAGGGTGACGTCCGCGCTCATGTGAATTCTCAGACCTGTGCGGCAGGCGCGACCGACGCGCCCTGGATGCCGTGCCGCGCGAGCGCATCCGCGACGAAGCCCGAGCGCTTCGCATCCTCCACGAACTCGCGCAGATAATTCGCGGCCTCGTCGCCGCGTCGTTTCGACAGCCCCATCGCCTGCTCGATCACCATGAATCGTCCGTCGAGCAGGCGCAGTCCGGGTGTGCGCGCCGCATCGGCTTCGAGTTGCTGCCTGACGCCCGCCGCGACTTCGAGGTCATCGCGCAGAAAGTCATCGACGACGGTCTGCGACAACGCCGTGCGCACGATCTGCGCGTGCCTGATCTCGCGCGTCAGAAAGAGATCGTAAGCGCTGCCCTTGCCGACCAGAATGCGGTTGCCTTCGCGATCCACATCTTCATGGCGCGTGAGCGGCGATTCATTGCGCACGAGATAGCAGCCTTCGATCAGCACATAAGCCGCGCTGAACGCGATGCCCGCGCCGCGCAACGGATCGATCGCGAAGAAGCCGATGTCGGCGCCTTCGTTCGTGACGGTCTCGACCGACTCCGCGGCGCGATCGAATTCCGTGAAGGCGACTGGCACGCCGAGCCGCGACGCAAGCTCGCGCGCGAGATCGACCGATACGCCGCCCGGCTCGCCACTGTCCGTGCGATTCACGAGGACCGGGTTGCCGAGATTGAGCGAGGCGCGCAGCGTGCCGGTGGGTGCGAGGGCATTGCGCAAGGAAGCGGAAAGAGTCATGGCGTTCGTCGATGAGTGGAAGAGGAGTGGCGATGCGGGCAATCCGATGCAGAATACGCGAACCGCAACCGCTATTGCAAAGGAACGGCATGCAACGCGAATGTATCGATAGCAGGGCATTGATCGAGCGTCTCGGGCTCGAACCGCATCCTGAAGGTGGATTCTTTCGTGAGACGTATCGGGCGAGTGGCCACGTCACGCGCGAAAACGAGAGCGAATCCCGCTCGGCGTCGACCGCGATCTATTTCCTGCTATGCGATGGCGCGCATTCGGCATGGCATCGCATTCGCTCCGACGAGGTCTGGCATTTCTATGCGGGCGATCCGATCGACGTGCATGTGCTCGATGCGAACGGCGCGCTCGTCACGCATCGTCTGGGCAACGCGCTCGTGCATGCGGATTCCGTGTTTCAGGCCGTCGTCAAGGCAGGCGACTGGTTTGCCGCCGAGTGTCACGACGCGAAGGGCGCGTCGCTCGTCGGCTGCACGGTCGCGCCGGGCTTCGAGTTCAGCGAGTTCGAACTCGCTGCGCCGGGCGCGCTTGAAACGCGCTATCCGCAGCATCGCGAACTGATCGCGCGGCTAGGTTCGAATCCGTGACGTTGCGAGTGCGGTTATCATCGCGCGCATCATCGACAACAAAAGAAGGTCAGGCATGAGCGTAGTGCGCCGCGGGATTCAATCGATCGAAGTGGGTGGGGCGCTCTTGCGCGCGCTGGTGGATCACGGCGGCCCGATGCTGCTCGGCGATCTCGCGAAGAAAGCGGGCATGCCTTCGGCGAAGGCGCATCCGTATCTCGTGTCGTACGGCAATCTCGGCCTGATTCAGCAGGACGCCGCGACGGGCCGTTACGAGCTCGGGCCGTTCGCGTTGCAGATGGGTCTGATCAGCCTGCAACGCGTCGATCCGGTGCGTCTCGCGATTGCGGAAGTGGCGAACATGACGCCGCGCGTCGAACACACAGTAGCGCTCGCGAGCGCGGGCAGTTATGGACCGACCATCGTGCATATTCAGCAGGCGAGCGTGCCGATTCACGTGACGATGCGCACGGGCACGGTGATGTCGCTGTTGCAGACTGCGACGGGCCGTGCATTCGCCGCGTATCTGCCGCCGATGACGGTGGATGCGCTCGTCGCGATCGAGCGCGCGGGCGCGTTGCAGATAGGCGCGCAACGCCGTGATTACACGCGTGGGCAGATCGACGCGATGCTGGCCGAAGTGCGCGAACATGGCATCGCGAGGGCGATCGATGAACCCGTCGCGGGGATTAGCGCGATCAGTGCGCCGGTGTTCGATCATTCGCGCAATATCGTGCTTGCGATCACGGCGATTGGACCGAGTGGCTCGTTCGATGGAGCATGGAGTGGTGATATTGCAAGGGCATTGCGCGATTGTGCGGGACGGGTGTCGAAGATGCTCGGGTTCGTTGCGGTTTGATTTCGGTTCGGGCCGAAAGGGTCCGTTGGGGATTTTGTTTGCTCTTGGGTTTGTCGCTGGATCCCGTTAGCGTGTCGGTCTATAAGCGTTGCCCCTGTGCGGGGCGGCACCTACTTTCTTTGCTGCTGCAAAGAAAGTAGGCAAAGAAAGCAGCTTTCCCCATCCAAAGCGCTTCATGCCGGCCGCGGCACAGGCGATCGTTTTGGGCACAGCAGTAGCGAGTGCCCTCGTAGGTCTAATCGGGCTTGGATCGCGCACGGTCTGTCACATCGCGCCGCGCGCGTAGCAGGTTCAGCACGAAATAGCTCCGACCCGCTTCGCGGCCGATGGGTACATCGGGTCTGCGCGTGCTTCGGCGTTTCTCTTTTCTCGTTGGTTTCCCTTGCATTCCTCACGGCAGCGCGTAGCGCTGTGCCGGAACGCTTTCGTGCTGAACCCGCGCCCTAAAACGAATAGCTTGTCAGAGCGTGCGCGGTCCACGCCCGATGGGGCCTATGAGGGCACT
>NZ_FCOE02000141.1 GCF_001544915.2 Caballeronia pedi | reverse complement strand
TCGCCCATCGCCAATAGAACGCATGCGCAGATCGAACCGCTCATCGGCCTGTTCGTCAATACGCTGGTGCTGCGTGCCGATCTCTCGGGTGCGCCGTCCTTACGCGATCTGCTTGCGCAAGTCCGTGATACGACATTGGCTGCGTATGCGCATCAGGATCTGCCATTCGAGAAGCTCGTCGAAGCGCTCGCGCCGGTTCGTGATACCAGTCGCACGCCGCTGTTCCAGGTCATGTTCGTGTTGCAGAACGCGCCGATGGAAGCGCTTGCCTTGCCCGGGCTGACACTGGAATTGCTGCCCGCGGCCGAAGCGGGTGCCAAGTTCGATCTCACGCTGAGCCTCACGCATACGAACGACGGCTTAGCTGGCACGTTCAGCTACGCCACCGACCTGTTCGATCAACCCACCATCGCACGGCTGGGCGAACGCTTTACGCGCTTGCTCCAGCAAGCACTCGATCAACCCGATGCATCGCTGCACGCGCATGAACTCGTGCTGCCCGAGGAGCACGCGCTGCTCGAAAGCTGGAACGA
>NZ_FCOE02000032.1 GCF_001544915.2 Caballeronia pedi | reverse complement strand
TTGCCGACCGTGCACAACGCGGTATTGCCCGCGGTCACGCCGGACAGCGCGACGGATTTCTTCGGCTTGAATGCGCCTGCGGATGCGGTGCTGTTGTCTGCTTCGCTCATCGATTCGTCTCCTTCACAAGGGTTATTTCTTTGCTGCAAAAAGCTGGTCGAGCTTGTCTTCGTAGGCGTGATAGCCGAGGTACTGGTACAGGTCGGCGCGCGACTGCATCGTTTCGACGGCGGCCTTCTGCGTGCCGTCGCGTTTCACGGTCTCGTAGAAGTTGAGCGCGGCTGCGTTCATCGCACGATACGCGCCGCAACAATACAACGCGATATCGACATTGGCGCTCTTCAGGTCATCGACGGTGAACAAGGGCGTCGAGCCGAACTCGGTCAGGTTCGCGAGGATCGGCACGCGCACGGCGGCCTTGAAGCGGCGATAGTCGTCGAGCGTTTTCATCGCTTCGGGGAAGATCATGTCCGCGCCCGCTTCGACATACGCGATGGCGCGCTCGATCGCGGCATCGATGCCTTCGGCGGCGGCGGCATCGGTGCGCGCCATGATGACGAATGATTCGTCCGTGCGCGCATCGACGGCGGCCTTCACGCGATCCACCATCTCGCCGGTCGGCACGACTTCCTTGCCCGGCCGATGCCCGCAGCGCTTCTGCCCGACCTGATCCTCGATATGCACGGCTGCGACGCCCGCCTTGATGAACGAACGGATCGTGCGCGCGATGTTGAAGGCGCCGCCCCAGCCGGTGTCGATATCGACCATCAGCGGCAGCGAGGACGCGTCGGTGATGCGGCGCGCGTCGATGAGCACGTCTTCCATCGTGCTGATGCCGAGGTCGGGCATGCCGAGCGAATTCGCGGCCACGCCGCCGCCGGACAGATAGAGCGCCTTGAAACCGACGGCTTCGGCCATTTTCGCGGCGTACGCGGTGATCGCGCCGACGACCTGCAGCGGAGATTCGTCTCGGACGGCCTGGCGGAACCGCGCGCCTGCGGTCTGTGCGGACTGGATTTCGGAACTCACGGTTTGTCTCCTGATGAAGTTCGCTTAACAAAGCAATTTGTTTGCCAGCTCGCTTATAACTTGCAAGTCATTGATTTTACGTAATAAAAAAATTTCGAACGAGCGTCTTCGTTTCACGGATGAAATCCCGGATTTCGAACCTGAAATGGATGTTGCATACTGAACGCGCCGCTCCGTTTCATTCAGCGCAGAAATCCATGCAAACCGAATCCGCGTCTCGCCCGCGCATCTGGGCCGTCGGTATCAGCCGGCTCAGAGCGTTATTCATCGATATCGCCGGCGCCTACGCCGATCGCGCCGAACTCGACGTCGTCCCGCTCGGTTACGAGGACGCCGCGAACAGCATCGAATCCGCGCGCGACGAGCGGCCGGATGTCGTCGTGGCGGGCGGCTCCAATGGCGCGTATCTCAAGGGCCGCGTGTCGGTGCCGGTTGTCGTGATCAGCCCGACCGGATTCGACGTGATGCACGCGCTCACGAAGGCGCGCCGCGAGGGCGCGAGCGTCGCGCTCGTCACGCACGGCGACACGCCCGCCGAAATACGCCGCTTTCTCGCCGCCTACGGCATCGACATGATCTGCGAATCGTATCGCTCGGCGCAGGACGCGGAGAGCCTCGTGCTCGATCTGCGCGATCGCGGCGTCGATGTGGTGGTCGGACCCGGCCTCGTCGCGGACCTGGCCGCCGACGCGGGCATGAGTTCGGTGTTCCTGTACTCGCGCACGTCCGTGGTGGCCGCGTTCGAGACCGCGCTGGAAGTTGCTCAGGCGATGCGCCATGAAGTCGCGCGGCGCATTCGTCTCGACAACCTGTTGCAGCATCTGCGCGATGGCGTCGTCGCGGTCGATGCGGGCGGCCGCATCGAAGCGATCAATCGCCGGCTCGCTGCGGCGCTCGGCATCGCCGATGCATCGCGCGCGGTCGGCCGAGCGCTGCTCGATGTCGCGCCCGAACTCGACGGCGTATTGCCCGTCGCTGACGGCGACGTCTTCGGCGCCGTGCGTGGCGTGAGCTACGCGATTCATCGCGGACCGCTGGCGAGCGAAGGCGCTGCGGGCGGCACGATCTTCACGTTTCAGGAATCGCGAGCGGTCGAGCGGCTCGACCGGACGCTGCGATCACGCCAGGGCGCGCAGGAATTCGTCGCGCGTTATCGGCTGGAGGACGTCGTGGGTGAATCGGAGCCGATCGAGCGCTTGAGGGCGCTCGTGCGCCGCTATGCGAAATCGGATGCAACGGTGCTGATTCTCGGCGAGAGCGGCACCGGCAAGGAAATGGTCGCGCAGAGCATGCATCGGCTGAGCGGCCGCAAGGACTTTCCGTTCGTCGCGATGAACTGCGGCGCGTTCCCAGAAGCGCTGCTCGAAAGCGAACTCTTCGGCTACGAGGAGGGCGCGTTCACGGGCGCGCGCAAGGGCGGCAAGGCTGGCCTGATCGAGGCCGCGCATCGCGGCACCTTGTTTCTCGATGAAATCGGCGAGATGCCGCCCTCGCTGCAAAGCCGCCTGCTGCGCGTGCTGCAAGAGAGAGAAGTCATCCGCCTCGGATCGACGGAGCCGACGCGCGTCGATATCCGCGTGATCGCCGCAACCCATCGCTCGCTCGCCGATGGTGTCGCCGATGGATCGTTCCGCGCCGACCTTTTCTATCGCATCAACATTCTGAGCATCGCGTTGCCGCCGTTGCGCGCGCGAGCCAGCGACATCCTGCCGTTGGCGACCGAGCTGCTGATGCAGGCCGCCCGGCGCGACAAGACGCTGGCGCTGCGCGTGCCCGGACGCGAGGCGGCGGCGCGCCTGCTCGCGCCGCTGGAGCCGGGGCTGCGTGCGTATCCGTGGCCGGGCAATGTGCGCGAGTTGCAGAACATCGTCGAGCGCATTGCGGTGGAGATTCCGGACATGGCGTTCGACCGCGATCGGCCTGTCGCATTGACGCCGGATGACTTGCGGACGATCGCGCCCGAACTGTTCGACGTCGGATCCGAAGCCAGCGCGGATGTCTCGCTTCGCGACCTGAGCCGTTCGATGGAAGCCGATCAGGTCCGTGCCACGCTTGCCGCGTTCGGAGGGGATCGGGACGCGGTCTGCAAGGCGCTCGGCATCAGCAAGACCACCTTGTGGCGAAGGCTCAACGCGAAACGTTGAGGTCTACAGCAACGATTTTCCCTGCGCGAGAATTTTGTCGCACACCTGCTTCGTGACCTGTTCCTTCAGGCCGCCGCCGCTCAGATCGACCTGCTTGCCGTTGCCGCTATCGAGGATGCCCTTGGCGCCGTTGGTGTATCCGCCATCGCTGGACGCCGAACCGCCGAGCTTGCTCATGAGTCCATCCTTGACCGACGATGCGCCGCCGCCGAGGTAGTTGTTCTTCATGCAGAACTCGAGTACGCCGGCGACATTGCCCGTACTGCTCGAAGTCAGCGAGTCCAGCGATAAACCGCTGCTCAGCCCGCCGAGATTGCCGAGTGCGCCACCGGCACCGCCGCTCTTGCTCTGATCGAGCAGGTTGCCGAGCTGGGCGTGGGTGAGCGGGGCGTAAAGCAAGGTCGCGGCCAGGACCCCACGGATCCAGAGGTGACGTTTGCACGAGATCATGGTGGCTCCTTTTTGTGAGCTTTAACTATAGTGCTTCTTCATGAACAGGGGATGGCCGCGATCGGTACGCGCGTAACCGGATCGAAAGCGTGTGTCATCCTGCATAATTCGTCGACCATCCCCGAACCCATTTTGGAGAACTCGATGCTGCTGTCTGAACAGAACGTACTCGTGACCGGCGGCGCGCGCGGCCTGGGTGCGGCGATCACCGAAGCGCTTGCGCGCGAGGGCGCTCGGGTGGTCATCAACTATCACCGCAGCGAAGCGCAGGCGAAAGCGCTCGCCGAAAGGCTCGGGCCGCGCGTCGTGGCCGTGCAGGCCGATGTCACCGATGAACGGTCGGTCGCGCGTCTGTTCGAAGAGGCTTACGCGAAAAGCGGCGCGCCGATGCATGCCGTCGTGAACAACGCGCTCGCCAGTTTCAGCTTCGATGGCGATGCGCGTCCGAAGCTCGGCGATATCGAATGGTCGCGCTTTCAGCAGCAGATGGAAGGTGCGCTCAAGGGCGCGCTCAACACGATGCAGGCAGCGTTGCCTGCGATGCGTGTCGCTGGCTTCGGCCGCATCGTGAATGTCGGCACCAATCTGTTCCAGAATCCCGTCGTGCCGTATCACGATTACACCGCGGCAAAAGCCGCGTTGCTGGCGCTGACGAGAACCGCATCGAACGATCTCGGACCAGACGGCATCACGGTGAACATGGTGTCGGGCGGTCTGTTGCGCACGACCGATGCCAGCCGCGCGACGCCCGAAGCCGTGTTCGACATGGTCGCGGGATTCACGCCGCTGCGTCGTGTCACGACGCCCGCTGAATTCGCCGATGCGGTGTTGTTCTTTCTCTCGCCGTGGGCGCGCGCGGTGACTGGACAGAACCTCGTGGTCGACGGAGGGCTGGTCAAGGGCTGAAGTTCAATGCGCCTCGATCGAGGCGAACATGGCGGAGCACGCTCGGCGTGACGCCAGGAGAAATCGCCCGCAACGCTCACCTCCGAGCCGTCATCCACTAGCGACGGCTGAGCAAGGTCTGCCCCAGCGCGTCGAATGCGGCCGTCGGCAACTGCTGAATCTGCTCGACGACGATGCTCCTCGGGTAGAACGTCTCCACCGCGTCATCGAGAATGCCGACGCCGATCAGCTCGATGCCGCGCCCGCTCAGCTCGCCGATGCGCGCGCGCAGGTCCGAACGCAGAATCGCGGGATCGCCGTCGCCGGTGGCCGGGTAACCGTCCTGCAAAACCATCAGGATGCGGCGATGTGCGCGTCGCGCGAGCAGACGGTCCGCAGCCCAGCTCAGCGCTTCGCCATCGGGATTTTCGTGGCCGCATTCGATACGCGCGAGGCCGCTCATGTTCTCCGAATCGAAGCGCTTGTAGACTTCGAAATCGAGCCGCTCGACGAAGCGGTTGTAGCCGTGCGGCGCGTGACCTTCGGCGAGCCAGCGCGCGTGAAAATCGCGCATGGCCGGATCTTCGATCGAACTGTAGCCCAGGATCTCGGCCGCGAAGCCGAGTTGCACGAGCGCATCGCCGATAGCTGCCGCGCACAGACGCGCAAGCTCGATCTTGCGGCCCGCCATCGAACCGCTGCGGTCGATGAGCAGCGTCACGGCGGCATCGCGCCCCGGGCGGATGTGCGCCAGGCGAAACGGCGTGCGATAGCCGGGCGCTGTCGCGAGCCGCGCGAGCGATGGCCGGTCGAGTTCGCCGCGTTCCTGCTCGCGTCGCCAATGCGTCTGTTCATCGGCTTTCAGCGCGCGTTCGAGGCGCGCCTTCAGCGGCTCGGTCTGCGCGCGAGCGGCGCTGCGCAGCTTGCGCCAGGCGCCCGGATCGCCCTTGCCGGTCAGATCGGCGATGCGATCGAAGGCGGTCGTGATCGGGATCGAGCGGACCGGCCGGCCGATGTGCGCGCGTTGCGATGGCGGCGGTGCAGCTTCGCCATCGGACGGTTCGGCGAAGGGATCGCTCGTCGGCGACAGCGACGAATCCGCGCTGCTTTCGAGGTCCGGCGTATCGTCTTTGTCGACGGCGAACATCATCGTGTTGATGCCGCCTGCCCAGAGCGCGCGCACGCGTTCGACGAGTCTCGATGCAACGCACACGCTGTCCTGCGTCGACTCGCTCGCGGGTGATTCACGCAGCACGTCCGACGCGATATTCACTGCCGCGTCGAGCGTCGGGCTGCGTTCCATCGCCGACGGCTGCTCGTTCCACAGCAAGCGCTCGATGCGCCAGCGCAGACGATCGCGCCATGACAGATCGTGCCAGCGTGTATGTATGTTCGTTTCTCGCTGCGCGCGCATCGCGGAGAGAAACGATACCGTTCCCGGATAGGCGTCGATGAGTCGCTCGCACACGCGCCGATCCTCCAACACCTCCGCGACGAAGCCGGTGCTTGCATCCGCTTCGGCGAGCGCGTTCAGATCGCAGAAACGGCGGCGCGCGGCAAGCATGTCGATATAGCCGATCGCTGCATCCGCGCTCGCTGCATCGGCGAGATCGCCCGGCAGCACGATGACGTCGCCGCGCAACGCCGGTCCATCAGACGCGAATCTCACTTGCACGTCGTGCCGATGCGCAAGCGTGCGCGCGAGTCTGGCGAGGCTTTCCGATGCATCGTCGTTCATCGCGTCAACCGTCGAGCGCAATATGATGCCGGATGATGTTGCGGATCAGCGCGGCGTCTTCGGCGGTGACTTTCGCGTAGATCGTCGGGCCCGCGGCGGCTTCGGGATCGCCCGTGCGCAGCATCAGCGCTGTCCAGTCGATGAGCCGCCGCGTGGAGAACGCGCTCGACAGGTCTTCGCGCGCAAACGCTTCGCGGCAGTCGGCGGCGACCGAGGCAAGCGTGCGCGCCATTCCGGAGCTCACGCGATTCTCGAAGCGGCGTGTGAGCACGAGCGCTTCATCGTCGGGCGTCAGATAGTCGATCTGATGGACGCGCCAGCGATCGAGAAACGCCTCGTTCATCACATTGGCGCCTTGGTACAGGTGACGAAACGCGCTCATCGCGCCGACTGCGTTCGCCGTCGCGAAGAGCCGGAACGACGGATGCGGCGTCACGATCTCGTTGCCTTTCTCTTTCAGAAGAAGGCGGCCCGCCGGCTCCAGCACCGCGGTCAGCACGGCGAGAATCGCGGGCTCGGCGAAGTCCACTTCATCGACGATCAGCCACAGGCCGTCGCGCATCGCGGTTGGAAGCACGCCATCGACCCAGATTGTCTCGCCGCCCTTGACGGTCCAGAAGCCGACGAAATCACCGATGGTCGTCTGACCGTTCATGTTCGAGCGCAGCACGCCTTGCTCCGTGCATGCGGCGATCTGTTCGATCAGGCTCGTCTTGCCCGTGCCCGTGTGCCCGATCAGCAGAATGCGCCTGTTCTCGACGATGTCGCGAAGCACGTTCCCGGACCGCGCCGAAAACAGATAGGCGGGATCGAGCGGTGGAACGAGTGGCCCGCCCGCGCCAATGGGCATGTGCACCGAGCCGATCGTCGTGGTTTTCATCGGCGATGTGCAACGCGCTTCGTCACGCTGCGCAGCCGCTCGCAACGCCTGCATGAAGCGATGACGTTCCGGGCGCGGCGCAGGCTCTTCGCTTGCCTGTTGAACGAACCCCTCGCGATGCCACTTGTGCAGCTTCGCCTGAAGGTTGTCCAGATCGACGACCGTATCGACGCGCGCCGCGCCATCGGGCAAACGGTGCACGATGCGGTACGCGTGCGGCCGGTCCGCGTGGCTGACGATCCATGTGCCGGCGTTTGGATCGCTCGGGTGAGTGTAAGTGCCGAGCGTCGCGAGCCCGGCAGATTGCGTTTGAATCGATTCGTTCATGGGTGAAACGGTTCTCGCAGAATATTCAAACTACATATACAGGAAGTCTCGCAAGAATAATTTTCACCTCATTCGGCCCGCTTATCGTCGCGTTCACCGAATACCTTTGAGGAGTGGACAGTGAGCCAGAAAGCCTTGCTTTGGACGGGCCGGATCATCAGCGGATTGGTCGTGCTGGCGTTGCTTGCCGACGCCGCGAGCATTCTGACGTTTCCATCGAGCATGCAGGCGAAGTTCGCCGCGACTGGATTTCCCGACGACCTTGCGCACACGCTCGGCATGATCGTGCTGTTCTGCACGATTCTTTTCGCCATTCCGCGAACCGCCGTGCTGGGCGCGATCCTGTTGACCGGATTTCTCGGCGGCGCGATATGCGCGCATTTTCGGCTCGGCGAGATCGGGTCGCCGCCGCAGATCATCAGCCTGGTGCTCGGCGCATTGGTGTGGGGCGCGCTGTACTTGCGCGATGCGCGCGTCAAGCGTCTTCTGCCGTTGACGGTCTGATACGGGCTCAGTAGCGCAGGCTCATGCCCCGAAACGTCTTATCCTCCGACATTTCGTGCGACTTCGCTTTGCAGACGGACCGTTTGCCGCCATCGTCGCTCAGGAGATACAGCCGATCCGTCCCGGCGATGGCGAACAGTCCCTCCGCATGAAAGTCGGGCGGGTCGATGTCCTTCCAGTACACGGGTCGCGTATTGCGCTCGCCCGTCCATCGATAGATCGCGAATCTCGATTCAGGACGGCCTGCCTTGCCGTCGTCGATCGGACCGGCAACGATGAAGTATTCATCGCCGACTCGCTCCATGCTGCGAATTCCCCGCTTGCCGAGGTCGAGAAGGATGAGATCGTCGAACACGGGCGCCGCATTTCGGTTGATGACCGCATCGGGGTTCTTCAGCTTCAGAACGTGCGCTGACAGGTTCGCCTCCGAGAGCGGATTCCTGAAGCCGATATACAGGCCGCCGTCCTTCGTGTCGGCTAATCCTTCGATGTTGAGTCCGCGCGGCTTTTCCGCGCCTTTTTCGGACGCCTCGGTCAGGACGCTGAATCGCCTGTCCGATGCCAGCGCTTCGAGCAGGCCGCCATAAGGTTTGGCGTTCGGCATCGCGACGGTGGGCGTCGCGCCTGATAGATCGATGCGCGTCGCGAACAGCCGATGACGCTTCGGCTTGAGTTCATCGTCCGCATTGCGCCCGTGCGATGCGATCCAGTAAATCGTGTCGCCGATTCTCGCCGCGCCTTCGAGGTCCGCTTCGCCCTTGCCGCCATCGGGGCCATTCAGATAGACGTTCAGTTCGACTTTGCCGACGTGTTTCGGCGTTTCGTAGCGGTAGATGGTCAGAGCATTGATCTCGTCATCGGCGACGATGAAATAACCCGAGCCGAGATCGATGCCCGCCGATGCGTTGCAGATTCCGCGATAAGTCGTGATCGCATCGGCAACGGCGCTCGATGCGTACGCGCTGATCGCGCACGCGAAACACAGCGCAAGCAAAATACGTTTCATGTCCGTCGCACTATTCGATGTTGATATCGCGCAGTTCCGGGCACCGCAAAAAGAAAACGCCCGCGCTAAACGCAGGCGTTTCCGTGGCCCCGCTACCGCGCCCCAATGAACGATTTCTCGTCCGCTTCTGCATCAGGGGCCGGCTTCCGCGCGGCTCGCTTTCAGTATAGGTCACGTGGCGGGATATCCAAGTGCCTTGGGCGCACTCATGGAATCTGCGAGAGACCGCGCTTCGCTTCCATCAGCTCGATCAGCAAGCGATCGCGCTGGCGAAGCATTTCCGCGAAATCATGCGGCTGCAATTCCTTCTCGACGCCGCTCGCAATCGATTCGATGTAATCGTCCGTTTCCGGGTACGTGCCGAGATCTCTGGACCATTCGCGCTGCGCCGGCCCCAGATGCCGCAGCACATGCGTGATACCACCGGAGCCGCCGGAAGCGTGAAGGTTGAGAAACGGGCCGAGCAGCGCCCAGCGCAGGCCCGGCCCCCACGCGATGGCCGTATCGATATCTTCCACGGAGGCCACGCCGCGCTGGACCAGACTGATGGCTTCCTGCCACAACGCCACCTGCAGCCGATTGGCGATATGTCCCTTGACCTCCGTATTGATCCGGATCACTTTCTTGCCCGTCGAGAGATAGAACGCCATGGCCTTCTCGATGTTCTCGGCGCGCGTGAGTTTCCCGCCGCCGACCTCGACTAAAGGAATGATGTGCGACGGATTGAACGGATGCCCGAGGACGATCCGTTCCGGATGCTTTGCGCCCGCCTGAATCTCGCTGATCGACAACCCCGACGACGATGACGCGATGATCACGTCATCTCTCGCCGCCGCTTCGATGCCGGCGATCAGCGCGCGTTTGACATCGGCACGCTCGGGACCGCTTTCCTGAATGAAATCGGCGTCGCGCACGGCCGCGCCGATATCGTTCGTGAACGTCAGCCTGTCGCGCGAGGCGCCGTTCGCCAACCCGAGCCGCTCCATTGCGGGCCAGGCGTCGTCGATCCATTCGCGCAGGCGCGTTTGCGCGCCTTCGCCGGGATCGGTAGCCGTCACCGAAAATCCGTGCGCCAGGAAGTGGGTTGCCCATCCCGCGCCGATGACGCCCGCGCCTACGATGGCGACATGGTTTGTCATGCTTTAACCCTCCAGACAGGCCGCGTCGATGCCTGCATTCAACGGCCGCAGTCCGATGATTTCCCGCGCCTCGTCCGGCGTCGCCGGTTCATATCCCATCTCACGCACCAGGCGCACGAGCCGCTCGACCAGTTGCACGTTGGTGGCCAGTTCGCCGTGCCGATAATACAGATTGTCCTCCAGCCCGACGCGCACGTGTCCGCCGAGCAGCAGCGAGTTCATCGCGGCGGGCAACTGCGCCGCACCGATCGCGCTGACGTTGAAGACCGTGTTGCGTGGCAGGTGATCGACCATCGTCTGCAACAGGCGCGGCGTGTAAGGCAACGCGCCCTGAAACGCATTCGCGCCGATCACGATATTGATGAAATGCGGTGCATCGTCGAGTCCTTCGTTGATGGCGCGCTGGACATCCTGAACGATATCGGCCAGACCGAACACTTCCCATTCCGGCTTGATGCCGCGCTCCTTCATCATCGTGGCGATCTGCCTGATTCGCGACGGCGGCGTCGCCACGAGAATTTCCTTGCCGCCGAAGCTGGCGATCACAGTCTGCGCGTCGAGCGTGCACATCTCGACGCCGTCCCCCTGCATGCCCTTCAAACGTTCTTCCCACTGGATTTCCCACAGGCCGTTGTCGAGTTCACGCACCATGTCCCCGTTGATGCCACCGCCTGTCGAGTTGTTCAGGATGATGTCGCATTTGTCGCGGATCAGGCGGTTGATGCGGCTGTAGATTGCGGGGTCGCACGTGGCTTCGTCGTCGGGCCGCCGCGCGTGGATCGCGACGACACTGGCGCCGGCGTTGTAGCAGCGGTAGGTGTCGTCGGCGATTTCCTGCGGCTGCGTCGGCAGGTTCGGGTTCATCTTCTTAGTGGCCATGCCGCCGGTCGGCGCGACGGTCACAATGACTTTGGGCTTGCTCATACGGTCTTCTCCAGAGAATAAGTCAGGGCGGTTCGATCAGTGCGCGCTGGCGCCATCGTCCGATCCCACGCGAACCGCGCTTTTCGGCAGGCCCAGCAGAATCGTCAGGCCGCCGCAGATGACGAGGGCGATCAGACCCAGCAGCCCGATCTGGATGCTGCCGGTCACGCCTTTGATCCAGCCGATCAGGGTCGGGCTGACGAAACCGCCGAGGATGCCGAGCGAGCTGATTACCGCGATGCCGGCTGCGGCGGCGTCGCGGCCAAGATAAGTGGGCGGAATCGACCAGAACAGCGATCCGCCGCCGAAGATGAAGAACGAGGCGACGCACAGCAGCGCCATCACCGGCACGACCGCGAAGCCGAGGAAGGACGTCGAGGCCAGCGCCACCGCGCCGACGACGAGACTGCCTCCGACATGCCAGCGCCGCTCTTTCAGACGGTCCGAACTGCGGCTGATGACGAGCACGCCGAGCGCACCGAAGACATAAGGCACCGCCGTGTACCAGCCGATCGTCGCGATCGGGGCGATGCCGAGGCCTTTGATCATCGTCGGCAGCCAGAAGGTGAGCGTGTAGACCGCGCAGGCACAGCAGAAGTAGATGAAGGCGAGCATGTAGGTCTTCGGGTCCGCCAGCGCAGCGGCCAGCTTGCCGTGATGTCCGGACTTCGCGTCGCCACGGTGGTCGGCATCGAGAACCGACTGCACGAGGCGCTTCTCGGTGTCGTCGAGCCAGGGCGCGCGGGCCGGCTTGTCCGGCAGCATGCGATACAGCACGAACCCCAGCAGAACGGTCGGCAGACCTTCGACGAGGAACAGCCATTGCCAGCCATGCATGCCGCCGAGGCCTTCCATGCCGCTCATGATCGTGCCCGACAGCGGACCGCCCAGGACGCCCGTGATCGGCATGCCGAACAGGAACAGGCCGGTCACACGGCCACGGCGCTGGCTCGGATACCAGTACGTCAGATACAGAATGATGCCGGGGAAGAAGCCCGCTTCGAAGATGCCGAGCAAAAGCCGAATGCCGTAGAACTGCCAGGGTTCGCTAACGAAGGCGGTCGCCGCCGACGTGAGTCCCCACAACACCATGATGCGCAGGAAGGACAGGCGTGCGCCGATTCTTTCCAGCAGCAGATTGCTGGGCACTTCGAACAGCAGATACGTGACGAAGAAAATGCCCGCGCCGAGGCCATAGACCGCATCGGAGAAGGCGAGGTCCTGCTTCATCTGAAGCTGCGCATAGCCGATGTTGATGCGATCGAGAAACGCGAACACATACGCGATCAGGACGATCGGCATGATGCGCCAGCTGATCTTGCGGAAAACGGCGTCTTCGACTATCTGGTCCGTCGAACCTCCGACGAGCGCGGCTGCGGCGGGCAGCGAACGTGCGCGAATCATGCGTGTCTCCTGGTCTTGTATGACACGCATTATTTCGAGCGAGCGCGTTCACGACTGTCGATCGCGCGACAATTCGGATCAGCGTAAACACCGAGGCGCTATCTTGCCAGCGCGTCCAGCCCGGCTACATCCAGCACGACGATGCCGCCGTACCCGGTGCGCACGAGGCCGGCGTTCTTGAAGCGGGTCATCGCCTTGTTGCACGTTTGACGCGACACGGCGGCAAGGTTGGCCAGTTCTTCCTGGGACAGCGGCAAATGCGCCGCGCCACTCGGATTCGACAACGGCTGCACCATGCCCACCAGCGCGCGTGCAACGAGACTGTCGGTATCGAGCAGCCCATGCGCGACGACCGCGCCCATGAACCAGTGCAGACGCTCGTTGACCTGCCGCAGCAGGAAGTCGTTGAACGAGGGCTGATGCTCGCGCAGCCAGTCGAACGTGGCGCGCGGAATCTGCACGACGCGGCTGTCGCGCAGCGCGATCAGGTCGGATTCACGCGGTTTGTTTCGAATCAGCGTGCCTTCGCCGAACCAGCTGCCGGCCGATTGTCCGCCCAGCGTGACGGTCTGACCATCGCGTGCGGTGATCGACCATTTGATCAGGCCTTCGAGCATGCCGAACCAGACATGCTGTTTGTCGCCGTGGTGCCCGAGCGCCTGATTAGCGGCGACAGAGCGCTCCGATGCGGCCGCGCGCACGCGTGCCTGCGCCGCTTCGTCGAGCTTCGCGAACCATGTCGACTGTGCGAAGAGTTCGTCGATCGTGAGGGCCGTCGCCGCGATGCGATTTTGCCGCGTCATAGCGTGCTCCCGGCGCTGCACGCACTGCGTGCCGGGCGAACTGTCGCTGGCTTGACAGTGTTACGGGCGCAATTCGCGCACAATGGTCGGACTGAACGCTGGAGCATGGACCGTGAGTAAAGAAACTGTCTGTCGTATCGATGTGCAATTCGGCGATTGCGATCCCGCCGGCATCGTCTTCTTTCCGAATTTTTCGCGCTGGATGGACGCCGCGTCGCACGATTATTTTATACAGTGCGGCCTGCCGCCATGGCGCGAGATAGAGGCGCTGCCGAATTGCATCGGCGCGCCGCTGCTGGAAATCCACACGCGTTTTCATATCTCGGCGACCTACGGCGAACGCCTCGAGGTGCATACGCGCGTCGAGGAATGGCGCGGCAAGGTCTTCGTGCAGAGCCATCGCATCATGCGCGGCGACACCCTGATCTGCGAAGGGCGCGCGACGCGCGCTCTGTGCATCAAGCAAGCCGATGGGCGGCTCAAGGCCGTGCCCGTGCCCGAGTTCATTCGCAGCGCATGCGAATAAGCGCGGCGCGATTCATGTTCGATAAGAGGGTTTCATGACGACATCCACAGGCCAGCGGGTGCTGGTGACCGCGGGCGCGGGCGGAATAGGGCGCGCGATCGCGGAAGCATTCGTATCGGCGGGGGCGAGCGTGTTCGTCTGCGATATCGACGAAGCCGCGCTTCAGCAGATGCGCGCGCAATTGCCGGGCGTGCGGACGTCGGTGTGCGATATCGCGGATCGCGCCGCGGTTTCGCGCATGGTCACCGAGGCGTCCGCCGCGCTCGGCGGACTGGATGTCCTGATCAACAACGCGGGAATCGCCGGGCCCACCGCGAGTGTCGAGGACATGGACCCCGATGCGTGGGAAGCCGTGCTTCGCGTGAACCTCACGGGCACGTTCCTGGTCACGCAGCAGGCCATACCGTTCCTGAAGCAATCGGACGCCGGCGTGATCCTCGTGATGTCGTCGCTTGCGGGCCGCTTCGGGTATCCGAACCGCAGTCCCTACGCGACGACCAAATGGGGGCTCATCGGCTTCACCAAGACCTTGTCGCGCGAGCTGGGCGAATTCGGCATCAGGGTCAACGCGATACTGCCCGGCGCGGTCGAAGGTCCGCGTATTCAGCAGGTGCTGGCGGGACGCGCATCCGCGAGCGGCCGAACTGTCGCGCAGGAAGAGGCTGCGGCGCTCGGCAATCAGTCCATCAAGCATTTCGTCGATCCCGCGCACATCGCCGGGCTTGCGGTCTTTCTCGCTTCCGACGCCGGGCGCTCCATCTCCGGACAAATGATTCCCATCGACGGCGATTCGCAAAGCGCCGCCTGAAATCAGGGTAAACGTCAGGGCCGCGAGAATTATCTTGAAATAGTTGGTGTACGGAGTATATTCGTCATCAACGTGATCTGAGACACACTGGAGCGAGACCTCATGCAATTTCATCTCAATGGATTCCGCGTCGGCGACCCGACCATCGAACCGGCGGCCGAAGGCGCACCGCATGTCGAACTGCCCGAGACGGTCGATGTGCTCATCGCCGGAAGCGGGCCGGCGGGGCTGGTGCTTGCGGCTCAGTTGTCGCAATTCCCGTCGATAAAGACGCGCATCGTCGAGCGGCGCGCGGGACCGTTGCTGATGGGGCAGGCGGATGGCGTCGCATGCCGTACTGTCGAGATGTTCAATGCATTCGGCCTCGCCGACCGCCTGTTGCGCGAAGCTTATTGGGTGAACGAGACCGTGTTCTGGAGACCGGATGCGGATGATCGTGGCGCGATCAAACGTACCGGGCGTGTTCAGGATACCGAAACAGGCATGTCGGAGTTTCCGCATGTCATCGTCAATCAGGCGCGCGTGCAGGACTATCTGCTCGATTCGATGCGTCGCTCCGCGCAACGGCTCGAACCGGACTACGATCTCGAAGTCGTGGACATTCAACGCGATGATAGCGACGAGTATCCGGTGCGCGTGACGTTGCGTCGGACGGATGCGGCACGGCTCGACGAGAAGGTCATCGTGCGTGCGCGCTATGTCGTGGGTTGCGATGGCGCGCGCAGCCGCGTGCGCACGGCCATCGGCCAGACTTTACACGGCGATGCGGCCAATCACGCATGGGGCGTGATGGATGCGCTCGCCGTCACCGACTTTCCGGATATCCGGCTGAAGGCGGCGATCCAGTCGGCGAGCAAGGGCAATCTGCTCATCATTCCGCGCGAAGGCGGGTATCTGGTGCGCTTTTACGTCGATCTCGGCGAAGTCGCGCCGGAGAATCGCGACTCCATCAAACAGACCACCGTCGATCACATCATCCAGACTGCGCAGCGGATCTTGCATCCCTATACGCTCGACGTGAAAGAAGTCGCGTGGTTCTCGGTCTATGAAGTGGGGCAGCGTCTGGCCGATCGTTTCGACGATGCAATCGCCGCCGACGGCACTTCACGCGAGCCGCGCGTGTTCATCGCGGGCGATGCCTGTCATACGCATAGCGCGAAAGCGGGACAGGGCATGAACGTCTCGATGCAGGATGGCTTCAATCTCGGCTGGAAACTCGGCGCGGTGCTGCAAGGACATGGCGACCCCGACCTGCTGCGCACGTATTCCGATGAACGCCAGCCCGTCGCGCAAGAGTTGATCGACTTCGACAAGGAATGGTCCGCGATGATGGCCGCGCCGCCGAAAGATCCCAGCCGGCCCGAAGCGGGCGGTGTGGACCCCGCGGAACTTCAGGCCTATTTCGTGCGCGCCGGCCGATATACGGCGGGCGTCGCCACGCACTACAAGCCGGGCGTGCTGACGGGCGAGGGCACGCATCAGCCGCTCGCGCGCGGCTTCACGATCGGCACGCGCTTTCATTCATCGCCCGTGATTCGTCTCGCCGATGCCAAGCCGATGCAACTCGGCCACGCCGCCCGCGCGGATGGCCGCTGGCGTCTGTACGCTTTTGCGGACGCGAACCGCGTCGCGCTCGACGCGCTGTGCGAACATCTCGTCACGTCGCCGGATTCCGTCTTGCGTTTCGCCGCTGAAGAGAACGCGGACGCGGACGCCATCTTCGATCTTCGCGCGGTGCTGCAGCAAGCGCATCGCGAAGTCAGACTCGAAGATCTGCACGCTTCGCTGTTGCCACGCAAGGGGCGCCATGGCCTCATCGACTACGAGAAGGCATTTACGAGCGACGCCGTGACTGATATCTTCGACGAGCGCGGCATCGACCGCGAGCGGGGCGCGCTCGTCGTGGTCCGTCCGGACCAGTACGTCGCGCATGTCCTTCCGCTGAACGCCTACGCCGAATTGAATGCTTTCTTGCGGCCTGTTTTCCGAACGATCATCCCGTCGTCAGACGCCTAGACATTGCCGACCAAACAACCTGAACCCGAAGCGCTCTCCAGATTCACGGGGAGCCTGGTACGCCGCGCCCAGCAACGCCACGTCTCGGTGTGGCTCAACGAAGTCTCCGCGGAGATCACCAGCGTGCAGTACGCGGCGCTGGAGATCCTGCAGAGGAAGCCCGGTGTCAATCAGCGGCAACTCGGCGATGAACTCGACGTGGACCGTTCGACCATCGCCGATCTGGTTGCGCGCATGGTTCGAAACGAACTGATCAAGCGCTCGGATGATCCCGTCGACAAACGCAGCTATGTGCTGTTTCTCACGCCGTCGGGCAAGAAGCAGCTCGCGGCGTTGCGCCCGCGTGTCGAAGAGGTCGAGCGCATTCTTACCGCGAGGTTGACGCAGGCGGAGCGCATGGAGTTGCGACGCCTGCTTTCGGCGCTGTTGCCGTTGGGCGAGTAGTATTTCGTTGGGTCGTGAGTTCGACGCGAGGTCCAGCCATGCAACTTCAAACGGGTAATTTGTTCAGCGTCGAAGCGAAGCGCGGCGGCGATGAGCGGATCGACATGCTCATCACGGGGCAGCGCCTGAACGTCGAACGGATCGTATCGATGGGACATGCGAGTCCCGAAGGCTTCTGGTACGACGACTCGCGGGCCGAGTGGGTCGTGCTGTTGTCGGGCGCCGCCGTGCTCGAGTTCGAAGACGATTCCACGCGCCATGACATGCGCCCCGGCGATTACGTGCTGATCGAACCGCATTGCCGTCATCGTGTTGCGTGGACGCACGCCGAAGAGGCGACCGTCTGGCTCGCCATCTATCACGAACGCTGAAAAGAGCAACGGGCACATCGCCTCTCGCGCAATGTGCCCGCCGCCTGCTCACGGAGTCACCGCATCACGACATCGGCCGCGCTCAGAAGCGATGCCGCATGCCCAGCGTGACTGAAACCTGACTGTTCGTCGACGATGCGGACAAGCCGTTGATCGCCGCCGTGATGCCGGAGTCGCCGGTGTCGCTCACGTGCTGATACACGCCTTGCAGATAGACATCGGTGCGCTTGGACAGCGCATAGGCCGTCTGAAGGCTGAACTGGTTCCACTTCGGATCGACGCCATCGAGATGGCCGTCGGTGAAGGTGTATGCGCCGGACAGCGACCATGCGGGCGTCAGGCTGTAGCGGCCGTTGACTTCATAGTTGGTAAAGCGTGCGCTGCCGCCATCGAGCGTGATGCCGCTCGTCGTGCCCGAAGCCGATGCGCCGATGCCCGTCGCGCCGTCGAGCCGCGTCTGCGTGAAGACGAAGCCCGCCTGCGCCGGCCCGAACGTATAGCTGAGACCCGCGCCGAAGGTGCGCTGACGATTCGCGCTGAAGGTGGCGTCATCGCTCACGGCGCCGCTCGAATTCAGCGTTGCGCCGGCGTTGTTCAGTTGCATATAGCTCGCCGCAACATTCAACGGGCCGTAGTTGTACGACGCGCCCACGCTGTATGCGCGATTCGTCGCGAAGCCGCCTGCGTCGTTCGAGAAGCCGTACAGGCCGCCGAACCTGAAGCCGCCGTAGTTCACGCTCTGATACTTCACCGAGTTGCTGACGCGGAACGAGTTGTCGAGGTTGTCGTTGTCGAAGGGATGCGCGGCCTGCGTGCCGCCGTATTGCGTGCCCGTGAGCGCGAGCGGGCCGAGATAGTCGACCACGGAATCGTACTGACGGCCGAGCGTGAGCGCGCCCGCGCGGTCGCTCGACAAGCCGACGAACGCCTGGCGGCCGAACTCGCGTCCACCCTGCCCGAGCTTGCCGTTCATGATGTTGAAGCCGTCTTCGAGAGTAAAGATCGCCTTCAGGCCGCCGCCGAGATCTTCCGCGCCGCGCAGGCCCCAGCGACTGCCGTTGACGGCGCCGCTCGTCGCCTGAAAGCTGTGGGCGCCGCCCTGATTGTTCGTGTAGGTGAGGCCCGCGTCGATGAGGCCGTAGAGCGTCACGCTGCTTTGCGCGTGCGCCGCGCCCGCGGCGGTGCCGAGCATGGCGAGCGCGAATAGGGATTTCTTCACTGTGTTTCTCCGAGAGAGCTTGAGGTTCGCGGCTTCGCGCGGCGCATGCTTGCATGCACTGCGCGAAGCGGCCGTCCGATCGATAGGTCGACGCATCGGACGACGGATTAAATCACGGCATAGGACGTGTCTTCATTCCGTCTCGGTTACGGAATGTTGTGTAAGAGATTGCCGATATCGACACTCAGGAAGAGGAATGCGTGAAGCATCAATGCGTTAAAGGACACGTCGTGTGGGACGTGTCCTTTAATGGTCATTACCGGGGGTAACGTCCTGTAGGAATCGCGACGATGTTGTGGTCTGTGCGCGACACGAAGCACTCTGGATCGGCCTATTCGCGATCCACCTCCTCCAGCGAAAGCCCCTTCGTTTCACGCACGAAGCGGATCACGATCATGCCGGCCACCGCCGCCACCAGTGTGAAGCCGATGATCGCATCGGGCATCGAAAAGCCGAAGCGATGCATCGTCGAGAGCACGATGAAAGGCGCAATGCCGCCGCCGATCACGCCGAAGTTATAGAGAAAGCCGACGCCCGATGCGCGCACGTCGCGCGGCAGATTCTCGGTCAGCACCGTGCCCCAGATACCCGACGAACCGATCAGGAAGAACCCGCCCGCGAACGAACACGCGATGATGAGCGCCATATGGCCCACGGCCAGAATGACGCCCGCAACGCACAGCGCGCCGATCGCGATCATCACCGAAATTGCGTTGCGCCGCCCGAGCTTTTCGGCGATGAAGCCCGACGCGACGAAGCCGAAAATCTGCCCCAGCGCCGATGCCATCGTGATCTGGCTGATCGCGGCAGGCGCGAGTTCCGCCGCACGCAGATAGGTAGGCAGCAGCGCCTGAAACGGCCACGATCCGAAGCACAGCACGAAGATCAGCAACGCGAGATACGACACGCGCTTCGGATACTTCGAGAACAGTTCGGCCACGGGATTCGCGCGCCACGTCGTCGTCTTCGCGGCTGCGCGGCTCTTCCATTCGCGCGATTCGGGCACGAGAAAGATGATGAAGAGACCGAGCAATACAGCGGGCGGCAGGCCCACGAAGAACATGCCGCGCCAGCCGAAATCCGGATAGATGAATTCATAGGCCAGCGCCGCACCGATCGCGCCGACGCCCCAGCCCGTGTCCAGAATGCCGATGCCGATCGCGCGATGCTTCTCCGGCCACGACTCCGCGACCATCGCCGCACCGAGCGAAAATCCCGGCGCCATGCCGAAGCCCAGCAGCAGACGAAACACCGCTAGCGCGGTGAAGCTCCACGACAGCCCGGTGGCGACCGCGCCGAGCGTGAACCATGTCAGCGTGATGAGCAGCGGAATCTTTCTGCCGATGCGATCCGACAGGCCGCCGAACAGCAGCCCGCCGATCCAGCGTACGCCGTACGTTGCGAGCAGCAGCAGGGAAGCGGTATCGAGCGTGACGTGAAAGGCCGTGGCAATATCGCGCAGCACGAAGGTGATGGCGAGAAAATCGAGCGCATCGTTGACCCAGACACCCCACGCGGCGATCAGCACGCGCCATTGCGTCCATGTGATATCGCGATACCAGCGGCGCGAACCTTCCTGTGAAAGCGCGAGTTCCTTCTGCATACGGGTGTCTCCTGATGACCAGCTTTAATGTAACCGGTATCATTTCACATAAGTCATCTTATATAAAGATGGTTTACCATTAATTCAATCAACGATGTAACCGAATACAAGGCCGCCTTTCATGGAAAGACTTGTTACCCTCGCACCCGGCGTGAAGGTCTCGCGCATCGTCGCTGGCATGTGGCGCGTGATGCGCTGGAACATGACGCCAGCCGCGCTTGCCGGGTTCGTCGAAGCCTGTATCGATATCGGCGTGACGAGCTTCGATCATGCCGATATCTATGGCGGCTACGCGGCCGAGTCCGCTTTCGGCGATGCGCTCGCGCTGCAGCCATCCTTGCGATCGCGCATGCAGTTGATCACCAAGGCGGGCATCAAGGCCGTATCGCCTGCGCGGCCCGCGCATCGGCTGAAGCATTACGACAGCAGCGGTTCGCATCTTCGTGAAAGCGTCGAACGTTCGCTGCGCGCGTTGCGGACCGACCATATCGACCTGTTCCTGCTGCATCGTCCCGACCCGCTGATGGATGAAGACGATCTCGCGCGCGAAATCGAAAAGCTCGTCAGCGAAGGCAAAATCGGTGCGTTCGGTGTGTCGAACTTCGACGCGCGCGACTTCGATGCACTGCATTCGCGTGTGCCGCTCGCGACGAATCAGATCGAGTTGTCGCCGTTTCATTCGTCGCCCATCGAAGACGGCACGCTCGCCGCGATGAAAGCCGCACGCGTCACGCCGATGTTATGGTCGCCGCTCGGCGGTGGCCGCCTCTTCGACGAAAGCGATGAAGCCGCTGCACGTGTGCGCGACGTCTTGAGGCGCGTTCAGGAAGAACGAGGGCTGGCGAGCTGGATATCGGTGGCGTACGCGTGGGGGTTGAGGCTGCCGTCGAGGCCCGTTGCGATCGCGGGCACGCAGCGCATCGAAGGCATGCGCGATGCGATCCAGGCGCTCGATATCGAACTCACGCGCGACGAATGGTTTGCGGTGTGGGAAGCCGCGCGCGGCAGGGAAGTGGACTGAAGCGCCGGCAATCAGCCCGTCTTGCGCCGCGTCTTCGGCGGCGCGCCCGACGACTGCCGCACGATGATTTCCGCATCGAACTTCACGCTCTGCGCGCTGCCTTTCTGCGCCAGCTCCGCGAGAATCACTTTCGCGGCGGTCGCGCCGATCTCGGCGCTCGGCACGCGCACGGTCGTGATGGAAATGGGCAACTCCGACATGAGTTCGAAATCGTCGAAACCGACGAGGCTCAGGTCCTTCGGAATGTCATAACCTTTCTGCATGGCTTCGAGCATGGCGCCCATCGCGAAGGAACCGTTGCCGCAAATCACTACTGTAGGCGGTTGCGGCGTGTCCATCACCTTCGAGAACAGCGCACGCCCTTCGCGTGCGCCCCAGTAGCCTTCGACCATATGCGCGGCCGTGATGCCGAGCCCATGCTCGGCCAGGGCATCGCGCACGCCTTCGCGACGCGCGCGGGCGCGGTCGTTGGAGTCGGCGTTCTGCGAGAGCATCGCAAAACGCTGATGACCCAGGCCGATCAGATAGGTCGTGAAATCGAAGAACGCTTGATGATTGTCGATACCCACGCACAGCTTGTCGCTGCCCTCGCGATACGCGAACGTATTGACGTAAGGCACCTGACGTTGCGCGAGCAGCGTGTATAGATCGGGATGATGCGCCTCGCCCACCAGCACGACGGCATCCACGCCGCGTTCGAGCATGGTGCGCACCTGGCGATATTCGCGCTCGGGGTCGTACTGCGAGCAACCGAGCAGCAGCGTATAGCCCACTTGCTCGAGCGTTTCCTGAAGCGTCTGGATGGCGGTCGCGAAGTGCTCGTTGGCGAGCGTGGGAAACACCGCGCCGATGGTGCCGGTGCGTTGCGTGGCGAGCGCGCGCGCCGCGGCGTGCGGCACCCAGCCCAGATGCTCGATCGCGACCTTGATGCGCGAGCGCAGCTCGTCGGACACGACCTCGGGATTGTTCATCACGCGCGACACGGTGGCCGACGAAACGCCTGCGAAGCGCGCGACATCGCGAAGCGTCACGCCGGACGAGCGGGGCTTCTTGCCGGCATCGGCTTCTTCGGTCACGGGTTGTCTGCTCTTGGCCATGCCTGATCTTGGGTTCGCGCGGGTGCGCCGATTATAGCAATCACCTGCGATGCAAAAATCGGCGCCGCCTGCGCGAAAACTCTTGTTTCAGGACTTGTTCGAAAGCTTCTTCGCCCATTTCATCAGATGACGGCCCGCCGCCACGACTTCGCCGTGCTGGTTGATGACTTCCATGTCGGCGGTGCTGCGGCGCTTCTCTTCGTCGATTTCGGCGACGCGATAGATCACCGTCACCGTATCGCCCAGCAGCACCGGCTTGATGAAGCGGATGCGGTCATAGCCCGCCGACACCGGAAACTCGTCGATGTCGGTGCGATGAATGATGTGCGCAATCGAAATGGTCGACGCCGTGGACATATAGCCGACCAGCAACGCGCCATGTGCGATGCGCCGTCCGATGGCCGACTTCTCCTGCATGTATTGCTCGTTGATGTGCGTGTCGCTGAAATCGCCGGTAAGGCCTGCGAACAGCGTTACGTCGACTTCGCCGACGGTCTTGGCGAAACGGTATTCGTCGCCGATCTCGACGCCCTGGATGCCCATGTCTGTCTCCTTTGTAGCCAATGAATGATCGAAGCGACGCACGTGGTCGTTCGATTCGGCTTCGATGTTACCGGTTACATTGGCGCGTGTAAATCGCGACAGGAAATTTTTGTGCCGCAGTGATGCGCCTCAGATCGCTTGGATAGTGGTATTCCCTAGCCAAGGTTCAAACCGCGAGATTCCTCTTGAAAGCCTCAATGAGACCGGTTACATTTCGTCCGTGGCCAGCATGTTCGCCAAGGCAAAAACGGAGACGACTCAAACATGGAACGTATTTCCAGCGACGACGCAGCCGCATTGCTGCGCTCGGGCGATTCCATCGTCATCAGCGGTTCGGGCGGTGGGCACGCGGTGCCCGAAGCGCTGCTCGCAGCAGTGGAGCGGCGCTTTCTCGCGGAGCAGCAACCGCAGGGGATTACTTCGATCAGCGTGGTCGGCATCGGCGACCGTGCTGCGCTCGGCGCAAGCCATCTGGCGCACAAAGGTTTGCTCAAGCGCGCCATCACGAGCGCGCTGGTCGATTCACCCGGTCTCGTGACGATGGCCGCGGACGACAGCATCGAGGCTTACACGCTGCCGCAAGGCGTGCTCTCGCAACTCATGCGGGAAATGGCGGGCGGCCGTCCCGGTCTCATCACCAAAACGGGTTTGGGCACCTTCGTCGATCCGCGTCAGCAGGGCGCGCGGCAAAGCCCGTCGACGGAAGAAATGCTGGTCGAGCTGATGCATATCGACGGTGAGGAATGGCTGCGCTTCAGGCCGTTTCCCATCGACATCGCGTTTCTGCGCGGCACCACGGCGGATGAAGACGGCAACGTCACGATGGAACAGGAAGCCGTGCTCGGCGAGATGCTCGCGATGGCGCAGGCGACGCGGCGCGCAGGCGGCATCGTGATCGTGCAGGTGAAACGCATGGCGCGCAGCGGCACGCTGCCGCCCAAGAGCGTGAGAATTCCCGGCATTCTGGTGGACTTCGTGGTGGTCGAACCGGAGCAACGGCAGACCTACGCGACTGATTACGACCCGAGCTACGCGGGCGAACTGCGCGTGCCGCTGTCGGATATCCGCGCGTTGCCGTTCGGGCCGCGCAAGGTGATCGTGCGCCGCGCCGCGATGGAGTTATATCCACGTGCAGTGTGCAACCTGGGCGCCGGCATATCGACGGGGCTTTCCACCGTCGCCGCCGAAGAAGACCTTCTTGATTCAGTGATCCTGACCAATGAACAGGGCTTGATCGGCGGAGCGCCCATCACGGGCCGCGATTCCGGCGGCGCGCAGAATTTCGCGGCAATGATCGAACAGCCTTCGCAATTCGATTTCTACGATGGCGGCGGTCTCGATCTCGCGTTCCTGTCCTTCGCGGAAGTCGATGCGCGCGGCAACGTGAACATCAGCCGCTTCGGCGACAAGATCGTCGGCGTCGGCGGCTTCATCAACATCAGCCAGAACGCGAAGAAAGTGATCTTCAGCGGCACGCTGACGGCGGGCGGTCTCGATGTGCAGTGGGAAAACGGCAAAACCGACATCGTGCAGGAAGGCAGGCATCGCAAGTTCGTGCGCTCGCTGGAACAGATCTGCTACAGCGCGCCGCTCGCGCACGCACGCGGCAACAGTGCCTTGTTCGTCACGGAGCGCGCGGTGTTTCGTGTCGGTGACGAAGGGCTGGAGCTGATCGAGGTCGCGCCCGGCGTCGATATCGAACGCGACATCTTCGCCCAGATGGATTTTCGTCCGGCTGTCGCCCGCGATGTGCACGAGATGGATGCGCGCATCTTCGCGCCGGGTCTCATGGACATCAAGGAAGAGACGGTCGCGCGTGAGCGGCGGCATCGTTCAGAGCGCATTGCCGAGTGGTATCGGAGCAGAACATGACGAGCCTGCCGATTACCGGGCGCACGCGGATGTACGGGATCATCGGCGATCCCATCGTGCAGGTGCGTTCGCCCGAAGTCTATACACGCAAGTTCGCGGACGCGGGCGTCGACGCGGTGCTGGTGCCGCTGCATATCGGCGCAGACGAGATCGATGCGGTGCTTCCCGCGCTGCTGCGACTGAAGAATCTGGACGGATTGCTCGTCACGTCGCCGTTCAAGACGAACGCGCTCGCCATTGCCGATGAAGTGCATTCGCGCGGTCGACGCATCGGCGCCGTGAACGCATTGCGACGCGATGAACAGAACCGCTGGCACGCGGATATGTTCGACGGCGAAGGCTTCGTGCGCGGCCTGCTTGCGAAAGGGCATGCGCTTAAAGAGAAGCGCGCGCTGGTGATCGGTTGCGGCGGTGCGGGCGCGGCCATCGCGGTGTCGCTCGCGGATGCGGGCGTCGCGCATATCACGCTATGCGATCTCGACCGCGAAAAAGCGCGCGCGCTCGCGTCGCAACTCGACGCATCGTGCGACGGCTGCACGATCGTCCCCGGCGATGCGAACGCGGATGACGCGGACCTCATCGTAAACGCATCGGTCGTCGGCATGAAGCCGGGCGATGGCATGCCCGCGCCGTTCGAATCGTTCAGAAGCGCACAGATCGTCGGCGATGTGGTGCTGCGCCCGCCCGGCGAGCCGACCGCGCTGATCGCGAAGGCGATCGAATGCGGCTGTCCGGTCGTGACGGGCATCGACATGCACAGCGGCCAGATCGACGCCATCCTCGAATTCTTCCGAATCGCTTAGAGCAGGAACACATCATGTCTTTGCTGGGCAAAGCAGTCGTGCTGATCTGGAACGATGTCGTCGCCGAGGCGCGCGACGGCTTCTATGAATGGCACGACAAGGAACACATTCCCGAACGCCTTTCGCTCGATGGCTTTCTGCGCGGCAGACGCTATCGCGGCGACGATGCATCGCCGGAATGGCTCACCGTCTACGAAGCGCGCGACCTGGACGTGCTCACGGGCGCAGCCTATCTCGAGCGCCTCGATAACCCGACGCCGCTGACGCGTGCATCGGTGAAGCACTTTCGCAACACGGCGCGCTCGATCTGCACCATCGACGCGACGCGCGGCGACAGCACGGGTGGCTACGTGCTGACGCTGCACATGCGCGTCGATGAGCACGCAGGGACAGTGCCCGCTTTCTTCGATGATTTGCTGGCCCGCGGCGATGTGCTCGCGATGCATCGCTTCATCGCGGACGAAGGCGCGAGCAACGTGCAGACCGCCGAGGCGAAGGAACGCGCGTTCACCGTGCCGAGCCACATCCTGATGTTCGAAGCAGCGACGCGCGATGGCGTCGAAGCCTGCCGTCGCGCGCTCGACGCACACGACTGGGCGAGCAACGGCGCGCTTGCCGAACGCGCGCAGGTCTATGCGCTCGAAATAAGCCGCCTGTCGCAATCACTGCATATCTGAAACAAGGGGACGAAACGATGAAGCTGCTGCGCTATGGCAATCCGGGTCAGGAAAAGCCCGGCATTCTCGACGACGAAGGCCGCATCCGCGATGCCTTCGCCATCACCGACGACTTCGATGCCGCGTTCTTCGCGCGCGGTGGCATGAAGCGGCTCGAAAGCGTGGACATCGACACGCTGCCGATCGTCGAAGGCAAGCCGCGCATCGGCGCGTGCATCGCGAAGCCGGGCAATTTTATCGCTGTGGGTCTGAACTACGTGCAGCACGCCATCGAAACGAACGCGCCTATTCCAGACGAGCCGATTCTCTTCAACAAGGCACCATCATGCATCTGCGGTCCGAACGATCGCGTGTTGCTGCCGCGCAATTCGACCAAGGCCGATTGGGAAGTGGAGATCGCGCTGGTGATCGGCAAGCGTGCACATTATGTCGGCGAGGAACACGCGCTGGATTACGTCGCCGGTTATTGCGTGTGCAATGACGTGTCGGAACGCGCATTCCAGCTCGAACACGGCGGCCAGTGGGTGAAGGGCAAGATGGCGCCGACCTTCGGTCCGCTCGGGCCTTGGCTCGTCACGCCGGATGAACTCGGCGACGTGCAGAAGCTGCCGCTGTGGCTCGAACTCAACGGCAAGCGCATTCAGAACTCGTCCACGTCCGACATGATTTTCCCGATCCGCAAGCTCGTGTCGTACATCAGCCAGTTCGTGGTGCTCGAAGCAGGCGATGTCATCACGACCGGCACGCCGCCGGGCGTCGGACTCGGCATGAAGCCCGAGCAGTATCTGAAGCCGGGCGACGTGATGCGTCTGTCCGTCGTAGGACTCGGCGTGCAGGAGCAGACCGTCGCGCGCTGGGACGAGCAATAAACCATCGCACCGCCCGCACGCATCGGGCATACAGAGAAGCGAGGAGACGATCATGAAACGGAACTGGTTGATGGCTGTGGCGGTAGCGGGTGCGTTCAATATCGCGCATGCGGATCAGATCGAAGTGCTGCACTGGTGGACTTCGGGCGGCGAATCGAAAGCGGTCGGCGTGCTCAAGCAGGACGTCGAGAAACAGGGCGTCACGTGGAAGGACTTCGCGGTGGCGGGTGGCAGCGGCACCAACGCGCTCACCGTGTTGAAGACGAATGTCGTCGCGGGTCATCCGCCATCGGCGGCGCAATTGAAGGGGCCGTCCATTCACGACTGGGCGGAGCAGGGCGTGCTCGTCGATATCGACTCGGCTGCGCAAGGATGGGACAAGCTCATCCCTTCGCAGGTCGGCAAGTTCCTGAAATATGAAGGCCATTATGTGGCCGTGCCGGTCGAGATTCATCGCATGAACTGGCTGTGGATCAACAAGGAGATTCTCGACAAGGTGGGCGGCTCGCCGCCCAACACCTGGCCCGAGTTCTTCGCGCTCGCGGACAAGATGAAGGCAGCTGGCTATACGCCGGTCGCGCACGGCGCGCAGCCGTGGCAGGACGTGAATCTGTGGGAAGGCGTGGTGCTTTCGCAGGGCGCCGACTTCTATCGCAAGGCCGTGGTGGAGCGCGATCAGCAGGCGCTGACATCGGAGAAGATGATTCAGGTCTTCGATATCGTGCGCAAGATCGGCGCTTACTACGACAACGGCACCACGGGCCGCGACTGGAATCTCGCGACGATGATGGTCATCAACGGCAAGGCGGGCATGCAGTTCATGGCCGATTGGGCGAAAGGCGAATTCGCGCGCGCGAACAAGGTGCCGGGCAAGGACTATCTGTGCGTGCCACGCCCCGGCACCGCAGGCTCTTACATGTTCAACTCGGACTCGCTGGCGTTCTTCGCGCAGAACGGCGCGAACAAGGCGACGCCGGGCCAGCTCGTGCTCGCGAAGGCGGTGATGTCGCCGGAGTTCCAGGAGCAGTTCAGCCTGTACAAAGGCTCGATCCCGGCGCGTATCGGCGTGCCCATGGACAAGTTCGACGATTGCGCCAAACGCTCTTACGCCGATGAACAATCGGCTATCAAGGCCAACACCATCGTGCCGTCGCTCGCGCAAGGGATGGCGCAGAGCGAGGCTGTCGCGGGCGCGATGACCGACGTCGTCACGAAGTTCATGCACTCGCAGCAGGACAGCAGGACGGCAGTGCAGGCGCTCGCGGCCGCGGCCAAGGTCAACTAGGCGTCTCATGAGGGCGCTTCGTCCGAAGCGCTCTTTCCTTGCTCCGAAAAATCAGGATCACTCATGAGTAGTGTCGAAAGCGCTCGCCCTCGGCGTGAGCCTCGAATCGCTGCGCCACGCGCGAAAGCGGCTTTCAACGCAGATGCGTGGCTGCCGAAACTCGTGCTTGCGCCGAGCATCGCTGCCAGTCTGGTATTCGTATATGGCTTCATCGGCCTCACGGCGTGGATATCGTTCACCAACTCGCGGCTGATGCCACGCTATGCACTAGCCGGCGTGGGCCGCTACCGCGAACTGTTCGCCAACGATGTATGGTGGACGTCCGCCGCCAACCTCGGCTGGTTCGGCATTCCGTTCATTGGCTTGTGCATGGGCGTGGGTTTGCTGCTCGCCATTCTGCTCGACCAGAAGATTCGCATCGAAGGCGGGCTGCGCGCGATCTATCTCTATCCGATGGCGCTGTCGTCCATCGTCGCGGGCACGGCGTGGCAATGGATTCTCCAGCCCGGCGCGGGCATCGACAAAGTCATGCACGATCTGGGCTTCGCGAGCTTTTCGTTCGGCTGGCTGGGCGATCCCGACAAGGCCATTTTCTGCGTCGTGATGGCCGCCGCTTGGCAGTCGACGGGCTTCGCCGCCGCGCTGTTTCTCGCGGGGCTGCGCGGTGTCGATGCCGAGATCTTCAAGGCCGCGCAGGTGGACGGCGCGACGCTGCCGGTCATCTATCGAAAGATCGTGATTCCGGGTATGCGGCCCGTGTTCTTTTCGGTGATGCTGATTCTCGCGCATATCACCATCAAGACTTTCGATCTCGTCGTCGCGTTGACGGCGGGCGGGCCCGGCACGTCGTCATCGCTGCCTGCGATCTTCATGTACACGTTCTCCTTCAACCGGGGGCAACTGGGCGTCGGCGCCGCCGCGTCGATGATGATGCTCGCGACCATCGTCGCGGTGCTCATTCCGTTGATGTATCTCGAATCGAGGAGCGCTCGCGATGCACGCTAAACCGGGTTTCAATCGCGCCTGCGTCTATGCTGCGCTGATTCTCTTCGCGCTGTACTTCATCCTGCCCATGTACGTGATGTTCAGCACATCGTTCAAGAGCATCGAGGAATTGCGCACCGGCAACCTGCTCACGCTGCCTTCGCAGTGGACCATCGCGCCGTGGGTGAAGGCATGGTCGGAGGCCTGCACCGGTGTGCGCTGCGAAGGCATGCGGCCGTTCTTCATGAACTCGGTGAGCATGGTGATTCCCGCTGTCCTGCTGTCGACGCTGATCGGCGCATTCAATGGCTACGTGCTGACCTTGTGGCGCTTTCGCGGCGCGGACGCGCTTTTCACGATGCTGATGGTCGGCTGCTTCATACCCTTCCAGGCGATTCTCCTGCCGATGGCGCGTCTCGAAGGTCTGCTTGGCATATCCAACTCGACGGCCGGTCTCGTGCTCGTGCACGTGATCTACGGCATCGCCTTCACGACGATGTTTTTCCGCAATTTCTACGTGAGCGTGCCTTCCGAACTGGTGAAGGCGGCACGAATCGACGGGGCGGGCTTTTTCACGATCTTCACGCGCGTGCTGCTGCCCGTGTCGTTGCCGATCCTGATGGTTTGTCTCATCTGGCAGTTCACGCAGATATGGAACGACTTCCTGTTCGGCATCGTGTTTGCAGGCGCGGATTCCATGCCTATCACCGTCGCGCTGAACAATCTCGTCAACACGTCGGAAGGCACCAAGGAATACAACGTCGACATGGCCGCGGCGATCATCGCGGCGCTGCCTACGTTAGTCATTTATCTGCTGGCGGGGCGTTACTTCGTGCGCGGGCTCACCGCCGGCGCGGTCAAGGGCTGAGAGGCGATACACACATGGCAAGTCTTTCCATCGAAAACGTGCACAAGCGCTATCCCAATGGCGCGGATGTGCTCAAGGGCGTCGATATCGAAATCGACGACGGCGAGTTCCTGATCCTGGTTGGCGGCTCGGGCTGCGGCAAGTCCACGCTGCTCAACATGATTGCGGGTCTCGACACGGTGAGTGAGGGCGAAATCCGCATAGGCGGACAGCGCGTGAACGATCTGTCGCCGAAGGATCGCGATATCGCGATGGTCTTTCAGTCCTACGCGCTGTATCCGTCGATGAGCGTACGCGACAACATCTCGTTCGGGCTGAACATCCGCAAGGTGGCGAAGGACGAGCAGAAGAAAATCGTCGAGCGCGTGTCGGATACCTTGCAGATCGGGCATCTGCTGGACCGCAAGCCGGGGCAGTTGTCGGGCGGCCAGCGTCAGCGCGTGGCGATGGGGCGTGCGCTCGCGCGCGACCCGTCGCTGTTCCTGTTCGATGAGCCGCTGTCGAATCTCGATGCGAAGCTGCGCATCGAGATGCGTTCGGAGATCAAGCTGATGCATCAGCGTCTGAACTCGACGATCGTATACGTGACGCACGATCAGATCGAAGCGATGACGCTGGGCGACCGCATCGCGGTAATGAAAGACGGCGTCGTGCAACAGTTCGGCCCGCCGCAGGACATCTACGATGCGCCCGCCAATCTCTTTGTCGCGGGCTTCATCGGCGCGCCGCCGATGAACTTCGTACACGGCAAGCTCGTATCGCTGGGCGCGGGCGTAGGGCTGGAAATCGACACGGGCGTTGCGCGTGGCGTGCTGATGCTGCCGTCGGATGCACTGCGTTCGCGCATGGGGCAAACGGTGATCGTCGGCATCCGGCCAGAGCGGATCACGGATGCGCGCAGCGCGCACGGCGAGAGCGGTGCGTCGTCGCAGCGCTTCACGGTGCGTGTCGACGTAGTCGAGCCGACCGGTCCGGACACGCTCGTGTTCGCTCAGGTCAACGGCAGGCGGATGGTGAGCCGCGTGCATCCGTCGTCGGAAGCGCGGCCCGATGCGAATCTCGAACTCGTTTTCGATGTGTCGAAAGCGGTCGTGTTCGATCCGGCGAGCGAGCGGCGCATTGCGTGACGTGTCGTCATGATCTACATGCCGACGTAACCGACCGGCTTCGTCGTATTGCTCTTCGCGACGCTCGCGTTCATCGACACCACGTATTGCGGCGACTCCGTGAGCGTCAATGTCACCGCGCCGTTCGTGTATGGCACGCTCGATACGTTGCCCATCGCGTCGATCAGTTGCACCGTGCCGCTGTTGCCGTCGGCATCGACCTTGAGGGTATAGCTCACGCTGTAGGTCGAGCTGAACTCGCCGTTAGACGCGGGCCACGCATCGTTGTCGTGCGTCCATAGCGCGGTGATGATGCGGCCTTCGTTCAGCTGCTGGAAACCATACGCGTAGACGCCGGTGGGCAGGTCGTTCACGGGACCGAGCGTCGTCGTGCCGTCGAGAATGCGCGTCAGCGCGGCGACCGCCATCGCTGCGGGCTTCGGCGCGATGTTCGTCGCGTCGACCGAGCCCTGCGGTTCGTCGAGGTCGAAGAAGGTGCCGAAGCCGATCTCGTCGGGAAAGTCCGGGCCGTAGAACACATACGTCTGATCCGCGCCTTCGCCCAGAAGGATGATGTGCGCGCGCGCGACGACCGCGCCTTGCGCGAACAGGATGTTCGGTGTCGGATAGTCCGGGCCGTAGCTCGCGCCGGCGTCGTAGTTGATGCCGGTTTCCGTCACGAACAGCCTCATGTCCGGCTTGTATTCCTGCTGCATTTCGGCGCGAAGATCGCGCATCTGGTTGAGCAGTGAGTTATCGGCATTCGATTCGGTATACAGACGTTCAGGCGGATTCGACGGTGACGAGCCGGCAGGATCGTAGTAACCGTGCGTCGCAACGCCATCGATGTATTGCGCGAAACCGAGCGATGCGAGCGCTTGCAGGCGCTCGGTCGTATGCATCGGAAACGACTCGGTCGGGCCCATGACCACCGCGTGCGGGTCGGTCGAATGCAGGCCGTCGTAGACGTGCTGATAGAGCGCGACGAGGTTCTTGTCAGAATCCTTCCACATGACTTCCGGTTCCCACGTGACCTGGTAATAGTTTCCGGACATCGTCGGATAGTATTTGGCGCGGATCGATTCCGTTTCCTGTCCGACACGCGCCATGTAGTTGCGGTAATAACCGAGATCGTTCGGGATATACGCGTGGTCGGGGTTCAGGCCGTGCATGCTCGCACCGCCGGGCAGGCCGTCGAGCCGCACGAGACGCATCACCGTGCCGGACTTGTAGAACGGATCGAGATAGTCCGTCGATGGATCGAACTCGAAGCGATCGTCGGGTTCCATCAGCGCCATCTCGCGATCATCGATCGTCCACGAGATGCCGAGCAACGACAGCGCCGCGCTCCAGTCGTTGAAGCCCTGCATGCCGAAGCGATGCTGGTCCTGCTTCGTGTATTCGACGGCAGGAATCGCGCTCGCGAGATTCGGGATCACGCCGAAGCTCGCGAAACCGTCCGGACGCGTGCCGGATGATTTCACCTGGCCGCCAGCGCGGTCGAGCGTCGCGGCGATCTGGAAGTAGCCCGCGAGCGTCGATGTGCACGCGAGCGTGCTCGTCGTCGCAGCGGCGGGCACGGCGAAACTGCCGCTTGCGACCGTGTTGCCGTATGTATCGGCGATGGTCCATCTGAGCGTGTCGGCCGCGCGGGCGTGAGTGGTGATCGCGATGTTTATCTGCGCGTCGATGGGATAGGTGCGGGTGCCGTCGGAGTTCGGTGTGTCGGCGGTGATCAGGCCGCGGCCAGCGGACGCGGGCGTGAAAGTAGGAGCGGCGCAGATTATCTGGTGTGCTGGCGCGGCATGAGTCGCGGACGATGGAGAGGCGGCATCGTTGCCGTCGCATGCGGCGAGCGTGACGATCAGTGGCGAGAGATAAAGGAAGGTGCTTTTCATGGATTTCTTTCTCGATGACCGAGCGGCATTTGATACGCAACAGCAATGCAACACGATCGAGAACGGGAAAACAGCGAGGCCGACTCGGAAAACCATTGCGTCCAATGGTAGTACGAAGGAGCGAACGCATATGAATGGCTGTTAAGTGAAACATCTGACGATAATGAAAAATGTGATAATTAACATTATGTAAACATATAAGCTCACGCGACCTACCCAACCTAAGCATTGACTCCATCCGAAAATCAGCCTATAACCATCCATATGGATGGTACACGGATGCCCCAAACCCCAAAATGTCGAAAGAACCACTCAACCAGCCTCGCGGCGGCGAGACCGAAAAAATCACCATCAACCTCGGTCCCATCGATCTGGGCCAAATCGACCTGCTCGTCGAAGAAGGCTTTTACTCGAACCGCACGGACCTGATCCGCACCGCAATCCGCAATCAACTGTCGGTTCACGCGCCCGTCGTCAAGGACACGGTGACGCGCCGTGAGCTCGTTCTGGGTCTCCAGCACTTTTCGAAACAGGACCTCGAAGCAGCCCGCGCTGCCAATCAGCGACTCAGAATCCAGGTGCTGGGACTAGCCAGCATCGCCACCGACGTATCGCCCGAACTCGCTTTGGCGACGATCGACTCGATTCTGGTGCGCGGCGCGCTCCATGCATCACCGGCACTCAAGGCCGCGCTGGCGGACCGGATCCGCTAGCGCCCGCACTCCCATGCCGATAACGGAAAAAAACATGAAACTCAATGAAGGCTTTCTTGACTCGATGAAAGAGGCGTTCGCCCTCTTTCGCAACAACGATGCCGCCGCCGCGGCGGAAGTCGTGAAGCGCGCCATGCGTGGCGAGCGGACACCCGCACCCCGCGCCCAACAACACGCAGACGTCGATAAAACGCCGCCGCGGCATCACCCGCACGTCGCGCGACCCGACTCCGACGTGCTCGATCGCGGCCACTTCAGCACGCGACGCTACGTCGATACTGCCGGCCAGCGAAGCTACAAGCTCTACGTGCCGAGCGGCTATCGCAATGAGCCGCTGCCGCTCGTCGTGATGCTGCATGGCTGCACGCAGGACGCCGACGATTTCGCCGCCGGCACGCGCATGAACGCGCTGGCCGAAACGCACGGCTTCATCGTCGCCTATCCGGTCCAGCCGCAGAGCGCGAATGCGTCGAAGTGCTGGAACTGGTTCAAGCCGGGCGATCAGCAACGCGATCAGGGCGAGCCATCGCTGATCGCGGGAATGACGCGCGAGATCATGGCGAATCACAGCGTGGACCCGAAGCGCGTGTATGTCGCCGGCTTGTCGGCGGGAGGCGCGATGGCGGCGATCATGGCGCAGCGCTATCCGGATCTGTACGCGGCGGCGGGCGTTCATTCCGGGCTGCCCGTCGGAAGCGCGCACGACTTGCCGTCCGCGCTCGCAGCGATGCGCGGCGGCAAGGTCAAAGCCAAGGCAGGCCGCGCGGGCATGCACGACGCACCAACGCCAAAATGCCCGCTCATCGTATTTCACGGCGACGCCGACGCAACCGTGAATCACGCCAACGCCCACGAACTGATGCGCGGATTCACAGCGAACGAGACAGTGTCCGCTGCCGGTCTCGGCGCGCGCAAACACTCGGTCCAAAAAATGACGTCCAGAGAAGGCGTAGCCGCCGAACTATGGACCATTCACGGCGCACCCCACGCATGGTCAGGCGGCTCCCCGAGCGGCACCTACACCGATCCCAGCGGACCCGATGCCAGTGCCGAGATGCTGCGCTTCTTCCTCGCACACCCTCGCCGGCACTGATCGTCCTCAGCCTGCGGGCATGCTTTCGAGCAAGCGCTTCAACCGCGTCACCGCCTCGTCGGATTCGGACTGGATCATGCCCTTCAGCACGATCCGGTTCACGAGCGCGAACCACAGCGAAGGCGCGCGATACGTGAATTCGCGAACGAAGCGCGTGCCCTTCTCTTCCGGCGTGAGCGCATAGGTGACCGTGCCCGCGGCGCGGCCATCGATCACACCATCGATCGACCATCTCGCTGGATACGCTTTGTCGCTGACGGTCCACACGACGCGGCCGCGTCTGCCTGCCACGCGAAACGCCTCGACGACCTGCTCACCCACATCGAGCGGATGGTCCACCTTCCCTTGCACCGATAGCGACGACGGATGCCATGCCGGCCAATGCGCCGGCGTCGTGACGAAGTCGAATACGACCGAGGGCGCACGCCGTATCTCGACGACGCTGACGATGCGCGTTTCCGGCGACACGTCGCGCGGCAACGGAATCAGAAGCGCGCCGACGATGACCAACAGCGACGCCAGCAACACCAGCAGAGTCCTGATCATCGAACATGCTCCGCATATCGCCGTCCGCATTCGCGAACGCGATGCTATATTGCCCGACATACCCAGCCATCATCGCAGTCCGGATCATTTTTTCCCATGACGGACATCACCTCAGGCAGCACCGGTAACTTCGACGCGAATGCCTCCGACGACGCCGACAGGCTGCGCCGCGAGCACGTGAACGGCTTGCTCGTGAACGTCGCAAACGGCGACGAGAAAGCGTTCGACGAACTGTATCGCGCGACCTCGCCGCGAATCTTCGGCGTGATCGTGCGCATGATCCACGACCGCGGCGAAGCCGAAGACATCCTTCAGGAAGTCTTCGCCGCCGTCTGGCGTCGCGCGGATACCTTCGACATGACGCGCGGCAGCGCCATCACCTGGCTCATCACGCTCGCGCGCAATCGCACGATCGACCGCATGCGGCAGCATCGCGAGGAAACATTCGGCGAAAACGACGCGCCCGAAATCGCAGACGAATCGCCGACACCCGCCGTCGCGGCCGAATCGAGCGAGGAACGGAGGCGGCTCGAACACTGTCTCGACCGGCTCGAGCCGCAACAGAAGAGCGCGGTGCGCGAAGCCTTTTTCACAGGCGCAACGTATAGCGAACTGGCGCAACGGCTCGCCGTGCCGCTCGGCACCATGAAGAGCTGGATTCGCCGCAGCCTGATGCAACTCAAGACCTGCCTCGAACAATGAACACGCCCGCCGCCAACGACGACGACCTGCGCTGCGCCGAATACGCGCTCGGCGTGCTGGATGCCGATGCGCGCGCGACGCTCGAAGCGGACGTGTCGCGCGATCCCGCGTTGCAGCGCGAACTCGATGCGTGGCAACAACGGCTTGCGCCGCTCTCGGATGATATCCGCGCGATCGCTCCGCCCGAGCGCGTCTGGACGCGTATCCGCCGCGATCTGGGCTTCATGACGCCGCAAACGGGCGCGCCCGCACGCCAGCGCTGGTGGGACAGCCTGAGCGTCTGGCGCTGGCTCGCGATGGGCGCGAGCGTCGCCGCGCTCGTGCTGCTCGGCGTGAACCTCGTGTGGATGCGGCAAGCGCCGCAAGCGCCGACCACAGCCGCCGTGCCCAGCGAATACATGGTCGCGTCGATCGCGCGCAAGGACGGCCTCGTGCACTGGACCGCGACCGTCGATCTGCACGGCGCGCGCATGGTCGTCGTGCCCGCCGCGAGCGTGGCGGTGCCCTCGAACCGCGCGACGGAACTGTGGCTCATCCCGCCGGACGCGAAGCCGATCGCGCTCGGCGTCTTCCCGTCCGATCGACCCGCGACGATGACGCTGCCGCCCGAGATCATCGCGCAGATGAGCGCGCGGGCCGTGCTCGCGGTGTCGGAAGAGCCGCCCGGCGGATCGCCGACCGGCGCGCCAACCGGCCCCGTGCTCGCGACCGGCCAGATGCATTCCACCTGAGGATTGCAGTCCTTTCGATTTTCGATCGCGCTGCATCCGATCTCGCGTCCCATCCGTATGGCTCGGTGAACATAGGTTCGCGGAGCCGTCATGCCCGTCGTCGTCACTGTCCTTATCGTCGTCATCGGTTTCGTGCTGGTGTTTTCCGCCGCGTGGCTCTGGCAGTTGCGCACGCAAAACGCCGGCATGGTCGATCCGGTCTGGGCCGCCGCGCTCGGCGCGGCTGCGCTCTTTATCGGTGCGTGTGCGACGGGCGCGGCGGTCAATCGCGCGTGCGTCGCGGCGGGCGGCGTGCTCTGGGGCGCCAGGCTCGCGCGGCATCTGTGGCGGCGCAATCACGGCAAGCCGGAAGACCGGCGCTATCGCGCGTTCCGTGAACGCTGGGGCACGCGCGCCGCGCGCAACATGTTCGGCTTCTTCCAGTTGCAGGCGCTCATTTCTGCATTACTGGCCGTCGCGTTCCTCGTGCCTGCCTATGCGCCCGATGCGGCGAGCCCGCTGAGCATCGCCGCGTTCATCGCGATATGGCTCATCGCGGTCGCCGGGGAAGCCGCCGCCGACCGTCAACTGAAGCGCTTCGCCGCCGATCCCGCGCAGCGCGGCAAAACGTGCCGCGAGGGCTGGTGGCGCTATTCGCGTCATCCGAACTATTTCTTCGAATGCGTGCATTGGGTCGCGTACGCGGTGCTGTCGATCGAACTGCCGTGGGGCTGGGCCACGCTTGCGCCGCCCGTGCTGATGGCATGGCTGCTGCTGAAGGTGTCGGGCATTCCAATTCTCGAAGCGCATCTGGCGACGACGCGCGACGGCTATCGCGACTACATGCGCACGACGAGCGCGCTCATTCCCTGGCCGCGCAAAACCTGCGTGAACACGCGGAGAACCAGCCGATGAACATCACCGCCCGCGACACGCCCGCCGGCATGCCCGCGCTCGATGAAAGCCGCATCATCCGCGCGTGCGAGCGTGGTCTCGTGCCCGATGCGCTCGTGCGCGCCGGCATGCGCCTGCTGATCCGCCAGCGTCTCGTCGATGAGCACGCGAACGACAACGCACTGCGCACTCAAGCCTTCGAACGCCTGCTCGCCGAACTGCGCGCGAGCCCCATCGCGATCCATACGCAAGCCGCCAACGCGCAGCATTACGAATTGCCCGACGCGTTTTTCGAGGCCCATCTCGGCCCGCAACTCAAGTATTCGTGCGGCTTGTATCCGCGCGGCGACGAGACCCTCGCGCAAGCCGAAGTCGCGATGCTCGAATGCTATGCAGAGCGCGCGCAGCTCGCGGATGGCCAGCGCATTCTCGATCTCGGCTGCGGCTGGGGTTCGCTCGCCTTGTGGCTGGCCGCGCGCTATCCGCGCGCGCAGATCGTCGCGCTGTCGAATTCGCATGGGCAGCGCGGCTTCATCGAAGCGCGGGCGCGGCAGCGCGGACTCGGCAATCTGCGCGTCGTGACGGGCGATATCGTCGATTTCGAATTCGCGCGCGACGAAGCACCGTTCGACCGCATCCTGTCGATCGAGATGTTCGAGCACATGAAGCACTACGGCCTGCTGCTCGCAAAAATCGCACACTGGCTCGCCAGTGACGGACGACTTTTTGTCCACCTGTTCGCGCATAAGACGCTCGCGTATCACTTCACATCGCGCGATGACGGCGACTGGATGTCGCGCTACTTCTTTACCGGCGGCACGATGCCGTCCGCGTCATTGTTGCTGCATTTCCAGGACGATCTGCGCATCACGCGCCAATGGTGGGTGAACGGCACGCACTACGCTCGCACCGCGAATCAATGGCTCGCGTCGCTCGACGCCGCGCGCGCACGCATCCTGCCGATGTTTCGCGATGTCTACGGCGAAGCCGCCGCGATCTGGTTTCAGCGCTGGCGCATGTTCTACATGGCGGTGGCCGAACTGTTCGGCTATGCGCGCGGCGGCGAATGGGGCGTCGCGCACATGCTGTTCAAGCCGCGTGCGATGAAGGTGGCGTCATGAAGCGCGCGCTCGTCGTCGCGTTGCTGGCGGCTGGCGTCGTCGTGGCGATGGCAGCTTGTTCGAGCCCGCCGAATCCCAATCCGCGCGCGCATCAGCCGCTCGAAACCGTGGCCGTCGACATACCGCGCTACATGGGGCGCTGGTACGTGATCGCGAACATTCCGTACTTCGCCGAGCGCGATTACGTCGGCACGCATGTCGAATGGTCGCTGCGCGCGGACGGCAGGATCGACGACATCTTTCATGGCCGCAAGAACAGTTTCGCGCAAGCGGAAACGACCTATCACTTCATCGATACCGTCAAGCCCGGCAGCAACGGCGGCGAATGGAGCGTGCAGCCGTTCTGGCCGATTCATGTGACGCAACTGACGCTCTACGTCGATCCCGACTATCGCTACACGATCCTCGGTTACCCGAACAAGAAGCTCGGCTGGATCTTCTCGCGCGAGCCGATGATGAGCGACGACGTCTATCGCTCGCTCATCGCACGCCTCGACGCGATGGGCTACGACACCGCGCGTTTCCGGCGCGTGCCGCAATCGCCTGAACAGATCGGCAAGGCCGGCTTTCAGAGTCCCGGGCAGCGTGAGTGACGAAGCGCCTGCGCGCGTGCATCCGTGTGCGCGGTTCTTTCGTATCTGTAGATGCGACCGCGTCCAGGCGGCGCGAGGAGACCACCCGGCAATGAACGTATCGATACGAGGAGGAAGTCAGCGCATCGCGGTGATCGGCGCGGGAATCGCCGGTCTCGCGAGCGCGTATCTGCTCGCGCGCGCGCATCGCGTGACGCTGTTCGAAGCGGCCGATTATCTCGGCGGTCACACGCACACCGTCGATGTCGCGCTCGATGGCATGCATCATCCCGTCGATACGGGCTTTCTCGTCTTCAACGACCGCACGTATCCCAACCTCATCGCCCTCTTCGACGAACTCGGCGTCGCCACGCATCGCAGCGAAATGACGTTCTCCGTGTCGCTCGACGGCGGACGCCTCGAATGGGCGGGCGCGAATCTCAACACCGTCTTCGCGCAGCGTCGCAATCTTTTTTCGCCGGCGTTTCTCGGCATGTTGCGCGATATCCTGCGTTTCAACGCGTCGGCGCACAGGCATCTGGAGCGCGTGAGCGCGAATCGCTGTTCGGTCGGCGAACTGCTCGTCGAAGGCGGTTATGGTGCGCCGTTTCAGCAGCACTATCTTTTGCCGATGGCCGCGGCGATCTGGTCCAGCGCCGCGCACGACATTCTGCGCTTTCCCGCCTCGACTTTTCTGCGCTTCTGCCTCAATCACGCCCTGCTGCAGGTGAACGATCGCCCGCCGTGGAGGACGGTCGCGGGCGGGGCGCGCGATTATGTTCGACGTATCGCGGCCACGCTCGACGACGTGCGCACGCGCGCACCCGTGCGAGGCGTGCGCCGCGACGACGACGGCGTCATCGTGATGACCGACGCTGCCGGCCCCGAACGCTTCGATGCCGTCGTGCTCGCCACTCATGCGCCGACGAGTCTTCGCCTGCTCGACGATGCTTCGTCGGACGAACGCGCGCTGCTCGGCGCCGTGCGTTATCAGCGCAACCTCGCGGTGCTGCACACGGATTGCGCGCTGCTGCCGCGCCGTCGGCGCGTGTGGTCGGCGTGGAATTACATCGGCGCGCGCTCGGGACTTGCACGCGGGAAAGCCGCGCCGGTCTGCGTGAGCTATCTGATCAACCAGCTCCAGCCCTTGCCTTTCACGACGCCTGTCGTCGTGACGCTCAATCCTGTCGATGAACCCGCGCCCGGCACGCAACTCGGCCGCTACGAGTACGAGCATCCGCTCTTCGATCTCGCCGCCATCGATGCGCAGACGCGCCTGCCTGGCATTCAAGGCATGCGCCGCACTTGGCACGCGGGCGCATGGACCGGCTATGGCTTTCACGAGGATGGCCTGAAATCGGCGCTACGCGTCGCGCGCGACTTCGGCGTGCAGCCGGCCTGGGCCACGCCATGAGAACGGCGCAATGGCTGACTGGCCGCGTGATGCACGAGCGGTTGCGTCCGGCGCGGCATCGCTTCGACTATCCGGCGCGCTATGTCTATTGCGATGTCGCGCAACTCGATGCGCTGCGTTGCGCGTGGTTCGGCATCGACCGCGTGCGGCCGCTCGCGCTTTTCAGGCGCGATTACGGTGCGCGCGACGACTGCGATCTCGATCTCTGGATGCGCGCGTGCCTCGCCGACGCGCGCATCCCCGCCGATGGCGAAATTCATCTGCTGACAATTCCGCGCGTGTTCGGCTACGCGTTCAATCCCGTGAGCTTCTGGTTCTGTCACGATCGCGCGGGTGCGTTACGCGCGCTTTACGCCGATGTGCGCAATACCTTCGGCGAGCATCGCGGCTATCTGCTGAGCGCGAAGGATCACGCGCCGATCGTCGACGACACCGTGCTCGTCTGTCGCAAGACGCTGCACGTCTCCCCTTTTTGCGAGGTCGTCGGCGATTACGCCTTTCGCGTGCGACGTCATGGCGAGCGTCTGTCGGTGTCGATCGATTATCGCGACCGCGATGGCCTCGTGATCCGCACTGCGATCAGTCTTTCCGCGCGGCCGCTCAACGGCGCGATCGCATGGCGCACGCTGTTGCGCGAGCCGTGGTTCGCCGCGAGCGTCATCGTGCGGATTCACTGGCAGGCGCTGCGGCTGTGGATGAAGCGCGTGCCTTTTCACGGCAAACAGCCATCCGGTTCCAAGGAAACGAAACACAAGGCTCGAACATGAACTTGCTGCGGTCATTTTCCGCGCAAGCGGCCATGCCGCTGTCCGCGCGGATTTTTTTCGGTCTGCTGCGTCGCATTCGCGTCGGGCATCTCGTGCTCATCACGCCGGACGGCGACCGCTACGTGTTCGGCGATCCGCTCATGCAGCCCGCCGCGTGTCTCGCCATTCACGACTGGCGCGCGTGCCGTGCGATCCTGCGCGCGGGCGATATCGGTTTTGCGCAGGCGTATCGCGCGCAGTGGCTCGACACGCCCGATCCGTGCGCGCTGCTGCGGCTCGCGATCCGCAACGAGGCGGCGCTGGCGCGCACCGTCGCGGGCGGGGTCGTCGCGCAGTGCTGGCATAACCTGCGTCATCGATTGCGGCTCAATACGCGCACGGGCAGCCGCCGCAACATTCACGCGCATTACGACATCGGCAATGCGTTCTACGCGCTCTGGCTCGATCCGACGTGGACCTATTCGAGCGCGTGGTTCGACGGTGACGATGCGCTTTCGCTCGAGGCCGCGCAGGATCGCAAGTATCAGCGCATCGTCGATACGCTCGGGCTGTCTGCGGGGATGCGCGTGCTGGAAATTGGCTGTGGATGGGGCGGTTTTGCGCGGCACGCGGCGCGCCTCGGCATTCGCGTGCACGGCGTGACGATCTCGCCGGCGCAACACGCGTTCGCCGTCGAGCGCCTCGCGCGTGAAGGACTGGATGGGCTCGTGGATATCGAATTGCGTGATTATCGCGATCTGCGCGGACAATACGACGCGGTCGTGGCGATCGAAATGTTCGAGGCGGTCGGCGAGGCGTTCTGGCCGGTTTTTTTTCGTACGTTAAAGCGCTGTCTCGGGCCGGGCGCGAAGGCGCTGGTGCAGTCGATCACCATCGACGATGAGCGTTTTGCCTCGTATCGCGCGTCGAGCGATTTCATTCGCGAGACGATCTTTCCGGGCGGCATGCTGCCGAGTCCGGAGCGCTTCGTGCGCGCGGCACGGCGCGCGGGACTTGCGGCGCACGCGACGCTTTCGTTCGGCGCGGACTATGCGCGCACGCTGCGATGCTGGCGCGATGCGTTCGAAGCCCGCGTCGACGCGGTCCGCGCACTGGGATTCGATGAGCATTTCGTGCGCGTCTGGCGGTTGTATCTGGCTTATTGCGAGGCTGGGTTCGATGAGGGGCGCACGGATGTGATGCATTTTCTGGTGGTGCGTGCTGATTGCTAGTACGAGCGCTTGCCGGTCAATGGGTACGTCAATCTACTGGCGGTGATAGATAAGACGGTTAGTTGCGATACCGTATTTGCCAGCCATTGCCGAATCTTCTTGTCCCTTTCCCATTCAGCCAAACCACCCACCCAATCCGTTATCCCGACCAATTCTCTTTGACATCGACGAAACCGAAACCTAACGTTCAAGCCGACACCACGCGTTCCGCAGTCGGAGACCGGCTCATGGACAATGCCGCTGAACACACGCTGATCCGGGACCTCTCCCGCGATGTCCTGACGCAGATCGCACCTCAGGAACTCCCCCTCTTCAAGACCGTCAGCGCCGCCTGGTTCGCCGACCCGGACGCCGCGAAAAAAGCATCGAAAAACCGCGACGCCGCGCTCGGCTTCGGCCCCGACGGGTTCTCGATTCTCTTCACGCCACTGATCCTACAGGTCGTCTCCGAAATCATGCCGATACTGGGTGGCATCGCGCTCAAGGCGACGGAGACCGCCGTCGGCGAAGAAGTGTCGATACTCGTCAGAAAGATGTTCCGGCGCAGCGAAGCCGATGCCAGCGCCGACCCCGCGCCCGTCCTGACCCGCGAACAGTTGGGCGACGTCCATCAGCACGTGATCGCCGCCGGCAAACGCCTGCGTCTCGAATCCGCCCAGGCGCAGCGGCTCGCCGATGCGGTCGTCGCACAGCTGGTGCTGCAAAAAGACTGAAGGCATCGTGTCGAACGACGCCGCTTCGGGACTGCATGGAGCGCGGCTCAATCCGTTGCCCTTTCCGTCCGACATCACGCTTCGGTTCGATCTGCTGATCGTTCTGATCGTCTGTGTCAGCAGCCAGTTCTACGCACACTTCTGGGAAAGCATCCATCTCGAAGGACGAGACGCGCTGGCGGCCTGCGCGTCGAGCATGGTCACGGGCGTATTCGATCCCGGCCTGCGCGCTCAGGACGTGCTCTCAGCGTCGGAGATTCGCGCGCAATTCGCCCCACAGGTGGCGAACTGCATGGCGATGCTCAGGCCGCAATCGACATGGAAGATCGTCGGGATCATCGTCACGCTCGCGCTCGGCGGCGTGTTCTACTGGCTCTTTCCTCTCTGGAAGCTGAAGACGCAGCGTCTCACGCCGATCCACAAGGACGATCCTCCCGGCCTGCTCGATGCGCTCACCAGCCTGTGTCAGGAAGCGCAACTGAACCGCGTGCCCGTCTTCGTATGGAATCCGCTCGCGAGCGGTCTGCCGGTGACGTTCGGACGCCGCCGCAACTATTTCGTCGCGCTCAGCGGGTATTTCGTGGCGAACTATTTCTACGCCGACCCGTCCGCCTTTCGCGCGATCATCCTTCACGAATTGGCGCACATCCGCAACCGCGACATCGACAAGACCTTCATGACGATCTCGGCGTGTCTCGCCTTCGTCATCGTGAGCGTGGTTCCGTTGCTCGGCGTCGTCGCGCTGACCGAGCGCGTGTGGCATGAGTCCGTCTTTCTGCTCGCGAAAACCGTGCTATGGAGCGCGCTCGTGCTGCTCTCGGGCGCGTCGGTGCTGCGAGTTCGTGAGTTCTATGCGGATGTTCAGGCGTCCCAATGGGACGGTTCGCCCGCGCAGGTCGATCGCGTGCTCGCGCGCATGAACGCCGCGCCGACGCACGGTCCCGGGGCATATCTGAACCTGCATCCGCGTGCCGAAGCCAGGCGCGCCGTGCTCGTCGACACCACGCCGCTTTTTCGGCTCGGCAAATGGGATGCGCTCGGCATCGGCTTCGCGGCCGGCGTCGTCATCGAAACGGCGAACGGCCTTCTGATCGGCTTCGTTCCGGCGGGTTCCGCGGCGGCGGTCGCGCGCATGTCGGTCGTCATATCGCTGGGCACGCCGCTCGTCGTGATGATCTTCGCGATCGGCGCGCTCAGCACCGGCGTCTGGCGCGGCGCCTATGCGGCCGTGCTGAACGGCCGCGATCCCGTCAAGGGCACGGCCGCCGCCGGGGCGCTGTTCGCGTTCGGGTACTTTCTGAACCAGATCGTGCTCGGCGCGGAGTTTCTCTGGGGCGGAGCAACGACGCCGCACATTCCCGCCGACAACGCGATGACGATGCTCGACGTTCACGTCATCGCGCTCGTCTTCGCGCTCGTCGGCTGCTGGCTGTTTTGCGACTGGATCGCGCGCGCGGCCGCCGCGTGGGTCGAGGTGACCGTGACAAGCCGCTCGCCCCTGCCGGTGCTGATGCTGACGGGCGGCATCGCCGTCGCGGGCGTCGCGACGATGTTCGCGTGGGGCACGTACGCGTCCGCCTCGCTCGTATTCCTCGGGCCTCACAATACTTTCTACACGTCGCTCGTCATGATCGCGCCGCCGATGGTCGTCGCGGCGCTCGCGGCATGGCTCTTTCCCTGGTCCTCGCGTTGGTTCGGGCGCGCGCGCCGCAAACGCTCCCTATCCGGCTGGGTGTTTCTCGACGCCGGACCGCACGCCGCACGCGCCTTGAACTTCATCGAATTCCGTCCGGCGCGCGCAGTGTCGACAGGCATCGCCGCCGGCCTCGTGTTCTGTCTCTGGATCGAACTGCTCAGATTTCGCAAGCTTCTGCCCGGCGGCATCGACGCGGCTGTCTATGCGCCGTTCGCCGTGCTCCTGCGCATTGCAGAGCGCGCGGGCAGCAGCGGATTCGTGCTCATCATTCCCGTGGCGTGCGCAGCGGTGCTGGCGGCGTTCATCGCGGCGTCGCGGCCCGGCGCGTTCAATGCGCTCTATGGACTGTGCGCCGGTTCGGTCGCGGGCATCGTGATGAGCGTCGGGGCGCTGGTGACCATCGAACTGAGCGCGCAGTCGACGCTGGAGTCGAGTCTGATGGGGGCGCTCGTCAGCAAGGTTCGCCGTGCGGAGCGGCAGCAGGGGATGTCCGTGGCGCACAAGGCGGCCATTGTCGCGCTCGGGCTCGTGGTCGTCGCGGGATGGATCAAGTCGATCCACGACGTTTGAATCGATGCAGGATTACGGACTAGCTCGAAGCCGGATCGAAATCTCACAGAGCGCGTCCTCGCCGAATTTCGACAGATCCACGATCGCACGAAAAACCTGATAGAACCTATGTTCGTCTGGAATGAGCACCAGCGTGTCCAGATTCGCCGCCGCTTCCTGGATCTGCATCGCATCGACGTCAGACTGGACGGCGGTGCGCGCTTCATCAGCGGCGTGATCCATCGCCGTTACGCCCGCGATTCCGACACGCAGCGGAAGCGGCATCAGATTGAACCTCAGCTTCGGAACGTCGCTCAGGTTCGTCAGCGTGACGGTTTCGTCGCCGCGCAGATAGCCCGCGATCTGAAGCTCGGGATGCGCGCTGTTGTAGAACGCCAGCCCCTCATCCACTGTCTCGGACGATGGCTCCTCGCCGACGAGGCTTTCCGTCAATCGGTTCGCGTGTCCAAGCCTCGGCATCCATCCTCGGCCGTACGCGCCGAACCCGACTGGCGACGGGTGATCGTCCCACTTTCGAATCTGGGAATCCACCCGCTCCAGATTGGGCAAGCGAACACCGTGAACGCTCTGCGGCGTGCATGCGCCGATGAATCCTCTGCCCGCAAGGTTGTTCTCACAATAGCGGGAGGCCCGCTTGTCGAAGCCGCCGAATGCCCGTTCATATCCCAGCGGCATTTTTGTGAAGGGGATTGGCCGCGTGATGACCGGACGCGTGATCCCGGCCAACGGATCGAACAACCAATGGCGATCGCCGTGAATCGCGACGGCATGACGCAACGATCCAACTTCGAGACGCGCGTGGAGACCTTCGACGGCGACACCTCCGGGAGCATAGGCGTGTCCGACGAGCAGAATGTCCGTCCGGACCTTCCATGGCACCATGTCCGATTCGAAGCGAGGCTGCGCTTCGGCCCGCTCATCCGTGGCCTGATCCGATCTGAAGACCGGAATCTGCCTGCCCGCGATCTTTATGTCGCCGTTGGCTCCGATCTCGAAAGTCGCCTTGACGATGACGCTCACATTCGTGCGGCCCGGCGGATGTTCCCAAAGCATCATCGCGGCCGGGAACGGCGTAGCGTTCGTCAGCCTGAGGCCCGGGACGCCAGGGACATGGGTTCGCGCACCGTCTTCTTCGATCAGCGTGAACACCGAACTTCCGGCGCGGATGCGCTGTCCCGGAAGCACGGGGATGGGCACGCCCGTGGTGGCGCGTTGCCCCGTATCCAGTGCGGTTCCGTTAGCGCTTCCGAGGTCTTGAATTCGACACCCGCCGTCTTCGCAAGTGAGCGAAAAATGTCGGCGCGACAGGTGCGGATCCTGCGGCAGACTGAAATCCACTTGCGGGGCGCGCCCTACTTCGAGGCTCACATCCCGGTCGATCGGGAACGCGCGCCCGCTGGCCGGCCCTTCCAAAACGATCAGTTTCATGAGAATGCGTACGTGTCGATCCGGTTCTGGCTGGCGCCGGAACTCACTGCCCTGGGTTTCGGAGTTCGGGAGTGCGACTCAGCCGTGCGACGACGATAGCCGGAGGTCTGATTCCAGCCGGGCCATATCGCACGTTGACCGTATCCGGGAAGCGCGCACCGGTCGTGGCGCATTGAATCAAGGATGACGACGCCGATTCGATCCAGAAAAAATCGGCTTCCTCGAAGCTGGAAAGCGATACAGAACTGCCGTCGAACGCAGCGCCGACAAAGGAGGCTCGTTGAAAGCCGCTTTCGATGATCGTCGCATCACGCAAGTCCGCGAACTCGAACGATGAATCGGATGCGCAAACATGTTCGAGTCGGGAGGCATGAAAAGTGGCGCGGTTGAAGTCCGCGCGCTCTGCTCTCGTGTGGATGAATCGGCAGAAAGAGAAGTCCGCGAGCATGGCCGTTGCACCATCGCAAACCGTTCCCTCGAACCTGGCGCGAGGCGCCGTGGCTTCCGTCAGATTCACGTGAGACAGGCACGCGCCGCCGAGATCGGCTCCGCACAACAGAGCGCCTTTGAGGTTGGCCCCCGTCAGATCCGCACCGCGCAGGTCGGCTTCGCTCAGATTCGCATAAGCCAGATTGGCGCCCTCGAGAAGGCAATTGCGCAGGTCACAGCGCGCGAGCCGGGCATGTTGCAGTTCGGCGTTGGGCAGGCGCGCTTCGAAGAAGCACGCATCTCTGAAGTCGCACTGCGCCAGATCGCATTCCTTCAAGCTGGCTCGCCTGAAATCAGCCCGACACGCGACGCTCCCGCGCAACACCGCACTATCCAGTGACGCGTTTTCGAATCGTGTGCCGACCAGTCTGCATCCAGCCATGAGAGCCTCGCCGAGCGCGGCGTCATCCACCGTGGCGCCTGTGAGGTCGGCATGAGACAGGTCGGACTGGCGCAGGTCGGCGCCGCGCCAGTCCGCGCCACTCCACGAACCATGACGCAGATCGCGTCCCGAAAGGTCGAGACGACCGCCCGGAAACGCTTCTGGCCCGGCGTCCGAGGTTACGTCGTTGCCCGCATTCTGCATCGCTTCACTCCTGCTTGACGACTCGTTCCCTACTGCGTATGGACACATGCGCCGCGCATGCCGGTCATGCATCGTCTTGCGCCTTCAGTTCCGCAAGATCGGCGCGAAGCATGGCGGCGAACGATTCGAAGATCGCCTGCGTACCGCCGCCGACATACCATCGAAACACCTGCATCTCGCCGCGCCGACTCCTGCGTGCGGGATCGAAAAACAGCAGCCCGCCGTTGAAATCCGTCCCGAAGCAAATCTTGTCCGGTACGTAGGGCGAATAGTCGGTCTCGAGTTCGTTGAGTCCGGAGCCTTCGCGCTCATAGCGGGCAATCGCCTCGGGCGTGTCCTCTCCGAAGCTCTGCCGCCATTCCTCGCGCTCGATCTCGACCGTCTCACGGATATCGCGCCACGCCGCCTCGAATCTCGCAGGAAGCGCGCCGGCAATGGTGAAGTCGGACGCATAGTCGGGCCAGCCGTCCTGTATCAGAAGAAACGTCCTGTAGGACGGACTCATCGACTCGCCGTTGCGACACTCCCAGGCCTCGATATCTTCGTTGCGCGCGGGAAGCGGCCAGGCAGGTATCGACGCAGTTGCGTCTTTCCCTGCCGTGCTTTTCGCGAGCGCCGTTCGCAATTCCCCGACGAGCGCCCGATAACTTTCGTCATCCATTGCCGCATTGCCTCATCGTTTCAGCAATCTCAGGTGGAACTTCAGCGTCCCTTGCAGGAACGCCTGGAAATCGTCATAGACGCAAATGATTTCACCGTAGACGTCGCGCTCGACGACCGGTCTTTCCTTCCGCGGTTTGCCATCGTTGTAGAAATAGTAGAGGCTGCCCGCGAAGTCGGTGCCGAAGACCATCATGTGCGGCAGATAGATGCCCGCGTCCAGCTCCTTTTTCTTGTCGAGGTCCGCGCCGGCTTCGAATTCCGCGATCTTCTCCGGCGTCGGCGAACCGAAGCGTTTGGCCCATTTCTCATTGAAGGTCCGCATCGTCAATTCGATGCGTGTCAGCGCTTTTTCGGTATGTGCCCCGCTGGCTCCGATCAGGGTGAACACGAGCGCGAAGTTTTCCCAGCCGTTGTGAAGCGACAGAAAAGCCTTGTACGAGGGCGGCCAGTCCGCGTGCGTTTCGTCGAATGCGGCAAGGGCCGCCGGGTCGGCGGGCGGGTACGGCAGGCTGCCAGGTGTGAGCCCTTTGGACAGCGAGTATTCGTTGAAGATCTCGTGCACGCGTTGCACCAGTTCTTCCAATTCTGCTGCATTCATTTTCAGTCCTCCTGAGTGGGTATGCGCTCCGTTACACGCAATCCGGCGTACGCACTGACTCACCGTTGCAGTCACGCTGTACGATGCTGACCGCCGTCAAGGCCTGCTTGAAATTCTTGTCCTTCAACTGATTTCTCACCTGCGACCCGAGGCTTCTGTTGACACTTGCGTTGACGGGGCGAAGGTTCTCGCATAATTCGTCGCCTGATTGCGGACCGCCCATCTGGCAGTCCACGATATGGTCGATATCGTCCTTGCAGTCGACAGGTTTGCCCTTGTCTTTCGGCGACTTGTTCTGCGGAGGGCCTTCCGGACTCTTGCACTTTTCGTATTCTGCGCGCAAGTTCTTCGCCATCCGGTCACACTTCTTGATGAAGATACCTTCGTTCCCTTTTTTTATTTCCTTGTTGATCGCGTCGGTGTATCTTTTCACCTTTTCCTCGAATGCAGCTTTTTGATCCTTGTTCCAGTCGCAGCGTGCGGAGAGTTCGATTTCGAACAGGCCCAGCGGATCGATCCTGGTGAGCGTGTTCGAGACGAATCGATAGAGATTCAACCCGCCGCTCAGACCGATTGGATCGGTGCTGATGAATCGGCCCATACGCGGATCGTAGTAGCGGTGATAGTTATATCGAAGCGCACTGCCGGTTTCCGTGTATTGCCCGAGATAGGCGGTTGGGCAGCGCGTATCCGGCGTCTCGGCCATTTCGTTTCCGAGAACGTCGGAATCGCGGAGCCAGACGAGGTTTCCCGTCTCATCGAGCAAGGCACAAGGCGCGCAATTCTGCCCCATCACACAGTACAGACGGTGGCCGTCGCGCGCGAAGGCGAGCGGCACGAATGAGTCGGGCAGAAACAGATAATCCACGACACCGTCATCGGACTCTTCCCGATAGACCGTTTCGCCGTTCCAGCAAAACCGTGTTTCACGGCCGGCGCTGCGCTTGCGCACCCGCCGGCCGATGGCGTCGTACGCATATTCGATCACGCTGCCATCCGGCGCGCTCAGGCGCGTAAGACGATATTCCGCGTCATAGTGAAAGCGCGTCACGCCGGATTCGTCGCGACGTTCGATCAGATTGCCGTCGTCGTCATACTGAAAAAGCGTCGTGCCAAACTGAAGCAATTTGTCCCCCGGCCCGATGATCGCCGCCCCGCTACGCGAACTCGACACGATATTGCCGTTGGCGTCGTAGGCGTAGCGCTCCACGATTTCTTCGAGACGCGACACGGTCACGACTTGGTCGCGATGGTTATAGGCGTAGCGCGTGGTGCGGACTTCCGCGGCGTGCATCACGGTCTCGCTGACGAGACGGTCCGCGGCGTCGTAGGCATAGGTGAGCGTAAGACGCTGATGACCGTGAGCGTCGAATGCTTCGACCTGAACGAGTCGATCCTGAATATCGAAGGTGTTCTCTATGCGCGCTCCGCCCGGAAAGTGCGTCTGCCTCAGCAGATCGACTTCGTCGTGGACGAATCTGTAATCGCCGAGCGCGGAGTCGCGGATCGCGACGACTCGCCTTCTGCCGTCGTAGTCACAGCGCGTCGAACGGCCGAAACTGGCGTCGATGGACAGCAGGTTTCCGATTCTGTCGTAGGCGAAGGCCAGTTGAAAAGCGCCCTGTGTCTCGCCAGCCATGCGCATTCGGAAATCGAATGTGCGATCGAAGCGGATGTCACCCTTGCTCGCGGATTCGAGCAGTCCTTTGCGATAGGCGAACGATGTAGTCGTCCCGTCCGATGCGATCCGCCTTGCGACCGCGCCGTCGTCGTCGTAGTCGATTCGTATCCTTCGACCGGAAGGCCGTGTGATCTGGCTCAGACGATCCGAATCGCTGTAGTCGTAGCGCTCGGTCCGTCCATCGAATAGTGTGATGCCGCGCAGCCGTCCCACGGCGTCGTACCAGATGCTCGCAGTCTCGCCATTCAGATTCACGATTCCAGTCAATTGCTGCTCTGTGTCGTATCGAAGTTCGAAGGCATCTCCGTTCGACAAGGTCTCACGCACCGGCATACCGCCCGCGTCGAAATCGATGCGCACGGTACGGCCCAGCGGATCGGTCATCGTGACGATGTTGTCGTAGGCGTCATATGTGCAGTGACTCGCCGTTCCATCGGGGAAAACAATGCCCGTTCGTCTGCCCGCCGCATCGTACTGGAACGCGGTGCGCCGGCCCGCACCGTCGACGAGTGCGACCATGTTGCCCACGGCGTCGTACTCGCGCTGATAGAGAACGCCGAATTCGTCCCGCATTCGCATCGCGTTGCGGGTCCGGTCCTGAAAGATCGCATGTCCGCATGGATTGATCGCCCGGCTGACGTAGCCTTCTTCCGCATATGAAAAGCGCCATTCGAATCCGCCTGGCGTAATGCTGTGAACGAGCCGGTCTCGTTCGTCGTACTCTTTCAGCCAAACGTTTCCGTCATCGTCTTCGACACGAACCGGCAGATTGGCCTCATTGAAGAAATGGCGCGCGGTCGCGCCATTCGCCCTTACGACGGTCAGGCAGTTTTGCCTTTCATCGAACACGCTGACCGCGCGGCCGAACGCATCACCGCCGGTGGTGGCGATCAGAAGGCCAGACGCATCGTAGGCATGCGTGACGAGGCGGCCGATCGGATCGACCACCGAAACAATCCGGTTGCCGGCGTCGCGCTCGTAAAGCGTGCGCTGTCCGAGCGAATCGCAGACTTCCACCCGGCCGCGGCGATCGTCATAGCGGAACCGCCGCAATTTGACGCCGCCTTCGAGCCAGGACATGACGCAACGCCGGGAGCCGTCATAGACCCAGTAGAAGCCGTTGCCGTCCGGACCGGTTTCCCGGGTCATCAGATGATCCTGATACTCATACCGCGTGATGCGTCCGATCTGGTCCATCGTTTCGACGAGGTCGCTCGCCGCGTCATACAGAAAGCGGCGCACGAGCGATACGTGTGCGTCTTCGACATTTGCCCGGAGGCCGATGCCGACGATACGTTGCGCGTCGTCGTAACGAAACAGCACCTCGCGCCCGACAGTGTCGATCACGCTCGCGAGCATTCCGGATGCACCGTAACGGAAGGTCAGCGCCCGATCGTTGTGGTCGCGGATGGAATCGATCCGGCAAAGGCCTTTCTCGCGCGGCTTTGCCTCGAAGTAATAGCGCTTGCGGTCGCCGCGACCGAGGAGCAGCAAGGCGCCCGCCTTCTGAAGCGTGATGCTTGCATCCTCGTTTTGCGCGCGTCCCTCTCCGGAAACGACCGCCAGTCTCACGCTCTCGCCGTCCTCGTCGTGAAAGGCAACGCCTTTTTCGTCCCATTGCAGAAAGAGATTCGCGCTGGTTCGCCAGCCGTGGCCGAGCGGCCCCGGCGTGCCGTCGCTGCTGGAATACATCCGCGAGAATTCGAAGGGAATGGCGCCGGTCAGCACGAGATCGGTCGATACACGTGTGAGTTCCCCCGTGACGACATCGACATTGCACATGCTCACGCCCTCTTCGTGCGGATCCGCTTCATGAACAAGTAGGACAGTACGGTGCGCCACCTCCGCCGCCCATTCCGATCAGCACGGTGACCTCTCCCGAGACGATGTTATTGGGCGGCGGCAGCGGCACGATGGCGCCGGCCTCCATGACGATATCGCCCATCCTCGCGGCAGGCTTGCCGCCGATCAGGCACATGCCGGAGCCGCCGTCCGGCACCAGCGTCGTGATGCCCGGTCCATGCGGCGTCCCCGGTCCCGCGGGTGGCGGCGCATTCGGAATCGGGCAGGTGTGCTGATCGCCGATCCGCCACGCCGGCTTTCCGCCGATCAGAACCGTCGGGCAACCGGGACCCAGGAGCGGCGAGCCGTGGCTCGTCGTATCGCCGATCCGTGCCGCGGGTTTTCCCATGATCATGCTCCTGATGTTTCGCCCGGTTCGCCGGGCGCGTGCGGCGCGGCGCGATCGAGCGCGAAAAGCCGTGTTCGCGTCAATACGAGGGCGTCGCGAAGATCCATCCAGACGATGCGGCGGCTTCCCGAGACGACGTACTCCGCACCGGTCACCGGCCCTCTGACGGCCAGGGTTCGTCCACCCGAATAGCGCACCGCGACCCGATGCCATTCACTCAGCGCGACGGTCCGGCTCTGTCGGCAACAACTCATCGCTGCGAGCCTCCCTCCATTCGAACGCCGGCTGCAACCAGTCTTCGATCAACGCCGTCGCGCCGGCGAGCGCGAGCCATGCGACGATCCATCCGGCGATGTCGTTGCAGACGAACCAGGCAAACGGTATCGCCACCCATACGCCGATGCATTTCGTGCACGCGACACCGCCATCTCCGATATTCAGGTGCGCGGCATCTCTGATGCGCACGAGAACACGGCCCGGTCCGTCGTGCTTCGCGAGCATGGAAGCCAGACGCCACGCTGCGAGTGCCGCCATGAGAAAGCGGAGTTCGACGCTCATCTTGTCGGCCCGTCCCTAGTTGATCTTCACGAGGCTGCCTTTGATCGTGTTGATGCCCGACGCTTCCACTTCGACCGCGGCGCCTTTCGTCACGCTCTTGGCCGACGCTTCCGAACTGATATTGGCCGCGGTCGACGTGATCTTGCTCGATCCGTCGATACTGATGTCCTTCCCCTTGATCTGGATCGTCCCGTCCTTCTTCATGGTGATGCTGGCATCGCCCGTGACCAGCGTGATCGAATCGGCCGCGCTGATCTTGAGATTCTTTCCGACCGTCAACGTATCGTCTTCCGTGACCGACGTCGTGCGCGCCTTCTTCACCGTGCTCGACTGCGCGCCCTCGATGGTCTCGCCCATGTCCTTGCCGACCGTCACGGTCCGGCCGCCGGTGACGCCGAGCGTCTGATCGCCGCCGACTTTCGTCTTCTGGTTGCGTGCGACATTCACGGTCTGATCCGCGCCCACGCTCACCTTCTGATACGCGACGACCTTCACCGTCTGATACGCGCCGATCACCACTTCCTGCGCCGCGCCCACGGTAATTGTTTCGTTGATGCCGACAAAATGCGTGCGCTGCAGCAGCACGCTGGCGGTTTCCATCATCTTGACGAGAATCGTGCGGTTCTTGTCGATGGTGATGTTCTCGTTGCCGCCGACCGTCTCCGTCCGGTTCGCGCCAATGGCGATGGTCTCGTTGTTGCCCACCTTCTCCTTGCGATCGACGACGACCTCGATCTTCTCGTTGTTCCCGACCGTCTCGGTGCGGTCGTGCTTCACGACCGTCGTCTCGTCGTGATCGATGTTCTTCTTGCGGTCATGCCCGACCCAATGTGATTCATCGCTCTCGACTTCGATGTCCTGATTCTTCTCGGCATGAATCAGCAACTGCTCTGCGCCCTTCTTGTCCTCGAAGCGCAGTTCGTTGCAGTTCGCGGCGCTGCCGCCCTTGCTCGAACGGCTCTTGATGCCCGACTGCGTCATGTTCGCCGGCAAGTCATACGGCGGCATCTGCTCGGCGTTGTACACGCGGCCCGTGATGATCGGCCGGTCCGGGTCGCCTTCCAGAAAATCGACGATCACTTCCTGACCCATGCGCGGAATCGCCACCGCGCCCCAACCCTTGCCCGCCCACGGCTGCGACACGCGAATCCAGCACGAACTGTTCTCGTCGCGCTTGCCCTGCCGGTCCCAGAAAAACTGCACCTTCACGCGGCCGTATTGATCGGTGTAGATTTCGTCGCCGCCCGGCCCCACGACCATCGCCGTCTGCGGCCCCTGCACGAACGGCTTGCGCGCGGTGCGGGCCGGCGCGAAGGCCTGCTTCGCGTCGATCGCAGAGAACCAGCATTCGCAGCGATTCGTCTGCGCGCCCTCGAAGGCTTCGTAATCGGCGAGGTCGATTTCATAACGCGTGCGCGTCACGAGATACTGCGCGTTCTGGTCAGCGCGCGGATGCCGCGTCAGCTTGAGCAACGCGCCCGTGCGCACGCTCCTGCCGTTGGTGCGCGCCTCGACCTGATGCCAGTTGATGTCCGGATCGCCGGGCGCGCTGCCTTCCACGCGCCATTCGTCGGCGCGCGACTTCGCGCGGCTCTCGCCGTGATCTGCTTCGACATAGCCGCCGGGATAGTCGAAATTTTCGAGGCCGGCGAACGCATCGAAGCCCTGCATCTGCTTCGCGGCCTGCTTCTGCAATGGCCGCGACGGATTCTTGAAGTCGTAATCGGTGAGCAGCCAGTTGTGCGTTTCGATCGCGTGATGCGTGCGCCACTCGCTGATGTATTCGATATCGGGCGCGGCGGCCAGTACCGCGCCATACGGCAATGATTCGCATCCCGAAACGCTTTCGTGTGCGGCGAGTGTATCGGTCAGGATCAGCGATTCCTTGCCGTCCTTGTCCTGAAACCAGTAGTAGATGCCTTCATCCTCCAGCAGCCGGCTGACGAAGTTGAAATCGGATTCGCGATACTGCACGCAGTATTCGCGCCGTGGATGCGCCCGCGTGCTGGCCTTCCATTTGATCTCGCCGAATTCGAGTCCCTTGTAGACGGGATCGGCGAACACGGCCTTCACGATTTCCTCGACCGTCTTGTTCTGAAAGATGCGGCAGTTGCTGCGCCGCGCGAGCAGCCACAGCCACGGCCGCACCGCCGCCTCGTAGACATGCAGCCGCCTGCGCATGCCGGTCTGACGGAAGCCCACCACATAGCCGCCGAACACGCGCGGCTTCGCCTTCGGCACGTTGAGCGACACGCTCACGTGCTTGCCCAGGATGCGGCTGAAGTCGAGGTCCGCGCGCTTCGACACGAGCGTCAGCTCGCAGCACGGCATGCGCCCGAGTTCCGCGCTCGCGCGCAGGCTCAGGAAACGCAGGTCATCGCCGAGCGGCGTGTCGACGCTGGCGAGGGGCTTCTGCGCTACGGCGTCGGAGGGCATCGGCGCACCGGTCTGTCGGCGGGAAGGTCAACGGACTTCGGTACTGCGCACGTCCCAACCGAACTTCACGGCGCCGCCCAGCGCGCCCTTGTCGTCCTGCGGCTTGTACTCGAACTCGATGTCCGCGTAGCTCAGATCGACGGTCTGTTCCGGATGGCCGCCGGGCAGGCAGATCAACGCGACCTTCGTCACGGTCACCTGCTTCATCGTGACGGTCAGAAATTCTTTCTGCCCTTCGCCCGCCTTGCTCACGGTGAGCTTCGCGCTGCCGATATGCTTGCCGCTCGCGCAACTCTTCTTGAGCGTGGGCGCGGATTTGTCGTACTGGTGCACGAACTGGAACACGCCCGGCGACGCCTTGCCGATGCCGCTGCCGCTGCCTGTCATCGGATTGCTCGCGTTGGTCACGCCCCAGTTGAAGCTCAGCACCTCGATCTGGCCTTCCGCGCCCTTGTGCTTCGACTCGCCGTCGATTCCGTCGATCTTCAGATAGCAGTCGGTCGTAGCCATGTGATCCTCCCTCGTGATCGGCATTCGTTGCGCGCGCCCCGGCGCATGCAATCCACTGGTTAGACGAACCGCGCCGGCCATTTTTGAACTTCAAAATCGCACGGCGTGCGCCGTCTTATGTCCGGACCGTCGTCCAACCGGAACAGCACGATGCAGCCCGCCGACCCGCGCCCTGACAACACCCTCTCGCTCGACGCCCTGCGTCAGTTCGATCTGCTCGCGCTCGCGGATTCAGACGACATGTTTCTGCACGTCGTCCCCAAGCGCAGCAACACGCCTGTAAAGGGCGAAGCGAACAAGCGCGGCGACTGGGATACGCCGATGCAGATCCACGGCTGGCGCTGGGCGCAAGGCTACGACGCCGCGCCGCACGCCGCCGCGCTCAACGCGAGCGACATGCGCGTGACCGCGCTCGGCGTCATCAAGACCGTGGACTCGGCGTCGCCCGTCATCGCGAAGCTGTGCGCGCAGGCCGAATTGCTCGCGCTCGCGCATATCAAGTGCTTCAAGGCGGCGGGCGCGGACAACGGCGTGCAGATCGAATATCTGTCGATGAAGCTGGAACAGGCGTATTTCCGCAACTATCACATCTTCACGAGCGCGCGTTTCGCGCGGCCCTGCGAGGTGTTCGAAATCTCGGCGCAGCAACTGACGATGACCTGCGCACCGCAAACCGCAACGGGCAGCCGCGGCGCGGAAGTGACCTTCGCGCTGGATGTCTCCGCGCGGCGCGTGAGTTGAAACGCGAGGAACGAGCCGATGAACGAGCCCAGCGCCGCCGACCGCCTGCAGCCCACGCTGCTCGACCGCCTGATTGACGACGATCCCGGCACGCGCGCCGATCCCGCCGGCGAGCGCTTCATGACGCATCGCGGCCTGCGCGCGGCGGTCCTGCGCGATGTTTCGTGGCTTTTCAACACGACGAATCTCGGCGATGCGATCGCCGAGGACAGTTTTCCGCACGCGTTCGCGTCGGTGCTCAATTACGGCTTGCCGTGTCTGTCGGGACGCTTCGCGTCGACCATCGACACGGTGCTGCTCGAACAGGCGATCCGCGTCGCGATCGAGCGCTTCGAGCCGCGCATCGATCCGTCGACACTGGAGATCGAGCCCGTGCTCGATCGCTCCGTGCTCGACATGCACAATCAGATCGCGCTCGTGATCCGCGGTCTGCTGTGGGCCCAGCCCGTGCCGCTCGAGTTCGCGCTGCGCACGCAGATCGATCTGGAGGAAGGCGGCATCACAGTCATGGAACTGCCGCGCTGACGGCCGCCTGAAGAGACCGCACATGGACCCGCGCCTTCTGCGTCACTACAACACCGAGCTTGCGCATCTGCGGGAGATGGGCGCGGAGTTCGCGGAGCAGTTTCCGAAGATCGCCGCGCGGCTCGGCATGAGCGGCATCGACGTGGCCGATCCGTACGTCGAGCGGCTGCTCGAAGGCACCGCATTTCTCGCCGCGCGCGTGCAGCTGAAAATCGAAGAAGAGTTTCCGCGCTTCACGCAGCAGCTCACACATGTCGTGCTGCCGCAGGCCGCGTGTCCGACGCCTTCGATGCTGATCGCCCGCCTCGCGCCCGATCTCGCCAGCCCGAATCTCGCCGAAGGCTTCACGGTGCCGCGCGACACCGCACTCATCGCGCCGGTCGCGTCCGGCGCATCCGCTCACACGCACTGCACATTCCGCACGGGCGCCGCGCTCACGCTGTGGCCCATCGAGCTGACCGAGGCGCGCTACCTCGCGCAGATGCAGGATCTGCCGCTCGCCGCGCTGCCCGCGACGCAGGCGCTCGCGCATCGCTTGAAGGGTGCGCTGCGTATCCGGCTCGCGACGCCCGAAGGCGTCTCGTTCGACGCATTGCGTCTCGATGCGCTGAGCCTGTATTTCGCGGGCGCCGATGAAACGGCCTATCGCCTCTACGAACAGGTCATGGCGGGCACGCTGGCCGTGGTCGTCTCGACGCCCGAGCGGCCGAGCCGCACGCTTGCCGCATTGCCCGGCGATGCCGTCGCGCCAGCCGGCTTCGGCGATGATGAAGCGCTGCTGCCCGTCACGCCCAATGCTTTCCAGGGTTATCGCCTGCTGCACGAATACTTCGCGCTGCCCGAGCGCTTCCGTTTCGCACGCGTCGCCGGGCTCGCCGACGTGCTGCCGTCGTTCGCGACGCGCGAAATCGAACTGACGTTCCTGCTCGCTACCGCTGATGCATCGCTCGAACGCATCGTCACGAAAGACAACGTGCTGCTCGACTGCGTGCCCGCGATCAACCTGTTTCCGAAGCAGGCGGACCGCGCGCTGGTGACGGAAGCCGCCGCGCGTTTCCATGTGGTGCCGGACCGCACGCATCCGCTCGACTTCGAGGTGCATTCCGTCACCGGCGTGTCCGGCTATGGCCAGAGCGACGACACCGAGCAGACGTTCCATCCGTTCTACGCGGACTTTCTCGCGGACCGCCCCGGCGACGCGGCGTACTTCACGACCGAGCGCGAGCCGCGCATCGTGCCGGCCGGGCGGCGCAAGAGCGGCGCGCGCACGGAATACGTGGGCAGCGAGACGTATGTGTCGATCGTCGATCCGAACGCGGCGCCGTATCGCGGCTCGCTGCGGCAACTGGCGTTCGCCACACTCTGCACCAATCGCGATCTGCCGCTGATGATGCCGCAGGGCGGCGCGGGCAACGGTTTCTCTCTCGACATCGCCGCGCCGGTGAGCGCCGTGACCTGCGTGAGCGGCCCGTCGCGGCCCGCGCCCGCGAATCTCGATGGCAGCCAGAGCTGGCGGCTCATCGATCAGTTGTCGCTGCACTATCTGTCGATGGGCCACGGTCCGCGCGAAGCGGCCGCCGCACTGCGCGCGCTGCTGATGCTGCACGTGCCCGAGATCGACCGCGCGGGACGCGGCCAGGTCGCGGGCGTCGTCGCCGTGGATGCGCGAGGCGTCGTGCGCCGCCTGCCGATGCCCGGTCCGATCGCGTTCGGGCGCGGCCTGATGATCGACGTGCTGGTCGACGATCTCGCGTTCCAGGGCGGCAGCGCGTGGCTGTTCGGCTGCGTGCTGGAGCGCTTTTTCGCGCGCTACGTGTCGATCAATGCGTTCGTGCAGACCGCGCTTTCCACGAGCACGCGCGGCGAAATCCTGCGACGTCCACCGCGATGCGGCACGAGAGCCATCTTCTGAGCGCGGCGGCGCGCGAGGAGCCGACCGACGCGCTGCCTGATCTGTTCGATGCGGTTGCAGAGGCGCCGCATCGGCACGATTTCTATCGGCTGATGCGGCACCTCGAAGCGCTGACGCCGCATCTGCCGCGCCTCGGCTGCGGCGCGCGCCCCGCCGACGAGCCGCTGCGTCTCGCGCAGGACGTGTCGCTCGCCTTCGCGCCCGCGCCGCTCGCCGCGCTGCGACGCACCCACGACGAACACGCGCCGCGCCTCGAACAGCGCTTCTTCGGCTACCTCGGCCCGAACGGACCGCTGCCGCTGCATCTGACCGATTTCGCCCGCGAACGCGCGCTGCATCACGGCGACAAGGCCTTCGCGCGTCTGCTCGATACGCTGCTGCATCGTTTCCTGCTGCTGTTCTATCGCGCGTGGGCGCAGGGCCGGCCGGTCACGGCGCTGGACCGGCCGGGACACGACCGCTTCGCGTTCTATGCGGGCGCGCTGATCGGACACGCCGATGCAGCGAATCGCGAGCGCGACGCCGTCTCCGATCACGCGAAGCTGCATTTCGCGGGCCTCTGGAACATGCAGACGCGTCCCGCCGAGGTGCTCGAAGCGATCGCGGCTGCGCTGCTGCGCGTGCCGGTGCGCATCGAGCCGTATCGCGGGCACTGGATGACACTGCAACGCGAGGAGCGCACCGCGCTGCGGCATCGCGCGGCGCGCTTTTCGGGCGAGACATCCGGCTTCGCGCAACTCGGACGCGGCGCGGTGCTGGGCCGCGCCGTGTGGGATCGTCAGCACGCGTTTCGTCTCGTGATCGGGCCGCTGTCGCTCGCGCAGTTCGAGTCGCTGCTGCCAGGCGGCGCCGCGCTGCCGACGCTCGTCGCCGTGGTGCGCCGACATCTGAACGGCGAACTCGCGTGGGACGCGCAACTCATCCTCGCCGCCGATGAAGTGCCGACCGCGCAGATCGGCCGCTACGGCCGGCTCGGCTATTCGGCCTGGCTCGGTCTCGCCGGCCGCGCCGCCGATTGCGCCGATCTCGCGCTCGATGCCGACGCGCATCTCGCGTGACAGGCGCATCGAAAGCACCTTGCAAAATTCCCGCCGTTGCGCCGTCTTATCGGATGGAGGCACGTGCGTCGGGAGAGGAGAAACGCGATGGCGGAAATCAGTCGTGTCGCGCTGTTCGGCAAGCTGGACAGGCTCGGCTACAAGACCGTCGAAAGCGCGACGGTCTACTGCAAGATGCGCGGCAATCCGTATGTCGAGCTCGCGCACTGGATCATGCAGATTCTGGAGACGCCGAACTCGGACTGGCAGCGCATCGTCGCGCACTACGGCGTGGACGCCGCCGTGCTCGCGCGCGAGCTGACCGCGTCGCTCGACCGTCTGCCGCGCGGGGCGACCTCGATTTCCGACATCTCCGAGCACGTCACCGATGCGATCGAGCGCGGCTGGGTCTACGGCACGCTGCTGTTCGGCGCGACGAAGGTGCGCACTGGCCATCTGCTGGTCGGCATGCTGAAAACGCAGCGGCTGCGCAACGTGCTCTTCGCCATGTCGCGGCAGTTCGAACGCATCAAGGCGGAAGACCTGTCGGACAATTTCGCGCGCATCGTCGCGGATTCGGTCGAGGAAGGCGAAGACGAGCCGGGCGCGCAGTTGTCCGGAAGCGAGCCCGAACCCGCGAGCATGGGCCAACAGGAAGCCTTGCGGAAATACGCTACCGATCTCACGGAGAAAGCCCGCCAGTGCAAGCTCGATCCCGTCACGGGCCGCGATGACGAGATTCGCCAGCTCATCGATATCCTGATGCGGCGGCGGCAGAACAATCCGCTGCTCACGGGCGAGGCCGGCGTCGGCAAGACGGCGGTCGTCGAAGGCTTCGCGCAGCGTCTCGTGCGCGGCGACGTGCCGCCGCCGCTCGCCGAAGTCGCGCTGCTGTCGCTCGATCTCGGGCTGCTGCAGGCGGGCGCGAGCATGAAGGGCGAGTTCGAGCAGCGTCTGCGACAGGTCGTCGAGGAAGTGCAGGCGAGCCCGAAGCCGGTGATCCTGTTCATCGACGAAGTGCATGCGCTGGTCGGCGCGGGCGGCGCGGCAGGCACCGGCGACGCGGCGAATCTGCTCAAGCCCGCGCTCGCGCGCGGCGATCTGCGCACGATTGGCGCGACCACCTGGGCCGAGTACAAGAAGCACATCGAGAAGGACCCCGCGCTCACGCGGCGCTTTCAGGTCGTGCAGGTGCACGAGCCGGACGAGGCGAAAGCCGTGCGGATGCTGCGCGGCGTCGCGGCGGTGCTCGAAGGGCATCATCGCGTGCAGTTGCTCGACGAGGCGATCGAAGCGGCCGTGCGGCTGTCGCATCGCTACATTCCGGCGCGGCAGTTGCCCGACAAGGCCGTCTCGCTGCTCGACACCGCGTGCGCGCGCGTCGCCGTCAGCCAGCACGCGACGCCGGCGCAGGTCGACGACTGCCGCCGCCGCATCGAAGCGCTCGACGTGGAAGCGCAGATCGTCGCGCGGGAGGCGAATGCCGGCGTCGATGTCGGCACGCGCGCCGCCGATGTCGCCGCGCTGCTCGCACGCGAACACGATGCGCTCGGCGCTCTGGAAGCGCGCTGGGACGAAGAGAAGCGCGTGGTCGACGAATTGCTCGCGCTACGCGCCTCGCTGCGCGAACAAGGCGAAGCCGTCGATACGCCGTCCCGCGACGAACGCCTCGCGCACCTCGCGGAACTCAAGGCGCGTCTCGCGGACTTGCAGGGCGACGCCCCGCTGATCCTGCCGAGCGTCGATGCGGGCGTGATCGCCGGCGTGGTCGCGGACTGGACCGGCATTCCGGTCGGCAAGATGCTGAAAAACGAGCTTGCCGCCGTGCTGAATCTCGCCGATGCGCTCGATCGCCGCGTGATCGGCCAGCGCCACGCGCTCGACATGATCGCGAAGCGCATCCAGACCTCGCGCGCGCGGCTCGACAATCCCGACAAGCCGATCGGCGTGTTCCTGCTCGCGGGTACATCGGGCGTCGGCAAGACGGAGACCGCGCTCGCCATCGCCGAGACGCTCTATGGCGGCGAGCAGAACGTCATCACCATCAACATGAGCGAGTTTCAGGAAGCGCACACCGTATCGACGCTCAAGGGCGCGCCGCCCGGCTATGTCGGATACGGCGAGGGCGGCATCCTGACCGAAGCGGTGCGCCGCCGCCCCTACAGCGTCGTGCTGCTCGACGAAGTGGAGAAGGCGCATCCGGACGTCCACGAGATCTTTTTTCAGGTCTTCGACAAGGGCTGGATGGAAGACGGCGAAGGCCGCTATATCGACTTCAAGAACACGATCATTTTGCTCACGTCGAACGTCGGCTCGGATCTGATCATGTCGATGTGCCGTGATCCCGCCAGCGTGCCCGCGCCCGATGAACTCGCGCGCGCCTTGCGCGCTCCGCTGCTCGACGTGTTTCCCGCCGCGCTGCTCGGGCGGCTCGTCACGGTGCCCTATTACCCGCTCTCCGACGCGAAGATGGCCGATATCGTGCGCCTTCAACTCGAGCGCATCCGCCGGCGCGTCGCGGACAATCACGGCATTCCGTTCGACTACGACGATGACGCCGTGCGGCTCATCGTCTCGCGCTGCACCGAAGCCGAATCAGGCGGCCGCGTGATCGATGCGCTGCTCACCAACACCGTGCTGCCGCGCATTTCGAAGGAATATCTGACGCGCCTGACCGAAGGCGGTGCGCTTGCGCGCATCCGGCTTTCGGCGAGCGCGGGCGACTTCGTCTACGCTTTCGACTGAACCATGCTCACACTCACGGTGACGCTTCATAACGGACAACCGCCGCGCGTCCCGCTCGCGGCGAACTTCGATGCCGAAGGCGGCACCATCGGCCGCGCGGTCACCAACCGTCTCGTGCTCGACGACGCCGAGCGCACCGTGTCGCGCCTGCACGTGCAGATCGTGTGGCGCGACGGGCGTTTCCTGCTCATCGACCGCGGCAGCAATCCGGCGCTCGTCAACGGCGCGCCGCTCGATCCCGGCCAGGAAGTGGCGCTCGCGCACGGCGACGAAGTGCAGATCGGCGGCTATCAGTTGCGCGCCGATGTCTCCGGCGAAGACGACACGGTCACGGCGGAATCGGACGTGGCTTCGGACGATCCGTTCGCGGGGCTGTTCGATGCGGCTCCGCAAACGTCCTCACCCGCGCGCACGCCCGCTCCCGCCGACGATTTCGATTTCGGCTTCGACGATCCGGCGTCGAAACGCTCCATCGACGAGCTGTTCGATCTCGCGCCGGGCGCGTCCGGTAAGGACGCGCTGACCGATTCCCTGATCGAACCGCTCACGCAGCCCAACACCGCGCACGACGCCGATCCGTTCGCGAGCCTGACCGGCGCGGCGCGGCCCGCCGAGACGCCCGCCACGCGGCCCGATGCCGGTTCCGAGCTGCGCAGCGCGTTCACGCCACCGAGGCCGCGCGCATCGCCCTCGCCTATTGCAACGCCCGCTGAGCCGGCCGACGACCGCGCGCTCGTCGATGCCTTTTTGCGGGGCCTCGACGCCTCCGGCGTGCGCATCGACGCGCTCACGCCCGAGCTGATGCAGCTCGTCGGCACACTGCTGCGCGAAGCGACGCGCGGCACGCTCGAACTGCTCGCCGCGCGCGCCGCGCTCAAGCGCGAGATGCGCACCGGCGCGACGATGATCGCGGCATCGGACAACAATCCGCTCAAGTTCTCGCCAAACGTGGAGGCCGCGCTCGCGCATCTGCTCAATCCGCCGATGCGCGGCTTCATGCCGCCCGCCGAAGCCCTCGACGACGCCTACGCCGATCTGCGGGCGCATCAGGTCGGCATGGTCGCGGGAATGCGCGCCGCGCTCGATGGCGTGTTCGAGCGGTTCGAGCCGCAACGCATCGAGGCGCGCCTGTCCGGACGCTCGATGCTCGATGGCTTTCTGCCCGGACTGAACCGCCGCGCGCGCTGCTGGGACTTGTTCATCGAGATGTACGGCCAGCTTTCGCGCGAAGCCACCGAAGATTTCCATACGCTGTTCGGCCGCGCGTTCGTCGCCGCTTACGAAGCGCAGATCGACGAACTGAAACGGCACGGCCGGAAGTAACGAACGCCACGCGAACGAGAGACACGCCATGCAACTGCAAACCGCGAACGTGAGCGAAGTCGGCGGCCGGTCGCGCAACGAGGACGCCTACGGACAATGGCGGCACGCGGCGCTGTTCGCGAGCGTGGTCGCGGATGGCGCGGGCGGTCACGGCGGCGGCGATGCAGCGTCGCGCATCGCGGTCGATTCCGTGCTCGCGGAACTCACGCGCGTGGCGGCGACGGGTATCGCGCTCAGCGGGCCGAATCTGTTGCGCGTGCTGCTGCGCGCCAACGACGCCATCATCGATGCGCAGGAGCACGATCCCGAGCTTGCGCAGATGCGCTCGACGGCAGTGCTGCTCGGCATCGACGCGGCCGCCGGTGTGGCGGCGTGGGCGCATTGCGGCGACACGCGACTGTATTGCTTCAGGCGTGGCGCAACCGTCGTGCAGACGCAGGATCATAGCCTCGTGCAGAGCATGATCGATGCGAATCTGCTCGACACGCGCGACGTGCGTGGACATCCGCGGCGCAATGTGCTGTTCTCGGCGCTCGGCACGGCGGAGGATTTGTCGATCGCGGCATCGGATGAGCCTTTTTTTATCGCCGATGGAGACGCTTTTCTGCTTTGCACCGATGGGTTTTGGGAATATCTCGACGAGTCCATGATGATCGATGAGATCGGACGCGCGCAGACGCCCGCTGAATGGCTCGATCGGATGGTGGCGCGTTTGCGCGAGGCCGCGCGGCCGAATCAGGACAACTTTACCGCGAGCGCGGTGTGGGTTGGAGATGCGATGCGGACTGTTCGGATGTCTTACTGATTTTTCGCCGGATCCCGTGTGGCACGATCAGCGCTGGCCCTGTGCCGGGCCGACTCTATGACCCGGAACTTCACACCGGCCGCGCTATGGGCTATGCGACCTCATACTTCGCTTCTGAGGTTGAGACGAAGTGAAGTCAAGGAGCGCACGGTAGAGAGCAGAGTTCAACTCGCGCGCGATGCCGCGCGCGGGCATCGACGCCTGAAACAAGCAATCTCAAGCCGCCTGCTTAGCCGAAGGCAACCTCGAAACCAACCGCAGCGACACCGTCAACCCTTCCAACTGATAATGCGGCCGCAAAAAGAACTGCGACGTGTAATACCCCGGCGCCCCCGGCACTTCCTGCACCTTGACTTCAGCGGCAGCGAGCGGCTTCTGCGCCTTCGTATGCTCCGACGAGTTGGCCGGATCACCATCCACGTACTGCGTGATCCACTTGTTGAGCCAGATCTCCATGTCTGAGCGTTCCTTGAAGGTGCCGATCTTGTCGCGCACGATGCACTTCAGGTAATGCGCAAAGCGATTGCAAGCGAACAGATACGGCAGGCGCGCAGCAAGCGCGGCATTCGCGGTCGCATCCGGATCCTCATATTCGAAAGGCTTCTGCAGCGACTGCGCGCCGATGAACGCCGCGAAATCCGAGTTCTTGCGATGAATCAGCGGCATGAAGCCGTTCTTCGCAAGCTCCGCCTCACGCCGGTCGGAAATGGCGATCTCGGTCGGACATTTCATGTCGATGCCGCCGTCGTCGGTCGGGAAGCTGTGCACGGGCAAGCCTTCGACCGCCCCGCCCGACTCCACCCCGCGAATTCGCGAGCACCAGCTATAGAGCTTGAACGAACGGTTGATGTTCACCGCCATCGCATAGGCCGAGTTGGCCCAGGTGTATTTGGTGTGATCGGCGGAACCGGTGTCTTCCTCGAAGTCGAATTCGTCGACGGGCTCGGTGCGCGCGCCGTAAGGCACACGCGCCAGAAAACGCGGCATCGCAAGACCGATATAGCGCGAATCCTCGGATGCGCGCAACGAACGCCAGCTCGCATATTCCGGTGTCCCGAATATCTTGGTGAGATCGCGCGGATTGGCGAGTTCCTGCCACGAGTCCATCTGCAACAGGCTCGGATCGGCAGCGGCGATGAACGGCGTATGCGCAGACGCCGCGATCTTCGATACTTCGCCGAGCAGTTCGACATCCGGCGGTGTCTGATTGAAGTAGTAATCGCCGATCAGCGCGCCGAACGGCTCGCCGCCGAGCTGGCCGTACTCGTGCTCGTAGATCTGCTTGAAGAGCGGGCTCTGATCCCACGCGACGCCCTTGAAGCGTTTGAGCGTCTTGCCGAGATCCTTCTTCGAGATGTTCATCACGCGAATCTTGAGCATCTCGTCCGTTTCGGTGTTGTTGATGAGATAGTGCAGCCCGCGCCACGAGCCTTCGAGCTTCTGAAAGTCGGGATGATGCATGACCTCGTTCACCTGTTCGGTGAGCTTCGCGTCGATCTCGGCGATCATCGCCTGAATGGAGCGGATCGCATCGCCGGAAATGATCTTCGTCTGCGCGAGCGCCTGTTGCGCGAGCGTCTGCACGGCGGTCTGCACGGCGGACTTGGCTTCGTCGCTCTTCGGGCGGAACTCGCGGTTCAGGAGCGCGGAGAGATCGTCGCCTTCGAGCGTCGCGCCCTGTAGCGCGGACGGCGATTCAGCGGACGTGGCGGCGGACTGCGGAATGTCGGACATGATCGTTTCCTTTCAGGGCTCATTCGGCGGCGGCGGACGGCGCGGCTGCGCTGTCCGGCGCGGCCGGCGCGCTCGTGGCAAGTGTCTTGAGCAGCGCGGGATCGTCGAGCACGCGCGCGATCAGTTCTTCGGCGCCGTTCTTGCCGTCCATGAAAATGACGAGATTCGCGAGTTGCGTGCGCGCTTCGAGCAGCTTCGCGAGCGCATCGACCTTGCGCGCGACGGCTGCAGGCGAGAAGTCGTCCATGTTCTCGAACGTGATGTCGACGCTGATGTTGCCGTCGCCCGTCAGCTTGTTCGGCACCTGGAACGCGACGCGCGGATGCATCGCCTTCATGCGGCTGTCGAAGTTGTCGATATCGACTTCCTGGAACTTGCGCTGATCGACCGGCGGCAGCGCTTCGGCGGGTTTGCCCGAAAGATCCGCCATCACGCCCATGACGAACGGAAGCTGGATTTTCTTCTCGCTGCCGTAGGTTTCGACGTCGTATTCGATCTGCACGCGCGGCGCGCGGTTGCGGCCGATGAATTTCTGACTGCTGGTTGCCATGACGCCTCCTTCGCGTGAGCACGAGCCACGCTCTTAAAACGAACGAGGCGCGGCCGGATTGAAAAGACTTATTTCGATGCGTCTCGCGAGGCGATGGCGGCGTCGAGAAAACGCCTCGCGTCCACACGATGCTGGACGCAGGCGGCCAGGCCGTTCAATGCATCACTGCGGCCTCGTCCCGGCAATCAGATGAATCTGCGCAAGACTGTCCGGCGCGAGGTCCTGCATGACCGCCAGAAAATCCTTGCCCATCAGTCCGCGCGCGCGGCGAATCAGGAGCGGCGCCGGATTCGTCGGTTCTGTGCGTTCGAGAAACGCGCACACGGCATCGAGCGCGGCCACGGCATCCTCGCGTGTCGCGATCTCGCCGGGGCGCGCCGTCGGGCGATGCGCGGGCGCTTCTTGCATCGTTGTCATGGTTGCCGGCGCTTCGGCGAACGCGTCATCCGTTCGAACGAAGGTACGAAACTGCGCGGCGACCTGGCGCGTTGCGAGCGTCAGCGCGCTCATCGAAGGCGCGCGTTCCGCGCCGAGCTTCTCCGTCAAGACGTCCGACAACGCCTGCACGGCGCGCGGCAGATCGACACCCTCGCCGATGATGCCGGGATGCTGCGCAAGCGCATCGGCGAGCATGCCTTCCACGCGCGGCAGCGTCGCGGCGCTCGCGCCTTCCTGCGGCGCAAGCCGGCCCTGGGCCACCAGCATGTCGCGCACGGTCAGACGCTCGCCATGCACCCGGCACACCTCGCATTCGTGCAGATCGTGCAGCAGCGTCTCGGTTTGCGCGAACGGCGTGTACGCATCGGCGAGCGGCGCGAGCGCGTTGATGCGCAGCGCGGCGTCGTGGTCTTCGTCGGCGTCGAGCGGCGGAAAAAGGCTGTCCCAATAGCGCTCGCACAGCCCCGTCAGCAGCCGCATGCCCGCCTGAAAACCCGCGATGCCATGAACGCGCGCCGCCGCGCGCGTCCAGGCCACGGCGACGCGCAGATCCTTCGAGCGCGCAAGCAGCGCCTCGCCCTGCTCCAGCACGTCGTGCCACGGCGGCGGCTCGGCGAGCGTGTCGAACTGACGCTCGGGCATGCCGCGCGCGAGCGCTTCGAATTCGAGAAACGCCGCGTCGTATTCGAGATCGATGCCCGCGGGCGGCATCGTCACGGCCGGCGCGAGCAACGGTTCGACGTCGATCATCGCGGCTCCCATCAGAATTCGCCGCAGCCGTGCTGTCCGTTCACGACGAGACAGTTGTTCAGATTCGGCCGCGAGCGCACGCGCTTCCATTCCGCCGCGAGCGTGTCGGCCGGGCCTTCGGACTGTTGCAGCGCGACGATCGGCTCGTTCGTGCCGACGCAGATGTTGACGCCGCCCAGATTGCTCTCATAGACGAAGGTCTGCTCCTGCGCCGTGAACAGCGGCTGCAGGCCGGTGCGGTTGAATACCGCGCCCTGAAGCTGCATCGGCGTGACGGTCAGCGTGCCCGGCGCCACGACGACGTTGTAGCCTACCGGCGACGAGAACGCGCCGTCGATCGAATAGGCGCCTGCGGGCGAGGTCGTCGTCGCGGACGAGCGGAGCGGCCCCGCGACGATCGCCGAGCCGCGCTGATCGCCGCCGAGCAGGCCGCTGATGTCGAAGCCGAACGGGCCGTTCGCCGTGCCCTCGCCGCGCGTCTGATTGCCGATGGTGATGGTCGCCGTCGGCCGGTCGACGTACACGAAGTGGTTGCCATTGGCCGGCACGACGGCTTGCGACGGCTGGCCGTTCCAGCTACAGAGTCCGCCGTAGACGCAGCCGTAGAAGTTCGGCAGCGCGCCGCCCGGGTCGATGCCGTTGCGGTTCTCGCCGTTGCGCGTCATCGCCCACACGCGCCACACGTTACCCGCGCTGAGCGTGCCGCCCGCATCGTTCCGGAAGACGCCTTTTTCCATCACGAGGTCGATGCTGCCGCCCGCGCTCAGCTGCGTCGGCGCGCCGGGCGTGCCGAGCGCGATCGTGCCGTTGTCGGAGATCGCGGTCAGATCGCCGGTCACGAAGGCCTGCGTGCCGCCGATGCTGGCGACGTTGCCCGTCGCGCCATCGACGCCGCTCGCGCTCGCCGTGCCGATCGTGAAGTCGCCCGCGCTGGAGAACTTCACGTCGTGCGCGCCGGAGAGCGCGAGCACCTTGACGTCGTTGCCCGCGTCGGCGAGATCGAAGTCGCCGCCGCCCGCGAGCAGCAGCGTCTGCGCCTGGATGCCGCCCGGATCGGTGACGGGACCGGACGAATCGAGCGCGAGCGTCTTGCCGGGCATCGCAATGCCCGATGGCAGGTCGATGCCCTGGCTGTTCGCCCCCGTGTTCTGCAACGTGAGCCCGGTCGCGACGGCGGGCCGCTGTGCGCAGCTCGCGCCGCCCGCGCATGGCCCTTCGACCGTGATGCGCCCGGTCTGCGTCGACGAGCCGAGCACGAGCGTCTGGAACGCGGGCGAGAACGCCTGATAGCTCGTGGCGTCGATGGACAGTCCCGGCGTCGCGTTCGTGCCGAATAGCGTGATCGGCACGCCGTTCTGCGCGGTCACGGCGAAACTCGACGGGTCCACCGATGCCGCCGCGATGCCGAGCGTGCCGCCCGGCGCCGCGATGGATGAAGGCCCGCTGCGCACGATCAGGCTGGTGGCCGTGCCGTCGTTCGCCGCGCGCAGGATGACCGCGCCCGCCGCGCCCGCGTTGATGAAGAATGGTCCGGCGGCGAAGTCCGGGTTGCCCGGCAGCGCCACCGCGCCGATGCCGATGCCCGGCGTGGCCGTGCTGGTCGAGCCGGCGACGCTCACGTTCGCGGCCGAGATCGATCCGTAGCGCAGCAGCGCGCCGTAGCCATTGGCGTTCGCGCCGGTCACCGCGCCGCGCACGTCGACCGTTCCGTTGGGCGCCTGAATCGACGTGTTGTCGAGTATCGCGACGCCGTGGTTGTTCGCGCCGCTGCCCGTGCCGTAGAGACGGATGGCGTTGCCGCCGGCGGACGAGACGAGTTGCGTCGCGGCGGGATTCACGCTGGCGTTGTTGCCTGCGTTGCGCAGGATCACGCCGCCGCCGGGGTTCGTCGCCGGGTTGAGGCTCTGGCCCTGCACCTCGATCGTTCCCGTTCCGGAGAAGATTTTCGCATCGTTCAGATCGACGCCGTAGGGCGTGCCCGCGGCGGGGAAAGCCTGGCCATCGCCGTTCGAGATGAAGGCCGGCGCGATGCCATGCAGCGTGACATTGCCGCCCGCCGCGCCCGCGCGGGTGGTGTCGATATCGACCGACTGGATCTGCACGGTCGCGCCGTCGAAGCCGCTTGCGCCGCCGTTTTGCGTGCCCATCGTCACGTTGCCGCCGCGCGTCGTGAAACTGAGGCGCACGTCCGGCCCTTCGCCCGCGTTGCCGAGCGCGATGATTCCCACGCGCGCATCGGCGACGATATCGAGCGGCCCGCCATTCGACGTGATGTCGTTCTGCAGGTTCAGCACACCGTTGGAATGAAACGCGAGGGTCGAAGCGCCACTGGCGTTCTGGGCGATCGGCACCTGCGCGAAGATGTCGCCCGGACCGCCCTCGCCGCCATCGGTCGTGCGCAGATTCACGTTGCCGGCCAGCGTCGCGCCGGTGCCTGTCTGCGCAACGCTCCGCCCGGTGACGCCGTCGAAGGTGTATGTCGTAAGATTTTCGAGCGCGAGGTTGCCCGCGGTCGTGAACTGCACGTTGCGGGTTCCATTGAGACTGAGCGTCCCGACGCCGTTGCCCGCGCTCGTCAACTGAAAGTCGCCCGGACCGACCAGGTCGAGCGCCGCGTGAATGCCCGTCGCGCCCTCGGTCACGGTTCCGGCCGACTGCAACGTCAGCACGTTGCCGGACAGAAAACCGAGCGGCAGCCCGATGCCGCCGCTGCCCGCGCCTCCATTGGCGAGCGTCAGCGACTGGATGCCCGTGGTCGGCGTGGCGCTGTTGAGCGTGATGCGCCCGGTATGCGTCGACGATCCGACGATCACATGCGGCACGCTCGGCGATATCTGACCGAGCACCGCCTGCGTGAGCGTGAAGCCTGTCGCGCCGCCGCCGACGTTGATCGCCCTCGCGTTGTCCGCGACGATGTTCAGCGTCAGCGGATCGATGCTGCCGGGCACGAACACGAGCGAGCCGCCCGGCGCGTAGAGCGATGTCGCCGCCGCCGGCTGCTGAGCGATCGGCGTCGTCGTGATCGTGACGGGCGGCGTGTTGCCGCCGTTGTCGGCGCGCAGCACGAGCGTGTTGCCGGTGTCGGCGGTTCCGGGGTACGCGACCGGATCGCGCCCCGCCGACACGACGCTGTTGTTCATGCCGATGCCCGCCGCGCTGCCAGGCGTGCTGCCGGTGATCGACAGGAGATGGTTGTTGCCCTGCACCGTCACCGTCGCGTCGTTCATCTGCACGCCGGGAAAGAACACCGCGTCGAAGGGCTGGTTGGTGGTGGAGCCGCGAATATCGATGTCGCCGGCGAGCGCGCGAATATCGACCTGCCGCGTGTTGCCCGCCACGAGCCCGCCCTGCAACGCGATGCCCGGCACGCCATTGCCGACGCCGAAAATGCGCACGTCCTGCGTGTTCGACGTGATCGCCGTCGGCGCGTTGGCGTTGCCGCTGATCGACACGCCTCCGCCGATCACGCCGCCGGGCTGCACCGTGCCTTGCACCAGCATGCGGCCGCCGGAAGTGAGCGTCGATCCGATGATGTCGACGCCATCGACGAAACTGGTGCCGGTGGACACGTTCGCCGGATAGGCGCTCGCGCGGCCCGTCACCGACACGCTGCCGCTCGCCGTGCTGATACTGGCGCCTTCGAGACGCACGCCCGCGCCGTTGACCGATGTCGAGGCTTGCACGTCCGGCGCGGTGCCGTCGATGCTGATGTTGCCGGACTGCGACTGCACGCTGGGACTCTGCACGGTGCTGACGCCGGCCGGAATCAGCGCGACGCCGATGCCCGAGACGCCCGTCGATACGCTCGCCGGCAGACTCGGCACCGCTTGCGCGACGCCCCGGATGGCGATATTGCCGCTCACCGAACTGATCTGGGTGGCGCCGCTGATCGAGACGCCGCCCAATGCGAGCGGCGCGGCATTGCCGGCCTCGCCGTTGATGGAAATCGCGCCGACGGACGTCGCGATGCTCGAACTGTCGATGGTGACAGCCGCGAGCGGCGTGTTCTTCGGCAAGCCGACCGACGCATCGCTGATGCCGTATATCACGCTGGGAATGTCGAGCGCGCCCCGCCCGTTGATCGTCACCGAACCGCTCGCGAGACCGCCCGGCCCTGGCGGCACGGTCGTATCGAGCCGCGATCCGCTGATGCCGATCGCGGCGCCATCGAAACTGTTCGCGGCCGCCGCCGTCCCGGCATCCGCCGCGTTCACGCCGATGGTCAGAAAGCCGCCGTTGGTGCTGATCGTCGCACCGGACAGCACGATGTTGTTCGTGCCCGGCGCCGCGTTGCTCTTGTTGGCGTCGAGCACGACGTTGAGCCTGCCGCTCGGCGGCGCGTTCGGCGTCGCGTCCTGCGGGCCCGCCGCGCCGCCGATGCGCCCGAGCAAGGTCATGGAACCGTAGGCGCTCAAGGTGAGCGTCGCATCGGCGGACGCGGCGGGCGCGGTTTTCGTGATGACCGTGCCGCCCAGCATCGTGATGGCGCCGTTGAACGTGCCCGTGCCCGCCGAACTCGTCGACACGGCGACCGATACGCCCTGATTCAGTTGCGAGGTGATGTCGCTGGCGAGCACCAGCGTGTCGGTCGCGCCGGGCGCGAAGACCGCGGGGTTGGTGACGGCGAGCGGACTCAGGCCGGTGCTGAGCGTGAGGATCGGCGTGCTGACGCTCGTACTCACACTCGTGCTCGTGCTCGTGCTCGTGCTTACGCTCGACGGAATCGTGTTCACGATCTGGAGGCTCGCCGGATCGAGCAGCCATTGCCCGCCGTGGCCCATCGGTGCGTCGACGTGAATGTTCTTGCCGTTTGTCTCCAGATACTCGCCGGACGTCTCGACCAGCCCGCCGTTGCCGCCCTGCGGCCCGCCGCGCGCCGAAAGCTCGCCGTAGACGCGCGCCGCCTCGGTCCCGTACATCACGATATTGCCGCCGTCGCCGGCAACGAGCGCATCGGCGTTCACGTGCGCGTTCGGGCTCATCCACAGCGCCTGCGCGTTGGCGATGTCCGTCGCCTTGCCGGCCGCGCCGCCGCCCACGCGCACGCGGCCGCCGCCCTGCGCGCCGCTCGCGTCGATGCGCGCGCCGTCGTTCACCGCGACATGATAGCCCGTCACGTCGATCTGCCCGCCCTTGCCCGCCTGCGGCGCGCTGGCGTCGATGCTCCCGCCGATGTCCGTCTCGCCCGAAGTTCCGCCATCGAGCACGATGCGCCCGCCGCGCGACGCCACGGTCCGCGCGCGCACCGTGCCCGTCTGGTTGAGCACGCTCGCGGTGGCGTCGTCGGCGGCGCGCGCCGACATCACGATCACGCCGCCGTCCGCTTCGAGCGTGCCGGCATTGCTGACGAGCGCGTTCGCGACGTCCTTGTTCACCTTCAGCATCGTGAGGCCGTCGCCCGCGAAATCGAGCGTGATGTCGCTGCCCGCGCCGATCGCGATCTTACCGAGCGTCGCGCTCACGTAACCGCTGTTGTCGACCTGCGCGCCCAGCAGCGCGACCGCGCCGCCGGACGCCGCCGTGATCTTCGCGCCGGATTCCACCGATACCTTCGCGCCCGGCGCCGCGCCCTGATTGAAGTGATACTTGCCCGCGAGGAATTCGTCGGTCGAGATACCGAGCGTCGAAGCCACCAGCGATCCCACGTTCACCGACGCACCGCGCGCGAACACCACGCCCGCCGGATTGACGAGAAACACCTGGCCGTTGGCGTTGAGCTGTCCGGCGATGCGGCTCGCCTCGCTGCCGACGACGCGGTTGAGCAGCACCGCCTGCGCCGACGGCTGAGAAATATCGACACGCTCGCCGGTCTGGATCGAGAAGCCGTTCCAGTTCACGACGCCCTTTTGCGAGCCTTGCGTGATCGTCATGGAACTCGCGTTCGGCCGATTGATCGTGACGTTGCCGGCCTGCACCTGCTCGCCGACCGGCAACGCCAGCGCGCCCGGCGACGCGATCAGGACGAGCAGCGGCAACAGCGCGGACGCCTTGATATCGAGCCCGGCCTGACGCGCCGCGCGTTTCGCGAAACGCCGGATCGCGCGCTCCCACTCCCGGCGATGTCGGCGGGTCCGAAGGCAGGTGATGTCGCTCATGTCGAACTCCTCTCAGAACGATTTGGATACCTGCACGTAGACGCGCGGCAGCTTGTCGTCGCCGGTGGTGTCGGCGCGGGTGGTGCGCCAGGCCATGCTCGCATCGACGGTGATGCCGTACGGTCCGGTCCAGAACAGCCCGAGGCCCGGGCCGCTGCGCGTCACGGTGTTGGCGCCTTGTCCCGGAATCGAGCGCGCGTTGTAGCGCCCCACGCCGATATCGAAAAACGCGGACAGCGTGAGCGACGGAATCACCGCATAACGGAACGCGGCCGTGGCGATCAGCCCTTCGTCGACCACCGATTCCGACGGCGAATACGCGCGCACCGCGCGCGGACCGCCGAGCGTGATACGCGAGGAGCTGTCGAGGTTCTGGTTCGCCCATTGCCCCGATACACCGACGAAGAAACTCGTGTTGCGCGTGATCGCGTTCAGGCGGTTGGCCTGCATGGTCAGGCGCACGCTGTTGCCCTGCGTGTTGCGCCCGACCGGGCTCTGGTCGATCGCCTGCGCGAGCGCCGAGTCGATATTCAGATGCGCGAACGCCAACTGCACGTCCGCGCTGTTGAAGCCGCCGCCCAGAAAGCTGTCGCGGCTCTCGTACGACAGCCCGACGCTCGCGACATACAGCTTCTGCGGATTGTCGAAGCTCACGGCGTCGATCTTGTCGGTCAGCGAGCGATATTCCAGCGCGCCCCGCAAGAGCAGGTTCTGGCTGCGCGAGCGGATCAGCGGATGCGAGACCGACGCGGTGACGACATCCGCATCGCCATGCGCCTGCAACGCCGAAAAGTCCTGCCCGAGGTAGTAGTACAGATGCGAATACGCGATGCCCACGCGCGTGCCGCTCGCATCGACGGGCGCGTCGTAGCCGATGCGCCCATACACGGTATCGGCGCGCTCGGCGGCGAGCAGATTGATGTCGAGGTTGTCGCCGATGCCGAACGGCGACGCGAGCCGCCCCACCGCGCCGAGCCGCCAGCGTCCGGCGGGCGCGGAGCCGTAGTTGTCGCCGGAGACCGCGAAGTTGAAGCGGCGCGTCGGCTCGACGGTCACGTTCAGATCGACGGTGCCGGGCGCGCTGCCGGTTTCCAGCGCCGACGTCACGCGAATGCCCGGCAGATCCGACAGCAGCAGCATCGTGCGTTCGAGCTCGGCCTGCCTGAGCGGCTTGCCCGGCTCGATCGCCGCGAGCCGCGCGCGCACCATCGACTCCTTGATGGGCGCGCCCGGCGCCATCGTCAGCCTGACGCGGCCGATCTTGCCTTCGAGCACGGTGAAGGTGACGTCGCCGCTGGTCACGTCCTGCGGCGGAATCACGACCTGCGCGAGCGGAAAGCCGCGTTCGCGATACGCCTGCGCGATGCGCGCGCTCATCGCGTTGAGATCGTTGATCGACACTTCCTGGCCGATCCTGTCGGCGACGAGCGCGAGCAGCATGTCGGACGGCAGCGTTTCGTTGCCCGCGAGATGGATGCTTCGTAGTGTGAACTTCTTGCCTTCCGGCGCTTCCGGCGCGGCGGCCGGCGGCGCGGGCAGCGCGCCCGCTGTGCCGGGCGGCGGCGCTGCCGTGGACGGACGCGGCTGCTCGTTGAGCAGCGTGCCGGCGCTCGGCACCTGTTGCGTGCCGGGCATCGGCACCTGCTGCGCCCACGCCTGCAATGGACCCACACACGCGCCCGCACAGGCGATGGTCACGCCGGCCGCGCGCGCAAGACGGGAAAAGGATTCGGCTTTCATGGCGTCGTTCACTGCTGCATCCTCATCGGGCGAAACGGGCCGTTGCGCTTCAGCGCGCGACCGAGAGCCGCCAGTTGCCCATCAAATCGAAGGGCGCCCAGTAGAACGGATGGGCGAACTTGCTGTCGGCGAGGACCGCGAGTTGCGCGTCGCGCATCGCGTCGATGGCTTCCTCGCCTTTGGTGAGCGCGCCGTAGAACGTGCGCATCGTGAGCGCGGTCGATTCGTCGGCGACGGGCCACATCGACACGAGCAGCGCCGATGCGCCCGCGTAGAAGAACGCGCGCGTGAAGCCCATGATTTCGTCGCCGCGCTCGATGCGCCCGAGCGCCGTCTCGCACGCGGACAAGGTGACGAGCGCGACCGAATCGAACTTGAGGTTGTAGATGTCCTGCGCGAGCATCGGGTCCGGACCGTCTGCGGGTTGCCTGGCGGGCGCGAGCAGCACGCGCGAATGCAGCGGATCGATGGTGTCGGCCTGCGCGTGCGTCGCCACATGGACGATGCGGCCCGCCGGAGCGTTGTCGCTGAAGGTCTTGCGCGTGACGTCGCCTTGCAGAAAGGTCTCGCGCTGCGCGAAGAGCGGTCCGATCGCGCGGACTTCGGCTTCGGCGCCCGGCAGATCGAATTCCGGCGCGATACGCGGATTGCCGAACGCGACGAGATTGCTCGCGATGCGCTGCGGGCGCCGCACGAGCTGCACCGCGATGCTCGCCGAGGGCGCGAGCGCGATCGCATGGCGCTGGATCAGGAATCCCTGTGCATTCCTGAGCGCCTGAAAAGGCATGTAGTGCAGCGCGCCGTTCGGCACGATGACGAGCCGCTCGCCGGGACGCACGCCGAGCGGCTGGATCAGCAGCGCGTCGAGCTTCGCGCCATACGTCAGCGCCTGCGGACGACCGCGGATGATGGCGCTGCGGAAATCGCTCACGGCGAGCGTCATGTCGCGGCGCGCGATCGGCAAGGTGAAGCCCTGCAGGCCGTCACTGCGAACGACCCACGCGATCATCCGGTCCGGCAGGCCGTGAAATTCCACGATCGCCTCGCCGGGTTTGAGCGCGCTCTTCACGTCGTCGAGCGAGAGCGCGCGGCCATTGAGTTGCGTTTCGTCGACGTTCGATGCGAGCCGGTTGCGCACGACATCGAGCAGCGCGCGGCTGCGGCTTTTTTCGGAGAGCGTCCACGCGAGCGGATAGTCGCCGTCCTCGACGACGAGCGCGATCGTTTCCTCGAAGACGGTTTGTGTATCGGAGAAGAGCCCGGTCTTGAACTCGTCGCTGCGAAAGCGCGCGCGGATCGATTCGGATTCGTCGAGCGCGGCGAGCCATGCGTCGCGCGCCTTGCGGCGATCGCCGAGCGCGAGGTACGCGCGACCCATGCCTTCATGCGACCACAGGTTGTCGTAGCTCGCGTCCGAGCCGCCTTTCGTCGCGCTCGCGGCGAATGCGTCGAGCGCCGCCTGCGGCTTGTTTTCGGCGAGCAGCAGATTGCCTTCGATGCGCTTGCGCAACGGCGCGAGCAGGGTCTCCTGCACGCCGCCCGTCTGCTCGAACGTCGCGCGCGCGCCCGCTGCGTCGCCGGTCGCGATCTGCGCGTTGGTGATCGAGAGCAGCACCATCGGCCGATAGCGCGCCGAAGCGGTTTCGAGCGCCGCGCGATATTGCGCGAGCGCCGCGGCAGGATCGCCACGGCGCGCTGCGATGTCGCCGAGCACCTTGTGCGCGGGCGCCAGCACCTGTTCGGGATTCTTCGCGCCGGCGGCGATGGCTTCCTTCGCGTAGCGTTCGGCGTCGTCGAGATCGCCCGCGTAACTGTAGGCGATGGCCAGATCGCGGCGCGACAGCGCGGCGAGATTGGCGTTGTCCGTCTGCCCCGCGACGACGAGCGCGCGCGACGCCGCCTCGATGCTCTCGCGGAAATCGCCGCGCTCGGCCGCCGCCACCGACATGCTGCAGTAGGCGTAGCCATCGAGCCGGACCTGATCGCGCGCGAGCAGGAGCCGCCCTTCCTGTGACAGCGTGGCGATGGTTTCGGCGTCGCGCACGCGGGCTTCGGCCTGGCGCGCGGCGGGCGTGAGCGCCTGATTCTGAGTGCCTTGCGCAAGTACGCGCGGCGCGGCGGCGGTCAGCGCCGCGAGCAGCGCGAGCGCCGCGCCAAGCCGCCATGCAGCGCTGTTCGTGGACATGCGCGCACCGGCCATGACACGGGCCGGCGCGATCCGCTCGATCGGTTTCACGAATGCGCTCCTCGAAGACCGTCGCCTTGCACCGGCACAACCGGCGGGCAGCCGGCGCGGTGCCTTGACTAGACGAAACACCGTCGCTGTTTTGAAAAACGCGGTGGTATCGTTCGTTTTTTGATCTGTTGGCAGTCACACAGATCTCTCATGCGAGGCGTTCGATCCGATCATGGACCGCTTGTATCTGCGCTTTGGTTTGCGTCTGTGCGGGCTGTGGCTTTGCGCGTTGGTCGTTGCCTGCAAGTCGCCGCCGCCACCGCCCGCGCCGACCGTCGTGCGCATCAGCGTGAACGCGCTCGATGGCGTCAATCCCGATCGCACGGGGCGGCCGTCGCCCGTCGTCGTGCGCGTGTACGAACTCAAGACGACCGCCGCCTTCGACAGCGCCGACTTTTTCACGCTCTATGGAAAGGATCAGGCGACGCTCGGCGGCGATCTCAACGCGAAGAACGAGTTTCTGCTCAGGCCGGGCGACAGCCGCAGCGTCGAACAGACGGTGCAGCCGGGCACGAAGTTCGTCGCGGTGGTGGCGGCTTATCGGGATATCGAGCGATCACGCTGGCGCGCGAGCGCGCCGGTGCCGCTGAATCAGACGACGGTGATGAACGTGCGGGTTGAGGCTGCTGATGTTTCGATTGTGGTGCAGCCTGCGCCGGCGGCGGGGAAGAAGAGTGGGAAGTGAGGGTTCGGTCTACCGATACTCGTCGATCTCGATGGTCCCGCCGATGGCTTCCATCGTGCTGCGAATGTCGGCGGGTATGTCGGGGATGCGATCGCCTGATTCGTTAACCCAAAAGCAGAACATGCGCGCCGACACGCCAGCCTGCTCGAGTAGCACGCGAAGATCAGCACGTGGAAGGGCCAGGTAACTCGTCAGGTATCGAAGATGCGGCGCGAGTTGGTCGCTGGATATGACCGACGCACTGCTCACACTCCATACGCCCGTTCGACGCCCCATCGTGCCTAAACCGCCCGGTCCCCGGATCGGATCGCCTTTCGACTTGGCGACAGAGGGCTTCACCCCGAAGTAGTCGGTCCAGAATTGAGGTACGACACCTTCGCCCCCGATAGTGAAGCTAGCGTAGGCGAGCCGAACTTCAGCGCTCACGCCCGTCGTCTTAATCCTTGTAGCCATGGAAATTGTCGATGTAGATGTTCTGGAAATATACGTCCCCATTGTCATGCCAAGTCAGGTCGTCGGTCGGACCGATCGTGTTTTCATCCTTGAATCTGTGCACCATCTCTCTGAACTGCTGACTGGAATAGCCGAGCATTTGGGCCGCGTAACGCGGGTTGCGTGTCGTGACGGCCAATTCGTCTGTTACGCCGCCGATCTGGCCGGCCACATACTCGAACGGCTGCGCGACGCTCAACGCCGTGGCGATCCTGCCATCCGGCAACACGTCGCCCGGCTCGGCATTCCAGATGGCGAGACCGTCTTCGGCGGGCAGTCTTGGCAATGTCGGGCGCACGAGCGGAGCAATTCTCTTTGCCGCCCTGGCGCCGCCATAAAGCTGAGACGGTGTGAAGGTCGGGCCGGAGCGCCGCTCTGGAGCGTCGACATCTGCGCCACTGGCTCCCACGCCCCATCCACACCGCACGCCTGAACGCAACGAGCGTGTCAGCGCTCGAGCGGCGCTGCGCTCATCGTCTTTGCCTGGAAGCAAGGAACTGCGCTCACCTATCGGGGGAAGTCGCCAATCGTCGAGTCTGAATCTGTTTCCCAATTTCTCCTCCGTCGATGTCGAAGGCGTAATGGGTAGCACGAAGGCATGCGCAGGCGTTCACCCGTCCGGGAGATTTATCGAGCGCGACGACACGCGCAACCCGCCGCGCATGGTGCCCCACTTCCAAAATCCCCTCCCTCGATCGTTCTCTGAACGTAGCGCCCGGCTCCGCCGTGCGCGGCACCGCAACAAGCCCAAGCGGATACGAGCCACCATGACCTGGCACCAACGGATGATCTGGTCCGAGGGACTGTTCCTCGAGCCTCAGCATTTCCAGCAGCACGACCGCTTCATCGAGCATCTCGTGCGCTCGCATGCGCGCGCGACCGAGGCGTGGTCGTGGGGCTGGGCTGCCGTGATGCTCGACGACATCGCCCTCGGGCTCGGCAAGATCGCGCTCGCGTCCGCGTTCGGCGTGCTGCCCGACGGCACCGCGTTCTCGTTTCCCGACGACGCCCCCGCGCCGCCGCCGCTCGACATCCCCATCGGCACGCGCGATGAAATCGTGCTGCTCGCGCTGCCGCTCGCGCGAGCCGGCGCAAAAGAGTTCGACGCCGACGGTCCGATCGACGGAACCAACGCCAACGACAACCTGCGCTTTCGCACCACCGACACCGCCGTCGCCGATGTCACGACCAGCACGGATCGCGTCGCGCAGATGCGCGTCGGCGCGCCGAACGTGCGCCTCATGCTCGCGCGCGACGCCACCGATGCCTTCGCGACCATCGCCCTCGCACGCGTGTCCGAACGGCGTGCCGACAACCGCGTGCTGCTCGATCCGGCCTTCATCCCGCCGATGCTCCATGCACACGCGAACCCGCGCCTGCTCGGCTACGCGCAGGAACTCGCCGGACTCGTGCATCAGCATGCGGACCGCCTCGCGAGCCGGCTCGCGAATCCGGGGCGCGGCGGCGTCGCGGAAATCGCGGATTTTCTGCTGCTGCAGACACTCAACCGCTTCGAGCCGCAGTACGCGCATCTGCTGCAGGTGCCGCTGCTGCATCCCGAGCGCCTGTATCAGACGACGCTCGCGCTCGCCGGCGATCTCGCCGCGTTCGACGAGCGCCGTCGCGTGAGCGCGTATCCGCCCTATCGCCATGACGATGTCGCCACGTCGTTCGAACCGCTCATGCGCGACGTGCGGCAAGTGCTCAATCTGGTGCGCGAGCCGGACGCCATCGCGATCGAATTGCAAAGCCGCAAGCCCGGCGTGCGCGTCGCGATGATCAACGACCTCGAACTCGTGCGCAGCGCGGGCTTCGTGCTCGCCGCCAACGCGCAGATGCCGGGCGAAGCGTTGCGCACGCGCTTCCCGACGCAGGTGAAGATCGCGCCCGCCGAAAAGCTGCGCGATCTCGTCAATCTCGCGCTGCCGGGCATCGGTCTGCGCGCGATGCCGGTCGCGCCGCGCCAGTTGCCGTTTCACGCGGGCTTCTCCTACTTCGAGCTGGATCGCGGCGGCGAGCTGTGGAAGGAACTGGAGCAGACCGGCAATCTGGCGATGTACATCGCCGGCGACTTTCCGGCGCTCGAGCTGGAGTTCTGGGCCATCCGCCATTGAGGACACTGAGGACACCGAGGTCATCGAAACGACATGACGAACGACGACGATCCCTTCGCCGGATTCGAATCCGACCAGACGATGATCAAGCCCAACCCCGGCGCGCGACGGCGCGGCGGGGGCAGCGGCGGCACCGAAGGCCCGTTCGCGCCGGGCGCGGCGCCCGCGTCGAACCAGCGCGCCTTCGACGCGGCCTTCACGCAGAGCGGCGCGGTCAATCCGCTGGTCGCCGCCTGTGCGCCGCTGCTGCAACTCGCACCGCGTATCCGCACGATGAGCGCCTGCGCCGATCCCGCCGCGCTGCGCGATGCGCTCGCGGCCGGCGTGCGCCGCTTCGAGACCGAAGCGCGCGCAGGCGGCATCGCGACGGAACAGGTGACGGCGGCGCGCTACATGGTCTGCACGATGCTCGACGAAGCCGCCTCGGGCACGCCGTGGGGCGCGGGCGTGTGGGCGCGGCAAAGCCTGCTCGTCACGTTCCACAACGAGGCGTGGGGCGGCGAAAAAGTCTTCCAGTTGCTCGCGCGGCTCGCGCAAAAGCCCGCGCAGCATCTTCATCTGCTGGAACTGGCGAGCATGGTGCTCGCGCTCGGCTTCGAGGGACGCTATCGCGTGGCGGCGCAAGGCGCGCAAACCCTCGACGCGATCCGCACGCGGCTCTACCAGTTGATTCGCAAGGAACGCGGCGAGCCCGAGCGCGCGCTGTCGCCGCATTGGCAAGGCGTGCCGACGGCGCGACGGCGCACGACCGACGTGCTGCCGGTCTGGGTCGTCGGCGCGTTCGCGCTGCTGCTGCTCGTGGCCGCCTGGCTGGCGATGAGCTTCCAGCTCGGCCGCCTTTCGGACCCGCCGTTCGACACGCTCGCGTCGATCCGCGCGGGCGCGCAACGGCCGCTCGTCGTCACGCAGGCAGCGCGGCCCCGGCTCGCCGAATTCCTCGCGCAGGACATCCGCGATGGCCTCGTCGCCGTCGATGATCGCGTCGATCGCTCCGTCGTCACGCTGCACGGCGACAACGTCTTCAGCCCTGGCAGCGCCGACGTGTCCGCGCAAACGCGGCCGCTGATCGGGCGCATCGCGGCGGCGCTGGGCGCGGTGCCCGGCAACGTGCTCGTCACCGGCCACACGGACGACCGGCCGATCCGCTCGGGGCGCTTTCCGTCGAACTGGGAGCTGTCGCAGGAACGCGCGGCGAACGTGCGCGATCTGCTCGCCGCGACAGTGCCGCCCGCCCGTCTGAAGGCCGAAGGCAAAGGCGACGCCGATCCCGTCGCGCCCAACGATTCGCCCGCGGGCCGCGCGCGCAACCGGCGCGTCGAAGTGACCTTGTTCGCGAAGCCCGGGTCCTGACATGAAAAAACTCCTCGCGATCCTGTTTCATCCGTTGCTGTTGCTGATCGTCGGGCTGCTGCTGATTTCGGCCGCGATCTGGATCGCCGGGCCGCTGCTGTCGTTCGCGCGCACCTATCCGCTCGAAACGCCGACGGCGCGTTTCATCGCGATCGGCTGTGTCGTGCTGCTGCTCGTGTTGCGGCGGCTCTGGGTCGCGTGGCGCGCGCGGCGCACGCAGGCCGCGCTGTCGGCGGGGCTCGCCGCGCATCGCGATGCGCCGCGCCGCGAAACCGCCGCGCCGAGCGCGGGCGAAGCGGAAGTCGCGACGCTCGGCAAGCGTTTCGACGAGGCGCTCGCCGTGCTGCGCGAAGCGCGCATCAGCGCTTCCGGCGGACGCCCCGGCTGGCGCGACTGGATCACGTTGTCGGGCAGGCAATATCTCTATCAGTTGCCGTGGTACATGTTCATCGGCGCGCCGGGCGCGGGCAAGACCACCGCGCTGGTTCATTCGGGCCTGCGCTTCCCGCTCGCCGAGCGATTCGGCACCGACAAGATTCGCGGCGTCGGCGGCACGCGCAATTGCGACTGGTGGTTCACCAACGACGCCGTGCTCATCGACACGGCTGGTCGCTACACGACCCACGAAAGCGACCGCGACACGGATCAGACCGCCTGGCAGGGCTTTCTCGCGCTGCTGAAGAAGACGCGCCCGCGTCAGCCGATCAACGGCGTGCTGATGACGCTCGCCGTCCCCGATCTGCTCGCCGCGACGCCCGCGAGCGCCGACGACACAGCGGCGACGCTGCGCGCGCGCATGCGCGAGCTGATGCAGGCGTTCGGCACGCGCTTTCCGGTTTATGTGCTCGTCACCAAGACGGATCTGCTTGCGGGTTTCACGGAATTCTTCGCGGACATGTCGAAGGAGGAGCGCGCGCAGGTCTTCGGCTTCACCTTCCCTTACGACCCGAAGCGTCCGCTCACGGAAGCGGAATTCGGCGCACGCATCGACGCCGAACTCGACGCGCTCGAAGCGCGGCTCGTCGCGCGTCTGCCGGAGCGCCTGAACGCGGAAAGCGGCCTCGCGCAGCGCGCGGCGATGATGGGTTTTCCGCAGCAGTTCGCGGCGCTGAAGCCTCTGCTCGCCGACGCGCTGCGCTCGACCTTCGTCCAGTCGAAGCACGACGACGTGCCGCTCGTGCGCGGCGTCTATTTCACGAGCGGCACGCAGGAAGGCCATCCGATCGATCGCGTGCTCGGCTCGCTCGCGCGCGCGTTCGGTATCGAGCAAGGCGTGCAGCCGCCGCGTCCGTCGAGCGGGCGCAGCTTCTTTCTCGAACGGCTGCTGACGCAGGTCGTGTTCGCCGAACAGGGTCTCGCCGGATCGAACCTGCAATGGGCGCGCCGGCGGTATCTGTGGCGGCTCGGCGCGTACGCGGCGATCTCGGCCGTGACGGTCTGCGTGCTCGCGCTGTGGGGCACGAGCTATCTGCGCAATCGCGCGTATGTGGCGAGCGTCGATCAGGCGGCGCACGCGGCCAGGGAAGCCGTCGCGGGAACCTCGGCGGCGGGCACGACGCTCGTCGCGCTGCTGCCGATACTCTCGGCGGTGCGTCATCTCGCCTCGACGCCGCAGGTCGATGCCGCGCATCCGCCGCTCTCGATGCAATGGGGCCTGTGGCAAGGCGCGAAACTCGACGACGCCACCGACGACGCCTACGAGCGTCTGCTGACCGATCTGTTCCTGCCGAAGCTCGCCGCGCGCATCGAGGAACAGGCGCGCGGCGCGAATCCGTCGAATCCGGGCTACGGCTATGAAGCGCTCAAGGCCTATCTGATGCTGAACCAGCCCGATCATCAGGATGCCGATGCGCTCAAGGCGTGGATCGTCACCGACTGGGACCGCTCGCTGCCGCGTGAAGTCGGCAACGAGCAGCGCGCCGCGCTCGCCGGGCATCTCGACGCGCTGTTCGCACGCGGCGTCGTGCATCCGAATCTGCCGTTCGACGAGCGGCTCGTCGCGCATCTGCGCGGCATGCTCGCGGCGAGCACGCTCGCGCAGCGCGTCTACGGGCGCGTGAAGCAGCAAGGCGTCGGCGCGGAATATCCGGCGTTCACGGTGGCGCGCGCGGGCGGGCCGAATGCGTCGCTCGTGTTCGTGCGGGCAAGCGGCGCACCGCTCACGCAAGGCGTGCCCGGCCTCTATTCGTTCGACGGCTATCACAAGGCGTTTCTGAAAGCCGTCGATGAAACCGCCGCGCAGCTCGCCGCCGAAGAGCCGTGGGTGCTCGGCATCCGCGATCAGAGCGGCCTGCCGCGCGGCGATCCGGCGGCGATGCAGCGCCTGACCGAAGACGTGCGGCTCTTGTATCTGCAGGACTACGCGCGCATCTGGACGGAGTTCCTGAACGACATCCGCATCGTGCATGCCGATACGCTGTCGCAATCGACGCAGATCGCGCGCATCCTGTCCGCGCCCGATTCGCCGCTCGCCACGCTCTCGAAGGCGGCGTCGCGCGAAACGACGCTCGGCACCCGGCCGGAAAACGAAACCACCGTCGTCGATCGCGCCAACGACAAGCTCGGCGCGGCGCGCGAGAAGCTGCTGAAGATCATCGGCGGGCCCGATCCCACGCGCATTGCGCCGGTCGCGCCGGGCGCGCAGCTCGAAAGCATCGTCGATGACCGCTTCACCGGCCTGCGCGCGCTCGTCACGAGTCCGGGCGCGGGGCAGCCTGCGCCGATCACGCAGACGCTCGCGGTCATCAACGACGTCTACACCTATCTCAGCGCCACCGACGAAGCCTTGCAGCAGAAGACCGCGCCGCCGCCGTCGGACGCGCCGGCCAAGCTGCGCGGGCAGGCGGCGCGCATGCCCGAACCGATCCGCACCGCGCTGCTCGATCTCGGCAGTCAGGGCGCGGCGCAGACGCAGCAGGCGCGGCGCGTGAATCTGTCGGCGGATCTTAAGGAGTCGATCTCGGCGTTCTGCGATCGCGCGGTGAGCGGGCGCTATCCGTTCAGGCCGAACTCCGCGCGCGACGTGCTGCCGGAGGACTTCGGCGCGCTGTTCGCGCCGGGTGGCAAGTTCGACGATTTTTTCCAGAAAAACCTCGCGCCGGACGTCGATGTCTCCGCGAAACCGTGGGCCTTCAAGAAGTCCGATTCGTCGGCGTCGCAGATCAGCCCCGCCGGGCTCGCGCAGTTCGAGCGCGCGGCGACGATTCGCAGTGTGTTCTTCCGCGCAGGCGGCAAGACGCCCGCGCTCGCGTTGCAGTTCAAGCCGCTCGACATGGACCCGACGATTCTTTCGTTCACGCTCGATGTCGACGGGCAGGTGCTTACCTACGCGCACGGCCCGCAGATCGCGACGGCCATCCAGTGGCCCGGCACGCGCGGTTCGGGCCGCGTGAGCCTGCAACTGACGCCGCCGCCGACGAGCGGCGCGAGCAATCTGGTGTTCGAAGGACCGTGGGCGCTGTTCCGCATGTTCGACCGGCTCGACGTCCAGCCGACCGATCAGCCGGAGCGCTTCATCGTCACGTTCGATGTCGAAGGGCGCAAGACGCGCTTCGAAGTGACGGCGAACAGTGTCGAGAATCCGTTCCGGCTCGCCGACCTGCGCGCGTTTTCCTGTCCGGAGCGGCTATGAGCGACGCGGGAGGCATTGCGCTTGCCGATGACGGCGCGACGATCGCGGGCTGGTACGGCAAGCTGCCCTCGCTCGGCGATTTCGCGGCGCGGCGGCTTTCGGATGCGTTCGTCGCGCCCTGGGACGCGTGGCTCGCGCAGCGCGTCGCGGAAACGCAGCATGCGCTCGGCGACGCGTGGCTCTCGCTCTATCTCACCTGTCCGGTGTGGCGCTTTTTCGCGATGCCGGGCGCCATCGCGCCGACGCTCGGCACCTGCTGGACGGGTGTCGTGATGGCGTCGGTGGATCGGGTCGGGCGGCATTTTCCGTTGACCGTGGCGGCGTCGCTGCCCGCGGCGCCGTCGACGGGCGGCGAAGTCGCCGCGCTCTGGCAATGGCTGTCGGCGATCGAAGGCGTGGCGCTCGCCGCGCTCGACTTCGATCACAGCATCGAACGTCTGGACGCGCAGCTCGCCGCACTGCCGGTGCCGCAGCCGGTGCGCGCCGCCACGCGCGCCGCCGTGCTGCAGGAACCGTGGATCGTGCAGTCGGCCGCGTCGCTGCCCGACGCGCTCGCCCGCACGCTCGCGCCGGTCTGGCAGACCGAGGTCTACGGCATGAGCATGTGGACCGCCGCGCAGACCGCGCACGACGAGGCCCGTGACCCGAACGATCCGCAGGAACCTTCGCCGCGCCCGTTCACCATCTGGCCCGTGTACGGTTTGCCGGACGCTGCGCTTTTCACCACCCTGCTGCGGGATTGCGGATCATGAACGCGACCGGCCGCATCCCGGACACGAACGGCGGCACGACCGGCAAGGGCGAAAAGACCGAAACCAATCCGGGCGACGACAAGACGGTGATCGTGAGCGGCGCGCGTGCGAGCGCACCGAACCCACCCGCGCTCGACGCACCCAACGCATCCGACGCGCCGCCGCCGCACAACATCCTGCCGCCCGGCACGCGGCTCGGCGAATTCGAGATCGTGCGGCTGATCGGCGAAGGCGGCTTCGGCATCGTCTATCTGGCGTTCGATACTTCGCTCGACCGCTACGTCGCGGTGAAGGAGTACATGCCGGCGGCGCTCGCCTCGCGCGTCGGCACGACCCAGGTGCAGGTCAAATCCGGGCGCTACGAGGCGATGTTCCGCGCCGGCCTCAAGAGCTTCATCAACGACGAGGCGCGCCTGCTCGCGCGCTTCGATCATCAGTCGCTGGTCAAGGTGTACCGCTTCTGGGAAGCCAACGGCACCGCCTACATGGCGATGCCCTACTACAAGGGCGTGACGCTCAAGGACGCGCTCAAGGCCATGAAAAAGCCGCCCGACGAAGCGTGGCTGCGCGCGCTGCTCACGCCGCTCATCGACGCGCTCGCGGTGCTGCACGCATCGGACTGTTTTCATCGCGATATCGCGCCGGACAACATCATCCTGCTGGAGGAGAGCCATCGGCCCGTGCTGCTCGACTTCGGCGCGGCGCGGCGCGTGATCGGCGACATGACGCAGGCGCTCACGGTGATCCTCAAGCCGGGTTATGCGCCGATCGAGCAGTACGCCGAAGTGCCGTCGCTCAGGCAAGGGCCGTGGACGGATCATTACGCGCTCGCCGCGCTCGTGTATTTCGCGATCACCGGAAGGACGCCGCCGCCATCGGTCGGGCGCGTGGTGAGCGACAGTTATCAGCCGCTCGCGAGACTCGCGGCGGGCCGCTATTCCGACCGCTTTCTGAAGGCCATCGATCACGCGCTCGCGGTCTCGCCCGCGAACCGGCCGCAGACCGACCGGCAGTTCGCCGCCGAACTCGGCATCTCGCTCGACGATGCGCAGCAGTCACGCGCGACCGGCGGCGCGGGCGCATCGGCGGGGCGGCGGCGCATCGGCTGGGCGCTGGGCGCGACATGCCTGCTCGCGATGGCCGCCGCGCTCGGATGGTTCGCGCCGAAGTTCATGGCGCATGCGCCGTCTTCGGACCGTCCGGCCAGTGAGGTCAGTCAGGCGAGTGCGCCGGCCTCGGCGGTCGTGGCTGCATCGGCGGTCGTGGCCGGGCAATCTGCGCGAGTTCGCTGACGGCGAGCTTGATCGCTTCGACATCTGCCTTGCTCAGGC